>NZ_ABIC01000008.1 GCF_000172075.1 Shewanella benthica KT99
CAAGTTAGGTATGTGTTAGGCACATCCCTCGGATATAACAAGAATTTTCCTCTACACAAATTTCAAAATCACCCGAATAAAATCAATGTAAACAGGCGAAACATCAAATATATTAAACGCACGATTGCAAGATAAACACCTAACACACTGTTATTATAGCAACTAACACCAAACACACTATTGTATCAAGAGTTTACTTGTAATATTAATTAGTTTTAGTAATGACTAACTATAATTTTTCTCGTTTGATGATTAATCCATACAGGAATAATATACGGCTTGTGCTCAGGAGCGACTAATGTGATCCGGTGAAGTAGCCCGGCCTAGTCAAACTCCGCTCACATAACCCTTTAACTGTGTGGAGATACCATTATGAAAAAATTCTTGAATCGTTTAGCAAACAACTATAAGCGTGTTTTTGTTGAACTTTATACTGCTAGAGAACGTTAAACTTCCACTAGACTAGACAGGTTTATTTGAAGTTTTGTTAGCGCAAAACGGCCACCTAGCTGATTCAGCTAGGTGGCTTTTTCATATCTAAGCCTTTCAAAATCCCCTGATTGCACAGTTCATCTAAAGCCTAATCAAGCAAACACTTATATGCTGGTTGAGTCTATTACTCATCGCTAGCGCTCCAATTACACTCTTGCCAATAGATCTACAGCTAACTGTGTATTTATCACGGTTTAGTACCCCCTAACTCTCTAATGTAATCCTAACTCTCTATTTAATAGGGAATAAAATATAACTATTTTCTCTAAAAAAAAGAGCTCCAAAATTTTCGATGCTCTTTTTCAGCAGATTTGCTGCAGTTGAAGTTAAAAAACCAAGCCAAGTTTAGATCTGGCTCAATATCAATTTAACCCAATTTTACTCGCGCGTTTCTGAACATTCTCATCCAAGGACTGTCTTCTCCCCATGAATCGGGATGCCATGAGTTTGCCACGGTTCTAAACACACGCTCAGGATGTGGCATCATGATGGTCACACGACCATCTGTGCTACATATTCCCGATAGTGCATTCGGCGAGCCGTTAGGATTCTGCGGGTACTTAGTGGCGATCTCGCCTTGACCATTCACATATCTCAGCGCTATGGTGCCAGAGGCTTCGGCTAATGCCATGGCTTCAGGCGATGCAAACTCGACACGGCCTTCTCCATGTGATACTGCGATAGGCATACGCGAGCCTTGCATCCCTTCGAAGAAGATTGAAGGGTTCTTCTGTATCTCCACTAAGCTGACACGAGCCTCGAAACGCTCGGAGCGGTTACGTACAAAACGTGGCCAATGCTCGGTGCCAGGAATGATCTCTTTCAACGTAGATAACATCTGACAACCATTACATACCCCCAGAGAGAAACTGTCTTCACGCTCGAAGAACTGAGTAAACTGCTCACGGGCACGGGTATTAAACAAGATTGATTTAGCCCAACCTTCACCAGCACCCAGCACGTCACCATAAGAGAAGCCGCCACAAGCCGCTAAGCCCTGGAACTCATCTAAAGTTACCCGACCACTGAGGATGTCACTCATGTGAACATCACGACTCTCAAAACCTGCTCTGTCGAAGGCCGCAGCCATCTCCAGATGCGAGTTAACCCCTTGTTCACGCAAGATAGCCATCTTAGGTGCAGCACCTTTCAAGATAAACGGCGCGGCAACATCTTGGCTTGGGTCGAATTTAAGATCCACAGTCAAGCCAGACTCACTTGCATCATGCTTAAGCTTGAACTCTTCATCGGCACACTCAGGGTTATCCCGCAGTGATTGCATCTGATGCGTGGTCTCGGCCCAGATAGTCCTTAGCTCGGTACGAGACTCGACCAGTATTGCTCTGTCACCATCATTGATGGTTATAGTATCGTCAGCCGTTAAGCTGCCAATAACGTGACAGGCAACGCCCGCTGCATTGAACTTAGCAATGATGGCTTCACTTTGTGCGCAGCTAACCTGAATGACACCACCAAGCTCCTCATTAAAGAGTCGCTCTATATCGGTGCCGTCAACATCGGCAAGGTCGATATTAAGACCTGTGTTGCCCGCAAACGCCATCTCAACCAAGGTGGTAAATAAACCTCCATCACTGCGATCGTGATAGGCAATAACATCACGCTGCGCGACTAGTGGCTGTATCACCTCGAAGAAGCCACGCAGCAAACTCGAGTCTTGCAGATCCGGCGCACTATCGCCAAGCACACTATATACTTGCGCAAGACATGAACCACCGAGGCGGTTATTACCGGCACTCAAGTCAATCAATAACAGCTCAGTGTCACCTTTATCGCTGCGCAGCTCTGGCGTGACTGTGTTGCGGATATCCTGTACTGCACCGAACGCGGTAATGACCAGTGACATAGGAGAGGTCACCGACTTATCGACGCCCTGATCTTGCCATGCTGTCTTCATCGACATCGAGTCTTTACCGACGGGAATGGTCAAATCAAGCTCAGGACACAGCTCCTCGCCGATGGCTTTAACGGCTTCATAGAGGCCAGCATCTTCACCCGGGTGACCCGCAGCAGACATCCAGTTGGCAGACAACTTGATACGCTTGAATGAACCGATATCGGTACCGGCTATGTTCATGATTGCTTCGGCAACGGCCATACGTGCCGAGGCGCCAAAGTCCAGCAGTGCCAGCGGGGTACGCTCACCCAGAGACATGGCTTCACCAGTATATGAATCGAAACTCGCGGCCGTCACGGCGCAATCGGCAACGGGTACCTGCCAAGGGCCCACCATCTGATCGCGGTTAACCAGACCGGTCACACTTCTATCACCGATAGTGATAAGGAAGGTCTTCTCGGCAACAGTTGGAAGTCTGAGTATGCGCCGAACAGCACCTTTAATATCAATCTTACTCTGATCGACTGCAGGTGACTCGGCTTTGGCACTGACCACATCACGGCTCATCTTAGGTGCTTTGCCTAATAACAGCTCCAGTGGCAGATCGATTGGCTTATCATCAAAATGCGCATCACTCAGTGATAAGTGACGCTCTTGTGTTGCCACACCGACCACAGCAAAAGGCGCACGTTCGCGTTCACATATAGCAATGAAGGTATCGAGATCCTCTGGTGCGACGGACATCACATAACGCTCTTGGGACTCGTTACACCAGATCTCAAGCGGGCTCATGCCTGGCTCATCCGATGGCACATCTCTTAATTCGAACTTGCCACCACGTTCGCCATCGTTCACCAGCTCAGGGAATGCATTAGACAAACCACCCGCGCCCACATCGTGGATAAATTGGATCGGGTTGTTATCACCCATCTGCCAACAACGGTCGATCACTTCCTGACAACGACGCTCCATCTCAGGGTTTTCACGCTGCACCGAAGCGAAATCGAGATCTTCGTTTGACTCACCGGATGTCATCGAAGAGGCTGCGCCGCCTCCGAGTCCGATATTCATCGCCGGACCACCCAGTACAATCAGCTTAGCGCCGACGGTGATCTCACCTTTCTGTACATGCTCGCCACGAATATTGCCCAGACCACCGGCAAGCATGATCGGCTTATGATAGCCGCGCACTTCGACGCCGTTATGGCTGCTGACTTCCTGCTCATAGGTACGGAAATAACCTAACAGTGCCGGACGACCAAATTCATTGTTAAATGCCGCGCCGCCCAATGGGCCTTCGGTCATGATATCCAGCGCCGTGACAATCCGCTCAGGTTTGCCGTAATCGGCTTCCCAGGGCTGAACGAAACCCGGGATCTTAAGGTTAGATACGCTAAAACCCGTTAAACCGGCTTTTGGCTTAGAACCACGACCGGTCGCACCTTCATCACGGATCTCACCACCAGAACCCGTTGCGGCACCCGAGTATGGGCTGATCGCCGTTGGATGGTTATGGGTTTCGACCTTCATCAGGATATGCATCGGCTCGGTGTGGTAACTATATACACCATCATCTTCCGGGAAGAAGCGACCCGCGGTATAGCCTTCCATCACGGCGGAGTTATCTTTGTAAGCAGAAAGCACACCATCCGGAGTAACGGCGAAGGTATTCTTAATCATCTTGAACAAGGATTTTGGCTGAACTTCACCATCGATGGTCCAATCTGCATTGAAGATTTTATGCCGACAATGTTCAGAGTTTGCCTGAGCAAACATCATCAGCTCGACATCATTTGGGTTACGGCCCAACTTAACGAAGTTTTCGACTAAATAATCGATCTCATCGTTGGCTAAGGCTAGACCAAGCTGTGTGTTGGCAAGCTCAAGCGCACTGCGGCCTTCACCTAAAATGTCGACGCTCTTGACGACTGCCGGCTCGGTGCGCACAAAAAGCACCGCCGCCTGTTCGAAGCCTGCAAGGATGACTTCGACCATGCGGTCATGCAAGAGTGCTGTCAGTAATTGCTCTTGCTCGGTCGTTAGCACATCAAATTCTACATAGTAAGCAATACCACGCTCTAATCGCTTAACTTTATTGAGACCACAGTTATGGGCAATATCGGTAGCCTTAGAAGACCAAGGAGAAATTGTACCTGGCCGTGGTGTGACAAAATGAAGTGTTCCTTGTGGCGCATGGGCTTCGATGGCCGGGCCATAGGTGAGGAGTTTTGCAAGTTGCTGGGTCTCGTTCTCGTTAAGAGACTCAGTTAAATCGGCTAAATGTATGTACTCAGCATAGATGCCAGAAACAGGAAGCGCAGCGATTTTACAAGCTTCCATTAACTTTTGCACTCTAAACGCTGATAAAGCTGGGGCTCCGCGGATGATCTCCATCACGTCATTTCACCTTATATATTATAATTGCAGGGTCAGAACTGGCGACATTATAGGGAAAGATGACCCACAAAGCACCCGTAGTGTCTGGCGAAAACAGTGTTCTGTGTAACGAAAAATAGCCTTGTATAAATTTTGTTCCTAGCCGACTCGAAAACGAGAATTAATCGAAAATTTCACTCATAATATTAACTAACACTTCGCCACGGCATGATTACTTTTTGTACAAAAATGCTGTTTTTATTCGGTTCGCGAGCAATATGATATAATTGCCTGCTATGTCTACGACAATAACTAGATGATTTAGCGATAAATGAAAAAAATTCTGTTTGTTTTACTTACACTTACTCTACTGGCAGCCTGCCAGAGAGTGGCTGTCGAACAAACTGAAGTGATGCCCGAGCCTGTAGCTAAAACACAATTAAATGTTGGTACTCTCTATGGTCCACAAATCTTCGTTACCACAGGACAAGGTGAAGCTGGTTTCGATTATGAGATGGCTGCACTTTTCGCCGATTTTCTAGAGCTCGATTTAGAGATGAAACCTTACCCCAACATAGGTGAGCTTTACACTGCACTCGATAATGGTGAAATCGACTTTATTGCGGCAGGTCTTGCGGACACACAGACTCGACGGGAAAAGTTTCGTCTGGGCCCGCCTCTCTACCGTGTAGATCAAGTTTTAGTTTATAAGCAAGGCACAAGAGTGCCCAAAGATATCTCCCAATTAAAAGAAAACATCACGGTCATCACAGATTCTTCCTTCGTGGAAACCCTGTCGCAACTGCAGAAAATGTACCCGGATCTCCTCTGGGATCAAGAAAAAAATAGAGACAGCGCAGAGTTGATGGGCATGATTGCCAGGGGCGAGATAACCTATACCATAGCCGACTCGACCACCTTCGATATCAACCGCCGATTTATGCCAGAACTCCGCGCCGGTCCCACATTGAAGGAAAGACAAGCCATAGTCTGGTTACTGCCCCCAAATCAAAGTGATCAGTTGATGAGTGATCTGTTAACCTTCTGGCACCAAGAGAAACGCAACGGCACTCTGGCACATCTCAACGAAAAATATTTTGCCCATGTGAAGCGCTTCGATTATGTCGATACTCGTGCATTTCTGCGAGCCATCGACAATAAGCTGCCGAGATACAAAGAAAAATTCCAATTTTATGCCGGGGGTATAGATTGGCGTAAACTTGCCGCGACCGCTTATCAGGAGTCTCACTGGAACCCTAATGCTCGCTCTCCCACAGGGGTCCGCGGGCTGATGATGTTAACCTTGCCTACGGCAAAGCAGGTAGGGATCGACAATAGGCTGGATCCAGAACAGAGCATCAAGGGAGGCGCTAAATACCTCAATGATATTTTAAAGCGCTTACCTGAGTCCATTCCGGAAAATCAACGTATGTGGTTTGCCTTAGCATCCTATAATATCGGCTACGGACATGTGGAAGATGCGCGTAAGCTCGCCGAGTCTATGGGGCTCAACCCCAGTGCATGGAGAGATCTGAAAAAAGTGCTTCCATTATTACAGAAACGTAAATACTATGAGCGTACCCGATATGGTTATGCTCGCGGCAACGAGGCAGTCCATTATGTTGACAGCATTCGCCGCTACTATGACACCTTAGTCTGGGTAGATAATCAGATGATAGAAGATGAGAAAGCCAGAGCCGAAGAGACTCAACTAGTCGAGCTTTCTAATAAAAATAATAGTGAACTAGCGGGTACACCACCTCAGTAAGCTGACACAAAATAATCGGCATACCTATGCTTTCAGTAGTACCAATGGATTTAACGGAAATATAATGAAAAAATCAAAAATGAAGTTTAGCTCTACCCGACGAAGAACACAGCAAAAAGCCAAACATTTGCGCACCCTAAGCCGCCAGAAAATGTTCTTCGCGTTTATCACACCGGCGGAATAGCAAAGGGGTTTGTCGTTATTTAAACAGACAAACACCTAAGTTCAGTCATGTAGAATCTGCTTTTCAGCCTCAAGCCTTTTCTCTAGCAGCCTCTGTTCCTTCTTCTCTTTGCGTCGACGCCTGAAGAACTGACTCAGCTGTGCACTGCATTCATCGGCTAACACTCCGTCACTGACTTGCAGCTGATGATTAAATGCCGGGTGTCTCACCAGATCGATAACCGTTCCTGCCGCCCCCGTCTTGTCATCTTTTGCCCCGAAGACGAGACGTTCAATACGAGAATGAACCATAGCGCCGGCGCACATAGCGCACGGTTCCAGAGTGACATAAAGAGTGGTGTTCAGTAGGCGATAATTCTCGATCACCTTTCCAGCCTGACGCAAGCACTGCATCTCGGCATGAGCGGAAGGGTCATGTAATCCAATACAATAATTGAACCCCGCACTGACTAGCTCACCATCTTTGATTAATACGGCCCCAACAGGCACCTCACCTACGGCTTCGGCTTTACGGGCCATCTCCATCGCCATCGACATGAAGTGTTTATCTAACGCTAATTGTGAAGCGTTTTCATCAGGCTGCTCTTGGGACTCTTTTTTCTGCTCAGACAAGGGATATTCCAGTTCTATTAACGTCCTTTCTCAAGGAACAAAAAAGGCGCCGAAGCGCCCTTGTTATTTTACACTTAAGTCTAGTTAAGTATCTGTTAAGCGCTGATTATTCCCATTCAATAGTCGCAGGCGGCTTACCCGAAATATCGTAAACGACTCGTGAGATACCATCGATTTCATTGATGATACGGTTAGACACCAGGCCTAAGAAGTCGTAGGGAAGATGCGCCCAATTTGCCGTCATAAAGTCGATGGTTTCCACTGCACGCAATGAAACCACCCAGTCATATTTACGGCCATCGCCCATCACGCCAACAGAGCGTACTGGTAGGAACACAGTAAATGCCTGGCTGACCTTGTTATAAAGATCGGCTTTATGCAGTTCTTCGATGAAGATAGCATCGGCAAGACGTAGCAGATCACAGAACTCTTTCTTCACTTCACCAAGTACGCGCACACCCAGACCCGGTCCAGGAAATGGGTGACGGTAAAGCATGTCGTATGGCAGACCTAACTCAAGACCTATCTTACGCACTTCATCTTTAAACAGTTCACGCAGTGGCTCAACAAGGCCTAGCTCCATATCATCAGGCAATCCGCCGACGTTATGGTGTGACTTGATCACATGGGCTTTCCCCGTGGCGCTACCGGCAGACTCGATGACATCGGGATAGATGGTGCCCTGGGCCAACCATTTAGCGTTGGCACATTTCTTCGACTCTTCATCGAAAATCTCGACAAATACACGGCCGATGATCTTACGCTTAGCTTCGGGATCGGCCTCACCTTTCATGGCATCGAGGAAACGATTTTCGGCAGTCACATGAACTATTTTCAGTCCGAAATGGTCGCCAAACATGTCCATCACTTGCTCGGCTTCATTGAGACGCAGCAGACCGTTATCGACAAACACACAAGTCAGCTTGTCGCCGATAGCACGGTGCAGCAACATGGCAACCACCGATGAGTCGACGCCACCAGACAGACCTAAGATAACTTCATCATCACCTATCTGTTGCTTAAGCTTAGCTATCGCATCTTCAATGATAGAAGTAGACTTCCAGTTTGCTTCACACTGACAGATATCTAATGCGAAGTGCTCAAGTATACGCTTGCCCTGACGGGTATGCGTCACTTCAGGGTGAAACTGCACGCCGTAAAACTTTTTCTCTTCGTTTGCCATGGCTGCAAAAGGACAAGTCTCTGTCTTGGCAACGCTGACGAATCCTGCAGGGATTTCAGACACTTTATCGCCGTGGCTCATCCACACATCGAGCAGTGGCTTGCCAATGTCACTGACAGCGTCTTCTATGCTGTTAAACAGAGGCGAATCGATTTGAACTTCTACCTGAGCGTAACCAAATTCACCTTCGCCTACGCCTTGAATAACCTTGCCACCGAGCTGCTCAGACATGGTCTGCATGCCGTAGCAGATCCCAAGTACAGGAACGCCGGCATTGAAGACGTATTCGGGTGCACGGGGTGAACCTTCAGCAGTCACGCTCTCAGGGCCACCGGCCAGGATAATACCGTTTGGAGCAAAACCTTTGATCTGCTCTTCACTCACATCCCAGGCCCATAGCTCACAGTAAACGCCTATCTCACGAATACGGCGGGCGATGAGTTGCGTGTACTGAGATCCAAAATCTAAGATCAGTATCTTATGCTCATGAATATTGTTCATGGGGAACCTTATTTGTTTATCTAATTTTCGGTATCAATCTTAATTTAACGCTAGTCATGTGAACTAAGATCGGCATAAATGGGGATCTTTAAAATAGGCGGCTCAATGCCGCCCATTTTTAAACAATTGTTAGCCAGCTAAATTATGAACCTGGGCTGTAGTTCGGTGCTTCTTTGCTGATGGTCACATCATGTACATGAGACTCACCCATGCCGGCCGAGGTGATTTTCACAAACTCGGCTTTGTCATTCAGCTCTTTGATCGTGGCACAGCCTGTCAGGCCCATGCATGAACGTAGACCACCCATATACTGGTGAATGATCTCTTTAAGCTTGCCCTTATAGGCAACGCGGCCTTCGATACCTTCCGGCACTAACTTATCGGCAGCATTGTCACTCTGGAAGTAACGATCCGATGAACCTTGTGTTTGGTTCATGGCGCCCAGAGAACCCATGCCTCGATATGACTTATAGGTACGGCCATTGTGTAGTTCAGTCTCGCCCGGCGCCTCATCGGTGCCGGCAAACATGGAACCGGCCATGATACATGAAGCACCAGCGGCTAAGGCTTTGGCCAGATCTCCAGAGAAACGGATACCGCCATCGGCAATGACCGGAATATTTAAATGCTTAATGGCCTCGGCAGCATCGGAAACGGCGGTGATCTGAGGCACACCCACACCGGTAACGATACGAGTCGTACAGATAGAACCAGGGCCGATACCGACCTTGACAGCGTTAACACCGGCTTCAACCAGCGCCAGTGCGCCTTCGGCGGTTGCCACGTTGCCACCGACAATCTGTAAATCAGGATATTTAGCACGAGTATCACGAATACGCTGAAGTACACCTTCAGAATGACCATGTGATGAATCGATGAGCAGAACGTCGACGCCGGCAATAACCAAGGCATCGACACGCTGTTCGTTACCTGGACCGGCACCGACGGCAGCGCCAACGCGCAGGCGACCTAGCTCATCTTTACAGGCGTTGGGTTTTTGCTCGGCTTTTTGGAAATCTTTTACTGTGATAAGACCCTTGAGCTTAAAATTACCATCTACAACCAGCACTTTCTCGATTCGATGAGAGTGCATCAATTTTTGCACTTCATCCAGTTGAGTGCCTTCAACGACGGTGACCAGACGATCTTTAGGTGTCATCACCTGAGCGACGGTACGGCTCCAGTCGGTGATAAAGCGCACGTCACGCCCTGTGATGATACCGACAAGTTCATTGGCATCGTTGACAACCGGGTAACCGGCGAAGCCATTCTTCAGGGTCAAAACCTTAAGATCGGCCAAGGTAGTTGTTGGAGTCACGGTCACAGGCTGTTGCACGATACCGGCTTCGTAAATCTTAACTCTACGGACTTCTTCGGCTTGTTGCTCAATCGTCATGTTTTTATGAATAAAACCTAGACCTCCTTCTTGTGCAATGGCAATAGCCAAACGAGCTTCAGTCACGGTATCCATGGCTGCAGAGACTATAGGAGTGTTGAGTTCTATTGTATTAGTTAGACGAGTCTTGAGAACGGCGGTATTAGGGAGTACGGTCGAGTGTGCAGGAACCAGTAACACATCATCAAAAGTGAGTGCTTCTTTCTTTAAACGTAGCATGGCAACATCTCCCAAACAGAGTGATTTTCGAGTGAAATATTGCGGCGAGATTATACCTTGCATATTGGCCTCGGTAAATGGAAAATAGTAAAAAAGTACAGTTAACCACTAAATCCCTATGAAAATGCCAAAAAATAATGTTTATACCGTTTCACGCCTCAACGGTGAAGTTCGTCAACTTCTGGAAGGCGAGCTGGGTAAAATATGGCTCAATGCCGAGATTTCAAATTTCGCCGCGCCGGGATCGGGACACTGGTACCTGACCCTCAAAGATAACCAGGCCCAGATTCGCTGTGCCATGTTCAAGGGCCGCAACCGCTCGGTGACCTTCAAGCCAATTAATGGCCAGCAAGTACTGGTTAAAGGTTCCATCAGTGTCTATGAACCCAGGGGCGACTACCAACTCATCATACAATCCATGCTTCCCGCCGGCGATGGCCTGCTAGCGCAGCAATATGAAGCGCTGAAGATCAAGCTGGCGGCGGAAGGTTTATTTGCAGCGGACACCAAACGCCCTATCCCATCCAATATTCAGAAGATAGGCGTCATCACCTCGGCCACGGGAGCAGCCCTCAAGGATGTACTCCATGTGTTAGCCAGACGTGATCCCTCTATCGAAGTGGTGATCTACCCGACCCAAGTACAGGGGGAGCCTGCTGTTCAGCAAATTTGTAACGCCATCGCTATGGCGAATGCCAGACAGGAAGTCGATGTACTCTTGCTGACCCGAGGCGGTGGTTCCCTCGAAGACCTCTGGTGTTTCAACAGTGAAGAACTTGCTCATGAAATTTACAATAGTGCTTTACCGCTGGTATCCGCTATAGGTCATGAAATAGATACCAGCATCAGTGATTATGTCGCCGATATGCGAGCCCCCACACCCTCCGCAGGCGCCGAGCTACTCTCTAAAGATACCGAAAATAAGCGGGAAAAACTCGAACTGTTTATTTCAAGGCTCAGACAGAGCTGGCAACATTATCAGCTAAAAACCAACAGCCGCATGAGCACCTTAACCCATCGCTTGCAACGGCAAGATCCCAACCGCCGCCTGCAGCAATACGGCCAGAGTTTCGATGAGATGCAATTTCGGCTCGATGCCGCTATCGACAAGAAACTTACCAGTCTGGCACTTAAACAGCAGCAACTGAGCCATCGTTTAAATCAGCAATCACCAGTCAATAAACTGCAATTAGAGAGCCAGAGACTGAGCTATTTAACCTCAAGGCTCAAAGACTCCATCAAAGAGAAATTAGCCAGCAGCGAGCAAAGCTTAAGCGTCAGTGCCCATCAGTTACAGACAGTGAGCCCGTTAGCCACACTCAGTCGAGGTTACAGCATCACTCAATATTCAAATGGCAAGGTGCTACTGAATGCCTCAGACGTTAGCGTCGGGGATATGCTAACGACTCGATTACTCGAGGGAGAGGTGCAATCAAAAGTGATTTAATAACTTGTCGGATAACAAGTTACTGAAATATCTGTCGTGGGTTCATTTAGCTTAACGGGTACTTGCTAGCGTACTGAGTACCCTAGCTTCATGGTTATCTATCACCTGCCGTGGGTGCTATACAGGATGTACGAATGTCGTGATCACATGGTCAGAGATGTTCCCTACATCCCAAGACATTTCCCATATCCCTATGGGTCAGATGTGAATGAACGACCTTAAGTGCAAACACTTCTGTGACACGGTGAATATGGCGTAGCCATGTGCCTATGAACGAGAAGCATGGAAGCTGAACTGGCCTTTAGATAGGATATCATTCAAGCACACTAACCTCCATGGACGGAGGAAATGCCAAATTTTGTATGGAACAAAATTGGCCCTGTGACCTTCGACAGCAAAGATGCTGTCGAAGGTCACAGCCGCGTTCACACCTGTTGTTGTTTCGAGAAAGTTGCTTCTTCGATTTCAGTTTTACTGGCTAATAACTCATTTCTGGACATAGCGAGTTAAAGTCGAAGCTCTGAAATGACTATCGGCATTTGGGAATGTATGGCAATCTGATATGCATTAACATCCAAACTATGAGCACGAAATTGTTTGTTGAAAGGCCGAGAAATAAAAACAGAAAACTGTTTTTTGTCATTATTTATTAGTTTGTTATGTTCTCAGTTTAACTGCTGTACCAAACACCATTATTTCACAAGCACCTTCCATAATCGCACTAGTGGTAAACCGTACCCCAATGACGGCGTCGGCACCTTTTTGATTAGCATTTTCAACCAAACGTTGAACTGCAATATCTCTAGCATCCGTTAGCATTTCTGTGTAGCCTCTAATTTCGCCACCTACTAGACTTTTTAAACCTGCCATAATGTCACGTCCAATGTGTTTCGATTGAACTACATTACCAGTAACGACACCTAATATTTCGACTATTTCTCTTCCGGGAATGGTTTCTGTGGTTGAATAAATCATAAAACTTCCTTGAGAACGCCCGCTAATATTGTGAACCATGTGCTGGCGGGCGATTGACTCAGCAAATTTATCTCTGCAAATACTCGCTCTGGTACATCGATGAAATTTTCATAAGGAAACCTTGGGTGATGGAAATACCAATTCCATTAAATTTATGATCAATTCAGAGCTCTCTCAGGGCTTTTAATTCACGGCGCATTGTTGAGGAAATGGTTATTCCCTTTTAAGTCAATGTAACACAGACGTGGAAGCACTGAGAGGCTCACGCAGTGCGGCTGATGTTTAAAGAAAATGGCAAAGCCCTTTATGCTAGGTTGAATGTTCTCGATATACGACTGCATGGTCTATTTTGTTCCATACAAAATAAGACCTTGCCTACAGTGCTATGAACTCCCGCTTCAGTTAAATCTAGAGCCTGCGGCGATACCGTAAATGGATTTACAAATACCATGATGACATGGTAAACATTTTTAATGTAAATTTAGGCTTTAAACCTCAAAAAGATCGCATTACCAAGATTGACATATTGCTCTTTTAACCAAACTTGTTATCCTTGGCGCGTATGTATAGTCGGGGGGCCTGAACAGGCTGAGATCGCAATTTGTGAGACCCGTTGAACCTGATTCAGTTAATACTGGCGTAGGGAACTATGAGTCTTGCTAGCGATGATTTACTCTCCACTTCTCCGCAATCATTAGCTCGATAAGTTCCAGTGCGTCAGCTCTAGGAACATTTATGTCTAATTTTATTTCCCCCTCTAGTACGCATTTATCGACGACACCCATAGTGCTAACGATCGCCGGGTCCGATAGTGGCGGAGGCGCGGGTATTCAGGCTGATATCAAAACAATCTCAGCGACCGGCGGCTATGCCTGTTCGGTGATCACCGCAATTACCGCGCAAAACACCTTAGGTGTATCTGCCATTTTCCCTATTCCCCTCGAGCATGTAGAGAAGCAACTCGATGCAGTTTTTAGTGATTTGCACGTGGTTGCCGTAAAGATCGGTATGCTGGCAGATAGCGATATTATTAACGTCGTCGCGGCAAAAATAAGACAGTATCGTCCTAAGTTTGTAGTGCTTGATCCGGTAATGGTAGCGACCAGTGGCGATTTATTGTTGAAACAGTCGGCGATCGACACGCTTAAATCTGCATTACTGCCACTTGCCGACTTGATCACCCCCAACCTCCCCGAAGGTGCGGCACTGATCGATGCCGAAATACCGAGTGATGAAAATTCGATGAATTTGATGCTTGATAAACTGCGCCAACTCGATGTTAATGCAGTATTACTCAAGGGCGGTCACTTAGAGCAAGCCGAAACCAGCAATGATTTGCTGGTATTCGCGGATCGGGTAACCCATTTCAATGCCAAACGCATCGACACCAACAACACCCACGGTACGGGATGTACCTTGTCGGCGGCCATCGCATCGTATCTGGCTCAGGGACATGATATGTTGCAGGCGGTTAAACTGGCTAAGCAATATACTTCTCTGGCTATCGCCCACGCCGATGAATTACAGATTGGCCACGGCCATGGCCCAGTCAATCATTTCTTTACCGGCCATGCCGATGTCCGTTGATTCACCCAGCCATAAACCGGCTATTGGGATGGTGATATCGGCCGGTTCTTTGCGTTATCTCCATAGCACTGCGGCCACACTCGAGGGGATCAATATGACCTTCCCCGCCGGGCAGTGGACCTGTATTTTAGGGCGTAGTGGCTGTGGTAAAACGTCACTACTGCGTTATTTGGCCGGTTTACTCGATCGACAAGTGGACTGATCAGGGACATTAAGCCTCACTCCTTCCCACGCCGATTTATCCCTTCATATCGCCTATATGGCACAACAAGATCTCTTGATGCCTTGGCTATCTGTACGTGATGTTAAGTCATCAATTCGGTAAGCAAGTTGCAGGCTCACGGTCCACCTCTGCGCGTAAGTTAACAAGCGAAAAATCCTTGGCGTTGCTGCAAAAAGTGTGACTGGCAGACAGTGCCAGTCACACGGTGTCGCAACTGTCGGGTGGCATGCGTCAACGGGTGGCACTGGTGAGAACCTTGATGCAAGACAAGCCTGTGGTGCTGATGGATGAACCTTTTTCGGCCCTGGATGCTGTGACGCGTTATCGCTTGCAAGATCTGGCCTGCGAATTATTAATCGATAAAACCGTGGTGTTGATCACTCACGATCCGCTTACCCGATCAGATTTACATCATGCGAGGAGTACCCGCCGTGGCTGAGTCCCTGAACGTACCTAGCTCGCCTCCCCCCGTCAGTTCGATGCCCAGTGCGCCGCACTGCAGCAAGAGATAATGACATGTTTAGAACGAGAAGACGGAGCAGCACAATAAGCATGAATAATATGACCCGTGTTGACCTTATTCCCTGTCAGCAAGACAACAACAAATGGCATATGACTCCCGTGCTTCGTCTCATGATCAGCGCGTTAGTCATTATTGGCTTACGGCAAGCCGTGGTGGTTATCTTAGCTATGCCGTCGTTCATATTACCGGCCCCTTTAGATGTATTTGACAGGCTGATACAGAGACATGATGTACTGCTTAAACATACATTGGTCACGGCTCAGGAAATTGTACTGGGTTTATTGTTAGGCTTAGCAATGGGACTGTTTTTTGCTTTGCAAATGTTGCTGTCTAACCCGATAAAACGTTGGTTGTTACCTATCTTAATTGCCAGCCAGGCGGTGCCTGTGTTCGCCATCGCCCCGGTATTGATGCTTTGGCTGGGTTATGGCATGGCGTCAAAGATTGTGATGACGGCACTGATCATTTTCTTTCCTGTGACCACCTGTTGCTATGACGGCTTGCGCAATACCCCCACAGGTTATCTCGACCTTGCCCAGACGATGGGCGCCACTCGATGGCAAATGTTACGCCATATTCAATTTCCGGCGTCTTTGCCTACGCTGGCATCGGGGATCCGTGTGGCAGTCGTGATCGCCCCCATTGGCGCGGTGGCTGGAGAGTGGGTGGGTTCCAGTGAAGGCTTGGGCTATCTGATGCTACAGGCGAATGCGCGCATGTTGATCGATGAAATGTTTGCCGCGCTGCTCATTTTATCCGCACTGTCGGTCTCGCTATATTTTGTCACCGATAAGCTGTTAAAAAAATTAATCCCCTGGGAAGTCTAGTCCATGCCATAGCCATCAATAATGTGTGGCACAGCTAGCGATTACCGCTAACGATGTTTAATAACGATATTCGTCCGTAAAGAGACAACAAGGAAATGTAATGAAGCATAAATTTATATTAACGGCCCTGGCCTTAACTGCCGCGATCCTGTCTTCCCATGTTCAAGCCGAGACTAAAACGCTGACCTTGATGCTGGACTGGTTTGTCAATCCCAATCACGGGCCGATTGTGATCGCCAAGCAGCGCGGTTATTTTCAACAACAGGGTCTTAATATTGAGATCCTAGAGCCTGCCGACCCCAGCATGCCACCAAAATTGGTGGCGGCGAACAAGATCGACTTGGCTATTTCTTATCAGCCCAACCTGACGATTGATGTTGCCGCCGGCTTACCCCTGATCCGTGCGGCAACCTTGATTGCCACCCCCTTGAATACATTGATGGTGCTCGATAACAACAAAATTAATGATTTGTCCGATCTAAAAGGTAAGAAAATTGGTGTTTCCATCGCCGGAAATGAAGCCGCAAGCATAGGCACTATGCTGCAGACAGTGAATGTTAGCCTCGCCGATGTGCACATCATCAATGTTGGTTGGGCGCTCTCGTCTTCACTGCCTTCGGGAAAAGTAGATGCTATCTGGGGGGGGGACAGCGTAATTTTGAAACCAACCAACTGGCGTTAGAGGGTTATCAAACCAAAACCTTCTATCCAGAAGAACACGGTGTACCGACATATGATGAACTGGTATTGGTCGCGAATGCCAAAAACTACGATAAAGACGCAATCAGGGCGTTTAATAAGGCGTTAGAGCAAGCGACGACTTACATCGTTAATCATCCGCAAGCGGCGTGGCGAGAGTTTGTGGCATACGCGCCAGACACACTGAATAATGAGCTCAATAAACGTGCCTGGAAAGATACCTTGACCCGTTTTGCACTGCGTCCTGCGGCGGTAGATTGGCAGCGTTATGATGACTACGCCCAATTTTTGTATGCGCATCGAGTGATCGCAACTCTGCCGAAGGCACGCGATTACGTTCCGAATCTTTAATGTTTCAGCAGTCCTATACCAAGTAATAACACCGAGAGAACACTATGAATCACCAAGACTTAATCAATGCGTGTCGTGAAGACTGGCATGCCTACACCCAGCATGAATTTGTGCAACAACTGGCCCGAGGCGTATTAGCCCAACCGGCTTACCTGCATTATCTTAAGCAAGACTTTTTATTTCTAAAACAGTATGCCCGCGCCTATGCACTGGCCATTTATAAAGCAGACAGTTTAGCGGATATGCGTAAGGCGCTGCCTACTGTGCAGGCGTTACTGAATTCGGAAGTTAATTATCATGTGACTTACTGCGCCAAATGGGGATTGACGGAGTCAGATTTAGAGGCGGAAGCGGAAGATTTCGGTACCGTTGCCTATACCCGTTACGTATTGGATGCCGGTATGCGAGGCGATATTATCGATCTCTATGCGGCGTTAGCTCCCTGTGCCATAGGTTATGCCGAGATCGGTCGACATCTAGTTGCGGATGAAAATACTAAACTTGAGGCGAACCCATTTTTGGACTGGATCCAGCTCTATAGTGGTGAAGATTTCCAGCAGAGTGCGGCGCAGGGGATAGAGCGACTCGATGAATTATTGGCGGAAGTTAACTTACACAGTCAGCGCGGCCGTAACCTGGTTGAGGTTTTTAGGACCGCCACGCGGATGAAAATTGCATTTTGGCAACAAGGATTAGATGCCATCCCCGCGGTCATTTAATTTAAGCCGCACAATTTTTGCTTACGGATGTAAAAACGATGAAAAAGCAGACTCAAATAGACATAATTGTTAACGCGTTACATGCAGTTCGTCAGCAAAAGCCCTTAGTGGTGAATATCACTAACTATGTGGTGATGAATAACACGGCTAATGCGTTACTCGCTATTGGTGCATCGCCGATCATGGCCCATTCACGGGATGAAATGGCTGAAATGCTGTCTTTTTCAGGCGCCTTGGTGATCAATATTGGCACCTTAGACAGCCTCTGGCATGCCCGCATGGCATTTGCCGTCGAGCAGGCCAACATACATAATAAACTGATTGTACTCAATCCGGTTGGATGTGGCGCCAGTACATTGCGGACGGAAATATCACGTGAAATAGCCCAAGCGGCCAACAAGTTAATCATCCGTGGTAACCCATCAGAGATTATTGCACTCGCTGGAGAGCGAGGGCAAAGCAAGGGGGTTGATGCCCTCCAAAGCAGTGAGCAAGCCGTGGGGGCAGCACAATATTTGCTTGAAACTTACCGCTGCAGCGTCGTAATTTCTGGTGCGACAGACTTTGTGATGACCAGCGAAGGACAAGTTCAATTGCGCAATGGTCATCCTATGATGCCTTACGTCACGGGAATGGGATGTACACTGACCGCCCTCACCGGGGCATTCGCTGCCGTTGGCGAAGAGACTGGGTTAGCGGCCACGGCGATCATGGGGGTGGCCGGCGAAATCGCGGCACAAGAATCCCGCGGCCCTGGCAGTTTACAGCTTAATTTGTTGGATGCATTGTACCAGTTAGATACCGAGACCTTAGTACAACGCCTGAACATATCATAATCGTTTAACTTTTTTTACCTGTGGGGCAGCACATGAATCCATACTAGCTATATCTAGTCACAGATGATCGACAAGACCTGCATACCTTAAAAAACGTCGTTGCAGAGGCGGTTGCCGGTGGTGTGACTATGGTACAACTTCGTGAAAAGCATAATGATGTGCGTACCTTTATAGAAAGAGCATTGGCGGTGAAAGAGATTCTACAAGGCAGCGGCGTGCCCTTGATCATCAATGACAGGGTGGACGTGGCGCTGGAGGTGGATGCCGACGGTGTGCACCTTGGTCAATCGGATATGCCGGTCGTCCTGGCCCGCCGCTTAATTGGACAGGAAAAATTACTCGGCCTGTCGATAGAAAATAAGCAGCAGCTGATCGACGCAGAATATTTACCCCTGGACTATCTGGGATTGAGTGCCATCTTTGCGACGCCAACAAAGACCAATATTAACCGAGAGTGGGGCATTGCCGGGCTAGCCGCAGCGGTGAGGCAGAGCACCTTGCCTATCGTGGCAATCGGCGGTATCAACGCCACTAACCTCGACGCGATTAGCGCGACTGGGGTCAATAGGATCGCACTGGTGTCGGCGATTTGTCATGCCGAGTCCCCGAGGGCTGCGGCAACAAAACTGCTTCTCCAGCGAGTAAATTCAGCACAGTATTGCGCTAAAGGCGTTATCGGCAGCCTCTCCATCGGTAGATAGGGACTATCTACTTGCACCTGATAACCCGCACGCCATGCTATTTTGGCGTAGATAAAAAAATGAGCAAAAAATGAAGCCACCCATTGCTAATCAATACGATATCCAGCCTATAGCCAATAATCCATAAGCTTGTTCCACATAACCCCAATCGGACAAGTTAATGGCATATTCAAAGTCAGCAATCTTGTGAAAAGGGGATTTAGTAGGGAGAATGATGATATTCAGACAGAGGTCATTACCTCAAGCGATTGAGGAAGATAAGAGGCGAAGACGGAGTTAATTGAGTTATCAGCTTGCTTCTAGATATTTACAGCACCGAGAGAAATGCCTTCGTCGCTTCTCAAGATGTTCACAATAACTGGTGAGTTCTTGCAAGGTTCCTACTGGGCCATGAAATATTTTGCCAAAATCTCTCGTTATTTTTATCCAATTGTCTGCGGAAATATTCAGTCTGGTTAATATTTTAGCTGCATTATCAGAGATAGCCCCTCGCTTATCATCACGAATGATTCTACCTGTTCCATCGACCAGCTCTAGATAATCTTTGAGTGAGAAATTGATGCCTTTAGCTTGGTTCCGTTGCTCATTTCCAATAAAGGACAGTAGCTTTGTCGGTTGCTTACCCTTTAATGCAGCTTTCACTCGTAGCTGAAGGCTGGTGTAGTCTGAACTTTCAGGTGTTTTGGCCATCTTTGCGCGTATGGGATTGAGCTCAACATAAGCCATACAGGCTAGCACTGCGGCTTCATCGAGCAGGGCTTGTGACTTGAACCGACCTTCCCAGAAATGCCCTGTACAGTTATCTTCGATATTGGCTTTTCTGGCTATTGGCTCATTGAGACAGCGCATAAACCAGGAGATATCACTCAGTCGACTGCGGTATTGGGCTATTGAATGCTTTAGCGCATTAATTTCAAAACTTTCTACAATCTCACCTTTTGTAAATTTCTGAGTGATTTCAGTTCCTTTGAACTGTTGATGCCAATGCTCTACGACCTCTCTATCTGTCCAGTCATTAACAAGCTCAATATCAATATGAAGTACAAGGTGTAGGTGATTACTCATGACAGCATAAGCCACCACATCAATGGCAAACATTTCAGCTAAATTGAATATCTGTTCTTCTATCCAACCGCGTCTATGATCATAAGATTTCCCTGTAAAATCATCTACTCCCGTAAGGTGGGCGCGTCTAACGGTTCTACTGCAGCAGTGGTAGAATGAAGTGTCTTCAATACTCACTTGGGTACTTCTTGGGCGGGGCATAGCAAGCTCCTACTGAGGCTCATCATTAAAGCTTAGTCGGAGGAATGTAAGTATGCCATTAACTATGGCTGGCTTAATTTAAAATAGTATTCAATCTAGCCCTAACTCCAAGTACCAGATTCCCGCCCACAAGCATTGCGGGAATGACAAGTATTAGGACATAAACTCAGTGCAGGTGATAGGTCACATTGCAGGGATGACCTTCAAACACACTCCCAATACCAGCTCAGCCAGAAGCTAAATCAGAAAATGTAGTAAAACTTCATTCGAAGGCCTCAAATTCCCTATACCAAAAAAGCCAGTTAACATGAATTAACTGGCCTCTATCGATAAAACAAGATCCCAAGAACTATAACCTAGTTCCTAAAAGCTATTTGTTATCTTTATCTTTATCTCTGATGTGAGTCATCATGCGCTTGCGGCGGCGCTCCTGACTCACGGTAAGCCTCTTAGTGTGCAAGCCTTCAAACGGGTTAGCACCGTCCTGGAAGCGCACCTGGATAGGCGTACCCATGACTTTAAGCGAACGACGGTAGTAGTTCATCATGTAACGCTTGTAGGAGTCAGGAAGCTTCTTAACCTGATTACCATGGATCACCACGATTGGTGGGTTGTAACCACCGGCATGGGCATATTTAAGCTTAACACGGCGACCATTCACCAAAGGTGGCTGATGATCGTCTTGCGCCATCTGCATGATGCGTGTCAGCATAGACGTACTTACGCGGCGCGTAGCACTGTCATAGGCTTCTTCTACCGACTCATACAAGTGACCAACACCTGTACCATGCAGTGCTGAGATGAAGTGAATGCGAGCGAAGTCGATGAAGCCTAAGCGACGATCCAGTTCACTCTTAACTCTGTCTTTAATTTCTTGATCGATGCCATCCCACTTGTTGACGGCAATCACCAAGGCGCGACCTGCGTTAAGGGCGAAGCCCAACAAGCCAAGATCTTGCTCTGTGATGCCTTCACGGGCATCGATGATCAATAGCACCACATTACAGTCTTCGACCGCTTTAAGTGTCTTAATGACAGAGAACTTCTCGACGGTTTCATTGACTTTACTGCGGCGACGCACACCGGCAGTATCGATAAGCACGTATTCACGCCCTTCTCGCACCATTGGGATATAAATACTATCTCGAGTGGTTCCCGGCGAGTCGTACACGACCACACGCTCTTCACCTAAGATGCGGTTAATCAAGGTAGACTTACCCACGTTGGGCTTACCAATAATCGCCAGTTTGATAGGCAGGTCCTGAAGACGCTTCTGCTCGGCTTCGGCTTCCTCTTCGCTGTATTCTCTCTCTTCAACCTCTATATCGCCCTCACCATCGCGATGCAGGCCGAGCGCCTCGGCATAGGGTGCCAGCGCGTATTCGATCATGTTGGTGACACCGCGTCCCTGTGATGCCGCCATCTGATAGACCTCACCCAGACCTAAGGCCCAAAACTCGGCACAAGCAGAGTCGGCATCGATACCATCAATCTTGTTGGCTACCACAAAAGTGGTCTTATCACGTCGACGAAGATGCTCGGCAATCGCATGGTCGGCTGCGGTTAAGCCCGCTCTGGCATCGGTCAGAAACAGCACCACATCGGCTTCTTCAATCGCTGCTAAGGACTGTTGGGCCATATGAACTTCTATGCCCTCTTCGGTACCATCGATACCACCGGTATCGACTACGATAAACTCATAACCTGATAGGGAGGCGCGACCATACTTACGATCCCGAGTTAGCCCTGGAAAATCGGCAACCAAAGCATCTCTGGTGCGGGTAAGGCGATTAAATAGGGTCGACTTACCGACATTGGGTCGCCCAACAAGGGCCACAACTGGAATCATTTTTTTTGCCTCTAATCTACTGTGTTCAAATCTATAAAATATCAATAACTCGGATCTTGTCCTAGTTAAGACTAGCCCAAGCCGATACTACATCTTGTTTATTGTGCTTAATATAAGGTACTTAACACAAAAAGCCCCCAGAACGACGTCCGGGGGCTAAATATCAATTCAGATAAAGCTTACGGAAGCGTTATTCTAGCAATTTTTCCCGCACGAGTCTGAACATAAATGCTATCGCCGACAACCAAGGGCTGGCTATACAAGCCAGAACTGTCCACTTCGATGCGTCCAACAAGTGTTCCCGTCGACTTATCTATAAAGTGCAGATAACCTTCGAAGTCACCGACAACAAGATAATTTTTAAAGACGGCTGCCGAGGTTAAATTACGATTAGTTAACTCGATATTACTCCAAGTCTCTAAACCATTTCGTCTATCTACAGAGTAGATGCGACTAAAATCGTCCACCAGGAACAGGTTCACACCTGAATTAGCCAATTCATGGAAACTTGAGTACTTACGTGACCAAACAACACGTCCCGTCCTCAGCTCCATGGATACCAGGTTGCCATTAAAACTCACAGCATACAGGTTGTCACCTATGATCAAGGGCTGCATATCTACATCGGCCATACGGGTAAACTCGTTACCCCCTTTTGGCGTGTAGATAGCTTGTTCCCAGGCAGCCTGACCATTATTTTTGATCACCACGGCAATCTTGCCATCGGCAGTACCGACGAAGAAACCACCGGCTTCATAGGTAGCCGAACCGGTGCCGCGCAAAGTCAAGGTTGGCAGCTTAGACTCATAGGTCCACAGCTTTTCACCATCTTCGATTTTAAATGCTTCCAGGGTACCTGCGCTGGTGCTGACGACGACAACATCTTCTGCAACCGTTGGAGCCGAGAGTAGCTCGCCACTGGCCATGCTCAACCACTTAGTCTCACCGGTTTCAGCGTCAAGAGCACCGAGTAGACCACTCTCGCCACCAATAAAGACCATATTTCTCGCGGCAGTGACTCCGGCCGCTAACTTAGCCCCCTTGTTCTTGGCCAAGATATTATCTTTAAATGCCGAGCTAAAATCCCGACTCCAAACCTTAGCCCCTGTCGCTGCATCGAATGCAACGACTTGACCATATCTATCAGCAACGAACAGCTTGTCATATCTGGCAGCAGGACGAAGACGGGAATAATAGTCACCGACACCCCTACCCACACTCGCACTCCAACTTATTTCAGGAAATACACTGGCTTCTATTTCGGGTAATGGACTTACCGGCTCTTCTTCAACGTCGCTGGATGAACAGGCAGATAACAGGCCAATACTCAGACTACATGCGACGAGTGTTTTGCACCAAGACTTCATGGGCGTTCCTTATGCCTTATTCAAATTATCTAGCTTCATCTGTAGCCCAGAGCTTACATTGGTTCCACCGTTTTTAACGGCGGCCTGATAAGCAGCTTTAGCCCGCTTTTCATCCCCTTTACGCACCAGAAAATCACCTTTGAGCTCGTCTCTCTGTGCCGTAAAGGCAGGATCAGCGACCTGGTCTAACGTCGTGATGGCCGTGGTGATTTGGCCTTGCTCCGCTTGAACGCGAGCTAAGCGCATGGTCGCGACCATGACTAAACCTTTATCGGGTGCCGAAGAGACAACACTTTTCAGCGTGGCTTCCGCTTTCTCCAGATCACCGGCTTCAACAGCCGCTTTCGCCACAATAAGCTCAAGCAGTGACTGATAACCTTTCTGGCTGTGATCTTTGGCAAAATTTTCTGCCGCGGCTAACATACTGGTAGCAGAAATATTGTCGGCGCTCATCGCCTGGAAAGCTTCAGATGCCGACTCAGCTTGTGCAATCTTGTGATCGGAATAATAGTTCCAGCCAAATAACCCACCCAGACCAACCACGGCACCTACAACGATAGAGGTGCCATAATCTTTCCAGAACTGTTTGATAGCATCTACTTGTTGTTCTTCTGTGCTATAAATTTCCACGTGTTCTTCCTCTTTAAATCAGTTCTGCGATATAAGCTGCCAATCCATCACGGGCAACTAATGCTTGTTCTTTCTTCTCACGCAGGTATTTAACCGCGACCTGGTTACTGGCCAATTCATCTTCACCAATAATTAAGGCGATGAGTGCACCACTCTTATCTGCGCGTTTCATCTGTTTCTTGAAATTTCCACCACCACAATGGCTCATCACTCTCAAGCCAGGTAACTCGCGGCGAAGAGCCTGAGCAATTTTAATCGCTGCAACTTTACTCGCATCGCCCATGGCGGTGACATACACATCGACAGTAGCCGGAATATCATCAGTCAACTCAAGCGTCTCTAGCATCAAGACGATACGCTCCAGCCCCATAGCGAAACCGACCGCTGGTGTGTTCTTACCACCTAACTGTTCGACCAGTCCATCATAACGACCGCCGGCGAGGACGGTGCCCTGAGAACCCAAACTTGTGGTAACCCACTCAAAAACAGTGCGATTATAATAATCTAAACCACGAACCAGACGTGGATTAATGACGTATTTGATACCAACCGCGTCTAAGAGTTCACATAAATGTGAAAAATGTGCACGAGTTTCTTCGCCAAGGTAATCCATCAACTCAGGGGCGTCGACCAAAAGAGCTTGTACCTCTGGGTTCTTAGTATCCAGCACACGCAGAGGATTGGTGTACATACGACGCTGACTTTCTTCATCCAGCTGCTCTTTAAACGGCTCAAGATAAGCAATAAGCGCTTCACGATAGGCGGCGCGCTCGGCAGGGTCGCCTAAGGTATTAAGCTCCAGAGTCACATGGTCTGAGATACCTAACTTTTCCCATAGGCGGGCCGAAAGCATCAGCACTTCGGCATCGACATCCGCAGTGCCTATGCCATAAACTTCAACACCAAACTGATTAAATTGACGGTAACGCCCCTTCTGCGGTCGCTCATGCCTAAACATAGGACCCATATACCAGAGGCGTTGCTCTTGGTTATAGAGTAAACCGTGTTGATTACCCGCACGCACAGTAGATGCTGTACCTTCTGGGCGTAGGGTCAAGCTATCACCGTTCCTGTCATCGAAGGTATACATCTCTTTTTCGACAATATCGGTGACTTCACCAATCGAACGTTTGAAAAGATCTGTACTCTCTACGATTGGAGTACGGATCTCACTATAACCATAGGCACTCACGGTTTCACGGAGTACGGTTTCTAGTTTTTGCCATAGAGGGCTTTGGGTAGGCAGAATGTCGTTCATTCCGCGAATCGCTTGGATCTGTTTTGCCACGATATAGACTCGTCCGATTTAGCTATAAAAATTAAAAACGCCCCGCAGTATATCCTGCAGGGCAGGTATTCTCAAACTCAAAACTGTTAATTTGCCAACTGTTCGAAACAAAAAGGCAGACTCATGAATAAACCATGCTGAATCCGCCTAATGGGAGAACTTATTTGCTGAGATCTTTGGCTGGAATTCTCGCGTCGATCATCGCGGCTTTGGCTCTAATCTTGGCTTCCAGTGAATCGACTATGTTGTCATTATCGAAACGCTCTTTCTGTCTGACACCATCATCGAAATAACCACTCTTGCGATGGCCGCCTGTCAGGCCTATGTGCGATACCAGAGCTTCACCGGGACCGTTTACCACACAACCTATGATAGAGACATCCATAGGCGTAACAATATCTTCTAAACGTCGCTCGAGCTCATTGACTGTGGAGATCACATCGAACTCTTGACGCGAGCATGATGGACACGCGATGAAGTTGATACCACGGGAACGAATTCGCAACGATTTTAAGATATCGAAACCGACCTTGATCTCTTCGATAGGATCGGCGGCCAATGAAATACGTAAGGTATCACCTATGCCTTCGGCTAACAGCATGCCCAAACCAACGGCTGACTTGACTGAACCCGCTCTGGCGCCACCGGCTTCGGTGATCCCCAGATGCAGAGGTTGTACAATTTGTTTTGCTAGCAAGCGATAGGCTTCGACGGCTAAGAATACATCGGAGGCTTTTACACTGACTTTAAACTGATCGAAATTGAGTCTATCTAAGATGTCTACATGGCGCATGGCGGATTCGAGTAAGGCTGCCGGCGTCGGCTCCTTGTATTTATCCATCAAGTCTTTTTCTAACGAGCCGCCATTGATACCGATGCGGATAGGAATATTCTTGTCCCGTGCACATTCGACAACGCTGCGAATTCGCGCTTCGTTACCGATATTGCCCGGATTAATACGCAGACAATCTACACCATATTCGGCCACCTGAAGCGCGATACGGTAATCGAAATGAATATCGGCAATCAAAGGAATATGGGTCTGCTGTTTAATCAACTTAAACGCTTCGGCGGCATCCATGGTAGGAACAGAAACACGCACAATATCGGCACCGACTTTTTCAAGCGCATTGATCTGGGCTACTGTGGCGGCCACGTCGGTCGTACGGGTATTGGTCATCGATTGAACGGCAATCGGAGCACCATCACCTATGGGCACATCTCCAACATAGATACGGGTAGAGGCACGTCTTTTGATCGGGTTTTCGTTGTACATCTTATTTACTCTATATGCTGTTTGCCCCATGCAAGGGCAAGTTTAGCTCTAATCATTAGAGCGAAATTCATCAGACTACACTGATGAGTTTCAATTTATTACGTCTATACGCGAATACTGCTCAGCCAACTGAAGGAAGGGTTAATCGTGCCACTCGCCCACTGGGATAGTCCCTAAGGCTTACGGCTTCACCGTTAAGTTCAATGCTCACAGCCTGTGGCGCGCCTAAGGTTAATTTAAATGGCGCTTCACCAGCAACATTAAGCTGACTGCCCGCTTTTTTAAGATCGTTGATCAATATGTTACCTGCCGCATCGGTGACCTTGATCCAGCAATCGGCAGACAAGCTCAAGGCGAGTGTGGATTGTCCTATTGACTGAATGCTTGGCTTCGCGAGTGCCTGAGTGTTAATTTTAGTTTCGGTCTCATTCATCGATGAGCCCGATTCGTCATTCGGTGCGGAAACTAGCGCAGACTTGCTCTCTTTACTTTCCAAACCCGATGCTGCTAATGAAGCCACATCATGAGTTAAACTTTCGATGCCTGTATTGGCGTTACTGCTACCCGAGTCAAAATTGCTAGCCGCATCATAATCACTGGAAATGCTAC
This sequence comes from Shewanella benthica KT99, assembly GCF_000172075.1. Lineage (GTDB taxonomy): Bacteria > Pseudomonadota > Gammaproteobacteria > Enterobacterales > Shewanellaceae > Shewanella > Shewanella benthica_A. The sequence goes on from NZ_ABIC01000008.1 coordinate 27,759, forward strand.
CGGGCTCGTTCAGTGAGGCGGCAATCTCTTCTGCGGTAGGCTGAGAAAAGTCGATGGATGACAATGTATCCGATTTCTGCACCCACCAAAGCACTAACAAAGCCAGTAGAATGAAGGCAATCAAGTAAGTGACTAACGTCAACCTGCCATCACGTGCCTGCCGGGTCGTCTTACGGGAAAAACTCTGCATCTGTGGATCTGGAGCTCGGGGGACTTGTTTGACTAAGCAGCGCTGAATAGCCTTTTCATCGGCTTGAACGATGCGAGCAAAATTCTTTACATAACCTTTAACATAGGTGGAATAGGCTATCTGGTCAAAATATCAGCTTCAATATCCTCGATGATACAGGGCCTCAATGTAACTGCCCGCGATATCGGCGACACTGGCTCCCATCTTTTCACGGGATGTCTAACAGTGACCCTATCGTTTCGCTATCGGGTTTGTCTTGGTGAGTATCTGCTTCATCCTTTAGCATATCGATTTGTTTATTTGTCATTATTGCATACTGGCTCGATACTGTTTGGCTTCGACCGATGCGGGAAATTTGGCTAGCAGTAGTATACCAAACTGCCTTACTGCATCAGGATCATCTAAGCCTCGCTCAATGGTTATTCCTAACGTCAAACTCTCGACTGATTCTGCAATGACTCTGTGGTAACGAGCAAGTTGAGCACGTGCTTCGATATAATCGCCGCTATCGACGTCGATCTCGGTTAATTCAATCAAAGACACTCGTCTTCTAGGGTCATACTTTAGCGCTACAGTAAAATATTTTTGCGCTTTTTCTAGGTTTCCCGCCTTGCGGCTACAGATGCCTAAATTTTCATAGCTAGCCGCGGCGCGAGTATACAGAGGCAGCTTGATCGCCTTAAGAAACACCTTCTCGGATTCCGCATACTTTTTCTGCTGACAGAGAAACACGCCGAAATTATTCATGCCATCGCCAGTCGCATCACTACTATTGATGGACTTGCGATAATAAGTCTCGGCAAGATCCAACTCGCCTACCGTCTGATAGTAATATGCCATAGAGACATTGACGGCTTCTATATTCGGCGCAAATTTAATCGCTTTATTTAAATTAAACTTAGCTTGGGCGCTGTTGCCTCTCTGTAGATACCTGAGCCCGAGTTGTGCCCGCTGTTTGGCGGCCGAAACATTATCAAAAACTCTCTCGACTACAGGGATATCAGTACCGGTATACACTCGCTCAGACACACACCCAGTCAATAGACTTGAGGACAAGATAAGTAATGGGGTAAATCTTAGCAATCCTTGTATCATTGTAATGATATCTACCTAAATATTCAGAGAGTTAGTTTATTGTGACTGATATTTGATTCTCTTGCATGCGTTTTTTCGCTAAACGCTTGGTTCTGTCTCTAATATCGCCTGCTAACTGGCCACAAGCTGCATCGATATCCTCTCCTCGGGTCTTTCTCACTATGACTGTGAAGCCATATTCCATCAAGACTTTAGAGAAACGATCGATACGTGAATTAGAAGAGCGACCGTAGGGAGAACCTGGATAAGGATTAAATGGAATTAAATTAATCTTACACGGGGTGTCTTTCATCAGTTTAGCCAACTCATGAGCCTGATCTGTGCTGTCATTGATGTGATCTAACATCACATACTCAACAGTCACACGACCTCGGTTAGCATTGGACTTGGCAATATAGCGACGAATACTGGCTAAGAACTCCTGCAGAGGATACTTCTTATTCACCGGGACTAAGACATCACGTAATTCATCATTGGCAGCATGAATACTCACGGCTAAGGCTACATCAATGGCATCACCAAGCTTATCCAGGGCCGGAACAACCCCCGAAGTCGACAGGGTCACGCGCCGCTTTGACAAGCTGAAGCCGAAATCATCTAACATGATATCCATAGCCGGGATCACATTTTTAAGATTTAACAGGGGTTCGCCCATGCCCATCATGACAACGTTAGTGATCGGGCGTTCGCCAGTTTTTTTGATGAAGCCGATAAAATCGGCGACACGCCACACTTGACCGATGATTTCGGAGACAGTCAGATTACGGTTGAAACCTTGTTGGGCCGTCGAGCAGAAGGTGCACTCGAGCGCACAGCCTACCTGGGAAGACACACAAAGTGTGGCTCTATCGCCTTCGGGGATGTACACGGTCTCAACTTCCTGACCATCACCCACATTAATGGAAAATTTAATCGTGCCATCTGCTGACTTCTGATAACTGGAAATTTCAGGCGCTTTAATTTCACAACTCGCGGCAAGTTTAGCCCGTAATACCTTATTAATATTAGTCATAACTTCGAAGTCACTGACGCCAAAATGATAAATCCACTTCATCAGCTGATCCGCACGGAACGGCTTTTCACCCATATCGGTGAATAAGGCTCGCAGTCCTTTACGATCCAGATCCAATAAATTGATCTTCTTTTCACTCATTTTGACTAACCTCAACACTTAACTGTTCTAATACCTGCCACAGGGCGGCGAATTATACAGATTTGTGCGTATATTAGCTAGTCATCCACACTTCTTTCAGTTTAAATTCGCGGTACTATTTTACCCTGTTGTCGGCTAACCCAAGTTCACATTAGTAAGCAATTAGCTAAGCGCTGGCTAGATCATCGCTAAATTTTAACTTCCATGGGACATTGGTTAATCTTGAAGTGGTTGCGGGTTATGATAGAATTCACTTGGGCTAATATCGGTCCGTCAATGTAATACCCTAAATGATCACCCTCATTACTATTGTAGCAGTCGCTATCGGAGTCTCCTTCCTTTGTAGTGTCTTCGAAGCCGTTCTGCTTTCAGTAACGCCTAGCTATATTGCAAATTTAACTCAGTCCAACCCAGAAGCCGCCGCACGACTCGGACGTCAGAAAAAAAATGTAGAGTCACCACTGGTTTCAATCCTAACCCTCAACACCATAGCACATACGGTTGGTGCCGCAGTCGCAGGTGCCCAGGCGGCTAAAGTCTTTGGTGATGATATGCTCGGTGTATTTTCTGCTGTGCTGACTTTCTTAATCCTGTTTTTATCTGAGATCATACCTAAGACTCTTGGCGCAAATCATTGGCGTAAGCTGGCACCAAATGTGTCGATCGCCCTGTTGTGGATGGAGCGTTTCACTAAACCGCTTATTTGGATGTCCAGCCAAGTCACCCAGCTGTTAGGTAAAAGTGATGACGGTCAATATATCCGCCAAGAGATGAGTGCCATGGCTAAGATAGGTCATGAATCCGGTGAACTTGACGAACAAGAATCTAAAATTTTGACTCAGATGCTATCGGTGAAAGAGATGCCAGTAACCGCAATTATGACCCCGAGAACCGTCATGTTTAGCCTGCCGTCCTCGCTGTCGAATGAGGCGTTTGCATCGCGTCACAAGGCCACACCATTTAGCCGAATTCCTATCTATGATAAAGATCCCGATGATGTCATAGGTTTTATCAATCGCAACGATATCTTGCTGGCAGAACGTAACTCTCCTCACTCGCCTATCGGTAATTTGAAGCGGAATTTGGTGATCGTGCCTGAGACAGCTAAGATTTTACCCCTGTTTCAACTGTTAATTAAACGCAATTCCAAGATCGCTATGGTCGTCAACGAGTACGGTACCGCCGAAGGTATTGTGACTCTGGAAGATATTATTGAATCTCTGTTGGGACTCGAGATAGTTGACAGCAATGACCCGGTCACTAACATGCAGCAACTCGCGCGTAAGCAGTGGCAGAAGCGCATGGCCGACAAAGGTATACGCCTCTCAGATGATGGTGAGTTCGAGTCTTATCTACAAACCCCAAAGAGTGACCCGGCAAAGTATTAACCTGCTAAAAACCAAGCCGAGTGTTTAACGCTTAGTGACACAATCAAAAAGGGGAACGCAAGTTTCCCTTTTTGATGTCACGCGTTCGGTGATACTATCGTCCCCCGAATGGAACATAGAACAGACTCAATGCCCCGCAAATACACGCTTAAACTTGCCCACATCAATGACACTCACTCTCACTTCGATGCCAGCCGCATAAAATTCTGCTTAACTCATGCCGGTAAAAAGTTCGATGTATACAGTCACACTGGCGGTTACGCACGTATTGGCCATCAAATAAATCAAGCAAGAATCCAGGCAAAACAAGATAAACAAGCGTTTCTCTTCCTCCATGGCGGTGACAGCTTTCAGGGAACCCTGTATTTTCGTCAGTTCAAGGGCGTTGCCAATGCCCATCTGTTAAATCTGCTCAAACCCGATGCCATGGTGCTCGGCAATCATGAAATAGACGCGGGTAACGCCCCGGTATTGGCCTTTCTCAATAATATCGAATTCCCAGTGCTAGCCGGTAATATGGACTTGAGCCGAGAAGATGCGAGTAAGGAGAGCCCCATGAGCGGCCATCCTCGCTTACTCGACTATGATAGCCAGACAGGCAAGGCTAAAGTTCTCATCAAACAGATCCATGATAAGACTTTGGCTATTATCGGTATCACCTTAGATCAGATGACGGAAATTGCACGGTCTGATCCAGACATCTATTTTATTAATGCCATCGAGACCACAAGAAAAACCGTTGCACACCTTAAGTCGCAAGGCATCGACCATATCATAGTGCTGAGTCACCTTGGACTCGATCAAGACAGGCTACTTACGGACACTGTGGATGGCATCAGCCTTATCGTCGGCGGCCATAGCCATACCCTGCAGGGTGATTTCAGATCACTAGGCTTGAGTGCAACGACTTACGGTGAACGAGTCAACAACACACCTATACTGCATGCGGGTAAGCATGCAGAAACCTTAGGTCTGGCCGACATAGAGTTCGACGCTAATGGTCGAGTCACTCGCCTCCAAGGCCACAATTATTTCATGCTGGATCAGCAATTTACTCTCGAGTCGGCTGCAGGAGTAGCGCCCGAAGATTATACGGCTATCCGTAGCCAGCTTGAGCAACACCCGGGGATTCTCTGGCAACAGGAAGATCCACAAATCATCCGCATAATTGCCTCAGAATATCGCCCGGCTATCGCCTCGATGGACAAACAGGTATTAGGTTTTCTACCCAGAGATCTCATTCACACCCGTCTACCCAGTAAGGCCCTGCCCCACGGCAGTGAAATCGCCCCTTGGGTGTGTAAAGGCATCTATCATGAGGTGAAACGCATACACCAAAGTGTCGATTTTGCCCTGCATAATGCCGGTGGAGTGCGCCAATCCTTGAGCAAGGGTGAATTAACCTTAGCCGATGTTATTGGTCGCCTGCTGCCCTTCGATCTTCCCTTAGTCAAATATCAAATCTTAGGCCTATACCTGTTCGAAACCCTAGAGTCGGCGATCAACTCGGCGACGAATAACAGCGTTACCGGCACTGGCGCTGGCAGTTTTCCCTATACCTATGGACTCAAGTATTGCTACGACGGCAGAAAACCACAAGGAAAACGCATCCTAACACTGGAGATACTGTGCCCGAACAGTGCACCGGAGAAGTGGATAGCGGTAGATAAGAAGCAACATTATGTTGGGGTTTCTTCGGCCTATACTGCCTCGGGAAAAGAGGGCTATCATCCACTGCTCAAGGCCCAGTGGCAACGTCCTCTCGAGGAGCTAACCCTTGCCAACGCCTTTATTCGCTTCATGAAACGTGAGCAGACTCTGGAGCAGGAATTATCGCCTCTGGTGAGTTATACCAGCCACAGAGAAGCTGAAAATTAAACAGATGCTGGATTCAAGTATCTATAAAATCATTAACTCACAGCCTAGCTTCGCGGCATTATGATAGACATAAGACTTGAGTCACTTGCACTTAGCGGCTAGAGGCTAGAGGCGATGAGGAGGTTATCGGCTTAATATTTGATTTAACCTAACGACTTGCTCATCAAATACCCCATGATCACCTGGCCTAACTTTTCCTGATAGCTTCTATGGTTAACGTTAAATCCATAGGAAAGAAACAGGGGCTTTGACAGACGGGATGCATCGACACTGAGCTCTTTATATCCTTGCTCCCGTGACCAAAGCTCCAGCGCTTGATATAAAATCTTCGCGACACCTTTACCTTGATATTCGGGGTGAACATATAAGCTATCGATATAGCCGCGACTATGAAATCCCATTTCTATATTGATAAAGCCACTGCAAACTGGAAGACCATCATGCATAGAGCGAGTATCAATAACCAGCCAGGCTTTCGAGCGAATCATGCGCCTATGCCAATGGTAGGCTGATCTTGGTTTAGCCGACCAGGCAGATTTATCTGCCAGAGAATATTGCGCCTCATCTATGGCATGAATGGCATCATGAAAAAGCTGACTGACACTTTGAGCGTAGGCCGCCCGATAAGGGATCACTGAATACATTAATGAAGCGCTAAAAAGAAAGGATGACGCTATTTTGCATGAGAAATGCCATGAGATAAACACAAAAATGGTGGCCGTTACCTAAAGTAATCAAACCACCATTTATCACGTTCAATAATACTCGACTAAATTGAGCAAAGCTTACTTCTTATCGATACGTCCGACGAAAAGCAGTGCTTCGAAGGTGCGATCCAATGACTTACTGGTAAAATCATTCATCCACATCTGCTCTTGAACAACGACAGTGTCGCCCTTGTTAACTTCAACTTGAGGACCTGCCGCCCAAAAAGTCTTATCGGACTCTTTAATTTGCACATAAGTATAGCCACCAGCATTCATGGTATCTAATACTATGCCTTCATGTACTACGCCTGCAGCCCATGCACTTGAAATGCCTAATGCGAGAGCGGCAACTACTGTCAACTTTATTAATTTAGCTATCATTGCGGGTTCCTTATTTTTAGCGTTATGGCATCATTAGAACATGGAGAAAATAATAAATCTCTAATGAAAATCACGAAACGCACTGCCAAAGTTCAAGTTTTAGAGCAAGATCTCACAATTGAAAAATCTCACGTTTTCTACGGAACTTAAATCACCGCCGCGATTTATCTAATAGAGGTTCTAACATGCCTTCTAAACCGTTAAGTTTAATTTCATACATTAGAGCTAACTGCTCACCTAACTTACCTTCGGGAAAACCTTTGGAGTGAAACCACACCAAATAGGGCTCTGGCAACTCAAGCAGCTTCCTTCCGGCATACTTACCAAAGGGCATTTTCTGGTTAATTGCATCGAGTAGTACCTCTTCATTCATCTTTTTGAGCCCGACTCATCTTAGAAAGTAGCTCAGCAGGATAACGAACAGGTTGAAAATCACAAGGAAATATCGCACCTTTGCCATTAATGTGCACGGCTAGCGCATTTTAATCCCTGACTCTAACAGGGTTGAGCGATACTCGTCGTCCAACCCTGCCATCTTCTTTTTAGCCACTATACTCGCGCGTTTTGTCTGGTCTTGCTTGAACAAGGTCATTGCTATTTTTCTCATCACATTAAAAGCAAGCGGACCTCGGCCTTTACGGATCCGTGATTCATCTTCTCTGAATGTCATATCTAACACCCATACTTGCCAGTGATTTCGCACAGAAGATAACGCCTGCTCTGCATTTAAATCTAATGAGCTAATGTACCAACGTGTTTCAGTGGTCTCTTTACCTGTCGTTTTTTCATGTACGTCTGATGTCACTTTGATAATGCTTTTTAAGCCAACCCACTGATATTTATTATTTAACCAACTTTTACTAACCAGCACTTGCTGACAACGTCTTGTTTCAATTCACCCTGTAGACCAGAATGATGACCTTTAAGCGCTAGAATATAGTCAGCCTTTTGCTTAACGATTAGCTTTGCTATCTCTTTTTGACATCCCATAGCATCGAGCGTGATGATGCTGACAACTCCAGGCGCTCACAGTATGAAGTGCAGTTTTGCCGTCAATGGCAATGACATCGCAACCAGTACCTTCTAGGAGAGAAGAAATCCAAGCTTGAAAAGCTTTCTCTATTTCATCCGCTTTTAATCGGCAGATAACACGGGCAATAGTGTCATGCCGAGGAATAGCTGCTTTAAAAGGACGATACTGACGAAGCCAATCAAGCTTTAGATGTCCAAAGTTTTCAATGTCTTCCCATCCTTCAGAGCCTGACATAACCGCACTTATAGCGAGTAAAATAATATCTAATAAGTTATGTTTTTTACAACGCTCAATACGGGGATCCGCAATCAAATCAAAATGTTTTAAAAAAGTAGCAGTCATTAACATCACCAAAAAGAGTATTTGGTGATCTGATCGCTACTTGAGCATAAAGTTCAATTTATAATGATCTTGCCGTGCACAAAGTGATACAGGTGACTAAAGTAATAAGGGGAATTAAATGATCATATTAGTCGGAGGCGAAAAAGGCGGCAGTGGCAAAGCTGCTTAGCCCAAAATATCGCTGTATTTTTAACTGCCGAGTGTGGTGCATCCATCATCATGGTTGACTGTGATCCACAACGCACCACGTCTGATTGGATCCATGCAAGAAACAATAACCCGGATCTCCCCAGCATCAACTGTGTGCAACTCTATGGCAAGATACGCAATGATTTGCTCAGTCTGGAGCAACACTATGATTTCGTGATAGTGGACTGTGGCGGACAAGATAATTTAGCGCTGCGTGCCACCATGTCAGTTGCCTCACATGTGCTTATGCCACTTAGACCCAAGCGCCGGGATTTGAAAACCGTGAGCCATATGGATGACATAGTCGCGACTTGTATGATGATTAACCCCAAGATGCAAGCATCTTTCGTTATCACTCAATGTCCTAGCCTGCCAAATCAGGCGAACCGAATCCTTGAAGCCAAAGACGTGTGCCGCACATACGATATTAACGTATTAGATGCTATTACCTATAGCCGTAACATCTATGACGACAGTGAAGAGTCCGGCCTGTCTGTGATTGAGATAGAGCCCAAGGGTAAGGCAGCTGATGAGATGCGGGGGATCACCTGTGAGATGCTGCAAGCCAAAAATGCCACCGAAATTAGAAATCGTATCGCTACCATACATATGAACAAAATGAATTCGATGCGAGGTGAGTATGAGTCTAGCCGATCTCAAGAAAAACTCTACGCAGTCTAACTCGTCAGACATCACTAAAGAGAGACCCATGCATATGTCTCTCGATGCCTTGATTGATGACTTTATCGATGATGCCAGCTTGTATGCGGCGGGTCACAATAGCAATGACCCGACCATGGAAGATATCATGGATTTAGCAGCTAGATTTGCGGTACCCAACTCGGTTCCTATGCAGTCAAAATCTGTACGGTCTGAAGCTGAAAAGTTCAAACCGCCATAGCTAAAGGGGCAAAAGAATCATAACCAAGCAGTACTCAAGATAAGTAAAGGCGATAAACCGTACAGGAAAGCCACCTTCACCTTGAGTGAATCGGCTATCTCTCATCTTGCTGAAATAGCCAGTGGCTGCGACGTCGCTAAGTCTAAACTCATACGTTTTCTCATTGAACATCACTATTCACTCAATGAGAAAACGTAAACAAAAGGAAGATTCCATCATAGTCGATTAGTGACAATCTCTAACTGTTTCTCCCAACCTTAGCTGACAGCTTTCTTATCCCAAAGCGTACTTTCCGGACTGTCAGCATTTTTTGTTCTTTGTTTATCTCATCGATTAATTCTCTTTAAACTCAATCTATGATTGAAAATCAGCCTCATCACCCTTATCTCATGCATTAGGAATAGATACTTATATGGAATGGTATAATTATGCTCGCCATCTTTCTCGTTAGCTTAATCGCATCGGCCGCCATAGGCTGGATAGTATCGCGCAACTGGCGTGTTGCTCAGCGTCGCATGCGCATCACTCAGGTGCCCTTTCCCAAACCATGGCGGGAGGTTATTAAGAGACGCATGCCCTACTTTCGCTCTCTCCCGGCAGACCTTCAGTTACAACTCAAGAAGCATATCCAAGTCTTCCTCTCTGAAAAAGAGTTTGTCGGTTGCGATGGCATCATTATCGATGATGAGATGCGTGTCACCATTGCGGCCCAGGCCTGCCTACTGCTACTGAACAGGCCTACCGACTTCTATCCAAATCTTAAACAGATCTTAGTCTACCCTTCGGTATTTTTTGTCAATAACCAAGAGCACAGAAGCGGCGGCGTAGTGAGTGATCGCCAACGTATCCTGTCCGGTGAATCCTGGCAAGATGGCAAGGTTATCTTGTCTTGGCAGACGGCTCAGGCCGATGCTGCCAACCCGGTGGATGGCAGTAATGTGGTCATACATGAGTTTGCTCATCAACTGGATCAAGAAGATGGCAACGCCAACGGTGCACCAATTTTAGACAGAATGAGTGATTACTCTGCCTGGTCAAAAATACTCAACCTAGAGTTTGATGTCCTGCAACGCAACGCCGAGCAAGATATCCCTTCACTGTTTAGCTATTATGGTGCCACCAACCCGGCCGAATTTTTTGCGGTGATCACTGAGGTGTTCTTCGAGCGACCCGATGACTTCTATCAAGAACACAGAGAACTCTATCAAGAGCTGAGCCTATTTTTTAAATTAGATCCGGTAAACTGGCATTGAGCCATAACGGGAAGCGGTAAGCGGTAAGCGGTAAGTGGTAAGTTTTAAGTTTTAAGCTAATAGCCCTCGTCATTCCGGCATGCTTTTGGCCGGAATCCAGCTTTAATCAGGTAAGACTAAAACAGAAGTCCGAATAATAAAACTTGAATAATAAAAGCTAAAATAATAACAAAGAGGTCACCATAGCAAGACTAGAAAACACAGTCGACCAAGTTAAGAATGACAATAGATCCATTTCGGTATCGTCAGTTAACACATTATTTAAGGCATCGGTTATAGCATTAACCGTTATCGCCAGTGCTAGCTTAGTAACAGTCCAAGCCTATGCAGCTCAAGTAACGGCTCCTCAGTTAACAACAGACAAGCCCAGTAAACCTTTCCCTAAAGCGGCGGCGGTATTAGACAAATTACATCAAGCGGCGACGCGAGTAGATTGGGACACCTATTTCGGCTTATACCTGTTCCATTAAATTTATGATTAAGTCAGAGAAGTAGATAAAAGTAGGTTCGAGGGATGAGGCCCTAGGAACTCGACCCTCAAACCAAGGAAATCGTAACTCGAAACCCGGTAGTCGATGCTCAAAGATCGAAGCTCAAGACTCGGAGCTCGAAGCTAATGCCCCATAGATACAGTGAGACACAGGTTGGCAAGTTGTGCGAAGTGAGTAAAATTATCAAACTCGGCTCGAGTCAATTTACGCTCCGAACTCGCGCGGTCAGCATAGAGCATACCTATCACTTTTTGATCTATCACCAAGGGGGAGATCATGAAGCCCGTGGCTGATACCTTGCTTTTCAGATCCGGATCCATATACAGACGCCACTTAGGCGAGCTTGGATCATCAACAAACATGGCTTGTTTGAGCTCGATACTGTCATAAAAAAGGCATTGAGGCCGTTCTAGGGTAATAATAAATTCGCTCTTCATCTTCTCGGCCCCCTCGCCTAATGCGATACGCGGCTGCAATCGCTTACGATTAGGGGATAACAATAAAACACCGCAGCGATCCACACCCACTCCATCTAACAATCCCTCTAACGTGGTGGTGATCACCTGATTAAAGTCGGCTTTGTTGATGGCACAATCCGTGAGTTCGCGTAACTTCTTCAACTGTAAGGTCATGTTCGGCATACGAACCAAGGGGGCATTAATCTCGGCAAGCAGATCTTTGCTAAGATGCATGGGGTTGGGCAGATGCTCTATAAGCACCTTAGCGCCATAGGCTTCGGCTAATATTTTTGTGGCGTCACTACAGCGGACCATGCGAAGTTTCAGTTCATCGATCTCGATACCTAACATGCTGGCAGTTTGCTTTAGCCTAAGTTGCAGTTCCTCAGGCGCCGGATTTTCTTGTGCCAAGAGTTCACTTATTTGATTGGCTAAATAAATACTGCGGATCTCAGGGGTGCGCTCATCGGGATTACTCAGAGATTTAAGTAACACATCTCCCAGGCCCCAACTTCGTGCGATACCCAGAGAGAGCTTATTGAAAGAAGTGCCTAACATCTCACGAATGAGCCCTTTCTCTGCTTTGTTATCGCTACACTGCTCCAGAGCCACATCGAGCACAACCGCCTCATCACAACCGGTACTCCAAAAAGCGCTTTCACCTAAGTGATACAATAAGGAGGCAATAAACACCTCCTCCTGTAACTCTTCATCATGATCTTTAAGCATCATCTTGGCTAACATGGCCGCCTGAAAGGCACGGGCCATCAGCTTGATAAGTCTTTGATATACTGGCTCGGACAAGCCTTTTGATTCGAGTAAGCTACTGAGTAATTTAGCGGTAATACAGATATTACGTATGGCATCGAAACCTAACACCACAGTGGCACGACTCACGGTCGTCACCTGGTTCTGGCCTTTATTGTAAGTGACGCTATTTGCCACTCTTAATATTCGAGAGGTCAATGCATTATCGTGCATCACACTCTTCCCGAGTAATCTCAGGGAAGATACGTCGTCTTTAGCCAGCTTCTCCAGTGTTTTAACCGTAGAGCATAATGCCGGCATCTCCTGATCGCTGATGCGCCTAGTCCAATAATCGACTCCCTTCGATTTAACCTGAGATTGACTCTGTGTTTGGGAATTCAAATCGTTCTCTTCTCATAAATGCTGATAAAGAATTTAAATAAGCTTTTACCTACAGCTAAAGTATAAGCATGAAATTTATAACATAGTTAATACAAATAATACCAATAAACATAGCCGAGCTTAAGTAAAATACCAAAACAGTTTGATTGGGACGTGGTTAGCGACATGGGTGCCTGCTTATTGAACATATTGTGTACTTGTGAAGATGTAGACTGCACTATGATGGATTGTCAGAATAACTGACGAAGTAAATAGAGATATGAGAGTAACAGACAAAAAAATGCGGCCCAATCGAGCCGCAAACACAAGCAAACATTGTCGTAGCAATGTTATTCTTTAATCATACTCGGCTTACATTAAGCTAGAATGAAAAACCCATGCAGCACGTAGGAATACTGCACGGGGGACAACGGCTGCAAAGCAGCCATAAATACTTTCGCATTGGCGTTAAGCGCATTGATCACCATAGTACGTTCGACCGGACCCGTTATCTCCACCCTTCTGTTTGGTTGTTCCCCATAGGTAAAAGCATAACATCAAAACATTTCAATGACTGTAAGCGTTCACCAGAAGGGCGTTGACTAAGCTGACACCAGGTCAAACACGTCTGGGTATTCTCTGTTGCCTACAACGGCTGTAACGATCTTACTTATCACTGTAATTAGCGATAACTGCCGTTTTTTGCATGTTTCAACCACTGACAGTAACCGGGAACGGAACTTCTCCCCTCGATCTGAACGGGTGCCATAGCAAATCTTACGCATGATCACGCTACCACGCTACCACGTATGCAGCGTTCTGCTTCGTTATTGGTCAGAGGAGTGCCTGGGTGATTAAGAAATACCCATAAGCCTTGCTCATATTTGAGAATATGACGGCATCTGCCAGCATAGCGTGAAGCGGGCACATTTCCCCCGCACTCAAGCCAGCGCTTAATACTGCGCCTTAGTCGTTGCATTCGCCGACGCCACATTATTTCCTCAACTTCACCGGATTCATATCTATGCTGGATGCGAAATACGGACTTGAAAAGCAATACCAGTCGGTTACCAATATTCGCAGTGAGGCCTTTTCCTGAATAATCGGCCATTTGTTGTAAATTGCGTAGCACCTGGGCTAGGCAAAACTGATGACGCTCAGGGGCTATCCAGTTGTAGCTCGGACATTGGTCGCTCACTACGATAGCTTGAGTCTGTGCACCTAATACCGATTTGGCGGCATCCTTATTGCGAAAGTATTTCACCACTTGGAATACCGCGTCAGCATACTACTGACTCGTCCTTGAGCCTCAGAAATCAGGCCTGTAGAGAAATGAGTACCATATTGGTCTTGCAGTAAACGTTGAATTTTTCGTACGCTCAGATGATATAAACCACTGAGCACAGCTACGTAGCTAAGCAGTCTTGGTCCCATCTGGCCATCAGAAGTATCCTTAGGTAAGGTGCCTTTGCTCACCGTATTGCATTGCTGGCAACGTCCATGAAATAGCTGATATTCAGTGATATCAAGCTTAGGCTCAGGCAGCTCAAACACCTGATGACGATAACTGGGAGACTTATTGGCAGTCACTTCACCACCACAATCGGAGCAACAGGCCCCTGGCAAACAAGCGATTTGCTCATCGTTTTCGCCGAGTTCCGCTAGTGGTCTTTATGCCCCGTATGTCCAGGTTGAGCGCCAACCTTATTTCCACTACGAGGCGTTTGAGCTTTTTTCGCTCGGCCTTATCCGCAGGGGAATCAGAGGAGGGTGATTTGGATGAGTGACGAGAACTGAGCATCAACCTGTCTTCATACTCACGTAGCGTTTGCCAAAGCTCACGGATAAACAGGTTGGCTTCGCTGATATTATCAATCGAAGGCGGCTCTTGCTCGAATTGTTTTAATCTTATGCTTACGAAAGCGTTAACACAAAGAAGATGGCGCGCAACAACACACTAACAATTACCAAGGTATGTTTGTCGTTCAACATGGGGGAAAACATTGGTTAAATCTAAAAAAACTTATAAAAAAATCAGAATTATTGGATTACTCATGCAGAAGTAACCTAAACCACTATCTTAGAGCCATCTTACTCTTTTGATAACCTGAGCGACTCTGCTCTATCTCAGGCTTATAAAGCGTGACACAGTTGCGCCCCTGCTCTTTAGAATGATACATGGCGATATCGGCTCTGTGCAGCAAGGGATCTAAACTCAAGTCATCTTCACTACTGGTCGATACGCCAAAGCTTGCCGTGATAGCAAAATTGTGGCCAGAAAATCTGGTCTCTATTGATTGAATAAGGCCGCGATACTCTTCCGCCATGATTTTCGCTTTAGCTTCATCCGTATTAGGTAAGAACAGGGCAAATTCTTCACTACCGAAGCGTGCAAAAACATCATCGCTGCGACTGGCTTTATTGATCACTTCCGCCACCTTCTTTAAAATCCAATCTCCGGTACCATGGCCATAGTTATCATTGATGCGCTTAAAGTGATCGAGATCGAACATGATGACACTAAACATTTCTCTCTTCGAAGCAGTCTTGATAAAACTGTATTCGGCAATATTCTGCGCCGTGCCACGATTAAAGATACCCGTCAGTGCATCGTACTGGGCCAACTGTTTATATTTACGCTTCTGCACTGTCATCACCAAAGCGAAGATAGCCAATACAACTAGGCCACCGAAAATGAGCGTATTCATCATCCGCTCATTTCTTCGTTTCGATTCAGTCAAAGCAGCTTTAGCCGTATAGAGTTCACGGTCTTTATTGAGCAGGTTAATTTCACGATTCTTCTCGCCATTTTCAAACTTAGCCATCTGGTAAGCATTCGCCTTGGCTTTAGTATCATCGAGTAGAGCAGTACTAATACCTTGATATTTCTCCATATATTGATAAGCCAATTCGAAGTCACCTCTTTTATTATAAATTTCGGCCAACACTTTTGTTGCTCGCTTCTTAAACTCTAAGTTACTGGGCTCATCAGGAAGTTCAATAACAATTTCAGCATATTCCTTGGCTTTTTCAATTTTTTTGAGACCCAAGTAGCTTTCAGAAAGAAGAGCATATATATGGTTGATTTCTAACATATATTGGAAAGGTTGGTAACTTAATAAAGCATCAATGAAAAAAAGGTTCGCATTTGAATAATTACCTTTTTCAAGCTCAACCATTCCTAGGCCTTTTATGGACATAGCATCAATCAGAAGAAATCCATTTAATCGACAAAACTGACTACTAGCTTCAAAACCCCTTGAAGCATTATCTAATATCCCAAGTTTCAATTCTGAAACTGCTAAATACAGCTTTGCATGACACTGATTTTTTAAACTTATACCACTACCTAGTTTAACTACTTTTAATGCGTATTGTTTTACTTCATCAAATGCTTGAATCGCCGAATATAGACCCGCTAATCGAATATATGTTTTAGCCTTCAGTTCAACATCCTTCAATTTTTCTACCAAAGAAGAATTTAATGAAATAATATCTAATGCTTGCTGATACTCGTGATAGGCTACGAAAATAGTTGCTTTATGCAAGAAGATAGAAGTTTTAATTAAGGTAGAGGGTTGGAGCTTTTCTGCTTCATTAAGGAAAACTATTGAACTTTGATACTTACCATTTATAAGCTCCCTAGTTCCCTGCAAAACTAGGAATCTTGCATGTTGTTCTAAATTAAATTCATGCTGACTTTTAACTAAGTTTTCAATTAGTGAGTTTGATTTGTCAGCATCTAAAATAAAATTCTCTAGATCATCTAATAATCCATCAAAACCTTCAACTTTTGCAGCTGCCACTGAAGTAACAATAAAAGTGAGCAGTGCTAATAGCAATAGCTTAAAGGTCTGCATGTAAACTATTTATTTTTTGGTGAACTAATAACCTGAAAATATCTGCTTTCCAATTTATCCCCAGACAGAATTTTAAGCTTCTTACTCTCACCAGACAAGACGGCCTTAATCTCTTCATCACTCAATCCATTGGCCTTCATCACACCTGCTGGGTCTTTCTTATAGGCATCCATCAGATCTGAATCAGAACCTAGTTTTTCAAAAAAATCATTAAAGTTAGACATTAACACTTCCTTTTTGTAATAATTATGCGCTTCAGCGCTGTTATAGCTTCTTCCAGACTTTCTTCTTTCTTCTTAAAACTGAACATTTTTTTGCAAACTGGCGGTTTACTTGATAATGCATAACTCTGTGTTCATGCAGCTAACTGTCACCCTTGCCAATAATGATATTTAACCTAAATCCGCTGCGGTGATGCCTAACTTGGCCAAAATGTCATGATTAACCTCAAGCTCTCTAGACGGCGGAATAAGCAAGGTGCTGATGGCGCTTAACGGTGCGAAAGGCAGGTCTTTTAAAGGTAACTTGTCAATTCTAGGTTGCTGTATCGGCAAGTTTGGCGCTTCGTAGAGGATGATTTCATGATCGAGTGGATACCATTCATTGAGCTGTTCCACCAAGACTCGCAAGCAATCCGATGAAGTATGAAACTCGGTCAAGGTGTGCTCACCTGCGATGCCTATCTGCCACAATAATAGCTGTGTCGTTGGGTCCGGTGTATGTTTGTAAAACATAAACTGACTCGCTTCAAAACTCTGATGGCCAGAATTACCAGGATCGATACCTAAGTCGGCCCATAAACAGGCCTCCGCCGAAATACCCGGCTCCATCTTAGCGCTGTATCCTTCTTCCCTCGCCAGCTCGATAGCAAAGTGAGATACACAGGAAAATACCCCTGGATGACCGTAGAGTGCACAAACCACTTTCTTACCATCGCGAACGGCATTTAGAATGGCTTGCACCATCTGGTCATAAGTATCACGACGGTTCTTAATTTCGTCACCTTGAGCATAGTAAGGCTGCAGGCTACGAACGTCACTATTGAGGTTTCCCAGCCAACGCTGGGCAAACCCATCTGGCACTAAGGAAAACACCACATCGGCATTTTCTATGTAACTCTTGCTAAGGACACTTATCTGACCGGCTAGATTTAAGCCGGTACCGACACAAACCAGGCTACCTTGATGACATGTACTATTTTGTAGCGTCGGCATTATTTAAGTTCCCTAAGAGAGATCACTCATCAGAAACACATTCTCGTAACTTTTTTGTTACTTTGCAAGTTCTTATTGCTAAGAATAACAAAGTTAAATAAATTATTATGTTGCGGTTCAAGTTAACAGTTTAAAAAACTCAACTCGGTACATTTGTTACAACTTTGTAAGGTTCTAAATCTAAACTATCTTATGTAGCCTGCAGCCTCCTGACAGGGGACTGAATTTTCGACATGCAACACACTCTTTATACCTGACTTATCGCTGAGTTTTACACCTGATTTTTTACCCACAAAATCGACCGATAAACCTATAATACTAACGATTCTGAACCAATCGAAAAGATGATGATCGAATCAAGCTGTCTTATCCAAGAGATTGGCAGGACTCAAATTAACGCAATAATGTTCCATCAACCCTTGTCACAGTAGCTTGTGCTTGGGTATGATGACCGATAGATTTCTATGAAGTAGTGTATTCAATGACAATTAAAAAGAAGAGTCTTACCCTTTTGGGCGCCGCTGTGCTCTCGTTATCAGTAACAGGATGTAGTGTATTTGACTGGTTGATCTATAAGCCAGATATTCCACAAGGTAACTATATGGAAACTCAGCAGGTAGAGAAACTGCGTATTGAGATGACCAAGGAGCAAGTTGAATACATACTCGGAAGACCCGTATTACATGACAGTTTTTCCGACGATACTTGGTATTATGTGTATCACTTTAAGAGTGGACGTGATGCCAGTATTATACACAAAGAGCTGATCATTCACTTTGAAAATGACATGCTGACTAAAGTAGTGGGAGATTACGATCTTGCGGAAGATTTTGACACACCACTAGACCAGAGTCGTCTTCCTGATGCGCCTATGCTAGAAACTGAAGCTGAAAACAGTGAAGAGCCCTTGCTCCCAGAGCAGCGTCCTGAGCCTGTGCCATTAGTAGAAGAAGAAACTTCTGAATATCAAGCAGAAAAGAAGTTTGAATAGCAGAGGTTTAATTGAATAATAAATGAATAAATCGATGAGTTCCTGACATCTGACGTTAGGAACTCATTCAATTCTATTCTATATCTTTGCGCCCGTTATCTTATTTATCCGGCCTTCCTCTTTGGCTTTTTCGGCACGACGTCGTCGCACATCTTTCGGATCGGCGATCAAGGGACGATAAATCTCTACCCTTTGCCCCGGTACTAAGACTTCGTTATGCTTAACTGCACGGCTAAAAATCCCTAGCTTGACCGTTTCAAGGTCGATTTCAGGAAAATAGGTTGTCATGCCACTCAGTTCCACCGCTTCAATACAGCTAGTCCCCGGCGCCACGTTTATCTGGATACGTTTTTGCTGTGTGGGTAAGGCATAGATGATCTCTACCGCAAAATGTTCCTGCTCTATGTTCATCAATTTATCTCTTTCAATATGAATCAAGCTAACAGCACTTAGCTCCTAGCTTATAGCTAGAAACTCTTAGCGAGTAGCTGACGACTATCGATAAATCACTTTCGCCCTGCTGGTAAACGCCGTCACCATAGATGACATCAAGTCTTTAAACACCTTGCCGAAAGCCAGCTCAACGAGAGAGCTAGAGAATTCGAAGCTTAACTCGAAATCTATCTTGCAGGCATCTTCGGTCAATTCAGTGAAGCGCCACTCGCCGAGCAGATGCTTGAAAGGGCCATTTTCTAAAGAAAGCTGAATACTCTTACCCGGTATGACTTGATTACGAGTCGTGAAGGTTTTACTAATACCGGCTTTAGACACATCTACAGATGCGAGCATAGTCTCGCCGTCAAATTCAAGCACCTTGCCACCGACACAACCGGGCAAAAACTCTTTATAGGATTCAACATCATTGACGATTTCATACATCTGCATTGCACTAAAGCGCACTAACACACTGCGGGATATTTTGGGCATTCTACTCTATTACCTGAAACAGTTTATCTCAACAATTTGATTAAACCAGTTGTCGAAGACAATCACCTAAACGAACGCTAAAGATGATCACTAATGATAGGATTTTAACACGATCATAGAAAAACGCATATTCACCTCTTCCTAAAGTGAGATACCTAAAAGCAGCGTTTGCCTAATTCCCCCTCAAAACTGGCTTTATTTGTTCGAAAAGCAAGCAAACCCTCATTATTCTGCAGAAATATTTGAATAATTCGTCGGCAGCAATTCCAAAAAAACTTGTCCCTGCGTATAATAGTCTGCCTATGGCTAAGAAAAATGCAAAAAAATCAAAAAACTCCTCCGCATCGATTGCCCGTAATAAACGCGCAACCTTCGACTATAAATTCGAAGAAAAGATGGAAGCAGGTCTATCCCTAATGGGATGGGAAGTTAAGTCTATTCGAATGGGCAAGGTTAACTTGTCTGAAAGCTATGTGTTTATGAGAGACGGCGAAGCCTTTCTCTTCGGTTGTACCATAGCGCCATTGAATACCGCATCAACCCATGTCGTCTGTGATCCCATGCGCTCGCGTAAACTTCTGCTCAAACGAAAAGAGCTTGATAAGTTACAAGGGCTCGTCGATCGTAAGGGCTACTCTATCGTACCCATCTCTATGTACTGGCAGAAAGGTGCCTGGGTCAAAATTGAGATTGGTCTAGGTAAAGGTAAGAAAGAACACGATAAACGTGAAGATACCAAAGATCGTGAATGGCAGATTGAAAAATCTCGCACAATGAAAAAATCCGTACGTGGTGAATAGCACTCCCGTCTCTCCGGCAATGCTTTTAAGCCGGAGTCCGGTCATGAAACGAAGCTTTAAATGATAAAATGCTTGGTGCGAACAATGAATAACCAATCATTTCCTGAAAACAATAAAAACACGCAAAACGTACGCATAACGAACAAACGATATACCGAGTTGCAAAACACGCTTGGTAATAGAGTAGTAACGCGTTACAATCAAATTGTACTTGGGGGCGATTCTGGATTCGACAAGATTCTCGAAACCCTGGGAGCATGCCGAGGGGAGGTTGGCCTCGTAAAAAGCCTCACTGTTATAGTTGCTAACGACTCTAACTACTCTCTAGCAGCTTAGGCTAGCTAGCCATCTTGCCGAAACTTCTCAAATGGGTTTGGTTTATAGATGGTCATCTTACATTTGATAGCGAGGGAACCACGTTCAGGGGTGAACCGCGAAATAGTACTGAACTCGCCAATTGCAATCCTGTCTTTCGGAGTGTACTTGGTTAATTAAAAGAGAGACTAAGCATGTAGTGCCTTGGATGTAGGCTTTTTGGACGCGGGTTCGAGCCCCGCCGCCTCCACCAATTCAGAAAAAAAGGGTCATCAGTAATGATGACCCTTTTTTTATGCCTGATTTTTATTTAACGCAACAAAATACGCAATGATAGAATCAACTTATTCTTAAATAAAGAGTTCTAAATTCACTATGCCACTTCAGTTGTTTTGTTGTTTTAACTTAAATTTGTTGTTAGTCGATATAACTTCTTGTTAATGATTTTGACCTGTGGAGCACGCAATATGGGGCATTAACTGTCTTGTCATTAACAAAATCGTGATAGGATCCGGCATTAAATATTGGCGCTGTTGTAGCGAAATGTTGTCTACCCTTATCATTGAGCGTCATTGATTCTCGTGTTAAATGGACCACGTTTAACAGCCATTCATGCGGTCATGCGTTTTGATATTGCCCAACCCACTATTCAACTGGAATGTAAGCCCATCACTATAGCTAGGTACATCCAGCCTTGATGCGTCCTTAAATAGGTCACATCATCAGCCCAAACCTGATTAGCCTGCATAGGATTAAATTGCTGATTCAGTAGGTTATCTGCAACGCTATCACTGTGTTTACACTTCGTCGTTACCAGGTAATCTTGATGACCACTAGGCCGAGCTTTCGCATGATGCTACGAGTGCGGTATAGATCAAGTTCTCGTTCGCTAATGATTTAGCGGGCCTGACGCTGAGGTAATACAATAAGTGCAACAGATTAAGGTTGAAAACCATACTGCATTGACAATAACCTTGGATAATGGCGGTGAGTTTGCAGGCCATATGAAGGTTCATGAAGCGACGGGAGCGAAGGTTTATTTTGCCAAACCTTATGCGAGTTGGCAGCGAGGAACGAATGAAAATACTAACGGTCGGATTCGGCGGTTTTGGCCTAAGAAATTCGACATGGCTAGGCTGACGGAGGAGGAAATCGAGAACAGGATATTGCAACTAAATTTAACACCAAGAAAGATATTAGGCGGGCTAACACCCCTCGAGGTCTTTACTGGTAAGCGTGTTGCACTTATTGCTTGATTCCAGCACTAACCAACCATAAAATGCACTGGGAAGTGCTTCCATGCTGCTGGCGTGAGCGAGCGATAGGGTTCCAAGTACCCTGTTTACTGGGTGCTAGGCAAGCAACTGTTCATTATTCAACCAACGAATTTAATGCGAACGATTTCCATTATGAACAAACTTTGACTAAACTTTGTTCATTGAAGATGTGTATTTATAGGATATGGCTATATTCCTATGAAAGGAGAATCTCATGAAATCTACATCGCTCACCACAAAATTATCTTTGATCTCGATGGCAATACTCTTGTCGGCATGTAGCAGTATAGATAATCAATCGCCCAGAATGAATAATCAAGATGAGCAATTGAATTATTAATCGAGGTTTATAACCTTTCTCATTATTATAAGAATGGTTGGTCTTTTTTCATGTCTGATTTAAGACCAGATTAAGCAAGTCTGGATTAGTTATCGGCTCGGTTTATCTGAGGTGATGACTCATAATATTACCGTGGTTTGATAACTGTATATCGCAAAGAACACCAGTCCGACAATTTCGATGATCTGTTGAGTCGCACCTAAGGCGTCACCGGTATAACCTTGAATGTGTCTTTTCATCAATTTAATCATGTAGATAAATGTCAGTAGCCAAATGCCGATCAAAGTCATGGCCACCGAAATAGGCAGCATCAGCAGAGGTAAACCACCACAGATACATAAAATTATTCGATTCTTAATCGGTAGCTCGGCATCTTTCTGCGGCGTTTTATTGTTGCTATCATCTCGGGCGTAAGGTAGGTAAACCGCAACGAGACCGGCTATTGTTCGACTGCCTGCATGGCAGATGATCAAGCTAGTCGCGGCCATGGCCAACGGCATTTGCCCGAGTGTTACTAGCTTTAAGGCAAAAGCACAAACAAGCGCCAACACACCATAAGCCCCTATCTGACTGTCTTTCATGATGGCGAGTTTACGGGCTTTCTCCCAGCCACCACCAAAGCCATCACAGAGATCGGCAAGGCCATCTTCATGGAACGCGCCCGTGAGTAAAATAACCCCAACTAAGGTGATAATAACTGCCAGTGGCTGTCCCATTATCGGGGCTAATGATAATAATATTAAAGCTGCCACACTCCCTATCAATAAGCCAATTAAGGCAAACCAGCGGCTGGCTTGGACGATGGCCCAACTATCGCAGGCAACCCAGCTAGGCATTGGCAGCCTGGTGAGAAAACTCATGGCCGCCAATATCGCCCCAAGATGGCGCTTCATCACGCTTGCTCCACGGCTCTGGCTAGCTTACCGAGGAAAATATCACTCGCCAGTGTCGGATTGCTAGGCAAATACCAATGCACATAAGAGGCCAATGTATTGTGGTGCAAGTAAACAGCTTCTGGCATTCTAATGCTGCCCGCTTGCGAGGCTGTACAGATAGGCGTTAAGGCAATGTCGGCTTTTGAATAGTGGAAACAATGACCACGAAGCGACTGAGTGCCTATATCGGCAGTCAGCATGCCTAGGCCCTGCAATTTAGATTCCATTGTCGCCTCACCGGGTAAGGCAGCCACCAGTTTCACCTCCTTCCCCTGGCGATCACTGAGGCCAGCGAGTAGGTACAACATGCCTCCACACTCGGCTAAGGCGGGCTTACCATCCTGGATATGGGCGGCAATGTCGCTGAGCATCGCGGTATTTTGGCTCAAGGCCTCGAGGTGGAGTTCAGGGTAACCACCCGGCAAATATAAACTGTCGGCCTGAGGCAACTCGGTGTCATTAATCGGCGAGAAAAAGCACAACTTTGCACCCAGACTTTCGAGCAAAGATAAGTTGTCACGATAGAGAAAAGAAAACGCTGCATCACGTGCAACGGCTATAGTTTGTCCACTCAACAGTTTATTTATCACCGCTGGCGCGTCTGCAACAGTCTCTATTGCGGCCTCGAAACAGATAGGTTCTGGCAGGGGCAGATCGACACTCTCACCCAGTACTTTAGCCGCATATTCGAGCCACTCTTCGACGCTTTCCATCTCTTGGGCTTGAACTAATCCCAGATGTCGCTCTGGTAAGGCAATACGACTATCTCGCGGCATAGCCCCACAAAATTCGATGCCATCGGGTAGGCTAGCTTGCAACATCTTGGCATGTCCTGGGCTGCCGACATAGTTAGCAATCACTCCGAATAAATTAACATTGTCTTGATAGTGCGCCAGACCGTAGGCGATGGCACCGAAAGTCTGCGCCATCTTAGCGGCGGGAATAATCGCCAACAAAGGCACCCCAAATCTAGCCGCAAGGTTGGCGCTGCTATTCGCGCCATCGTACATTCCCATGACGCCTTCGATGAGAATGAGATCCGCTTGTTGTGCCGCCAGATAAAGATGCTGCTTACAAGCTTCCTCCCCCATCATGCCAAGATCTAATTGGTAAGCCGGCTCTCCGGTGGCAAACTCGTGAAAGATAGGGTCGATGAAATCCGGGCCAGTTTTAAACACCCTGACTCGCTTACCTTTATTGCGCCAGTACCTTGCCATTGCGGCAACAATCGTCGTCTTGCCACTGTCACTGCTCGGTGCAGTAATTAACAAAGCCGGACAATATGCCTTTTCAATACTCATTAATGCCACCCTTCTATGCTGCCAAATAAACTATCGAGATCCAAAGATTCCTCTAGGCTGTCGGCTAAGCGGTTAAGGTTACTTTCACGCAGTTGCACCATATCTTGAGCTTTCTGATGCTGATAACCCGCCCAGTTAAGCAGTGCATCACAGGCTTGGGGCTCATCGAAGATACCGTGCAGATAACTGCCAAAAATTTGATTGTCGCCGCAAATTGCACCATCGGCTTGGCCATCGAGCATAACGGGTTGAGTCCCCTTCACCTCACTCACCCCAGCATGAATTTCATAGCCTTTGAGCGGGTGAGTCGCCCCATCGAGCCTGAGTTCACCACTGACTTGCTTAAGAGTCTTTTGTTTGCTGAGAGTGGTTTGGACATCCAAGTAGCCCAAGCCGACACTCTTTCCTGGCTCCCCTTCGATACCGAGTGGATCATCTATGCTTTGACCTAGCATTTGATAGCCACCACAAATTCCTAATAATTTACCGCCGAAACGAACATGACGGGCGATTTGCTTGTCCCAGCCCCGCTCCCTGAGCGCCTTTAAGTCACCACGAACACTCTTGGATCCGGGTAAGATGATCAAATCTGCCGGAGGAAGATCTTCACCGGGTTTTATAAATTGAAGATCGACACCCGGGTGTAACCTAAGTGCATCGAAATCGGTGTGATTACTGATCCTCGGCAGGCCAGGCACAACCACTTTGAAGTGGCTACCCTCCTCTAATTGTTGCTGGTTAATCGCATCTTCGGCTTCCAGATATAAGCCATGCAGATAAGGTACTACCCCAATCACAGGCACACCGGTTTTCTCGGTGATCCAGTCGAGTCCGCCTTGCAGCAGGCTCACATCGCCACGAAAACGGTTGATGATAAATCCCTTAACCAACTTCTGTTCAGCCGAGGATAACAGCTCAAAAGTACCAAACAGGTGAGCAAATACGCCGCCCCTATCGATATCGGCGACAATGACCACTGGGGTGTCGGCGGCGAGGGCGAAACCCATATTGGCGATATCGTTATCGCGTAAGTTGATCTCCGCCGGGCTACCGGCACCTTCGACTATTCTAGCCTGCATGCCTCTGCCTAATATCTCGAAGCTTTCTAATACTGTATTCAATAATTGAGGCTTAAAGGCATGATAGGTGACCGCATCCATGTCTTTAATGGCATGACCTTGAACAATAACTTGCGCGCCGGTATCTGTGTTCGGCTTGAGCAGTACCGGGTTCATATGCACGCTCAGGGGTAAATTACAGGCTTGTGCCTGCACGGCCTGAGCGCGACCGATTTCACCACAGTCGGCAGTAACGGCACTGTTAAGTGCCATATTCTGGGGTTTAAACGGCGCCACACGGATGCCTTTTCGAGCAAGAACGCGACACAGTCCTGCCACCATGATGCTCTTGCCTGCATCACTCGTCGTGCCTTGCACCATTAATTTAAATCCACTCATGCTAAGATTTCCTGTTCGAAATGATTGAGGTGTTGCTCTACCGCTTGCTCTAAAGCCTGAATAATATCTGTTTCCTCCCAGCCCAATTGTTCCGCCAAGACGAGACAACCACCCAGACCACAACCCTCCACGACTTGACCACGTTCATAAATCTTGAGGCAATCGAGTTTAGAGGTATTGAAGTTGGTGCTATGAACGTTGAGTCGATACCAAGGTTGCATATAGTCTAATATCTGCTGACCATCACCTTGCAACACCCAACGAGTGGTGTTTATGGTAACGGCTTGAGCCAATTTATTGGCTTGTCGACAAGCGAGCAGGGGAGCCACAAACATCATCCCGCCACAAAATTGTGGCAAGGCCATATTTTCTGGCCAACGGCTAAGCAGTTCACACAAAGCCTGTTGAATACTGTCATGATATTCTGGGTCTCCAAGGAGTTTATCCAGATTAAACTCAGAGTCATTGCCAGCCAAATAACGCCTCTCTAATTGCCGTAAAATCTCTGCCTTGTTGGCCAGTTTGTGCTGATCTGTGGTGCTTCCTGCCGGGGTGAGTTTCAATCCCGTCAACAGCCGCAACCAGAAGGTTGAGAAGGTGGTACCACCGACGCCGCACTCGGCCAGAATACTGATGCAACCTCGCTCAGATTGTTCGACCAGGGTGGGAAGTAAGTGCTCGCCAACTAAAGTGGAAGTGTCAGCATCTAGGCCGCCAAAATGCTGGTTTTGGCTTAACCAGCTCTGCTGCGTGACTCTGGGCCGATGAACATTAAAATTGAAGCTGTTAAATTCAATTTTATAACCAGCCTGGTAAAACATCCTCAGCAAGCCTCGGGTCAAGACTGCCGGACTGACACCTCGATTCAACAACAAGCCATCACCACTTACCTTGACTCCGGGTAAGGAGGTTTGACTCTGACCACAGACAATAAGCTCGGTATCACGCGTAGGGGTATAATGCATCAAATTTCGTCCAACCCCCGCATCTGATAGTTTATGCAGATCGGGAAGATGAGTCGCCGAGGCATTGAGTATGTTGAAACAGATAGTTTTCATCACGGGTTTCCATCGAGCATTATAGGGAGGGGGGAACGCTTGGATTCAGCAAGCCTTGTAATCTAGGCCAAAGCTTATCTTCATCGTCGAGATAGGTATTAAACTCAAGTATCGCGGCATGATCTAACTGAATTCTGCTCAGATGCGGGTTACCTTGGTGCGCCCCACTCATCAACCAAGATAAGGTGATCCGCATGACGCCAGAATGTGTCACGATCAACACACGTTTCCCCCTATATTGCCGACTGAGTTGGTTAATACTCTCACTAACCCTAGCCAAGAGCGCGACGCTTGTTTCACCTTCCGGCGGAGTATGTATAAACGGATCGTGCCAATATTGTGAGTAGGCTTGCCGTTCATCCTCCCATAAGCTGGCGATGGACTTTCCATCCCAGAGGCCGAAATCGAGTTCTTGCCATTGTGGCAACACCCGCAATTCGGCTCCTCGCTCTGTTGCTAAACGACTGGCAAAATGCTGACAACGTATGAGGGGGGAGCTAATAATGATATCGAAATTAAGCGTTGCGGCACTGCGCCGCATCTGCTGCCAACCTTGTTCCGTTAGGGCTGGATTGGTACGACCCAATAAATGGCCTGCTTGTTCAGGCAAACCATGGCGAAGCAGCATGAAATGTGTGGTATTCAGCATAATTCTCTGCCGTCATGTACCACCGAACACTCGCCTCTGGCTTTCAATGCCGGTTGTTTCAAAATCAAGGGGAGCGCTCCCTGGCAGAAGATCACACTATCGGCGATGGTGGCAATTTTTTGTAGCATTTCACCACTAGCCCTGACAAATTCCTGGCTCATGTCATCGAGTGGAATAAGGCCCCGACCGACTTCGGTACTGACCAGCACCACATGGGATTCCATGCGCGATAATGTTTGGCAGAGTCGATCTATTTCGCTATCTAAACACGCCTTTGCCATGAGTTGATTGGTGAGCCACAGCGTTAGACAGTCGACAATGATGCAGCTATTAGCACAATCAATGTCCCGCAGCGTATCACTGAGCTCGACAGGCACTTCTCTCGTGGTCCATTCACTGGGGCGTTGATGCCGATGTAGTGTAATTCGAGCCTGCATGCTGGCACTGTTTAATGCGGTCGCTATATAGGTTGTGGCCTGCCGTAATTGGCCAATTTCTTTTTCAGCCAAGGAGGACTTGCCGCTGCGGGCACCACCAATATATAGGCTAATCATGTTGGAGCTGCCGACGAGCGGCGTCGATAATTTCACATATTTGCGTCATGCCTTGCAACACTCTAGGACCGGTACGATAGATTAAATCGCCATCAATGTTGACGATTTGATGGTTAGCGACTGCGGGGATTTCCGGCCATGCTTGCCACTTGGTATCGGCTTGACTCCTGTCACCATGAACGGGTTTGATGATCACTTCGGGCAATCTTGCTAATACCTGCTCTACGCTTACTTGAGGGTATTCATTGACACTATTGGCGAAGACATTGTTGCCGCCACAACCTTGGATGATCTCATTCATCCAGCTACTGGCTGAGGTCGTGAGTGGCTCGGGCCATATCTGTAAAAAAACATCCACCACGGCTAGGTGTTGATATTGGCGTTTGAGTGCCGCCAGCGTCTGGCTAAACTCCCGTGCAACACGAGATGCTTGCTCTTCGTGCCCCGTTTGCGAACCCAGTTGCAGTAAACGCTGTGGAATTTGTTCTAGCTCAGTGACCCGGGTATCAATAAGCTTAAACCCAAGCGCTTGCAGACGATTCGTTAATAACTGTGAGACCGAAGTTGAATCGAGCACCACAGCATCCGGGTTAAGTAACAGCATGGCTTCGAAGTCGAGAAAGTCATGTCGACCAATACGAGGGATCTGTTTTGCCACCTCAGGGTAATCGGCATAGGCAACTGTACCTATGATGCCGTCACCGGCCCCAATGACAAACAGCATCTCTACGGAACTAGGCGATAACGCCACTAAGCGTTGCGGTTTGGCCACGACACTGTAACTCAGCAGTCCGAGCAATATGATCCATATTGTTTTCATCTTTCTCCCTCGACAAAGGACTTGAATATGAGAGGTAACCCGGCAATGACGGTGGTGACTCGGTCAAGCTTGCTCGCTAAGCTTTGGTTGAGCCATCCCGACTCATCGACAAACTCGCGGGATAATTCTCCCAGAGGTACCACCCCCTGACCCACTTCATTACTGATAAAAATCACTTCACCAGCAAGTTGACTGACGACATCGAGTAAGTCTTGTTTAGCCTGTGCCCAGTTCCGATCGCTCAATAGAGTGTTCGATAACCATAAGGTCAAACAGTCAACTAAAATCAGGTTATCGGCGCGACTTGACTGCTGCAGTGCGACCGTGAGATCCAGCGTGGTTTCAACCAGCCTCCAGTCTTGAGGTCGGTTTATTTTATGATGTGCGATCCGCTTTGCCATCTCGCCCGCGGTGACTTCTGCGGTCGCGATAACGATAACCTCACCCGAGGTGCGCGCCTGCCAGTCGAGGGCATATTCTTGCGCGAGACGGCTCTTTCCTGAACGAGCACCACCTATGATTAACTGTTTCATTTTCTTAGCCTATGTCTACGTTTAATCAGTAAACCAATGAAGAAGACGCTACCCAACATGGCCGTCATCACTCCGACCGGTAACTCTTGAGACGGTAATATCTGCCGAGCCAATAAGTCGACCCAAACCATGAGCACCGCGCCCAGCAGGGCGGTAGTGATGAGTGAACTCGCACTCGCCGAGCCAGTCAAAATCCGCACCACATGGGGGATCATCAGGCCGACAAAGCCGATGCCACCACAGGTTGCTACCAGAGATGAGGTCATTAAGGCGGTGAGTAGCAGCATGCCTAGGCGCAGTGGCAATACGCTAACACCCTGAGTCTGAGCACTCTCGTCACCGGCTATCAAGGCTTGTAGCGGCCGATGAAATTGATAAATAATAAGGGTGGCAATGATCACAGTGAACGCCGGCAGCATGAGTGAGCCCCAGGTTGCACGACTAAAGCTACCCAAAGACCAAAAGAGCACCATCTGAGTGGCTTGAGGATCACCGAAATACAAAATAAGGTTCGCCATCGATGATAATAGAAAAGAGATGGCGACACCGGATAACACTAAGGTTTCGACTTGGCCGTCTCGCGCCATGACCATCACCACAGCGACGGCAATCAAGGAGCCTAAAAATGCACATACTGGCAAGGAGAGCACAGAAATCCCCCCGGTTAAGGCTAGTATTGCGCCCAGTGATGCACCGGCAGAAATACCAAACAGATAAGGGTCGGCAAGTGGATTTCGCGTCACGCTCTGGAGTACCGATCCCGATACCGCTAACCCGGCACCACACACCATAGCCATCAGGACTCGCGGCATCCTAAGTTCAACTATGATACGGTCGGATATAGTCGCCATTGGGCCGGGTTCTATCATTGAATTAACGGCACGCCAGATGGCACCGACTACATCGACCAGGCTGATATTGGCAGTACCCAGAGCGATGGCGATTAAGGGTGAGATGACAGCCACAGGGATCAAAGCCGTCAGGAAAAGGGTTGGATTACACTGCCGCATGGCGAACTCCATCAAAATGAAAAGTGACTCTTGGATGGATGCCTGTCGGGTGCCTGTCGACATCCGTCTTGATACCGTAAATATTCTCGATACTCTCGGGAGTGAGTACCTGTGCTGGAGTACCATATTTGACCAGTTTCCCCTGCCTGAGTAGCAAGAGTTTATCGCAAAATGCACTGGCAAGATTAAGATCGTGGATGCTGGCGACGACAGTAATACCTAAAGATTTAATTAACTGGAGTATTTCAACCTGATAGCCCACATCGAGATGATTGGTTGGCTCGTCCAATAATAGTATTTCGGGCTTTTGCAACAGCGCCCTGGCGATAAGGAGTCTTTGCTGCTCTCCACCAGACATAGATTCAAATAATTGGTGCCCTTGAGCGGATAAACCGACTAAATCCAGTACCCGGTCGACTTCAATTTTCTCTTGAGCATGATCGATGGTTTGCCACCACTTTTGGCGGTTAATCAGCCCGGTGGCTAATAGTTGCCTCCCCGTCATCGAAAAGCCTAACGGTGTGTGCTGCAAAACCACCGCAACTTTCGTGGAAAACTCCTGCTGCGAAAAAGTGCGAATATTTTTACCATTGAGATATACCTCGCCGCTACTGGGGCGCATGTACTTATACATACACCTTAATAACGATGACTTCCCGACACCATTGGGCCCCAATATGCCCAAAAAACCACCTCGTTCAACAGAGAAAGAGATATCATCCAGCACCCGTTTTTCTGGGGTTGCCCAACTCAAGTTACTCACTTTCATATGGGAGTCTGGCAGAACCATAGTTATCGGCATTAGGTCTGTATCCAATTTAAGCGCCGAGTGGATCGGCGCTTAAGTTTTATCGATAAAATTTAAAAAGCCTGGTAGCTCACGCTGAAGAACAGCTCACGTCCAGGGCTAAAGTAGTTTTGGTTAGAGATGATCTCTTCATCGAGCAGGTTATTGGCCTTGAGGCGAAGTTGCCACGCTTGGGTAAGCTTATAACCGAGACTCAGATCGACTCTATGATAAGCATCGAGATAGTCGACACTGTTCTCCTTTCGCTCGCCCTGATAGTGATAGCTTACTAATAGGTCGACTTCAGACCAAATATAACCAACTGAGTAATCAAATTCGTGTTCACTGCGGCCCACTAGCTGTTCGTCAGTCTTACCGTCAACGGCATCAATATAGCTATAGCCAAGTTGATGCTCTACGCCCCATGTATCATAGGTAAGTGAGAGTTCGACGCCGCTGATCTCGGCATCCTTGATATTCGCCGGTTGCCAAATGTCCCAGCCATTATCATCTTGCTCTCCAGTTGGTGCCCAGGCGATCAAATTATCGATATCATTTTGATACACACTGAGGTAACCACGAATATTTTCGCCGCTATAACTCAGGGTGAGATCCATATTCTCCGAGGTCTCTGATACCAGATCTGGATTGCCCGAACCAGGCCAGTATAGGTCGTTAAAGCTTGGCGCCTTAAAACCGGACCCAGCACTGGCAGTGACACGCCAGCTATCGTTTAATCGATAGCCAAGACTGGCGTTATAAGAGGTTTCGCTATCGATATTTTCAACATCATCATAGCGGATCACGCCTTCTATCAGCAGCTTGCCATACTGGTAACGCGCCAGAGCATAGAGCCCGGTTAAATCACGTTGATCGACGGCGTAGTCACCGACAATAGATTCTTGTGACCAGTCGACGCCACCAATAAACGTCAAATCATCGCTTGCCGCGTAGCGATTACTCCAGTGGATCTGATCGCGAGTCGTTTCATACACCTTGGTTCCCTGACGGTCGGTGGCACGAAAATTTTCATTGTGATCGCGAGATTGGCCCAAAGAGAATTTGCTGGTCAGCTTATCATTTTGATATTGCGCTGCGAGGTTCCATAGATAGTTATCATAGTCGGCCTCGTTGGCTCTGCTATTGTCATATTCGTAGCTGCCGGTTTCCAGCTGACCCGTCCATGATAATAGCCATTGTTGATTGAGAGTTTGCTGGCCCTTAATACTAATGCCGAGACGGTCATAGCCATCATCATCATCTTCGCCGTCGTTTTTTACATCGTATCCATCGCTTTTCTCACGGTTAATACTGATGCTGGTTTGCCCATCACCGTGGCTGACACCCGCGCCGGCGCTGGCACGCATATAAGCATCACTGCCGTATTCTACCGATGCAAACCATTCGCCACCTTCGAGTTTACGGGTAAAAATCTGAATCACACCACCGATGGCATCACTGCCCCAGATAGCGGCTCGAGGCCCCTTAACCACTTCGATACGTTCGATATTTTCAGGCGATAGGGCGTTGAAACTCACGGAGCCTTTTGTGGCAGAGCCGATACGAACGCCATCGATCAGGACCAGTACATGGCCAGAGCTCGTCCCACGTATACTGATAGAGGCCGACTGCCCTGCGCCGCCACTACGAATCACACTCACGCCTGGCAAGGTTTCTAATATATCGACGACTGATTTGGGATTGAGCCTGGCGATCTCTTCTCTCTCTATGGTATTGATAACCGTTAGTTGTTGATCAGCAGTGCTGTCAAATCGGTCACCCGTCACCGTAATGACTTCAATATCGGGATTGGCAGGAGCCGCCGCGAAGGCGTAAAAAGATTGGCATATAGCGATAGATAGTACAGAGAGTCGCAGTTTAAAACTCATGATTTTACCTTAGGATAAGAGAGTTTAATTTGCGGGTAAATGTGCAGGTAATAACCATCAGAATGATGATTACTATTTGCTAAATAGAAAAAGCTGGTTAGAACGATTAATCCAAAGGAGATTTACGTGCGTACCTTCATTGCCTACTGTTCTCAAGAAACCCGCTTGAGTATAAAGTGAAATTAAGGTCGGTCTCCTGGCTTACAGCATCTAAAAACATTCCTTCCCGGTATTACCAGTGGTGATAATGTTTCGCTCTGTTTACAGTTGCAGGTACAGCTATGGATTTTCACCATATTCCCGATTAAGTGTGTTAACACCTCAATTAGTTTTTAATGTAACAGCTATAACTTAAAAAGGTTGTGGAGAGGATCACAGCTAGTATTTTTATTTATAAGAAAATAGTTATTTATTCTATTTCGGGAGTTGATTACTGGATTAATTGCGTCATGGCTAAAAATAAAACTTGCAGTTTTCAATTTTTCACTTCCATAAAAAAGTTGTGAGAATGAAAAAACATCAAACTCACAACTTAATTTATGACATAAGTCTAATCACTATGACTTAGCTTCTTTTTGCTGAGATTCAGTACTGACTTCCTCTTCAGTGCTGACAGCCATATTACGAGTCACATAGATAGCAATAAATAGCGCAGTTACACCACCGACTAATTTGCCAACGACAACAGCTGAAATCATTTCACTATTAACCGCAGCGGTGAAACCTAAATGATCACCAAATACAAATGCAGCACAGACGGCGAAGGCAACATTGATGATCTTACCGCGGTCATCCATGTTTTTAAGGATATTAAACATCGCGATACTATTCGCTAAGCTAGCAACTAGACCCGCAGCCGCAACTTCACCCATTCCCATTGTACGACCTAGCTTCAACAATGGCTTGTTAAAGTGCTTAGTAATGAAGTGCACCATAGGGAATGCACCGGCAAGCACAATCGCGATTGAACCTACAATTTCGATACCATCTGAAATTGGAGCCATACCCGGAATGACGACAAAACCCGTTAATGTTTCAATCACAATAGCGGCAAGTGCAAGAGTAATAATGGCAATAACACCTTTACCAAATATTTCAAAACCACGGATCATAGCATCGGGTTTCAACCATAAGCCTACCGCAATAGCGCCAGCAACGAGCACGATTGGCACCAAGTTAGCTAAGATCATCATCAAATCAAAGCCTGCGACTAACCCGCCCACTAAAGAACCAACAGGAATAGTGGTTAAACCAATTAACACACCGCGTGCAAGAAACTGGGTATCACTCTTATCGATAATTCCCAGTGCCACTGGAATGGTAAACACTAAGGTAGGCCCCATCATCGAACCTAAGATCAAGCCAGCAAAATTACCTGCATCAGGTGTTGCTGCCATGCTCATAGCGAGTGGGTAGCCACCCATGTCATTGGCCAATAAGGTACCAGCAAACATCGCAGGATCCGCGCCCAAAGCTGTATAAATAGGCACAACAATTGGACTTAACAGTGATGCTAGGACAGGAGCAAGACTCACCACCCCGACCATGGCAAGCGCTAACGCTCCCATTGCCATAAAGCCTTCATCAAATTGTGCGCCATAACCCCAACGGTTACCCAGTGCTTTATCGACCGCACCGAGAACCATAAAGCCCACCATAATATAAATGATAATGTCATTCATGATATTTTATTTCCTGATAATTATTTTATTATCGCAATAGAAAAATGCCAGGCAATAACGGCCTGCAGAACTTATTTCCATGCGGATATATATTAATTCCCACTGAAATTAATAGTAATTTATTTAATTTTTAACTCTGAATATAAACTCAATATTCATTACAATCGAATATTGTCGATGCTCGTATTAAAAATATGCGGGATAAATATTATCCCGCATATCATCAAACCTCATATCGAACATTTATTTTGCATAACAGGTTTACACTTTACTTTGCAATATTGCCTTGCTTGGTTGAGGGATAACGACTTTATCAACCAAAACACCTTTACTCTTAATCTGTTGTACAGCGGCTTCAACTGCCGCTTCTACTGCTGCGACATCCCCGGTTAGAGTGAAAAATCCTTTGCCGCCTATCGCCATCGCCATATGAATTTCAAGCAGGTCAACATTAGCGGCTTTCACCGCTGCATCGGCCGCTTCAACTATAGCTGCAACCGAGAAGGTTTCAACAATGCCTAGCGCCCCGGTATGTTCAACCACACGGGTACCCGATATTGCTGGAAACACATCAGGATGCACATTTGCGATGATCAAATCATCAATGACTTCGCCGCCACCGACAGAGAGTCCGGTTTCAACTGCGGCATTGATTGACGCCACATCTCCAGCCACCATAATCATAAATTTGCCGGGACAAATTGTACGATTAAAAAGAATCTCCACGTCCGCAGCTTTCAACATAGCATCAGCCACTAGAAAGCCACGAGCGATCGAATTCAGTTCAATACAACCTATTGAATTTATCATTATTAGCTCTTGTTTTAATTTCGTTCAATAACGACAACGTTGTTCACTGCCGTCACTTTCCCATCGATACTGGCATGAACCGAAACACTTAAGGCCTCAGCATCTGCCTTACCTATCAATTGGCCTTTTTTCACGCTATCACCCACTTTTACCACTACCGCAGCAGGCTTGCCTATGTGCTGGGATAGTGGAATTCGAACCTGAGTGATAGACACTGGCTGCACCCTATTCTGCTGGCGATTAGCCTGCAGTAACTCATCAAATTGAATAAATTGTGCCTTTTTAAGTGCATACTCAGACAATTCGAGACGACGGGTTAAACGCTTCGTTGGCACCCCACGGTATTCCCGTAACGGATGCACATCAACTGTTTGCGCCTGTAACTGTTGCGGGCTGAGCAATTGATTGCTATCGCGTAAGTCACGCTTAGTTATGCCACAGACTCGACTAGGATCTAATCCTTCAGGGCAAGCCCACATCGTGCATAAATTACAACCACTGCATGCTTGCGCAGCTAATGTGTACGATAGATGATTTTCACCAGAGGCTTGCAATCCACGCATAGCAAGATGTGGCTGTATCGGATAACCGAGTAATCCACGAGGACACATGGAAGTACACAGGCTGCATTGATCACATGCCGACTTACCGATACGCAGCATATCTTCTTCACTGCGCATTTTAAAACGCGCAATCCGCGACTCGCGTGGTATCACCAATAAACCACTGGATATCTTAGTCACTGGTTGAGTCAAGTCTTCGGTCACCGACCCCATCATAGGCCCACCTTCGACCACGACAAAGTCATCACAAGTTATGCCACCCGCTAAATCGATAGCCTGTTGGTAACTTATACCAACGGGTAACCAAGCTGTGTATGGCCTAACGACTTCACCGTGCACCGTTACCATGGTTTCAGTAACAGGAATGCCTTTCGAAGCTCGGAACAGATTGACAAATGATTCAATGTTATTGACCATTACCCCGATCTCTTTCGGCAAGCCTCCAGATGGAATTCGTTTTCCGGTAACTTCATATACCATTTCGACTTCATCACCCGCTGGATACACATCTTCCATCAGGAATAATTCGAGGGATTCAGGCAATGTAGCTTGCAATATCGCTATGGTGTCGGTATTTTTCTTTTTAATGCCAATCACACCACGACTAGCGCCTACCTGCTTCATGGCAAGCAGCATGCCGCCAAACAGTTCATCGGCCCAGCGCTGCATCAGCACCTGATCTTTATATAATAATGGCTCACACTCAGCGCCGTTTGCCAGCACCAAGTCTACTTGACAGTCGAGCTTAACGTAGGTGGGGAATCCTGCCCCACCTGCGCCAATTACGCCACCGTCCTGAACCTGTTTTAACAACGGATCCATTTAAGCTCTCCTAACTTAGGTCGCAATAGGACAACGAGCGACCTCAATTACTGCGGCTTCAAACGCATCACAAGCGGCACTACATGCAGCTTGTGAACCGGTTAAATGGCCACCACCAAAGTTAGTCTCGGATGGCGGGGCAAATAAGTTCACCAATTTAACATCCGCAGCTTTCAGGGCCGCATCCAAAGCGTACATGGCTTCCAAAGGAGGAGCTATCAGGTAAGCTAAAGCTTCGCCTTGCTCAACCCCAGCTTCTGCTGATAAAAAGCTACCGGTCGATGAAACCAGATGAGCAAAATAGGCTATCTCACCAGCTTCATCGGCACATTGGAATGCGGCTTCAGATTCAACGAAGGATTTCACACGTTCAAGGCCAGCAATAATATCGGCTGGGTTAGTTGCGGCAATGATGCCGATCACTTCACCCGATGTTGGGCCTGAAGAATGCGCTGCACCAGCATAGAAAGACTTGGCATAGACAACATCTACGTTGGCCGCTTTAGTTGCTTCATCGAGTGCACAATATGTCACATCATCACAATCAGCAGTAATAATGCCTATGCTGTTGTGGTGTGGTTTAAGACCTAATTTTTCTTTATAAACTGAATCAACCGAGGCAATCACCCGAGTTGCTAGCACAGTCGGTTGAATTTTATCAAAGATAGCCATTGTTCATCTCCTATATTAGCGTTTTAAATTAATACCACTGGTTTTTTGCTTCAGCATATCTTTTACCAAATCAACAATAACCGCAGCCGCTTCCACCGGTGGTGTACCACCCGCATGAATATTGGAGATCACAGTTCGATCTGATTCAACAGTGTCTTCACTTGGTTTATAAACCGCATAGCAACTCAATGATTCCGACTGACCTAAGCCTGGACGTTCACCAATGAGTAAGATATTCACGTCGGCATTGAGTAACATGCCAATTTCATCCTGTGCTTTTACACGGCCGAAACGAAGAAAAAATGGTGTGCCAACATCCAAGCCCGCACTTTTTAAACCGTTTAACAATGCTGGTAATATTTCATCATGGTTTGCAGTCACCGCATCCAGACTCAAGCCGTCAGATAAGATAACTTGCACTTGAGGTGCTTGTTTGCATTTTTCCTTGATTAAGACTATTGCTTCATCATTTAACTTACGTCCCAAGTCGGGACGAGTTAGATATTCATCCTTATCTTTCGCAGCGCTCTGCACTTCCATTAAGCCGCGCTCTTGTAACCAAGATGATTCAACATTCTTGATAACAGTGTCTTTCGAGCGTGAATGGTCGGCTAAAAAACGTAATAAAGGGATTGTGCGTGGACGAGGACCAGTTCGACCCGTACCCATACGGGCATTGGTTTGACTCATCAAGTCATCCACGATACTAGGATTTGCCGCATTGATGACGCCGTTCCATTTTTTGAAACGCGGCTCACCTAGATCAGGCAGTGACTCATCTGAGATTACCGTTTTACCAGCCACATTAGATGCAGCATCGATCACCTTAGTGATAGTCGATGGTTGGATATTGTTTTCGCCAAGTTGGGCTAAAACAGTCGCTACTATATTTTTAATATTTTGTTCGTTCATTACCACACCCTTTAATTGAAGAAAATTGATGGATCACCAGCTTTAGCCGTTAGGCGACCATTTTCCATCAGTCCCATTGTTTCCATCCAGGCTTCAAACTCTGGTGCAGGACGTAAATTCAATAGCTGACGAGCCGTTGCCGTATCATGGAATGCGGTAGTCTGGTAGTTCAACATGATGTCATCGCCCATCGACATACCGATAACGAAGTTCACTCCTGAAGCTGCCAGCAATACCAACAAGTTTTCGTTGGAGTTTTGATCAGTATCCGCATGGTTGGTGTAACAAGCATCAACCCCCATAGGCATACCAGATAATTTACCCATGAAATGGTCTTCAAGGCCGGCGCGAATGATCTGTTGATGGTTATATAAGTACTCAGGACCAATAAAACCTACAACGGTATTCACTAGATGCGGCTTATAACGACGAGCAAGAGCATAACAACGCGCTTCCATTGTCATCTGATCCGCACCATTATGTGCATTGGCTGATAACGCTGAGCCTTGACCAGTTTCGAAGTACATCATGTTCTCACCGGCGATATTGCTGTACTGCTTACCAATTTCGTAAGCTTCATCCAGCATATCCACAGTGACTCCAAATTCTGTCAAACCTTTTTCAGAGCCTGCAATACTTTGGAATAACAAACCAGCAGGAGCCCCTTTACGCACGGCCTCCATTTGGGTAGAGATGTGAGACAACACACAAGGCTGAGTTGGAATGTCGAACTTATTGATAACATCCTGAATCGCATTGAGCATTTGTGTGGTATTTTCGACGCTGTCAGTCACCGGGTTAACACCGATAACCGCATCACCACAACCAAACGATAAACCTTCATAGATCTGCGCCATCATAGAGCTGATGTTATCGCGGGTATCGTTAGGCTGTAGTCGACAACTGAAATGACCGGGTAGACCCACGGTTGCATTTGCCTTGGTAATAACGGTTAATTTCTTACCGCCATACATCAAATCACTGTTAGAACTCAACTTAGCAACAGCAGAAACCATCTCTGCCGTTAGACCCTTACGCAGACGCTCAAACTCTTCATGAGTTGGAGTATCAGAGAGTATGTATTCACGTAACTCGCTGACAGACCAGTTTTTGATCTCCTCAAACACAGATTTATTCACACTATCTTGGTCAATCCGAGTGATAATGTCGGCTTCATAGTCGACCACTGGATTTTCACGTAAATCATTCAAGGTCATTTCAGACAGAACATATTTAGCGGCAACACGCTCTTGAGAGGTTTCAGCAGCAACACCTGCTAATACATCTCCAGAGCGAAGTTCAGAGGCTTTCGCCAAGACTTCTTTTACATCACCGAATTGGTAACTTTGACCAAACAGGCTGGTTTTCAACTTCATAAAACAACTCCTACTTAAGACGGAAAGGCTAGAGATTTAACTGTCAAAGGGACAATCTTACCACCAAAGTAACTTTTCCCGATATCGATATAGTCACCCTCGTGGGTGGCTACTTCATCTATCACACTCAGTGCTTGCGCTCCGAGTAACGGTTGTAATTCCATGCCTAACGCCTTGCCGATATCGTTATGCATGATGACCAGGGCCGTTGCGTGATGATTGCCATGGTCGCGATAAAACAGCGCTAACTCACGTGCAACATGCTGCACCGCGTGATAACGCAGAGGCATATTGACATCGAATGAAATAGCGTAGAGATCACACCCTAAAGCCAAATCCATGCGCTCTGCTGCGATAATTATCTCGGAACAAAT
Organism: Shewanella benthica KT99; assembly: GCF_000172075.1. GTDB lineage: Bacteria > Pseudomonadota > Gammaproteobacteria > Enterobacterales > Shewanellaceae > Shewanella > Shewanella benthica_A. The sequence continues at coordinate 68,274 of NZ_ABIC01000008.1, forward strand.
TGCAGGGGTTGACTGTTGCCAGTCGATGGCTGGATGGACTACAGGTATATTTTTCAGCGGCAAGTCATTGGTATTAAGCCAAATCGTTGACCCTGAAAGTGTCAGTGAATAAGCCCCCGCACCAATGACGGTTGCCCGCAAGGTTTGCTTGGGTTTTCTCACCGAGTACTGATCTAAGTCCTTGTTACGTAATAGGGCTCGTGCCAGTAATGGTCCAATATCGCCAAACTGAGTCGGTTGCAGTGCTTCTTGTTGTTGGCGATAGAAACACTCACCAACACCACCGCTTAAAAAAATTACATCAATATCTGCAATAGCTTTAAGTTCAGACGTTTGCAGCAAATGGGCAGACAGTTTAGTCAACTTTCCAGTGATCAACTCGACGATCAGATCGGCCATACGTACCACTATACGGTTAAGATGATCTTTACTGATCTGCCGCGGTGATAGAGATTCACCGAAGAGCTCTTTGATCACTGCCATTGCGGGCTTATGAACATAGCTAATCTCACCTTGAGGATTAAGCTCGAGCAAACGCCCACCGATATTTAAACAAGCAGTATCAACCACACGTCCACAATCAAAAATAACGTAGTTTGAGGTACCACCACCAATATCAATATTCATCACTTTCAAGTGATTCTTCTCTGAGAACTCCTGTGCACCACTACCTCGGCCGGCGATAACCGATTCCAAATTCGGCCCCGCCGTCGCCACCACAAAATCACCTAAGTCATGGGACAAATCCATAATGGCCTCACGGGCATTATGGGCCTTGGCCGTTTCACCGGTGATAATAATGGCACCCGTCTCGATTCCCTCAGAGGTAAACCCAGCAAGGTCGATTTGCTTATCGATAAACTGACGTAAGGCTATCGCGTCGATCGTGCCGTTATGACCTATAGGGGTAAATTCGATCGGGCTCTGATAGGTTATTTCACGGTCAACAAACTCATACACGGGCACCTGAGATGCGGGAGCCCGGTTAACAACCGTAAGATTTGAAAAAATCACCTGCGTCGTTGTAGTACCAATATCTATGCCGACACTGTGTATGACTTTGCGTTGCATTAGCAATCTCCTAAAGGTAATTCACCGCTTAACGCTTGCTCGAGTAATGCCACTATCTGACTCGCAGAGACTTGACGAGGATTACCAATCAAGCAAATATCTTGCATGGCTCGCTCGGCAATACCGGCAAAATCTCGTTTCGCCACATCAAAATCGACCAGAGTCGTCGGTAATCCCAAATCAATCACGATTTGACGAACAGCTTTAATAGCGGCATTACAGCGTTCACGTTGGGTCATAGACTCGCGATTTACATTTAATGCACCAGCCAGTTCGGCGTACGCAGGCTCACAACACAAGCTATTAAAGGCCATCACATAAGGCAACAAGATGGCATTTGCCACCCCATGCGGTATGTTATAGAAGGCCCCTATTTGATGTGCTATGGCATGAGCTAAACCTAAACCGGCATTACTAAACGCTAATCCTGCTTTATAGGCAGCAATAGACATGTCATAACGCATATCCATATCTTCGCCACAGCCAACTGCGATAGGTAAGGCTTTTACTAGCATTTCCATCGAGTGATAGGCATAAGCTTGAGATAATGGATTGGTCTGTCTTGAGACATAAGCTTCAATAGCATGGGTCAGAGTATCCACACCTGTCGCGGCTGTGATACTGCTTGGAACACCCAGCATTAACGCCGGATCTAACAATGCAAAATCAGGCACCAAGCAAGCACCTTTTATGGGTACCTTGATGTTATTGGCCAGATCTTTGATTACTGTAATATCAGTCGCTTCAGAGCCAGTACCCGCAGTTGTTGGGATAGCCCCTAGGCCTACGGTACGAGAAGCCAAACCGCCAGCCTTAAATTCTACAAGAGGGCCCTGATAATCGCCCAGAACTGCAATACCTTTAGCAGCATCTAAAGCTGAACCACCACCGACACCGACCACAAAATCGGCGCCACTCGCTTTGAGTGCAGCGACACCTTTAGTAATCATCGCAGTATCGGGCTCACCTTCAACATCCTTGAATACTGTGAGTCCCAATCCTGCTATTTTGATAGCCGTTTCACAACCCGCCACGAGCCCGAGCTGATGCACCATTTTATCGACAACCAATAACACATGACGAGCGCCAAATTCTTTCAGGATCTCGCCAAGCTGGTTCACACAATGTGGACCAGTAACTGTGACTGCCGGAGAGCGAAACGTAAAACCTTTACTCGGATTATATTGTTGCAATGTTTGACTAACGATGCAGGCAATATCTTCCGCTGAAATAGTACTACTCATGATTTATTCCTCACCCTGCAATGTCAGGCCATAGCTCGCAATTGCTAGCGGTGTTAAATACAAGGCTCGTGATAACTCGACAATTTCAATCTTGGGGAAGGTCTGCCTGAAAATATCGGCGAATCCTTTAATCAGCGTCCCTCCCCCTGTCAAATAAATTGCTTCCGGTTGATGGTCAACAATATGTGTAGCAACAATATCAGACATTTTTTCAATCACAGGTCTAGCCATAGCAGCGATCACAGGGTCCTCATGACTGCGGCGTTTACACAGCTCCGCCTCAGCCATATCGACCCCTAAACCACCTGCAATAGTTAAACTGACATGACGACCGCCAGAAGGCTCATCGAGAGAAAGTACTAACTTCCCATTTTCGATGACAGCTGTCCCCGTAGTGCCACCACCTACATCGACCACGGCACCGTTGTCAATATGAAGTAAGGCGGCGACACTGCATGGCTCATCAATCACATGGCTAACCACAACACCGGCCGATTCCACCACATTAATTGAAATCCGTGGGTCGGTACCCGGCGGATAAGACGTGATAGCCTCTTTCGGTTCTATGCCTAATTTGTTCTGCACTTTTTGTAACTGGCTGCGCACGATTCGGCAGGCACCGGCATAATCTACCACCACCCCATCTCGCACGACGTCAGCCCAATCAAGGAATGCCGCGATGGGCACTCCTTGATCGTCAATCACAACTGTCTGAATATCTGCCGTTCCCAAATCGATTCCAATATGCACATTATTAGGGGCTGTAATCGGTGTTTCATCGTTTACAATCTCATCGATAATGATCAAATTCTGGTTGGTCTGAGCTAGATAATCCATCTTCATAACTTATACAATCCTGAATGAATCAACAGCAGTACAACGACGCTTACGGGTAAAGGTCAACGCATTCGTTACTCCTTCTCCAGTCGGAGTCGAAATGGTCATAGTCGTCCAACCTTCACCACCCGCACCAATGGCTGCAATAGCAGGACCATTCTTAGCGAGTAAACTACAATCCATTTCATAAGCCATACGGGTAAGCACATCGATATTCTTAGAGTGGATAGCGGCGGTATGACGATTCTTGTTTTCCAACTCCACCGCCCAATCGATGGCTTGATCGGCGTTAGCGGCACGGATCAAAGGCAGGATTGGCATCATTTGTTCAACAACGGCAAATACATGGGATTTGTCTGCTTCGAAAATTAACAAACGAGTTTCAGCTGGCACATCGATACCGGCTGCGGCAGCCAGTTTTGACGCGTCACGACCGACCCACTTAGGGTTGGGTGATGGCTTGTCACCTGGATAGCCTTTCAACACAACTCGAGCCACTGCTTCGGCTTGATCAGCTGTGAGCAGGTGTGCGCCGTTACGGCACATTGCCGCTTTGAGTTCATCGGCAATCGAGTCAACCGCGATGATCTCTTTTTCTGTTGCACAGACGATATTGTTATCGAATGATGCACCTTCCACGATAGAGATAGCAGCACGTTCAATATCGGCAGTTTCATCGACGACTACTGGTGGATTACCAGGGCCTGCCGCAATCAAACGCTTATCAGTCACTGCACGTGCGGCTTCTACAACGGCATCACCACCAGTAACAACTAATAGACGAATACCTGGATAGACAAATAATGCTTGAGCATTTTCCAGTGATGGTTTTGCAACTGTGGTACAAATATAGGCTGGGCCGCCAACACTTTCAGAGGCTTTATTCACTAATTGAATCGTGTACTGAGAGACTTTTTTTGCTGCAGGATGTGGTGCAAACACCACGGCATTACCCGCTGCAATCATGCTGATAGCATTATTAATCACTGTACAAGTTGGGTTGGTACTAGGTGTTACCGATGCAATCACTCCCCAAGGGGCATTTTCCATCAGACTAAACCCTGAATCACCAGAAACGGCTTGCGGTGAAAGAATTTCGGTACCTGGAGTACGCTGTGCGACCAAAATGTGTTTCTTGATTTTATCTTCGACTCGACCGAAACCGGTTTCTTCTACTGCCATTTCAGAAAGTTCGCGCGCATGTTTCTTGGTCATACGACGAATAGCAGTGATAATTTCATCACGCATAGCAACAGTTCGGATCTGTTTTTGCGCCGCAGTAGCTGCTGCAACGGCACCATCCAAGGTCTCAAACACACCGTAATCACCTTGCTCTGTCAAGGTGTTTTGATTCAAAGTATTTGCAGAAGATGCGATCCCTGGATTGTCATTTAACTGCAATACAATACTTTTAACAATTTCTTCTATCTGCTTTTGATCCATGTTCTATCTTCTCCACTATATTTACTAACAGCCAGGTTGGTCATTTTACGTAACAGCGCACATTGTCGGCAGTTATGGCGTCGATGATACCGACAATACAAAGGTCAATAGGAGATCTGTCATCTGAGTTCCCGTATGCTGTGCGAGCCGAACTACCAGCCACCACCATCACCCATTCGCCCTCACCGGCCCCAAGCTGATCCATGGCGATATGTACATCTCCGATGGTATCGCCATGCTGATTGACAAACTCGACCAAACATAGCTTGTCCATCATCATGTTACGACTACGAACTGTAGCTATGACATGACCAATTACGCGAGCAATTCGCATCAGATCTTCCTTTTATACCTAAGTTAAATTCCTTGGTTGTATGCACATCCAAGGAGGCTGTATTACTTTAATAATTTAATTGGGAATATTTTTTCTAAATCACTAGATGGGCGTGGAATAACGTGTACCGCTACCAACTCACCTAAACGTTGCGCAACAACAGAACCCGCATCAGTAGCCGCTTTACAAGACGCGACATCACCACGGATTAGCGCGACAACATAACCAGAACCGATCTGCTCATAGCCAACTAGCTCAACACGTGCTGCTTTAACCATAGCGTCTGAAGCTTCAATCAGCGCAGTCAAACCTTTTGTTTCTAAAATTCCTAAAGCATCCATTTTGATTTCCTTGTATATATGAGTTATGTGTTATTTATTCGGACGTACTGACTTAGCGGTGTTGACTGCCTTTTCTTCTACACTATCAGCAAATTTGATAGGGAAAATAGCTTCTAAATCACTATGTGGGCGAGGGATAACATGAACTGCTACGACTTCACCTAAACGTTGAGCGGCAGCAGCACCCGCATCAGTAGCCGCTTTACAGGCCGCAACGTCACCGCGCACCATGGCAGAAACGATACCAGAGCCAATTTGCTTGTAACCGACTAGCTCAACACGTGCAGCTTTGACCATAGCATCTGATGCTTCAATCAATGCCGTAAGGCCTTTTGTTTCAATAATTCCTAGTGCTTCCATTTAAACTTCCTCTAAATATCAGTTGATTTACTTACTTACTATAAATTGGATGCGAGTACTGAGATATCAACGATATCATCGGCACTACACCCACGAGACAGGTCATGTACAGAGCCTGCAAGCCCTTGTAACATGGGTCCCAGAGCCATATATCCACCCAAACGCTGCGCCACTTTGTAAGCGATGTTGCCCGCGTTAAGAGAGGGGAAAATAAACACGTTGGCAGCACCCTCGAGTGGGCTGCCCGGCATTTTTTGCGCAGAAATTGCAGGCACAATAGCCGCATCAAACTGCACTTCGCCATCGATGATCAGATTCGGTGCACGCTGACGAACCAACTCGGTCGCTTCGGTGACACTAGTGAGTGTCGGATGCGATGCGCTGCCCTTAGTCGAAAATGACAACATGGCAACACGCGGTTCTTCACCGGTTAATTTCTGAAAATTACGCGCGGTATCGATTGCGATATCAGCCAGTTGTTCGGCCGTTGGCAGTGGAATGACGCCCGCATCTGAGAATGCAAAGGTCTTGCTTCCATCTGGAGAAAGCATCATAAAGAAGCTAGATACCGTCTTAGATTCGGGAGCAACACCGACACCACGTAACGCAGCGCGAATAACATCACCCGTCGATGACATATTGCCAGCTATACAGATATCTGCGTAACCTTGGTCAACCATCATCATGGCAAAATTCAGTGGTTGCTTGAGTCGGCTTATGGCTTCCTCTCGCTCCACAGGTTTACGCTGTTTAGCGATATATCTATCGACCATTTCATCGAAACAGCCAGCAAACTCGGGGGCTAATATCGTTAAACATGGCATGGCAATTCCGCTACTATGTGCGTGATCGCGCAGTTCAAACGGACTTCCCAATAAAATTGGTTCAGCCAAGCCAGCCATTTTCAGCTCATTTGCTGCGTGTAACAATCGCACGTCATTAGCATCTGGAAAAACAATGCGTTTCGGTTGCTTTAAACATGCCTCGCGGCACTTATCAAGCAGTTTCATTTGCTAATCCTTTTAACAATTCTTCCTGACCATTCTGGCACTGCCACACTAAGATCAACACCACGTACACGGCGCTCGATAAACGATTCAACCCAGCGACGATATCTTCACGATTAATGCCTCCGCTAGATAACTGCATGCTGTCGTCTAGAAACACTTTGGTCGCTGTTAGCTCTAACTCACGCACTAGCGCACGCAAATAATTGAGCTGTGCAACTAAGGGCCCATAAGCGACATCCGGTAACATATGATCGTGTCCCAAATACTTGAGGGGGTGATGTGACCACTGGTGTATCACAGCGGCACTAAACTCACCCAGGCTCGGCTCAGGCAATGGCTGTCCAGTCACTTCGGATTGCAGTATCTGGCCCAAATAAGAACGAATATCGGCCATGAAGTTTTTCAGTAAGTCAGGTTGTTGAACCATTTCACACTGAACCAATACGCAATAACTGATACAGGCATCCAATTTTCCACGCAGTGAAATACGCGGATGCGTCTTAGGCACCAACATTTTGTCGTCAAGATGGGTCATCAACGCAGGTTTATCGGACACATCAGAATGGCACAACATACAAGCATTAGTTGGGCGCACATTATTGCTTTTAAGCGGATGTACTTTTTCTAGCTCAGGCGAATTATCACTGTCCAGCTGTTGAGCAGTCGACTGAGATTTTTCTACAAACACCTGACCCTTGTCATCACGCCAGCGAACAATGATTTTTTTTTCGTTCAGCATCTCTTGCGCAGCTGGAGTAAAGCGAGTACCAGGCTCTAACTGAATTTCACCACCGTGACGCATACCAAAATGCTGTAGCAGATAACTTTCAGTAATATATTTAGGCGAGGTATGCTTGTCCATACTTACGCCCACTCAACAGGATAAGTGATATAGACATAACGGACATGAGTCGGCGTACCGAATTCTACAGTGCTACCTTTGGGGATGAATATGACTTCGCCAGGTTTCGCTATGGTCGTTCCAGAAGCTGTTTTAACGTGCAATTCACCTTCGAGTACAACGTTGACTTCATCATAGGTCAGTGTCCATGGGAAGAAAGCATTCTCCCATCCCATATAGCCCACACCCATGTTGCTACCATCTTCGGCTCCAATCACATCAGTCAGACCGATATTTTTACCTGGGGCACCATCGAATGTCTCGAGTTTGACAGCATTTCCTCGAACCAAAACAATCCCATCATCATTAATCTGACGCGGCGAATCCGGAGTTTTCTGAATGAATTCTCCCATAGCTCTGGCTATTAACGTTTGAATTTTCGCACTTTTTTCAGAATCAACATTGGGTAAATGAGATTCGATTTCAGCTTGAATAGAATCCACATTGGCAGTCGATACAGGCGAAGTAGCTGGCGAAGTAGCTGGCGAAGTAGCTGGCGAAGTAGCTGGCGAAGTAGCTGGCGAAGTAACTGGCGAAGTAGCTGGCGAAGTAACTGGCGAAGTAGCTGGCGAAGTAGCTGGCGAAGTAACTGGCGAAGTAGCTGGCGAAGTAGCTGGCGAAGTAACTGGCGAAGTAGCTGGCGAAGTAGCTGGCGAAGTAACTGGCGAAGTAGCTGGCGAAGTAGCTGGCGGAGTAGCCGGCGATACACTAGTTGGCTCTGGCATTGCTTCTAGAAACTCAATGCCTTCAACCTTAGCAACTTCACGTGCTTCAGGTGTAATAATAGAATCTTTAGCGGGGGCGACAATAAAAGTCTTGTTATCAGACTTAGCCTGTCGTATATCCGCAGCAGAAATCAGTTGTTTCATAACTTCAATCCTTGTTGATTTTCAGACAAATCACTCCAGCACGGGTTGCTGGAGTGACAATAAATAGTGAGATAGTCGATCAATAGATGCCTGATCAAAAATGGAAGTCTTAAAATAAGGTTCGGGTATCCCATTTTGGCGTAATAACTTAACCGCTCTGTCTACATCAGCATTTGACGCATCCACTTTACTGATGACGCCAACAATATTTTTATTTGGATATACTCTTAATAACCCACTAGAAGATGAGAAGTTTTTCGCATCAGCCGGATGCACAAGCACTATGGTTTTCACGTTACATATAGTTGTAAGTAATGCTCCATTCAATGCACGATTAACAATGAATTCACCTGGGGTATCGATAACTTTACCGGGATAATAAATTGGTGCTTGAGTTTTGCCTGTATTTGCGTCTTGACTAATTAATTGATCAACGAGAGCAGATTTACCCGCATCCACCTCACCAACAAAAACTACGCTATCTAAGTTTTTATTTTTCATGCTATGTTTTTGTTAATGCACAAGTAGTATAGGATAGGGTTCTATTTAAGACTTCATTAATAGTTTTAAGCCCGCATTCCACAGATGAAACTGATCCCGTAATAACAAGAGCACCGGAAAATCGGTCAAGAAATCCAATGTGAACGTCGGCGGCCTTCATTGCGATATCGCCAGCGATGATTGCTGTCTCACCAGGCGTTAAAGTTAAAATGCCAATAGCACCACTAGTTTCAACACCAACACGCTCGCACAACTCATCTGAGGGATTGGCAATTAGATGGGAAAGCGTTACCTGTTTACCAGGCACAAACTCTTGGATGATTCTTTCTTTTCCTTCAATCTTATCTAACATCTTTTTAATACATCTTAGATTGGTAATGAAGCGACTATACTATTAAAAATATATAGGTACAACGCAGTTAAAGCGGGTTAAAAAGACTTTTGTTTTATTCTGTGACCCCGTTCCTGCTTTATTTAATATAATATGTAAATAGTGGATGTAGATCATATTTCTGACATAAACTTTAAAATTATTTACAAGTGTTACATTAATAGCAACGGACATTATTAAAGGCTCTGTTCCCGTTAACTGTTGTCCCAAAATATGAACTCGGCGTTAGCCTTTATGGTGGCTAATTTAGAGATTCATATTATTTGAAAATTAAACTTCTCTCTGGCCTAGTAAAAATAAGCCTTTGAGCGATGAACAACGGCCTTATGGAACAGAGCCAGTTGAGGCGCTGTTGTAGCGAAATGTTGTCTACCCTTATCATTGAGCGTAATTGATTGAGGTTAAAGAAAATGAAAACAAAATTATTTGTGAGTAAGCTTAACCAGATAACAAAAACATTTTTATCGATGACACCGGCTCAAAGAGAAGTCGTTCACCAGTCAATTCAGGCATTAAACGCTAAAATCCCCACCGATGAGCTCATTCAACCACTTTTCGATGCGTTATCCCAGTGCCCACATTGCCACTCTCCTCAGTTCAAAAAATGGGGGAAGGCTGGAGCAATACAAAGATACCGATGTAATACCTGTTACAAGACCTTCAATAACAAGACTAAGACACCGTTAGCTAGGCTACATAAATGCCACCTTTGGGCTGACTATACTCGCTGTATGCAGCTCAAGTTAACACGGAGAGAGGCGGCGATATTGATAAACGAACTAAAGAAGGCCAGATCGCTATCCTATTATCCATAGATCGCAGTAAACACATGATCACCCCTATTTTATCTGCTGATACGACTGCAGAAATAGCGGCTAATTTGTCTAAAAACATTGCAGCAGATTCGGTACTTTGCAGTGATGGCTCTTGGGCATATGTAGCGACAGCAAAGCAAAAGAACTGCGATCATAAGCGATTGATAAATAATAAAGTAAGAGTGATAGATAAGATTTACCATATCCAGACTGTAAATGGTGCAATCGCTCACTTTAAGAGTTGGGTTAATGGGCAAATGAAGGGGGTTGCCACAAAGTATTTGTCACATTATCTGGCTTGGTTTAAGGAAAGTAACGCAAAACTAGATAATCTGCAGATATTGAAAGCCGCGTATGGGGGACAACAATATTATGGAACATAGCCTATTAATTATATGTAATAAACTATCGGTACACGAATGAGTATTCATTCAGGTCATTACAACACGTCGATTAAGTTTTTTTGCTAAATATCCGGTGGATATAGCGAGCCTTCCTCAAGAGGTTTAAACCGTGCCGATATACGACCTGATTCTATCAGACAGAAACTAGTGCAATAGGGCTCATATCAAAGTATGGGATTTATTATTTTAACCGACTAAATGCTCAAGTTATAATAGACAACAGTTATAAGGAATTTAAATGTTCAAACTTGAATTCAAACAAAGTATTCTACTATCAATGACAACACTTGTAGTCGCCTCATTAGTGATATCTAATTTAGTGTCATACAATACTGCTAAGACGGACAGTATTCTTAATGTTGAAAAAGAAGCAAGTTTAACTATAAACACCGCCAAAAATTTCATCGAAGATTGGATGGCGAGCAATATAAAGGTCATCAGAAATGCCAGCATATTACTCGACGGTAACGATTCAAAGATAAAGCAAGAATCGGTGAAATTACTAGTAAACACTACAAATTTAGATGCTATTAATCTTGCCGACGCGGACGGCGACACAATTACAGATACAGGTTTGATTGCAGGATACGATGCAAGGAAAGAAACTTGGTATATCACGGCCAAACAAGCCAACAAACTAATAGTGACCGATATATATTTTGATGCAGGCATCACAGATAAAAATATGTTGAGTATATTAGATGTAAGCAATGGTGGCGTTATTGGTGGTGACATGTTTTTAGATACCATAGATACCTTGATCCAACAGATCCAGTTTCCAGGGGCTGTAATTGGCATTTATGATAATCATGGAGCCTTGATTTCATCGACAAACAATGACAAATTTGGCACTAAAATTTCTAACAATTCGCATTTGGCTAACTTAGAGAGGCAGGTCCTAGCCAACTCACAGGGACAGTATCAATACACAGTGAATGGGCAGGATAACATTGTTTACTACACCAAAATAAAGATAACAAACAATAAATCCTGGCATATAATCATCGATATTGATGCCTCGATTGCCTATGCAAATGTCACTAAGCTACTCATTGAGTCTGCTATCACCTCATTAATACTGATCTTGTTAACTGTTGGTTTGTTAATATTGGTGTTAAACCGCGTGTACAAGCCTATCTTACTCTTAAAATCAACCATCATAGGCTTAGCCGAAGGCGACGGCGATCTGACTCAGCGTCTGGAGGTCACCAGTCAGGATGATCTAGGTCAAATAGCTGCTGGGGTAAATGGTTTTATCAGTAACCTACAATCCATGATGCTGGAAATCTCTCAAGCCAGTAGCTATATTTCTCAAAATATTGAACAGATAAATATTCAATCTAAACAGAGTCATCAAGCCTTAGTATCCCATACTGCGGAAACAGACCAAGCCGTAACCGCGGTTACAGAGATGAGTTCGACCGCCGAAGCCATAGCACAAAACGCCAATGAAACAGCATCGAACACCCAACAAGCACATGATGAGGCTATGTCGTCTAAAAAACTGATTGCAGACTCCGCTGATAGTATTGTTAAATTAGTCAGCCAAGCTGATACGGCCGCTGATTGTATCAATATCATGAATACCAGTACCCAGAATATTTCGAGTGTCCTAAGTGTGATTGGCTCGATAGCCGATCAAACAAACCTATTAGCACTTAATGCTGCCATTGAGGCAGCCAGAGCTGGGGAGCATGGACGTGGTTTTGCCGTTGTTGCAGATGAAGTTCGCTCTCTTGCTGCACGAACTCAAACCAATACCGCCGAAATAAACACCATACTCACCCAATTAAACCAAGATGCATCCCAGGCTGTCGGTGCGATGAATATCACTAAGGAATGTTGCACAGAAACCGCCGATGGGACATCGTTAATTGCTGGCAGTTTAGATATTATGATCAATTCAATCATAGATATTAATGATTTCACAACTCAAATAGCCACAGCATCCGAAGAGCAAAGCGCCGTGACCGAAGAGATCAATCAAAATATGCATAATATTCAGGAAATGGTAGCCGAGCTAACTCAGACTAGCCAAGCGACAACTGAAAGTGCTCAAAACCTCGCGACAGCAAATTCACAGCTCACTGCCTTAGTGAATAAATTTAAACTTGCATAAAAAAACCCGAGACCTAGAGATAGGACTCGGGTTCTGCAGCATCTACAAGATCAGTCAAACGATCGATAAGTCACTCAATGTGTGGCATCCCCTCCTATCAGAGAAGTAATAGGTGGCTGCAGTGTCCATTAGGCAGCCACTCCTGCATCAGACTGCACACTGCCATGGACGGCAGATTTGAGTCTAGGCTTATCTCAGTTGGCAATTAATTGTGTTAATTCGAACACTTCACAATTTTTAAGTAAGGCTTGCTTATTCGACCAGGGCACATCGCCGGCCAACATATTCTGTAGTGTTCTCAGCCACTCTCCATGACTAATAACCACTAGGTTTTGCACATCTAGGCCGACTATCTCATCAACAAATTGTTGCACCCGCTGCATAATGTCGACGGCAGATTCGGCACCTTCTATATCGAGTATGTTGCCACGAAAGCGTTGCTCATAAGCTTGCCACAAGCCAGGCTGCTGATCATAACTCACCCCTTGTAATTCACCGAAACACCGCTCCCGCAGCAAAGGCGACGCTTTAATGACAAGATCCATGCTTTCGTTAACCAATTCGGCGGTTGCCATCGCCCGGCCAAGATCACTGCTCATGATCAAGTCCGGCTCTAGGTTAACTAATAACCTCCCCAATCGTCTCGCTTGCGCTTGACCTTGGGAGGTCAACTTGCTGTCCAACTGCCCCTGCAGCCTGCCCTCTTGATTCCAATGGGTTTCACCATGACGACAAAAGAGAATTTTCATTGCAACTGGAGTTCCTTCACCGTGTTATGCCTAAGTTTGAGGCTGAGTCAGGGCGAGCCGTAAACGACTGCACTCACGATTATTTGCTGGCAAGCCAAAACGTAAACCATCCTGTTCATCGGTCAATCTTACCAATACACCTTGGCGACATAACTCTTCATAGCGAGCGATGGCATTTTCTACATAAACAGTCTGAAATAACAAGGTACCCTCGAGTGTGTATTCAACCGAGCTAAAGCAGTGGGTTAATATCTCCACCAGGCATGCACTCATCTGTTGTAACCGTTGACGCTGCATGTCTTGCCATTGAATATCTGCCAGAGCCAGTTTACAGATCTCCCGTGCGGGTCCATTCATACACCAGGGCCCTAAGGTATCTTGGAGCCCTGTAATAACCGTCTTATTGGCAAATACGAAACCCGCTCTTATGCCGGCTAAACCATAAAACTTACCGATGGATCGCAGCACGACTAAAGACTCAGTTAATTCAACTGGGCAGACCGGCAATAGACTATGTTCTGGTGTGGCATCCAGGAATGCTTCATCGATCACTAAGGTCCCGCCGTTGGCGGCAACCAAGGTCAGCCACTGTTCCAGCTCGGCGGGGGAATGCAGCTGACCAGTGGGGTTATTGGGGTTGATAACCAGCAGCACCTTACAGCGTTCGATCTGCGCCATTGTCGGCGTATTATGATAATACTCAATATGCCAATTCGCTTTACGCCAGGCACGCTCGTGTTCTTTATACCCCACATCAGGCAGTAACACGCAGGCCTGGACATCAGGCCTCGCAATCGTCGACGTAATGGCTGACAACACCTGAGGTAGCGCCTGAATGACGGCCTGAGAACCGGCAACCGCCAAGGAATCCAACTGAGTTCCATTCAAGTTGGCACCTAAATAATAGCGACGAGCGACGGTCATTAAGCCGTCATCATCCTCGGGCAAACGATTCCAGGCGCTAGCGGGAATGGCTGGGATCGGATAGTGCCAGGGGCTGACTCCCGTCGATAAATCAAGCCAGTCAGACTCGGCGATGCCATATTGTGACGCCGCCTGCCGTAACCGCCCACCATGATGTAATAATTCCACTATCAACCTCCGTACACGTCGCCCATGACAAGGGCTAACATCAATAAACCTAACACCCAAAATATGGCACTTAACCATACGAGTCGACTGGCACGAACGATATCCGCTGCCACCGCCACCCGCCCCTGACCCAACAGAGGCTTGGCACATTGGTAACCATCATATTCAGCTGCACCGCCGATGATAATATTTAAACTGCCGGCACCTGCGGCCATCACCACCCCACCATTTGGGCTGGCACACTGTGAGGCTTGCCCGCGCCAGCACGTTAATGCTTGGCGGGTATTGCCTCCCAGGGCATAAGCAAGGCCACACAAGCGGGCGGGAATATAATTAAGAACATCGTCGAGCTTAGCCGCGGCCCAGCCAAAATGGAAGAAGGTGTCATTTTTGTAACCCCACATCGCATCCAGCGTATTACTGACTCGATAAAGTACCGCCCCGGGGATCCCCGCCACAGTAAACCAAAATAAGGCCCCAAATAACGCATCATTACCGTTTTCAAGTACCGACTCGACGGCCGCACTGACCACCTGTTGCTCGTTGAGCGTATCCGTTTTACGGCTGACGATCATTGCCACCTTTTCTCTGCCGGCGACCAATCCATGGTGTTTCAATGCCGCGGCGACAGAATTTCCATGTTGAGCTAAGCTGCGCCCCCCGATAACGAAGTACAATAAAATGGCATCGAGCCACCATACTCGTGGCAACCACACAAAGGGCACCGCAACGGTCACGACCAAGGCCACAGCAATGCAGCCTTTGATTTTGTCGTTTTGCCACAACCGTCGCTGAACCCATTGAATGTAATTACCCAGCCCCACTAGCGGATGAAATCGAGCCACCTCACCCAGTACTAAGTCCAGTATCAAAGCCAGGCTGATAACGCCGGCACAGTATAATGGGGATAAAAAATATAAATCAGGCCACATTGGATTTCCGCCGTAAAGGTAGATCGACTAAGACACTAATTACACTTTCAACACAGGCCGAAGCCAAGGTAACAACATCTTTACCTGACAAGGCGAGTTGCTTGGCAATGTCAGCTTGACTGGTGATAAATAACTCACAGTCAAAACCAACCTGGGTCTGGGTGATAAGTTCGGCTAAGGCAGGCTCTTCGACCCAGCACACGGCTACCTTGCCCAGATCATACCTAGGTGCCAGAGCCGAGGCCCTGCAGCCACACATCCCTTGACCTTGATTTGACTTAGTGCCCGAAGTCAGGGCTAACATGCCTATTGCCATCTTGTCGGCTAACGCTATGTTAATCCCCTTATCGGCCAAATACGCCTGTACCGGTTGCGAGCCGGATAACTGCCATGACCACTGGCGCACATCGAGCCCCTCATCTTTAGCGCTTTGCTCCAGGCCCTTTACTGCGTCTATGTTTTCCAGCCACAGACTGGGTGCCTTGAGGATCTGGGCCCAATCTTCGGCGGCAAAACCATATTGCTTAGTCACTGCTGGGGACAATATGATTTCAGCACCTGCCATGCGTAACACCTCGGCGATAGCGGCTTGACTCTGGTCCATCATGATACAGTTGCCCGTCAGTGGCAGTTTATCGTGCCAGCTCAACTCGGGTGCAAGCGCAACGACCTGTCCCATAATGACCAGCACAGGACTGCCATCCTGATGCATGTCATTATCCATCACCTCATCGATCTTGGCTAAGGTCGTAGTCAGTAACCTTTGGTTGTGACGAGTCGCCGATGACACTAAGGCTACGGCCGTTTCGGGATCTCGGCCTTGTTCGATCAAACGCGCCGCATGTTGCGCGAGTTTTTTAGCCGCCATATACAAGACCAATGTACCCGAACTTTGCCCCATAGAGGCCCAGTTATTAAGTACGCTGGATGCTCGGTGACCACTGGCAAAGGTCACATCCGAAGCGAGGCCGTTACTGGTCAGCGGGAAACCGGCGTAAGCGGCAGCCCCAAGTGCGGAGGTGATGCCGGGGACAACTTCGTACTCGATACCATGATGGTTTAAACAACGACACTCTTCGGTGCCGCGACCAAAAATAAACGGATCGCCAGACTTTAAGCGCAACACGTTTTTTCCCGCTAAGGCTTGGGCAATCACATCGGGATGCATGCCATATTCTATGCTGGTACCACAATAACCTCGGTAGCCCACTGCTAGCATCTCTTTGTCGCTCGGCACCAATGACAAGATTGCCGGACTCACCAGCAAGTCATAACATACGACATCACAATGCTGCATTAACTTGATAGCTCGCCATGTCAGCAGGTCGGGCGAGCCTGGGCCTGCACCGACTAAAAATACTTTACCCGGTGCAGTACTATTCGATTCCATTATGACTCTCCTTCAACCACTCGGGCACGACGGAAACCGTGACTGAAGTTATTGGCATAGAGTCTGGAATCATTAAAATCTTGCTCTTTTAATACCTTGCTAACGATGATCATTGCGGTAGATTTTATGCCTGCCGCTTCGACCTGCTCAGTAATCGTATCCAAAGTGCCACGCAGTATACGCTGTTCTGGGTGAGATGCCTTCTCAACCACGGCGATAGGCCAATCACTCGGATAAACGTCTTTGAGCTCACGCACCACTTTGCGGATCAGGCTGATGGAGAGAAATAGGCATAAGGTGGCTTCGTGTCGTGCCAATGACTTGAGGTTTTCCTTATCCGGCACCGGAGTACGGCCAGATGCCCGACTGAGGATGATGGTTTGACAAACTTCTGGCAGGGTCAGCTCCAAGCCTAAGGCTGCCGCGCTCGCCTGGAAGCTGCTCACGCCAGGGATCACTTGCCAGTCAATCTCGAGTACGTCTAAACGACGGGTCGTTTCGGCCAGCGAGCTGTAAATAGATAAATCGCCGGTCTGTACCCGAGCCACATCCTGCCCCTTGTCATGAGCCTCTTTGCACACGGCAATGATCTCGTCCAGATCCATCGCTTCGGAGCTTAACACCAAGGCATCATCTTTAGCCCTACCGACAACCTCGGCTGGCACTAATGAACCGGTATAAAGCACGACTGGACAGCGCTCGACTAACTTGGCACCTTTGACAGTGATTAAATCGGGATCTCCCGGGCCTGCACCAATAAAGTATACGGTCATGCTGTTTCTCCTACTTCGGTATTAAGGCTTCTGCCACGTTTCTGCCCGGATTTAACCGCACCATTTTCTAAGTTGTATTTACGGCTGTAGCCGCGAGGGGTAATGATCTTGTCGCCATAGCGGTAGCTTTGGCTGTTGCCAATAATCACCGAGGCTGTCATGCCAAATTCACAGTCAACAAACTCGCCTAATGTAGACAGGGTGATCACCTGGCCTTCACGATAAGCATCTTTCACGATAGCCACCGGCGTCTCGGCATCACGATGTTCCAGCAAGATCCGCTGCGCGATACGGATATGTTCCTGGCGCCGACGAGAGCGAGGGTTGTAAAACGTAATCGCAAAATCGGCGGAAGCCGCGGCTGCGATTCTGCGCTCAATAAGCTCCCAGGGAGTCAGCAAATCTGACAATGAAATGGTGCAACTATCATGTGCCAGTGGTGTTCCCACCAAGGAGGCACAAGAGATGGCCGCGGTCACACCCGGGATCATATCCACCTTCAATGGGTCACCGTCTTTCCAGCCGTGATGCTGTAGTAGTTCATAAACCAATGAACCCATTGCGTAAATACCAGCATCACCTGATGAGACGATGGCGACCCTACGACCACTTAGCGCCTGCTCCACAGACACTCTGGCTCGTTCCACCTCACTGGTCATACCGTTGGTGGTGATATCCTGATCTTTGATCACAAAATGCAGCGAATCGACATAGGGCTTATAACCCACAACCAAATCGGCAGACTCGATGGCTTCGCGCGCCATGGGCGTGAGTAATTTTTCACTGCCGGGACCGATCCCGACAATACTTAGCATGCCGTTCATATTTGGGTTTCTCCGAGTTGAATTAAACATTGAGACGTCTGCTCCATGAGGGTTTGTTGTACTTCGGCTAAATCAATCAAGCAGAATCTATCGCCGCTTATCGGCTCTGCCATCTCAACCTGGGTAGACAGGGCCAACTCAGCGGCAATGTTTTTCACATCATGTTGAAAGTGGTTGCCTGAAACCAGCAGCAAAGGAATGATCCTAACTTTATTTGCCGCTCCAAGCTTGCGCTTAAGCGTGTCGGCGATCAGAGAATAAGGGTGAGCCCCCTCTAAGGAACAAGTCAGGTTACGCTCGGACATTTGGTTTAATAATGATTCCGCATACCAGATGCTGCTATAACCTGGTGCACTTAAGTTAGGTGCGCCATGGTAAATAAATAAATTATATTCATCATCCCCACAAGGGTAACGAGTATTAAGTGCTGCCAATATCCGGTTGGCATTCTTGACTTGATGTATCACTGCCGGTGTATGGTCGATTTTAGCCAGACTGAAGGCCTTAAAACCTTCAATCGTCTTGCACACTTGTTGGTGTTCGTCGGTGGGAAACAGATAACAAGACACCACACAAATGCGTCGATAGCCGGCACGATCGAGTGACGCTAGCTGCTCCGCCAGAGTTTTTAAGCTAGGATCATCCAGCTTCTTTAACACACTGCGTGAACTCAATGCCATAAACACATCGGCACAGTCGAACTGAGCAATAAATTGATCCTGCAATGCTTGATATTTTGCTTGTTGATTAACAGAGCCAAAGCAGCACAGCACTATGGCTGTGCCCTTGTTATAATGTCGGAATCTTTTCATGTTTCACATTATCCTTAAGCATTAACGCAAGCTGCCGCGCTAATCGTTCGGTAAGAACTATGGTGTTTTTCGGGCGCATATCTGCCCCAGAGAGAGTCAGCGTATAATCATCAACCCGTCGGCTACATGGATTAACCACGTTGCCTAGGGAAGGTTGGCAAGATACGCAAACCAGCTTATCCATGGCCATCAACTCCTTTGCCAACAACTCGATGAAAGCTTGTTCTGTTAGCGAGCTTGGCCAAGGTATCGTCAGATAAATAAGTCCCCATGCAGACATTTCACCGGCAGTCATTTTATAAAAGTCAGCCTGGATCTGCCGGCACGTTTCTCCTTGGCATGCCGCTGAGAACTCGGTGGACATGAGTGTCACATCTTGCTGATAACGCAGCGCACTACGCACCTTGATGAGTCCGGCCTTTCCTGCACCGATCACCAGCACTCTCGGCGGCACAGTCAAAATAAGCGGCATCATAACGCCGACTCCACATCACTAATGTATTGAGCCCGCAAGCATGCTTTCACCGACGAATCTTCCACTAGGGAGTGAAAAACTTGCTGCCACTGCTCATCGGTCAATCTATCGACTTTTTGCAGCCATAAAGCATGATTTTCACTAATGCGAGTCTGGCTCTTACCTTGATAAATCACCATGGGTACTAGTTTGCGGCAACATCCCAGACAATGACTACGAGTCACCTTGATGCGATTAACTCCCTTTGAAAATCCACTCTCCTTGAGCAATCCTCTAATGCGGTGAGCTAAACCCGCCTGCCCAGGGATCTCACAACGCCCCCCTTCACACACGATCAACTGGTATAGATAGTGTTTTATCGGACGGTTCGGGCATGTCCTCGTGGCACTGTTACTGTGCAGTTCACCATGACGATGACGACTTACGGGTTGTGGAAAATCACGCCGACACACGGCTAACGTCATGTTGAAGCCGGAAAACTTGTACTTATGCTTAGGGACTAACAGTTTTGTACGCTCGGCGGCATGTAAACAGGCGGCTTCTGCCACAGAAGTCACCCCGATACAACGTTCGACAACCGCCGAAGGATTTTCAACACCTTCGACCCCCTTGAGGATCTCGGCAGTAAAGGTAATGAAAGGGCGATTGAGTTTGGCTGCGGCTTCAATAATGCCAACCTCATCTGCTTTCAAATCGATCGACACCAAGGAGGCAATAGATTGATATGCCAGGTTATGCTCCGTCATAAAACAGGCTAACCCTCGCTCTATTACCGCTTGAGGTGTATTGCGATCACAGCCGATACCGATAACCAATGACCGTGGACGCCATACCACCAGTGGCATGGTTCGGTTAGCCATGTTCTCGGCCAAAAAATTCGTCGTATCGGTAATAACCACGGCGGCTACGGCTTGAGTATCTTGCAATTGACTCAAGTCTTGGGTCAGCTGCAGATGCTGTGGCAGTTTTTTGTCATGCTGCCACCAGTCGCGTTCCCCCGTCTGCTGGCAGATGACCACGGGGTTGCCATTGACAACTGCCGCGCTAACCTGGGTTATCGCCTCTTCGCAACTAGGATCGAGAGCCCAGCCAAGATGCGCCCCGAGCATATCCACCGACAATGTCTCGGTCGTATCCGAGGCCGTGGTGACGACGGCCGTGCCACCGAGCAGATAAGCCACCCGTCGGCTCATTTCATTGGCTCCACCACGGTGACCACCGGCAAATGCTACCGCATGATGCCCTTGCTCATCGACACAGACCACGGCCGGGTCCTTGCGTTTATCCACCAATCTGGGGGCAATTATTCTGGCGGCGATGCCGACACTGAATAAACAGATATGATGACGATATCTGTCGAATTCCTTATCGAAGTGAGACGACAGAGGAAAACTAAAGGCCGTCTCCGTTCCCTGCGTGACAAATTGTTCACTGACAAACACCTGAATTTCAGGCATCGCCTCTGCCAATTTTCGCGCGATGACTAATCCATTTTTAGTAATGGCATGCACTGCAACGGACATTAAGCCTGCCCACCATGGCGCAGCACCCCTTTACGCCCGCGAATCGATAGTTGTACTGTGGCGAAGTAACAAAAATCTGCCGGCACATCCCTCAAATCGGTAAATATTCGCTGACGAGGATCGGTCGCATAAGACACGTAGGTGGCACACTCTAACAAGCCAAGTGGCTCTAATACTCTGATCAACTCCGGCACCATACGACCCGATTTGAGTAATAAAATAGTATCGAATGCAGCGACTAATTCAGGCAACATCTTCACACCGTAAGTGGCAGGCACGACACAAAAACGTTCTTCGCCATCACACAGTGGCACCTGAGTTGCTGCTGGTACTGCCGTTAACGAGGTAACACCAGGCACAATTTCTATGTCTAAATCGGTGAAATGTTCTAGCAAGTCTTCTTGCAGATAAGCCCAGGTGCTAAAGACCGAGGGATCACCCTCGGTAATAAATGCCACATTTTGTCCGGCCCGAAGATGCCTGGCTATGGTCGCTGCACCTTCCTTCCAAGCCGGAACGGTAATATTATGGTCCTTACTCATGGGGAACCATAAGAAGCTGCGATCACCCTCCATCTGCGAATCATCGATAGCCCCGCGGACGATAGACCAGGCAAACGAATCCTGCTGACCTTTATTTTTCTCGGGAATGGCGATGACATCGATGGTTTTAAGCAATTCCACCGAGCGTAGAGTCATCAGTGAGCTGTCGCCTGGGCCAACACCGATAGCATAGAGTTTGCCGATTTTCTGGGTCATGTGTTGTTGCCTTCTTTGGTGATTACGAATAAATGAATAGGATTTTCCGCCTGATAACGCTGGTAATGCGCCAGAGGCTGAGAGACTGAACTTTGCAACATCATGACTTCATAGATATATTTATTTGATTTAC
The DNA here is from genome assembly GCF_000172075.1 of Shewanella benthica KT99. GTDB lineage: Bacteria > Pseudomonadota > Gammaproteobacteria > Enterobacterales > Shewanellaceae > Shewanella > Shewanella benthica_A. The sequence goes on from NZ_ABIC01000008.1 coordinate 90,375, forward strand.
ACAGCTCAAAAAACTCACTGACACTGTCTAAGGTCACGGCCGAGAGGATAAGTTTTCCGCCTGGGGTTAATCTACTCATCACTTCTGCGACTATGCCCTTGATTTGACCCCGACTGCCGCCCACAAATACCGCATCAGGAGCTGGCAAGTCTGCCAAGCCTAAAGGCGCCTTGGTTTCGATGAGTGTAAGGTTGTCAACTCTGTGACCTTGCTTATTTTGTTGAATGACCGGCACACACTCAGGATTACATTCCAGTGCATAGACGCTGCCATCCCACGCCTGCTTGGCCGCTTCGATCGCGATTGAGCCGGAAGCGGATCCAATGTCCCACATCACGCTCTTGGGAGTCAGCGCTAAACGAGCCACCACTACCGCACGAATATTAGCCTTAGTGATCAAACCATTTAATGGCGTAAGCACCTCATAACTTGAGTCAGGGCAATGCATCGCCAAACCACCCCAATAGGGCTGTTCTTGGCGCTGCAGCAACAGCACATTGAGGGACTCGATGTCTTCTGTCGACGTACCCGCAAGCTCGGCAACAGAAAACTCTCTGATCCGCTCTTTAATACCGCCTAAATGTTCGCATAACACCAGACGCCACTGAGTTTCATCATAGTCAAGTAAGTACTGAGCTATCACCACAGGGTTATGTTCATTGTCGGTCATCAAGGCAAAATTATCGCCTTGCTGTATGCGGGTCACCAGTCCAGCCATTGGACGGCAATGCAATGAAATAACCTTGATATCATCCGAAGGCATTAAGGCTTTAGCACAGGCCAATTGCACGCTGCTTGGAGATGTAATGACCTCGACATCTATGTTTGTACCCGCGGCGGCGACCATAGTAAGTAATCGCTTACCTATGCCAAAAAATAATGGGTCACCGGATGCTAACACACAGATATCACGGGTTTTTGCCACTTCAATCAGCTTAGATAAGTAGTCATTAAGACCACTGATAAATTCTAATTTCTCACCGCTAAATTGTGGAAAAAAATGTAGGTGACGGGTTGCACCTGCCAATAATTCGGCTTGAGCGACGGCGTTCATCGCGCGGCTGGTTAAACTAAGGCAACCATCATCACCTATGCCAATCAATGTAATACTACCGGTCATTTTGCGGCCTCAATCATAAGAGCATGCACAGTGGACACCACCAGAGGGCTGCCCCCCTTGCGTCCCAATGACGCGATGAAAGGCACTCGGTCTTGCCCGACTAATGCCGCTTTTGACTCTATGGCCTTAACAAAACCGACGGGAATACCGATCACCAACGCAGGGGTAACTTCACCCGCTTCGACCATTCTCAGGATTTCAAATAATGCAGTGGGGGCATTGCCCACACCGACAATGGCTCCATCTAGCAAGCCTAAATCTCGTGCTTTACGCATTGCCGTGACCGCGCGAGTGCCACCCGACTCGATGGCGCTAGCGATGACATCTTCATCGCTGATAAAACAGCGAGCAGTATTGCCAAATCGCGCCATACGACGCTCACTCAGGCCGGCGATGATCATAGATACATCGGCAACAATCGGACAACCTTGCCTGATAGCTACTAAGGCAGACTCGATTGCATCGGCACTGAAATTAAATAATTTGCCAAACTCAAAGTCACCGCTGGTATGGATCGCTCGGCGCACGACAGACCATTGTTCACTGGTAAATGCGTGGTCGCCGATTTCCATGTCTATGATTGAGAATGAATCCGCTTCTATTTCGCGGCCTTTGGCCGTGATCTGTTGCATATTGTCCATTAGATGTCTCCGTAATTAGCCAGTGCCAAGGTGGCGCCATCGTAATCGATGAGCCGCACCCGGACTGGTAATTTATGGTGGGAATATGCAGCACAATTTTGCGCTGCTTTCAGGCAAAGATTTTGATAAAAATCAGGAAATAATTTGACAGGTAGCAATGACAACAAGTGGCGCCCGGTGTTTGCTTGAGACACTTTTTCAGTAAATTCGGCATCGGTGCCGTCGAGGCAATGGGCAATAGCGGCAAAATCTACGGCTCTGCCAGTCACGTGAGTCATCATGGTGCCACACACAAGCTTACACAACTTGCCTATCATCAATACCAGTTCGACTCGTGCAATCCCTTTCCTAACACTGGCTCTGAGCCCCACGCCCATAAAATCGCCCACTTGAATAAAGGCAATATCGGCAAGTTGCGGGTGCAATATCATCGCCTGTTTTTCGGTGCGGCTGCCTGTGGTGAGAATCAATTGGCTAAGCCCTTGACGCTTAGCGACCTCAACCCCTTGACGAACCGATGCCGCATAGGCAGAGGTAGAATAAGGATGGACCGTACCCCGAGTGCCTAAAATTGACAGTCCACCGATTAAGCCCAGACGCTGGCCTATGGTTTGCTTCGCCAACTCTTCGCCGCCAGGTATGCTGATGGTCACATCGGCACCGTCCCAATCATGCTCGGCGAGTAAGGGCAATAAATGTGAACATATCATCTGCCTAGGGACGGGATTAATCGCTGGCTCGCCAACGTTCAGCTCCAGCCCAGGTAGAGTGACAGTCGCAACGCCTTCACCCGCGAAGAAATGGATCCCAGCACTATGGGTCAGGGTTACCTTGGCGATAATTTCGGCACCATGAGTACAATCGGGATCATCGCCGGCATCTTTGATAACACTCGCCACCGCCGTCAAATCATCATTAACCGGCAAATGGCTAACGTCGAAACTGACACGCTGCCCTATGGGCAAGAGTATTTCGATTTGAGTGGATTTTGTAGGCTCGAGTAACTGTGTTACGGCAGCAACGGCAGCGGCTGTGGCACAGGCTCCTGTGGTGTAGCCTTTACGAAGCTCCGCACGATTCCGGCTCCGGCGAATGCGAGTTACCGACATTAAACGGCCAAGACCAAAGAACGTAAGAATTTGATAATAAGTGACAAAACAGACATCTCGTAGTATGAATTAGTGAAATGCTGAAATCTGGGAGATAAAAAGGAATTATACCTTACCGAGAGCGCCCGCCCGGTTCCAGCTAACTAGATGAGGCGGGTATCCTGGCTCCTGAATCCCCTTAGCTTATCTAGTGCCACGGGATACTCAGTTACAGTTGCGGGTACAGCCCAGACTTTAAATCTGGTTCCCCTTTAAACCTTGCGGTTCCTCAATATGTTGGAGAGTATAGTTAGCTCGAAAGAGCATTTCTCGGAGTGTGATCACACTCGATGCCGACTTCAACTGAAACTGAGAGGCCACGCAACATCTACTGGCTTTCCTCACAAAATAATGAGAGCTAGATCATGATTTTAACATTTTTTACTGACCTAATAGCATGAGACTAAAGGGATATCATCTCTCGGTCGTTTAGCCATCTTGTAAGAAATGGTTATGCTCAAATAAGCTGTCCCCTGCGATATTGCTGCAGATTGTGAGTCAAAATGGTGTTGATCGTTATCCAAGAGCATTGGGGTCGACTCCGGTCAACCAGGTTTTACACACTTTTTCTAAGCTGCCTGTGCGGCAGTGAACTATGATGCTTCTGTCTAAACGCAATTCATTATTTTCTAAGCTGCCTGTGCGGCAGTGAACAACTGTCAGATGGTTAGCGTGGTATCACTTGATTTCTAAGCTGCCTGTGCGGCAGTGAACTTTCAGCTCTTGAATCTCTGGCGTTTCATTTATTTCTAAGCTGCCTGTGCGGCAGTGAACCGCCCATCATAAAACCATTAGTTTTCCAAATCTTTCTAAGCTGCCTGTGCGGCAGTGAACCTTATTACAATAATGGATATACGTCCTTACATTTTCTAAGCTGCCTGTGCGGCAGTGAACGTTTACGCCGCTTTAGAGTGGTTCATTTGGGGTTTCTAAGCTGCCTGTGCGGCAGTGAACAGAGAGCCATTTGGAAACTGTTTTCACCTGATTTTCTAAGCTGCCTGTGCGGCAGTGAACGTTTAAGGTGCACAATGAGATATAACGCTGAATTTCTAAGCTGCCTGTGCGGCAGTGAACCATCGGTAACAATTAAGGCTATTTCGAAAATATTTCTAAGCTGCCTGTGCGGCAGTGAACAACAGCGCCCGCAATGAGGCGTTTGATTTACTTTTCTAAGCTGCCTGTGCGGCAGTGAACAGTGATTCTTTACGTTCCTTTTTATCATTGTATTTCTAAGCTGCCTGTGCGGCAGTGAACTAGTTAGTTGATATAAAGAAGCCCTCGATTGATTTCTAAGCTGCCTGTGCGGCAGTGAACTATTGCATCAGCTAATATCCCGTCACCGCTTTTTTCTAAGCTGCCTGTGCGGCAGTGAACTGGCACTGGAGGAGAGGTAAGAGTATTTAAAGTTTTCTAAGCTGCCTGTGCGGCAGTGAACGTAGTCCCTTCTAAATAAGTTGTACCCTATCGTTTCTAAGCTGCCTGTGCGGCAGTGAACTCGTTGTGTTAGTGGTTAGTGTCAAGCCTTGCTTTCTAAGCTGCCTGTGCGGCAGTGAACAGAATCAGCAGCAATACAATGCACCGCAGCAATTTCTAAGCTGCCTGTGCGGCAGTGAACGCCATAAAGAAAAGGCGATCACCAATCTTAATTTTCTAAGCTGCCTGTGCGGCAGTGAACACTTAGCTGCTAACTCTATAGCCTTCTCGCAATTTCTAAGCTGCCTGTGCGGCAGTGAACAGGAGATAATAAATGACGAATAAGCAGACATCTTTCTAAGCTGCCTGTGCGGCAGTGAACACGTTTTCAACTTTCATCATTGACGTTAGAGATTTCTAAGCTGCCTGTGCGGCAGTGAACGTTGTAAGAATCGGATAAATATTCATCAAGAATTTCTAAGCTGCCTGTGCGGCAGTGAACGCTAGCTCTGTGGCTTCCTCGCACCATATCGATTTCTAAGCTGCCTGTGCGGCAGTGAACCATTGCTTGCGTGAATACCGGCTTAATTGTTATTTCTAAGCTGCCTGTGCGGCAGTGAACGTAAAGCCATCCAGCAAGCTTATCTTCGCTGTTTTCTAAGCTGCCTGTGCGGCAGTGAACACTAACCATTAACGCCCCATAACGGGGCAATAGTTTCTAAGCTGCCTGTGCGGCAGTGAACCTAGATATGCTTGAAGTCGATGAGGCTTTAACTTTCTAAGCTGCCTGTGCGGCAGTGAACGTTGAATGAGAAATCACCTATGTTTAGCTCTATTTCTAAGCTGCCTGTGCGGCAGTGAACTGTTGTCTTGTGCGTCCAAGTCCCCTCTAATGTTTCTAAGCTGCCTGTGCGGCAGTGAACGCTACAGGTTCGCAAATAATAATGTCTGGCATTTTCTAAGCTGCCTGTGCGGCAGTGAACAGAATATAGTTTTGCCGCTATAATTAACTACATTTCTAAGCTGCCTGTGCGGCAGTGAACGGCGTCCTTTTCAATCTGCCCACTCTCTGCAATTTCTAAGCTGCCTGTGCGGCAGTGAACGAAGATTACGCACCGAACATTAAAACCGAAGATTTCTAAGCTGCCTGTGCGGCAGTGAACGCTCACCATTAAGCCTGTACCCTTCGTTGTCATTTCTAAGCTGCCTGTGCGGCAGTGAACCTATAAGCTGGTAAAGAACATCCTCATAAAATTTTCTAAGCTGCCTGTGCGGCAGTGAACTTTTAAACTAATTAACGCGCCTTCGGGCGCAAATTTCTAAGCTGCCTGTGCGGCAGTGAACATGTCTTTCATTTCCATAGAGCCAACATAAACTTTCTAAGCTGCCTGTGCGGCAGTGAACACGCCAACCCCTGCAACATGTTTCAATACATTTTTCTAAGCTGCCTGTGCGGCAGTGAACGGTAGCAAATCAAATCACTAAATGGGCTAAGGTTTCTAAGCTGCCTGTGCGGCAGTGAACACGCAGCAAACAACCTCCCCGTATCTTCTTCTTTTTCTAAGCTGCCTGTGCGGCAGTGAACAATTTACCCACCTTACCACCAAACATCTAGCCTTTCTAAGCTGCCTGTGCGGCAGTGAACCAAACGACTCAGAAACAACTCTAGGGTTGACATTTCTAAGCTGCCTGTGCGGCAGTGAACAATAACTTATCACCCTTCTCTAACTTCTCAGGTTTCTAAGCTGCCTGTGCGGCAGTGAACTTCTTGCAGCTGCAATAACGTAAGCGATTTAATTTCTAAGCTGCCTGTGCGGCAGTGAACCACTACTTGCTGACCAGTTAAATACTGCTGTCTTTCTAAGCTGCCTGTGCGGCAGTGAACATATCGTGCCATTTATCAGGCGCATCGAAGCGTTTCTAAGCTGCCTGTGCGGCAGTGAACGTTGGACTATTCCCGTAAAATTGTCTTACATTTTTCTAAGCTGCCTGTGCGGCAGTGAACGTTTTATAAGGGTTTTTAGCTCTCATCACCTGTTTCTAAGCTGCCTGTGCGGCAGTGAACAAGTGAAAACGGGCTAGATTTAACTGCCATTGAGTTTCTAAGCTGCCTGTGCGGCAGTGAACTAATCGATTTTTGGCGTTTGGTGTCACAAAGTTTTCTAAGCTGCCTGTGCGGCAGTGAACTATTTAATCACCGTTGTCATTTCAAGGTAATATTTCTAAGCTGCCTGTGCGGCAGTGAACTCATGTATGGTAGCGGTGCGGCTGGTATACGTTTTCTAAGCTGCCTGTGCGGCAGTGAACCGCCGCTTTAACGATTTGTTTGGCCTCCTTATTTTCTAAGCTGCCTGTGCGGCAGTGAACATATGGATCTATACTTCTTTTGAGTATGCGTTTTTTCTAAGCTGCCTGTGCGGCAGTGAACCAACAGTTATTTAATCACCGTTGTCATTTCAATTTCTAAGCTGCCTGTGCGGCAGTGAACACAACATTTGGTAGTATATTTAATCCATCGAACTTTCTAAGCTGCCTGTGCGGCAGTGAACCAATCTGTACGGAATATTTCAGCATCACTAAATTTCTAAGCTGCCTGTGCGGCAGTGAACAATAGACTATCAGCACAAAAATAAGTTACAACAAGTCTTTAGGCTAAAAATACCTATTTAACCTTCTGAAAAGCGACTTGTTGTAACCTGTTGTTTTATATCATATTGTAAGATAGAGAAAAATAAAGGGTTAAAAGCAAGGTACTGTGGCTGCTTTGCTTAGGCCATAAGTATTAAATAGTCCTATTACAGGCGCTGGCACACTATCTCTTTGAACGAAAAGTCGAAAGTTTTGCTCCTTGGATAGGCTTTTCATATTGATAAAAGGTAACTTACTCGCTTGTTCAGTAAACCCCTTAAAATAGGCAAGCGCTTGCTCAAGCGTTTCATCTTTTCGTTTAGCCCTACGCCTTGCCATACGCTCAATATTGGTGTCAAACTGCACACGTTTAAACACAGCATATTGCGTTACAGAGCTAGGCACAGCTTTAATCGAGGTACAATGGGTGTAATCAGTGAACCGCTGCAACCATTGAGGTATATCTAGCGCTTGTAATGCCTGTTCTCTTACAGCAAAAAGTCGTAACTTACTCCCCAATGGGTAATTACCTTGGCTCCATTCTGGAAATGAAACCGCGACTGCTGAGGTATTATCTGCCGTTTTATGCTCAGCTAAAGCCAGATGTATTTGTTGATACACTTTTTGCCAAAGAAAACCTAAGTTAGCCTCAGCATCTGGCAACAAGGTAATATCGAGATAATATTTCATTCTCGCTCCTATTTATCGCTCTCGCCAAATACACCACCACGCACAATTACCGCCATGACGTAGTGTTGATCTTCAATGCGTTCAAGCTGTCCACCACGAGCCCAACTGTCAAAGAAGGTGTAAAAATCTTGTTTAGCTACGGGTGTGCGAAAAGCTTTACCGAGATTTGTTACAGCGCCGTAAGGTTCAATTGCAATTGGCCCCGCACTGCTGCCACTGTCAAATTCCGGATACCAAGTATCGATAGTGCGCAGTGCATTACCAATTTTTTGTGAGTGCATAGCGGCAATATCATTCACTGAATAAAGGATTTTACCTTTCGTGCCTTTGCCTTTATCCAACACCAATTCTTCACTTGGGTAAATATCTTGCGCCTTACCGACTTGTACAAAACAGTTAATATCCAGCATTAAAAAATCATCTTCACTGGCAAGAGCCTCAGCAATACGTGCCGCTAATTCATCCACAGCCGAGCTAGAATCATTAAAGTGGCGAGTACTAAATTTTGTGGCATCAAATGTCCAGCTTTGCGGCGCATTCTTATTTAATGCATTAACCTGCACTTCAATATTTTCAGCTCCGACGCGGTTGCGCCATAAGAAGCGCGCATTGGCTATATTTAACGCATAACGGCGTGCTAGCTCTTTACAGCCCTCACTGCCCAGATAATCATTTACTGCAGCACTGTAGCTTTCTTTAAAGAGCGCATTGTTACACGCTGATGGTTTAGCTAGACCACCTAATATCTTCAACGAAAAATTCAATTTTAGCGTGTCTTGCTCTGGTGCTAATGCACAAGCATCAACGCGCTGTAAGTTGGCCTTTTCCACTTCTGCGTTTAACTTCACCGGGTCTTTTTGCACAGCGGGTTTTAAGCGATTCGAAATGGTGCCACGTACAGATTTTTCAATTAACGTTAATGGCGTGACGACACTTCTATCTTCCCAACACGTGCCATACATATAACCATCAGATGGGACGAGTTTTTTTTCAAATGCGAGTACCGATGCAATATTTTCTTTTTTAGCCATGATAAATTTTCCTTATTTAATAAAAGTCAGACCAATCGTCCGCTGAAGTTGGTTTTTGTAGAGAGTGAGTTTGTTGACAAACATATAAGTTATTTTCAGGTTCAATGGCGTAATGCCACATAATTTCGTTAAGTGAATTAATCCGATACGGCATTTTAAATTCACCTAACGTAACAATACTTTCGGCAAATCGATGCGGAGTTTCTGGATCGCGTTGATTTTTAGCTTCGCCTAATTCCGTGATGCCATGAAATCCGGTGGCGATAGGCACTATCCAACCTGCCGGTTTGTCTTGATAGGTTTTTCGTTTAGCTTGCCAAGTGACATTACCGTCATCATCTTGTGTGCAACTTTGATGTACGACTAAATAATCTAACAAAGCGTCCATGGCATCTTGACCACTTTCCATCGCTGCAATCATTAAATCACGGCGTTCAACCAGCGCATAACCCGGCATTAATTGGCGTGTGAGCATAGCGAGATCAGACGCTTCACCCTCCTCAATTCGTTGAATGCTCGGCGCATGGAGCCCCTTAATATCACCACCTGCCATTTTCATATGTCCATGCAGATGATGGGAAATCCGTTCTAATACTGCGACTTCATCGGTTTTATTTAGCCCATCAAGTTCCACCAGCAAGGTGACATCCAAATGACAACGCGCTTCTTCAATAAACGCACTGCGTGAACCAGTTTTATCCAACGGATTACCTGTGCCGATAATTGAAGAAACATAATCACCGACACCTTTGTGAGTTTGCAGATCACATTGGTGACTAACAACGCCTGTCGCACTAAAGGTTAAATCAGCAAAACCGTCTTGATTTAACTTACGTTGCAGCGCATGCATTGCCCCTAACCAAGCCGTCATTGCAGGGAAGCCTATGGTAAAAGGGCTGGATAGTGCATTGGCATTATGCACTTTAATATGTGGCAATATTAATAGGGTTTTTATTTCGCCGCTCATCGTAATGCCTCCTTATGTTGGGTGATCATTTTCAAAAAATGTAACCGCTCTTCTTCACCGAGTATCATCGCTTGCTTACCCACAGCCGTTTTATAAGTGCTTGCAAACCAACTAGATATCTCATTGAGCAAGGTGTCTAACCATTCATCCGTGTTTTCACGTTGTTCGGTAAAATCATGATGTAACCATATTTTTTGCGCGCGACTCAGTTGTGATGACTCACTGTTATATTGCAACTCAGAAATACTGCGAATGGCCCACATTTTGGCAATGACTTTATCCATGACTTCGTGAATACGCGCATCGCGGCTATTGCGTAATTGTTTATTGTTTTTATAATCAATTTTAAAGATGCGGTGCAGCGCTTGAAACACATCCTTGTATTCATAAGGTCGAAACGATTCGCTAAAAAAATTACTGCGCGGAAAGTGAAGAGTGCGTTTTTCTATTTGTGGTGGTAGTGATGACAACAGATGTGCTTTACCGCCATTTTGATTATTCAGTACGCTGATATTTTGTGGTTTAGTTCCACCGTACCCTATGGTAGTTAAGCCATAAATTTCAGCAAAGCCCTGCGCGCTATATTCGTTTTTCTTTTTTAAATCACGCAATACTTTAACTTCATCAGAAAATCTCAAGGTGTCAATACGCTTTCTTAATTGATAAAGCATGCCTGAGTTCGTCAATATTGACAGTTGGTGGTAATCATCATCGACAGGAAAATACACTTGTTTGATTTTAGAGCTGGTAACATTTTCACTGCCACTTTCCGCCATCGCGACAAAGCCTGCTTTTAATTCCAAATAAGTAACGTCTTTTAGCGTCAATAACTGCGTAGCCAGTTCTGAATCATGTTGAATATGCGTGAGCAGTTGCTGGCCATCAGTCATTTCTAAGGTTAAAAATTTATACACATCCAGTGCCGCAGCGTTACCCAATGCATCGGTATCAACAACGACATTACCGCTGCGTAAAAATCCATCTGTCGCACGTTCTGCCTTAGCGATAACCGAACTAACGTAGCCATTTTTATTTTTTCGAGCACTCGGATGACTAAACGTACAAGGGTGCGTCGCCATTGAGATCTGACCTGCTCTTTTCGCCGCTTTGGGTAGCCAAATTGATAGCGAGAATGCCGCTTCACATTGTTGTTGTGCTTCTCGAGTTTGAGCTTCATCCATCGAAGCTTTTAGGTTTTTCTTTAACCAGGCTTCTTTTCGTTCGGCAAAGAAGCTAGTAATTGCAGGATCTAACATTGCTTTCTCCCTATTTTCACTAATCCAAATTGATCACTGTATTGGTATTTATCACCGTCTCTGACAACAAAACTTAATTCGCCATAACGCAGTGACACTTGCCGTCTTGTCGGTAGCACATCTTCGTCAATGTGTGCATCTAATACATCAACATAATCGCGTACTAGCCATAAATTATTGCGCTCACTTATCGATAAATTCACCTGGGTTATCTGCAATATATTCTCGATATTAATTAAGTTACCTGCGATATCTGTAACCCGTAAACCTTGTTCGTCTTTTTGGGTGAAATAACAATCTTCATCATCGCTATTTACCACTAAAAATATTTTGTTACTGGGCTCGCTTTGCCTAAACCCATGCAGCAGTTGCGGAAGTGCAGTTAAAAACCACGTTGAATCGAGATAACCTTGCAGTGTTTCTGGGCCGAGTTGGGCGTATTGGGTAAGTAATGTGCCGATAGCACGATGTTCAATACCCGCTAAATGCTGGCCTTGTGATTTATCTAACTGAGTAATGCGCGGAATCGCATTGATGCCGTTTTCAAGCGTCGTAAGGTTGATGATTTTACTCAGATCATGGGTTAGCATTGGCTTAGTTTCATAGCCAGGTCGGGTAAAATAAACACTGCCTTGTTTGTCGCCTTCTATATATGCTTTGTAGTTATATTGCATTAAGCCAATGTTAGCTTGAGTCACTTCGCCTTCGCGATGACGGCGAACACGTCCTGCTAATTGCACAATAGAGCGATAAGACGACGGTTCCACCACTGCCCAGTCAAAATCATGATCGCGCCCGACTTCCTCAACAGGGGTGGCAACCAGAATAAAAATAACCTGTTTGGCGTTACTGTTATCAAGGTGTCCACGAATAATGCCATTGCTAAAAGCCTTCGCCGCTTCGCCTACCTTTTCTTTGCGCTTTAACACTTGGTCAAGATGCCGTTCTTGTTCATGACGTAATAACAAAACCTGCTGGCTATGGTAAGCCATGACCTTGACTTCGGTATCAGCTGGAAATGCGGTTTTTAATAAATAACGGGTTAACTCAACACAAGGTGAAATATTGGCAACACGGACAACACCAAATGACACCTGTTTATTCGTCATCACGTCCACAGTATGATGGTGTTGATGTTTGACTAAAACCGCGTCTTTAATATGCTGAAAGTAAGCCTCTTGCTTGCTGATTTCATCAGCCGATTTAGTGTTAGCCTTATTGACTTCGCAAGCCACAATATGGCCTTTACGTCTCGCGGGTTGATTGGTTAGCAATTTGATACGTTTATCAATAAAGGCATCGTGAAACGATTTATATTGCGCTATGGCGGTGTCACTATCGCTAGATTTTACGGTTTCAACCTGAGTAAAAGACTCGTCAATCCAAGCGCAACCTATAATGGCTTGTGACTCGGTGCGCGATCGGCAATACAACTGCCAGCCTTTTTTATAGGCATTAAAATAGCCTTCAGCCAAGCTTGGGGGAATGGTGGCTGAAGAGATCATCACCTTACGTCCTAACATGCCCGCAAGATGAATGAGTCGCCCGATGGCAATGAGATCTGAACCGGTAAAATCATCAATTTCATCAATCACCAGATCAGACGACATCAAGCGTAATGACGGTAAAATGTAACGACCACCCCGCTTGGTTTCTGTTGCTGCCATGATGTGATCAATGGTGCAAGCTAAAACTGGGGCATAAAGAAACTGCTTATCTTTATTTTTAGTCAGTACTGTCGTTAGCCCACTTTCAGGAATATCACAGTCATAATCAATAAACTCATCCAGTAACGACTCTGCAGATTCAGAACCCACGGCTTCCGCTGTCAACTCTTCCTCTTCTGCTACACGTTTATTATGTAAATCGGCCACAGTTTTAGAACCAATTAACACGGCCAGTTGACTTTTATCTAGCCCGATACGTTGTCGATATTCATCACCTGTCTGCAAGGTTAATGTGCGCAATCCAAGCGCCAGAATGTAGCGCAAACTTTTCTGATCTGCCGATAATGCCCGCATCACTTTAGCGTTGGCAAAGGTTTTACCACAGCCGGTACTCGCCATGTTGACCGCAAAAAAACCAAACTTTTGCTTAGACTGCTGTTGTCGCCAATCCGTTATGCTGTCCACCGCTTTATCCTGCCATTTGAAATTGCTGTCCGTGCTTTTCTTTCTTAGTGCTTGAATATCTTGGGCTAGCGGCGGTTCTGACTCGAAAGCAGGTAATAGATGCGCGGTATCCAGTGCCACTTTAGCGACGCCCACCAAATGCTCATCTAATTTCTGCTTAAACTGATTGGTGTCTCTGTCGGTATTAGCAAATAGACCTGTGGTATCTTGCCAACCCTTTGCAGCATCTTGAGATGAATAGTTATGATCGCCCAACATTAAACACAAACGCGCATGATGTAATACCAAACGATAGCTGCCGTCGGCGATCGCCTCTTTAATCAATGGCAATTGCTGTTGTAATTGGCTAGCTCTGCGTTTAACTAACTTATTCCACTGTTTAGACTGGGTTAATAAACCTTTGGGGAATTCAAAGCATTGTTTAACCCGGGATTGGTATTCAGCTTCATCTTGGCGATTTTCATAGCCCCATTGTTTACTTATTTCTCCCAACAAGCCGTCTATTTGGGAGAAATACTCACCGTTATATTTACTTCTTACTTCTTTTTTATCCCAAGAATATAAGGGTAATCTATGGTGCGAAACGATCAACCAAGCGATGAGTTTGGCAGCATCAGGCAGTCCTTGCAGAGGGTTACCTATATTTTCTCCAGCAACCGCTTTAATTCGTTGCTCGTCCAACTCCCCCATAATCAGCACCTTGAGCCAGTCTTCATCGCCAGCATCACTCGAACGAACCAGTGCATTAAGCAATAAACAAGATATCCATTCATGTCGGATAGGATCGCCTTTAAATTTACTTTTACTGTTTGGGCTGAGCTTATTTTGAAATAGTCGTGATGCTTTGCCCCAATCATGTAACAGCGCAGCAAGTCCGGTGAGCGATTTTATCAGTGGCAGATACTTCCAATCATTTTCTATTTCCATATTTAACAAATTTCGCTTGGTACTATTCACTGGCACTAATCCCTGCTCATTAAATTTGCTCTTATTGCCCACTACCCATATAAACTGGCTGCGGGAACGACTGCGGATCCAATGGCAACTCACGGCGGTACTTTTACTGGCAGTCTTTCGCAGCATCTTTTTAACCGTAAGTAAGCCGTCTTCGGTTATTATTGTTTGCCACGTATTGTCACCAATGCGATTTGCAAAGGCATCTAACACCCGCCGCGTTTTCTTTAAGGCGTTCTTTTCGCATTGACTAACAAAGGTCACCATCATTGTGATTGGCCCTCTGTTTCATCATGCCCCTGCAATGCTACTTTCTTAACTTGTTCAAACATAAAATCCAATGCTTTGTGGTCGGTAAAGGCTTGTAAAATCTGAGTACGAAACTCTTGTTCGGTGAGGTTTTCTTTGGCGCAAATAAAAGCCCAAGGTAAGACGATAGCGTCTTTGATCAAATCGGCAATATCAAACACCAGCGCCCCGCGTCGGGTTTTGCCATGCATCACTGCAAAACCGTGCGGTATGCCTAATACCCATAGGGTGGTTGCCGCTAACCCATAAGCCAGATAATTACCGTGATTGAGAAAGTCGTTTGCCTTGTCGGTAGACTGATGCTGGCGTTTAAAGTCTGACGTGTTCGTGACATTGGCGGCAAATTTGTAGAGCTGCTTGGTGAGCTGCGCTTCGGTTAACAATAGATCGGACGGCTTAGTGGCGGTGACCATGCGTTCATCAAAACGCTGTAATGCAGCTTCAATATTGCTATCGTTAGTAGTAAAACCTTCTAATTTAAGATCCCTGTCTTTACCCCAAACATGATGTAAAAATTCAATCCGTGCTTGTTGAAATTGTTTAGCCGCATCGAGTCGTTTATTGTCGTCAAACCAAAAACTCATCCAGCCTTGTAAGTACTCCGTAGGGCGATATTCACTTTGTGGGGTAAACCATTCAATGGCATTACCCATGTATAACGGTGTTCCTCCTCCACCAGAAAAACCGACCAATACGCCAGCTTGTGCCAACATTCTTATCGCGGCCTGGGTGATCGACGTACCATTCCCCAGCAACAGAACCGTGGTATTGGCAATGGGAATATTGAAGTATTGGTTTTCCTTCTTTGCCTCTGTCAGATACAACACCCGACCGTCTTTTTGCATCACTCGGCAATATTCGAGGTAATAGATGTTGGCACGCTTAGAATGCAATATTGCTTTGAGATCTGATGGTGAAAAGTTATCCATTTTGTCAGCCCTGTATTGTATTGATTGGTGAATTAGGCAGATACTCTGCGAGTGGGCAGGGCAAGATGGCTGATTTGAGAGGTAATTGGCGAATATTCAGGAATTTTCTTTGTCGTAAGTTGTTTGTCACCATACCCGTCCTTAGGTTGATTGTAGAGCGTCAGACATCAGGAGATGTGATAACTCTATGCTTTTATTGATAACTTAAAGTTTAACAAGATCACATTACATGAAATTTATTGTGAACACTAGACAGTGTTTCAGCGCGTACCGTAATGAAATCGAGTTTATAGAAAGCAAAATTCTGCTACCTGAGGTACACCTTTATCACCATTAATAAACTCGCGGGCATCTGTTACTTTGAAAAACTTCACCTTTAAAAAGCTGATCACAGCTCTATCTTCGGGATCTCTTGCGCTTGCTCAATAAAGTCCATAATTCTAGACTTTTATTAGCAAAGTGGAATTACAGATCATAAAGTACATAAAGTTAGACTTTATTAAACTTGAAGGGGGTTCATTTGCTAGAAGATGCGATAAAGGCCGTCGATGAACTTTTTATCGAGTTTTAACCGTTTTTCTTACTATCCTGACACTGGGTCACAGTGACTCGCTTTCATTGGAACACCTAATGGAACATCTATAGAAAGATGCACAACACAAACCAATTAAAATCAATTAGTTAAATCATAAAGCAGAGCCCAGCCCCACCAATCAATAAAAAAGCCCCGACACTTTCGTGTCGAGGCTTTTACTCTTGCTGTATTCAGCTCTGCGTTAAATTAACACTTACAGGTGGTACTGAATAAGGAGCGAGAAGGCACTTTGGTCAACGTCAAGACCGGGAATACCATTGGGTATGCCGTACTTATTCTTCCAGTAATCATATTCGACACCGACATAAAATTGGCCACTTTTGCCATTGATCGCGGCGCCTAAGTCATACTTAAGTTGTGGATTAATGTGCAGCACCGACTCATAAGCGTCTTCAGACGGAGCAAATACCCAGTCAATAAAGCCATCGAACACTATACCAGTGTCACCAAAATCAATCCTCCATGCCGGAGTTACCTGCCAACCATCACTGGCACCTGGTGCTACGAAAGGATTACTCAATTCGCTACGGTAATAGACATTCACATTCAGGTAGCTAAAACCAGGCACGGCCCAATCTGAACCTATCCCATAGAGAATGGTACTTGCCGCAGCATTTCCTTGTTCATATTGCAGTGCCAGAGACAGATCGGTTAAGGGGCCAAAACCTAGTTTGCTATCAAAAATCTTACTGGCACTAAAGCGAGTACCAATCTCACCATAGTTAGCGTGATTACTATCACTTGGTGCATCATTGAAGTAAATAAAGTCTTGGAACGCGAACCAATCCCCGTATTTCCAACCACCGGCGGTTTCTAGCGTAATGGTGGTTTGCTCCGCAGGATCGACCTCAAAGCTATCACCGTAAAGGCCTGTCACACTGAAATCAGACCAATGAATTAAACTATCTGCACATGCTATCGGGCTTGCTAGTAATGCCACCAATATCCATTTATTGTTCATATTCTTCACCTATAATTAACAATTTTTATTTTTTTAAATCGTTAAACGAGTGTAAAGTGACTCGTTTATAATGACTCGTTTAAAAACTGAGCAAGATTAAATTGCCCAACCACCGAGATAAAAAGCAACGAGAGTAATGGCAATAAGCACAGTACCTAAGTTGAGCTTCTTCCACTCACCCGAGATCACCCGACCTATCACCAGCACTGAAAAGCCCAGCATGATTCCGGTAACAATATTACTGGTCAACACAATAAACACGGCGCACATCAAACCAGATAATGCATCCACCGAATCCTTGAGATCTAACTTGCTAACATTAGACATCATCAAAAGTCCGACATACATCAAGGCTGGCGCTGTGGCATAAGCCGGAACCAGATAACTCAGCGGTGCCAAAAACAACATACAGATAAACAACACACCCACCACAGTGGCCGTTAAACCTGTCTTGCCGCCTGCGGCTGTACCCGCTGCTGACTCGATATAGACAGCAGCGGGTGCACCGCCGACCATGCCGGCAAATATACTGCTCACAGAGTCAGAAGTCAGCGCCTTACCCCCATTGATGATCTGTCCATTCTTATCCAACAGGTTAGCCTGACCGGCTACCGCACGAATGGTACCCGTAGCATCAAAGATAGCGGTCATCACCAAAGCAAATACCGTGGGCAAGATCATCGGGTTTAACGCACCCATGACATCCATAGTACCAATCAGGGAGTTCTCACCACCAAAGTCTGGCATGGCAAATAAGCCTTGATACACCACACTCGGATCGAAGATCAGGCCAAATATCGAGATTGTCACGATCACCAGTAAGATACCGCCTGGAACGCGGAGTTTCTCCAGCCCCAAGATGGCCCCAAGACCTATCACGGACATCAACACCGACAATGAAGTAATGTCACCTAACGCAATAGGTAAGCCTTCGTGGGGGTTTTTCATCACCAGTCCGACACTATTGGCGGCGATGAGCAGTAAAAACAGGCCAATGCCGATGCCGGTACCGTGAGCAATACCGAATGGAAGATTAGTTAAGATCCATTGACGAATGCCCGTCACGGTAATGCCGGTAAACACGACCCCCATAAGAAAGACTGCACCTAAGGCAACGGGAATACTGACCCCTTGACCCAAGACTAGGCTGAATGCCAGAAATGCCGTGAGTGAGATGGCACAACCAATAGCCATTGGCAGTTTTGCCCATAAGCCCATCAACAGCGAACCAAAAGCCGCTATCAAACAGGTAGCGATAAATACTGCACCGGGATCAAACCCTGCGATGCCTAACATACTGGGCACCACGATGACCGAATAAACCATGGCCATGAAAGTGGTCACTCCAGCAATGACCTCTTGCCGGACTGTGCTCCCTCGCTCGGTTATCTCGAAATAATTGTCTAGGGTTCTCTTTGAGGCTAACTTATTTTTTTCTAATGATTCATTTCCAACTGTATTATTATCGGTCATATCATTGCTTCCTATTTGCCACAAAGTATGTTCTTTGATAACATCATGCGAGTGTCTACTCAGACTTCAAGCAATGGCACCAGGGCATAAACCAACTGAGATGTAAGCTCTGGTTAGATGTTAAAATTAAAGTTCAATATGACTATTGAGCTTTTATTTTCAGCCCATACTTCCACATATACTCGGCTGCAACAGCCGAGTATTCCAATTTTTGACTCGCGCTTAATTGCGTGCGTAAACTAATTTTCCATCGACATAGGTACGATAGATGCTGCGATCATCACTTAAGGTAATGAGCACAAACAGCTCATCAGCAAGAGACTTAGAGTTGTCATATCTCAATTGCTGTAGAGGGGTCGCGCAGGGATCGATAACCACAAAATCGGCTTCCTTACCTATCTCAAAGTTACCGATCAGGTGATCTAAAGACAGCGACTTAGCGCCGCCTAATGTCGCCAGATAGAAGGCCTCGAATGCCGATAGACGATAGTCCTGCAGTTGCATCACCTTGTAGGCTTCATTCAGGGTCTGCATCATGCTGAAGGTGGTGCCAGCACCAATATCTGTGCCTATGCCCACCTTGACCTTACGCTTCCAGGCTTCTTGTAACTTAAACAGGCCGCTGCCAAGATATAGGTTTGATGTAGGGCAAAAAGACACCGCTGAATCTGTCTCATGCAGACAATCCCACTCACAATCTTCAAGGTGAATACTGTGGGCAAATATACTCTTAGGTCCAGTCAGTCCATGATGATGATAAACATCTAAGTAGCTGGCACGCTCAGGAAACAGCTCTTTAACCCACTTGATTTCACCCTTATTTTCACACAGATGGGTGTGTATATAAGTGTCGGGGAATTCTTTCTTGAGTCTACCGGCGACATCGAGTTGCTCTGGGGATGATGTCGGGGCAAAGCGTGGAGTAATGGCATAGAGCAGACGTCCGCGTTTGTGCCACCTCTCAATGAGTTCCTTGGTCTGGTTGTAGCTAGTCTCAGGCGTATCCAGCAGATAGTCAGGTGCATTTCGGTCCATCATCACCTTACCGGCTATCATACGCATGTTGATGTTTTCAGCCACTTCAAACAGTGAGTTGACTGACTCAGGATGCACGGTACAAAATACCATGGCGGTGGTTGTGCCATTGCGCAGCAGTTGCTTTACAAAGAACTCAGACATCTCTTTGGCATAGTCTTTGTCTTTGTAACGCGCCTCGGTGGGGAAAACATAGTTCTCCAGCCATTCGAGTAACTGCTCACCATAGGCACCCACCATCTCAGATTGTGGATAGTGAATATGGGTATCGATAAACCCGGGCATGACTATTTTCCCCGGATAACTGCGCACCCTGACATCGGCAGGGATCTTGTCTTTGCCCTCTTCCCAGGTGCCGATCCACTCTATGCGTCCATTGGCAACAAACATCAGACCATCTTCAATAAACCTTAGATTCTTCTCTATATCTGCTGGATCATCTACCACACTCAAGATATCCAGGAAGGATGCTCTAATGACTTTTATTGTATGATTATATTCCATCATAAACCTCAATTTATCTCTTATTATCAATATATTGCATTAAAACGCAGACCAAGACTAGTAGCCTGATTTTATTGTTTACATCCAAAAAGTGGCAATACCTCTTATTACCACAGGTGTGATCTACGCATTTTTACTGGCATAAATTCGCTATTTGATTGTTATGACTGATTTTTCATCAGATTCAAACAGATTTTCAGCTTCACTCTCTGCAATCTGCTCTCGCAACGCCTCGCGTTTCTCTGCCGTACACTGGATTTCATCGGAGCGACTGACCCTAAGCACCAGGTTAAGCAGCAAGGCCACTAATGAGCCGGCTGTGATACCTGAGCTGAAGATCACCCTAACTGAGTCGGGAAAACTGTGGAGGATCTCGGGGCGGAAGGTTACCGCCATACCAACGGCTACACCCACGGCTATGATCATCATGTTGCGCTTAGTGAAGTTGATGCGAGCTAAGATACCGATACCCGCTGAGATGATCATGGCGAACATCACCAGGCCAGCACCGCCGAGCACAGGAGAAGGTATGGTGACAACCAGAGCACCAATTTTGGGGAATAGTCCGGCGAACACCATGATGAGGCCGGTTAATGCCACCACATGTCGGCTGGCGACCCCAGTTATCGAGACGATGCCGACATTTTGACTAAAAGATGAGAATGGCGTAGTCCCTAAGGTCGATGCCAAGGCGCTGCCCAGACCATCACATAAGATGCCCCTGGAAAGCTTATCACCGGTTAACTTAGTATGGGTCGCATCACTCAGGGCTAAGAAGTCGCCGGTGGACTCCATGATAGTCACTAGGTAGGCGATAGACATGCCTATGATGCCGCTGATGGTAAAGCTGAGACCGAAGGGAAGTAGACTGGGTAAGGCAAATACCGGCGCGCTACCCACAGGAGAGAAGTCGACAATACCTAACATGATAGCGACCATATAACCGACAAACATACCGATAACGATGGCGGCTGCAGATACTATGCCCTTGCCTAGCTGTGATAAGCCTATGACCACCACCAACACCAGCAAGCCGAGCAGCAGGTTATTATAAGATCCATAGCCCTCTTGGCCGACAAAACCACCGGCGAACCAATCAACGGCCACGGGTAAAATCGTTAAGCCAATAAGTAAGACGACTGTGCCGGAGACGACGGGAGGAAATAACTTTCTGATCTGTGGCATAAACCGACTGCCAATAATCATCACTAGGGAGCCTATTAACGCGGAACCAAAAATCGCCGAGGCCCCGGATTCCAGGCCTATGGAGATAGAAATGGCAACAAAGGTAAAACTGGTGCCCATCACCACGGGTAAACGTATTCCAACCGGGCCGGCACCTTTACACTGCACAATGGTCACCAGGCCCGAGACCATTAGTGCGGCATTAACCAGAATAACCATCTCTTCTGTGCTCATACCGATGGCGGAACCAACCACTAGAGGGACAGCAACAATCGCCCCCATAGCGGCTAACATATGCTGCAGTGCCAACACAAGACTGACACCCATAGGCGGTTTATCTTCAATATTATATAACAGTTTCATCTCGAATCCTTATCTAAACTTGGTGGCAAATAATGCGCTAAGACATCATCAAACTTGGTAGATTTTTAAGTAAACTTCAGATCAAACAGGAACAATTAACAGGTAAAATCGACAACGAACGCGACAAACGTCGCGCGCGCCCTTAGCTCTCCTTAAGTATTTATAACTTTTTCAATCCTTCGAGGACCTTTTCGGCAGTGAAATGCCAGTCACGGATCCATACGCCACAGGCATCATGAATCGCCGATGCAATTGCGGGCGCGGCGCCGTTGACGCCGATTTCAGAGATAGATTTAGCCCCATAAGGACCAACCTTGTCGTCACTCGGGACCAGTACAGCCTTAAATTCCTTAGGAATATCGCCAATCATAGGCGCACCATAGCTCTTAAGGTCACGGGTTAGCGGGATGCCATTTTCGTCATAGATAAGCTCTTCAGTTAAGCTGTGACCGATAGCGCGCATGCTGGCACCATAGATCTGACCTAATGCCAAGTCAGGGTTGATTGGAGTACCACAATCTAGCAGAGCATGGAACTTCTCCAGCTTGATCTCACCGGTACGGATATTGACCGCCACTTCGGTGAAGTTTGCGCCATAAGGGAAGGCGTACTCAGAAGTGGTGAAACAACCATTGGTAAGCAGTTGCCCCCAACCTGTGCCGCTCTCGGCGCGATGGGCAATATCGTCGTAACTGACTTCACCTTGCTTACCTTTCACCACGCCAGGAGCCGCAAGAACCACATCTTCGACGGCCTCCTCCAGCATCTCGGCGCCACAGGTTAAGATCTTAGTGCGCATGGCTTCGGCAGCAATTTTGGCGGCATTGCCGGAAAAACAGGTACCCGAAGAGGCGTAAGCGCCCTTATCGAATGGGGCATGATCGGTATCACCTGAGTGTATAGTGATCTCATCGATGGGACAGCGCAGCACCTCGGCGGTGAGTTTGGCTACCACAGTGTCGAGTCCGGTACCGATATCGGCTCCACCGGAGTGAACGATGAAGGTGCCATCGGATGCCATCTTAATCGAGCAGTTAGCCTGATCGATATCTGGAATGCCCGACTTCTGCTGAATAATCGCCACTCCGCGACCAATGCGCCAGTCGCCATCCGCTTTCTTTTCACCATCCCAGTTAATCAGCTCACGTCCCTGCTTAAGGATTGGCTCTAGGGCACAACTCATGGCTCTTGGCGCCGTTGCCGGCATCTTACCTTCGCCGATAGCGCCCAAGATCTTAAGTTCCTGACCTTCACGAACTCGATTGATCTCAACCATCTCCAGATGATCGATACCCAGAACTTCGGCCATCTCAGCCATCGCCATGGTCAAGGCAAAGTTACCCTTAGGTGCACCGTAACCTTGATAGGCGCCGGTGGGGCAGATATTGGAGTAGTAAGTCGTCACACGAAAATCGACATTGTCACAGGGGTATAGAGGCAATGACAAGGCGGGGCCATTACAAGGCACCGTCAGGGCGTGGTTACCGTAAGGACCCGTATTAGCAAGAAAATCCATGTCAATCGCGGTTAAAGTACCATCTTTTTTGGCACCTAATTTCACATGCACCTTAGCCACGTGACGGCTAGAGTTAGCGATAAACTCCTCTTCACGTGTGTAGTGAAAATACACGCCTCTGCCGGTGACCCAAGTAGCCCAACCACAGACATCTTGCAGCAAGATATCTTGCTTAGAACCGAAACCTCCGCCGACACGCTCCTTGACGATATGCACCTTGTTCTGCTTAATACCGATAATTTTAGCCACCTGACGACGCACATGCCAAGGCACCTGAGTCGAGTCGTGCATCACCAGACGATCGCCATCCATATAGCTATAACAAATATGGGTTTCCGTCGGTAGTTGCTGTACCTGTTTAGACTCATAAGTACGCTCTATGATGTGATCGGCTTCGCTAAACCCTTTGGCAAGATCGCCAATATGACCACGGATGCTGGCCGCAATATTTTTCCGCGGGAAACAGCCAATGGGGAAATTAATGATCACCTTACCGTCTCTGATATCGGCATTTTTATTTTGTTCATCCAAATCATCAGGTGCGCCAACAATATACTCGATGGGACCATTGTGGATAATGGGCGCATCGGCGGCGCGGGCGTCATCTATGCTGATAACAGGCTTGAGGACGTCATATTTAACCTCAATCAGCTCGAGCGCTTGCTCGGCTATCTCGACGGATTCGGCCACCACGGCGGCGACTCTATCACCCACATGACGCAGCTTCTCACAGAACATGCGTCTATCTAATGGCGAAGGCTCGGGGGCAGTCTGACCACCTGGAGTGTAAGCAATATCCGGACAATTTCTATAGGTGATGACAGTCACCACCCCCTCCAAAGCTTCGGCTTTGGTGACATCTAAGTGAGTGATCCAAGCGTGGGGATGCGGACTGCGGAGCATCTTTATCACGCAGGCATCTTTAGGGATCCTATCTTCTACATAACAAGGTTTCGCCTGCACCATTTTAGCCGAGTCTAACTTAGGCGTGTTCTTACCGATAAAGGTGAGATCGTCTCTGAATTCTGGCGCGTACTGCTTATCATGCTCTGGGTTTATCAGGCGATTTACCGCTAGTTCAATAACTTCATAGTATTGCTGGTAACCCGTATCACGGTTGAAGATACCTGTTAGCGCATCATCAATCTCGTCACGATTTGGATTAGGGTTGTGCTTAAGAAGTTCAGTTATGATCAACGCCATGGCTGGATCGTTGTAACCAGACTGCACCACACCCACATCTACCATGGCTTGTTGAACATGGTTCAGCTGATTCCACTTACCTAATGATTCTGCCGTATAAATCTCGCAGCCCTCAAGCTGAGCCGCGATCAACAAGGAAGCGTTCAGTAGGCGACCATCGACTAATATCACGTCGGAACCAGCAAAACCAAAACCATCATCACTGTTTCGTACCGAGTGAAAACCTGCCTTGTGCAATAAGGTTTGGACATTATCACCAAGACGACAAACAAGCTCTTGATGGCGATCATTGATTGTTAGGTTAATGCTCATCATTAAGCCTCCTTTACTAGGCGTTGGCATTCGGCAAACAAATCCGTCACTAAAATGCCTGAAATATATTGCTTATAATCGACGCTGCCGCGAATATCGGCCTCAGGGAATACTGAGTTTGCCACCGCTTTTTCCAATTGCTCTTCGGTTAATTTTTGTGCCTCGATATCTCTCAATCGAACAGGAATACTGTAGCCAGCTCTGCGTGGTGAGACACCATCGATGGCGATCACACTTTCACCAGCCTGGTCTAAAGATACGGCCACATTGATAATAGAAAGGCCCGCCGCAGAGCGAGTCAAGTTGTAGGCCAGACAAACCAGATTGACATCTGGGATCACCACCTGAAGGATCAAGCCACGGCTGGCACTTTCCAGGTAATCTTCAATACCCATCTCTCCGACTTCGGCCGTCACTATGCGCGTCTTAAGGGCGATCAAGACGGGCAACAATAAGGCTTCTTCTTGAAAGGCGGCGATCTCTCCGCCAATAGTGGCTTGATTACGTAGGTGTTTTGAATAAATGAATTTTGCTGCCTGCTTTAATCCATAGGGAGTCAACTCATTGTCCAGCACAGACTGAACCCGACACATGGCATCGATATACAGGGAGTTGCCGCGCAACTCAATGGATTCCAGGGCTAAGTTATACAGAGAAATCGCAACGGTTTTTTTCGTAAGACTGGGTCTGGCATTGAGTTTTGAGCCACCAGCAAACCAGGTTGCGTTGGATCCATGCTCCTTCATTAAATTCAGAGCTTGATCCGTGTTGCTCGGCTTAAAAAAGTGTTCAATCATAGTACTTCCCTTCTCAAATGAGCTTATTTATCAACCATAGCAACATGGTTTTAAAATAAGTGATGCAATTGAGTTAACTAGTCGCAACATTTGCGCCAGAATCATGATTGAATGGGTTATTGTTTTTTTTTGTGATTTGCATCAAGTTTATGCCGTCGTCGATGCGACTCTTGACGGTTTACGGCAGCATAGCGACTCAGATCTAAATATCTGTAGCAGAAGTTGGCCTGATAAAGCACGAAATAGCGGGGGGGAATGGGACTTAAGTGAACGATTAATATCAAGGGCTATCAAAACAATAATAAGGGCTATCACTTTGATAGTGATAGCCCAAGCTGGATAAGTTTGGCCACAGGTAAATTATGTCACCTCAGCAAAGCTCTGGTGTGATACCAATTCCATTAAATTTATGATCAATTCAGAGCTTTCTCAGGGCTTTAAATTCAAGGCGCATTGTTGAAAAAATGGTTATTCCCTTTTGAGGCAATGCAACGCAGAAGTGGAAGTCCTGAGAAGCTCACCTAGTGCGGGTTTAAAAGCACTTTATGCTGCGTAAGTGGCTCTCGATATAGAATAACTATTAGCTTCAATCCCCTTACTTGCCTACAGCGTTTTTAACTCCCGCTGAATGATCACTTATCTTAATGGAACTGGTATGACTAATGAAACTCGCGGAACACTCCGGAAATAAATGATTTCTCACAGTAATGGCACTTAAGCTTAACTCCGACCCTCTCCTGCTTGATATTGAAAAGGCTGTCTACTGGCTCATTATGGCTGATACAGTTGCTGTTAGGACAGGTCAACACCCCAGAGATACTCTCGGGAATAGCCACTTTAAACTTGTCTACCACTTCAAAGTTTTCGATCACATTGATGGTCGCCTTAGGCGCGAACAGGGCTAACTGGTTGGCCTGATTTTGATCGAATACCGTATGCTCAATCTTGATCAGATCTTTAAAGTCGCCGCTACTGGTGGGCAAGTTTAAGCCTATAGTGAGTCTCTGTGGCCCCTTGGCAAGTTCAAAAAACCTCAAGATTTTAATCCCTTGCCCGGGTGAGATATGGTCGATAACAGTACCATTTTCAATGGCTTCGACTTTTAGCTGCTTCTTCATTACTCATCTCCATATTCGTTGGTCAACACTAAAGCCAACAGTGCTTGGCGGGCATATACGCCATTTTCAGCCTGCTGAAAGTAATAGGCATAAGGTGTGTGGTCTACATCTGTGGTGATTTCATCGACCCTGGGCAATGGATGTAATACCTTAAAATTGTCTTTCACTCCCTCCAGCATCTTAGCGCTCAAGATAAAACTGGATTTCAAATGCTGATATTCAGTTTCATCGAAACGTTCCTTCTGCACCCGGGTCATATACAAGATATCTAAGTTATCGATCACGCCGTCTAAGGTGTCATGTAAGGTAAACTTACACCCTTTGGCATTAAGATCATCGATAATGTAATCGGGCATCGACAGTGCAGAGGGAGAAATGAAGTGGAACTCACAATCAAACAGGGATAATGCCTGGGTCAGAGAATGCACAGTACGACCATATTTAAGATCACCCACGAAGGCCACCTGCAGCTTATCTAAAGTGCCTTGGGTCTCATAGATGCTGAACAAATCGAGTAAGGTTTGCGTCGGATGCTGATTCGAGCCATCACCGCCATTGATCACCGGAACCGAAGAGAACTCACTGGCAAGACGGGCGGCCCCCTCTTGATTATGGCGCATAAAAAACGCGTCGCAATAGGAGGAGATCACTTTTACCGAATCGGCCAAAGTTTCACCTTTCTTACCCAAAGAAGTATTACCACTATCGGGGAAACCTATGATACTCCCCCCTAGCCTATGTACCGCGGTCTCGAAAGACAGGCGAGTTCGCGTCGAGGCTTCGAAGAAACAGCTGGCGATAACCCTGTTTTTCAACAGATCAGGATGAGGGGTTTTTTTCAGTGTTTTGGCGGTAGAGACTATCAGTTCTAATTCAGAACGAGAGAGATCAGATATGGAGATTATATGTTTATTATATAATGGGTTACTCATTATTGCTGTGTCCTTTTCCGACGATGAAATCGGAGAGGAATTGTACATCTTTTAGGTCAATGAGTATAGTGATATACACTCATTGACCTATGATGTTTTTTAGTGAGCTTGGTATTAGCCTATATTTTCCAACCATCGCCGCAAGAGGTTGAGTGCCGCACAGCGGCGATACTCGGCGGTTGAACGATGATCATCGATAGGGGCTATCTTTTGGCTATAAAAATCGATGATCTTGTCGATGGTTTCCGCTTGTTGCAATATGGCGGCACTCTGGCCAATCAAGCCCTGCTCAAACTCGACATTGCGGACCACAGTTGGCCCTATGGCACCGAATGTCAGTCGCCAATCTTGGATGATGCCCGATTCTATTCGCACCCCGGCTAATATCGACAACTTAGTCAGCGCATTGGCCTTGCGGGTCCCGACCTTATGATATAAATAGTCATCAAACATAGGCAGAGTCAGGCTCACACTGGTCACTATCTCATCGGCTAACCTCAATGTCTGACCCGGACCCGAGATAAACTCCTCTATGGCTAACTCCCTTTTACCACCGGGACTGCTGAGTTCGACACGCGCATCGAGCAAATACAGGGCGGGCAACATGTCGGCCGCGGGCGATGCATTGCAGATATTGCCTACTAAGGTTGCCCTATTACGCAGGGCCGGCGCCGCGATTCGCTTAGCCGCATCTTTAATCATCGGGGGAACAGACTCATGGGCGGTCAACTCATATAATGTCACCCCAGCACCTATCACTAGCCTAGGTTCACGGGTTTGATTATTGAGTTCAATCCCCTTGATCTCGACAATATCATCGAGAAACACCACAGCATTATCGCTGTCATCATAGTGAGTCATTCCTTGCACCATAAGATCTGTGCCACCAGCAAATAACGTAGCACAGTGTATGGCATTCAACTCAAGCGCCTTGTCTAACTTAGTCGGACGATAGACGTTTACCATATGCCTTCTCCCTTTCTGGCCGCAATTTTAGCCGCTTCGACTATCATGGCGTAACCGGTACAGCGACACAGATTGCCGGCTAACGCTTCTCTTATCTGCTGATCCGTTGGCGTAATATTCGCACAGACACGATTGTCCAGCAGATGATATATGGCTAGCACCATGGCGGGTGAACAGAAGCCACACTGTACCCCCTTTGCCTCTAACAGAGCATCGATAACGCACAGGCCCTTAGGCGTATTCCTTAAGCCTTCTAAGGTCACCAGCGCCGTTCCTTTCGCTTGAATGGTGGGAATTAAACAGGTATTGACCAGCTGGTTATCCATGATAATCGAGCATGAACCACACTCACCTTCACCGCAGCCCTGCTTCGGTGAGGTCATCCCTAGTTGTTCTCTTAAGGTATGCAGTAGAGGCTGCAGTGGATCGACATCCACCTTGACTCCCTGACCATTAAGCTTAAAACAAATCTTCATCGCGCTACTCCTTGAATCTTGCCACTTGTAACCGTCATATTGCCGAGGCATTGCTTCTTCACCCCATAGAGGAGATCACACACCACCTCTGGCGTAATAGGGATCGATGAAATAGGCAGGCCGATAGCACTCTCAACCGCGGCACAATAAGCCGCAGCGCCGCCATTATGGGTCAACTCGCCTCCCCCTTTAGCGCCCTTAGGCCCATATTTGTAAGGATTATCGACTAATGCGCTGCTGATCGCGGGCACATCCATCGACGTAGGTATCACATAATCGGCCATGGTGATTTGTTGGAATTTACCCTCACTGTCTAAGGTCATCCGCTCTAAACTGCCATAGCCCAGCGCCTGGACAAAGCCACCATCTATCTGGCCCTTAAATACCATTTCATCTATCGCATGGCCCACATCATAAACGGCCCACAGGCCGGTGATCTCAGTTTCCCCCGTGGCTGGGTCCAACTCGATCTCAACGATATTCATGCCATAACTGGTCACCTGATAGGCATTTCCCTCAAACTTTTCTTGATCCCATTTATGGTAACTGGGCTTTTTATAATCTTCTTCGACGCATTGCTCGGTACCATTTATCCAGATACCGGCCAATTTCTTTGCGGCGACCTCGATAAGGTAGCCCACAATGACAATTGAACGCGATGCGACTGTGGGTCCGGAATCAGGCACCACACCGGTATCGGCGGCTGCGAGTCTGACTGAGGTTAATGGCACTTTCAGCGCATCGGCGACAATTTGACAAAATGTCAGGCTGAGTCCTTGGCCTAAATCTGTGTTAGAGACCTGAATCTCAACCTCATTATCGGCCCCCTTCACCAGACGCACTTTGGCCTTGACTAAGGTATCTTCGAGATCCCCGGCGAAACCACAGCCATGCTGAAACATGGCCAAGCCGATCCCTTTTAGCTTGTCACTCTTGTTTGATTGCTGACGGTAAGCTTTGGCCTTCTCATGGTAATCACTGGCCTCACAGATCTGCTCATACATCTGCTCGAGCACTAAGTCACCAAAGATGCTAGCCCCGGTTAACGTCGTCGAGTCAGTGTTTAACAGATGATCATGTTTAAAGTCCGCCGGCTCCAAGCCAAGTTGCTTGGCAACATGACTGAGGTGGGTCTCTATGCCGAAGCAAGTTTGCGGGGAGCCAAAGCCTCTAAAGGCACCGTTAGGTGAGGTGTTTGTCGCCCAAGCTGTTGCATCGACTCGCACATTGTCAATCTCGTAGACATTGATACAACTGGTGATCGCCCTCTGTAGCACTATGCCCGATAGACTCAGGTAAGCCCCCGAGTTTATGTCTATCTTCACTTCCATGGCGACTATCTTGCCCTGTTTATCGACTCCGGTGCGGTAATGAAAATCGATAGGGTGGCGCTTCGAGGTGAAGGCGATATCTTCACTACGAGGCAAGATGAGTCTTATGGGCTGACCCACACGCTCAACCGCAACACATAAGGCACCGGCAAGCACATCGGGATAGTCCTCTTTGCCACCGAAACCACCGCCGGTGGTGGCCTGAATCACTCGTACCTTATTGTGACCCAGCACCACAGAGATACAATGATGCACATACCAGGGACACTGCATCGAGCCTTCGATAACAATCTTGCCATCCTGTGGATAGCCAACCATGCCTTGTGGCTCCAGGTACATATGCTCCTGATAGCTGGTAGACAGCGTCTCTTCGAAGATATGCTCAGCCTGGGCAAAGCCGCTGTTCACATCACCTTTATTGATCCTGTGGCTATCAAATTTATTATCTTGTCCATGGATGGCACCATCGGTGAGTTTTTGTGAATCAGGGAGGGTGAAGGCAGGTGTAAGAGGTTGATATTCTACGTGTATGGTGTCTAAGATCTGCTCGAGAACCTTAATTTCAGGTCCTACCACAAGTAAGATAATTTGACCTAGATAACGCACTTCTTCATCGGCAAAAACGGGCCAATCCGCCTCCACCATCTGCAGCACGTTGCGCCCTGGCACGTCTTTAGCGCCAAAGACAAAGTAGCCTTCGGGTAAGTCCGGTAGCCTAATACTTTCGATCTTACCTCTTGGGCATGAAGAGCGAAACAAGCGCCCTTCCAAAAGATTATCGAAATGACGGTCGGCAATAAACTTCGCATCTCCGGTAGCTTCTTGCCATTTAAATTGCGTTTTATCCCTTTTCATAACGTTCTCTTCTTAGCTGTATTTGTGGTATTGCACCAGATACGTATTGCTAATTAGTGCACCCATGGGCGATACCAAATGAAACACAATAATGAAAAAGGGAAAAAGTACCTGCTGTTAATATCGAGAGGCTCAATGCCTCTGTGAGCAATACTTCTCCCCTATTTCAAACGCTTAATTGTTAACTGAGCTTATCCATATTGGTCCAGAGACGTTGAGCGACTTTCCTTGCCTCGGCGTAGATTGGCGCAACATCGAATGGGAACTGGCGATCTTGGTAGACGAAGCGTCCCTCAACCATCACAGAGTTAACGTTACCGGCATTGATACCGAAGGCGATATGACCGGGTAAGTTATCTGCCAATAAAGGTGTAGGGCTCATGTAATCTAAGATAGTAAGATCTGCCTTATTACCCGCTTCGAGTCGACCGAACTTAGCACCGAAATTCTTCGCTAAGATAGTATTACCCAACCATAAGTTACGCAGGAAGCTGTCGGGCCATAATGGTCCGCCACTGTCTCTGTGCTTGAAGAATGAGAACTTAAGTTCTTCAAACATATCGGCGCCGATACCGTCAGTGCCTAGCACGACATTATCGAACTTAGCCAGCTGATGGTTATAGCCCACATTGTTGTTCATATTCGAGCGTGCGTTATGAGCTAAAAAGCCGCCACGAGCATTCAAGATCTCAATATCTTTGTCCGATAAGAACAGGCCGTGAGCCAGTAAGGTCTTATCATTGATTAGACCGAAGCTATCCAAACGCGCAACTATGTCTTGGCCATAATGATGGTGACTGTGGGCCACATCATAGCGGTCTTCGGCTACATGCATATGGATACCACGACCCGTGACCTTGACGGCTTCGGCCATCATAGACAAGCCTTCATTGGTCACAGTAAACGGCGCATGGGCTCCGATATGGGCCTCAACCAGATAAGGTTCATCGCCCTTCTTCTTAGCCGCATCTATCAGCTGAGCGAAGGCGATATTTTCCTCGACGCCGGCTTGCATCTCTTTCATGCCAGCGTTTCTGTCAGTGACTTCGTAACAGGTCATGCCACGAAGACCGGCCTTAATGAAACCGCTACGTAAGGTCTTAAGTGAGCCCGCGATATAGTTAGGTGATGCGTGGTGATCGATCACACTCGAACAACCATTCTTAATCGCTTCGAGTGAACAAATTAGGCCACTGTAGTAGACCGCTTCCTCATCGAGGGCGAGATCCAGACGCCACCATAGGTTCTTCAGGATTGAGATAAAGTCGGGGCTAGGCTTAATATCAGCCATCACCCCTCTCGCTAGGCCAGAATAGAAGTGATTATGGGAACACACTATCCCAGGCATAACCAGTTTTCCTTTCATATCCGTCACTTCTGCTTGCGGATATTTACTGCGTAGGTTTGGCCCCACCTCTTTAATCGTAGTGCCATCAATAAGGATATCGACACCTTCTTTAACGAAACATGGTTCAAATTGAACAGCAGTTGCATTTTGTAATAAAATCATAAGACTATTCCTTATTCACCTAGTTGACCAAGTAAGTAATCATGCTTGGTAACCACGAATTTGATGATGCGTGAAATATCACTTAAGCTGTCAGGTAGCGTAAAATGCTTGCAGTCATCTAGCTCGCAGGTGTAGATCTCTTCATTGGCGCGAACCGTAAGACGCTCGTCTTCGACGAGGAAGCCGCTATTTTTACTGGCGTTCATGTCTGCTAACGAGTTAAAGATGGTCAACTTGTCATGGTAAGGACGACCGTTCCACGGACAGAACTGAGCACAGTTACCACACTCGTTACAGTAGGCATCGATATGCAGTATCTGGAACTTATCTTTAAAGCCCGGAACTGCCAGTGAGATATTGGCGCGGTTAGGACAGACATCCACACACTTAGAGCAGACATATGAACACTCCAGGCAGCGCCTTGCTTCTTGCTCAACGAAGGCGTCCTGATCGTCGGAGCCGACCAGCTTAACTTGGATCTCGGCTTTTCGCTGGTAGATATCCTCAACATCAAAATCTGACTTAACGTGATACTGACACTCAATAACAGCCTCTTTAGCAAGAATTGATGTAGCCGCTTTGCGACCACCAGAAATCGCCGCAACGATAGATGAAGGGCCAGTGCTTGCGTCACCTATGAGGTACACATTCTCAAGGCCTGTCTCGCCGGTATCGGCAGAGACGATTGGCCAGCCGTCTTGACCCATAGGGATACCGATCTTGCTCAGCACATCGCAGTTACTCTGCTCACCGACCGCGGTGATTAGCGCATCGACATTGAGCTCAATAGTCCTATCGGTCGCCACTGGGCGGCGACGTCCCTTAGCATCTTTCTCACCTAGCTCCATCACGCGAGCGACAAGCTTGCCATCTTGGCTAAATGACTCAGGGTTAGTGAGGAACATGAACTGCACGCCAGCGGCTAATGCTTCATCATACTCATCTTTATAGGCTGGCATCTCGGCGACTGTACGACGGTAAAGTACCGTGACTTGCTCAACGCCATCCACTTTAAGTGCAGCGCGAGCACTGTCCATTGCCGTGTTACCCGCACCAACTACGGCCACATGCTTACCCAGCTTGTTATCACCACTATCGAAGATACCATTATTGTACTGGGCCAAGAATTCGAGTGACTTGAATACGTTAGTGTTGCCACCTTCGAGTGAGATTGGGTTGCCTTTGTCGGCGCCTATGCCTACACAGATATACTTGAAGCCACTCGCACGCAGTGCATCGACAGTTAAATCTGTCTTACAGCCATACTCTATGTTCACGCCATGGTTAGTGACAAACTCGATATCGTGCTCAATCGCTGCGGCAGGAATTCGAAAGTGAGGAATGATGTTCTTGACCACACCACCGGCATTGGCTTCTTTTTCAAAAATAGTAACCGGGTGACCCGCACGCGCTAAGAAGTAAGCCGCTGACAGACCCGCAGGACCGGCACCCAATACGGCGGCAGGCGCCTTGTCTGTCAGACTCGGCTGATGCCACTTAGCCTTATATTCATCCCAACCTTTCTCCAGAGCGATCTTCTTCATCTCTCGAATATTTAACGCGCCTTCATAGTCACGACGAGTACAGTTATACTGACATTGATGATCACAGATCTGACCCGTGATGGCCGGCAGCGCATTACGTGAATAGATAACCTCGAGGGCCTCGGCATACTTTTTCTCGCCCATTAGGCGTAAATATTCTGGAATATCTTGGCTGATAGGACAGGCGGTAACACAAGGTGCAACCGAGCAGTCAGTTAGAGGCAAGGCCTTATTAACTGTGATATCTTCGGGGCCACGCCACTCTTTTTGGGTGTAGTCGACCGTCAGTGATTTCTTCGCCAGCTCGGCTAGCTTAGGGATATTGACCTTAGTCATGCCCCACTCGCTGCTATTGGCAAGCTCGTTGACGCAATCGGTTAGGCGCATGTATCCACCAGGCTTAAGTAAGTCTGTCGCCATAGTGATGGGACGGATACCCGCTTCGAAGATCTCTTTAATATTAAACTTGCTCGCGCCACCTGAGTAGGAGATTGGCAATTCACCATCGAACTCAATTGAGAGTTCTAGCGCCACATTGATGGAGAGGGGGAACAAGGCACGACCCGACATATACATCTCTTTATCGGGTAGACGGCCTTTCTTGTTGAGCGTACCTAAGGTGTTGGTCAGCTTAACGCCAAAGCCGATATTGAGCCTTTTACCTAGATCGACCAAACGATGCAGCATGGCTTTAGCCCCATCGATCTGTAGATCATGACTAAACGACTCTTCGCTCAGTACCACATGGGTAAAACCTGCATTATCTAAGATTGAACGTACACGCTTAAAACCTAATAAGGTTGGATTGAGTTTAACGAAGGTGTTTAACTTCTTCTCTTCAAGCATGTACTGACAGATGGCTTCAATCTCAGTTGGCGGGCAACCATGCATGGTTGAGAGGGTGACGCCCTTAGAGATCTGTGGAGAGATAGCGTTAAGCAGACCCTCGATTCGATTAGCCGCAAGTTTAACCCCGTATTTCTGCTCGAAGTCAGCTGCTGTAACGAAAGACTTGAGCTGTTCAATATACTGGGCAAACAAGGGGTGCCTGCTGGAGTCGATCATATTATCGATAAAGGCCTGCATAGGTGCAGTCTTGATGCCGTCCAGATCGTAGCCAACACTCATATTAAATACAAATGACTTCTCTTCACCGTCAGCAAGAGGCTGGAACACCTCTTCTAACAGGTAAAGCGCAACCCAAGCTTTAACATACTCATCATACGCCTTAGGTAAGGTGAATTCACTTGACCACTCGGTATTGTAACACTCATCTTCCGCATCAATACACGGCTTAGCAATCTCTAAGGTATCGAGCTTTTGAACCGTTTTTAGCTCCATAAAACGGCCGCCGGCTAACCATGAACAGATAATGTTCTGCGCTAGTTGGGTATGAGGACCCGCTGCGGGGCCTACGGGTGTTTGGCAATTCTCCCCCCAAACCGCGAGCTTATTAGCATCATTTTTACGATAAAACTGCTTGGCGGGGATCCCGAATATCGATTGACTCTGTTTGAACTCACTGAACATACGATGAAGTAGTTCGTCAAACGGGACGGGACGCATGATGTCTCCCATGGTAAATCTCCTGATTTCTGTGCTGTTGTTATCTACAAAGCCGCTACATTTCATCAAGCAATGATAAGGACTCTTAAGTTAGGAATGACCTTTGTTAAGCAGACACGAGCAACTACCACGCCAAGGTGACATTTTTTACAAATAAGCAAAAAAAAGCGTGATCTTGGTCAAGATTAAGCGATAAATATGACTCTTTTATCTGACATGGCAAGCTAACGAGGTGATAAAACCAGCAGAAACAGAAGCTTTGTCGCTCAGCGAGACAGGAGATGATCTCCACCGAGTGATCTTATCTATCAATTTGATAAGTTATTTAGGATCTGAGTCACATCAGAGCATTTATTTTAACGTCATAGGACATTTATCAAGACCTGATAAGTCATCGAGGGGGAGAATCACATCAGAGCATTTATTTTAACCTTACTTATAGGACATTTATCAAGGCCTGATAAGCCTCTGGGGTATCGACATCCTGATGGATCACCGGCGTAGTCAGCCCCATATAAGTCACGGTTTTCCTGTTGAGGATGGACTTCATTTTACTGCCAACCGGCGCCGCTATGATGGCCAAAGCTAAGGAGGAAGGCAGCAACACAGGATGACCACTATGTTCAGTATCTCCCGGAAACAGGCTAGATTCGCCTCTTAGTTGCCACATAGCGCGAAACACATCTGCGCCTATGTTGGGCATATCACCGTGGGCAATAAAGAAGTGTTCGCTGTTAACCTGAGCCACTCCAACCTGAATAGAGGCAAACATGCCTTGAGTAAACTGCTCATTGAGTACCACCAAGACATTGGCACGACCACGATATCGCTCAAGCAGTTCCTGACCCCTATGGCCTGCAACTAAGATGACTCGGGAGCAAAAACTCAGCGCATTTTCAATACTTTGATCAAGTATTGTATGGTGACGATATGCTAGCATCATCTTCCAGTCCCCCATACGCGATGACAAACCTGCAGCTGGCATCACGCAATCGATATCCTGATAAACAGGCACTGGAATCAATGACATGCTGGTATTCTCCTGGATAAATTTATGATGTTACTCGACGCTGTTTATGATCAAGCTCAAGCCTCGACCCAACTGCTGGCCCTCGTCGGCGGCGGCGGTAAAAGCACCACAGCCTTTGTGCTTGCCCGCCAGGCTAAAGCCCGAGGGTTAAAGGTATTAATCACCACTACCACTAAGATGTA
The DNA here is from genome assembly GCF_000172075.1 of Shewanella benthica KT99. GTDB lineage: Bacteria > Pseudomonadota > Gammaproteobacteria > Enterobacterales > Shewanellaceae > Shewanella > Shewanella benthica_A. Next base: position 127,047 of record NZ_ABIC01000008.1, read on the forward strand.
CCAGCCCAGCTCGGACCAGTTCGATACTATCATAGACGCTGAGAATCTAAGCTATCAAATTGATAGCCATGATAGCTCGGCTAGCCAAGCTGACCGTCGAGCGTTTGTTTTTTCCACAGTCGCTCCAGGCAGCGGCGATACGACCGAGTCAGCGCCTTTACGGGCAAGGCACTATACTCCCTCACCATGGCCGACAGCAAACATCTGTTTTTGCTATCAAGACATAATTGAAGACACTGAAAATAAAGAAAAAAACAAAGTAACAGGCTTGTCATTCGCCATGTTGAACAAGTTAAAATCCGCGGCATTATTCGATCTAATCATCATAGAAGCCGACGGCGCAAAACACTTACCGATAAAAGCCCCTTCTGGGCATGAGCCTTGCATTCCTTCCTTTGTTGATACTGTGATTGCGGTCACCGGTTGCGAAGTGATTAACCAGAAAATCGATCCTAGACAGATCCATCGTTGGACCGATTTTCAACATATCACCCGATGCAAGGCTGGCGAGATGCTGGATCAACAGGTTTTGGGTAGGCTAATAGCCCACGAAGACGGCATGTTTAAACACGCTCCCAACAGAGCAAAGCGAGTCTGGATCATTAATAAGGTCGAACTTTCACCTAACTATATCGCAGTGAAAGCACTCGCAATGGCTCTACTCAGGCAGGAGATGCGGCTCGACGTCATCTGCTTAGCGAACATGCAAGCCTCTATACCCATAAAAGAGGTGATGACTAAAAGGTCAATCACTATGAGTGACGAGGACGGATGAATTAGCCGCCTCCTTTCGTACAAGGTCAAATTTATGAATATTTTTGCTCATGCTGCTGAATTAGAAGAACTCAACATCCCTTTCGCCATGGCTAATATCCTCGAAACATCAGGCTCGGCTCCCAGACATCAAGGACAGATGATAATTAAAGCCGACGGCACCACACTAGGTACCATAGGTGGCGGCATGATTGAGCGCTATGTTATCGAACAAGCCATCGAGGCTATCCAACAAAGAGAGCCTAGAGTGGTGAAAGGCCGCATGACCCGCACCGGCCCCGATGCCATGGACATGGATTGTGGCGGCTCTATGTCGGTACATATCGATGTATTTGGCTTAAAGGCCCCGTTAATTCTTATCGGTGCAGGCCATGTCAATCGAGCCGTGGCTCAGGCCGCCCATGTCTTAGGTTTCGACATCACAGTCGTCGACACCTATGCCGACAGCTTAGCCGAAGATAACTTCCCACAGGGCAGTAAACTTGTCTTTGCTGACACCATGGAACAGGCCATCGATAAGCTCACTATCACGGCGCAAAGTTATCTGGTTATCGCCACCAACCATGAAGATAAAGACGCCATCTCTAAAATTGTCAAACAAGATGCCAAATATATTGGTCTGATGGCCAGTAAACGTAAGTTACAGACTCTGGTTAGTCACCTGAAAAATATTGGCATAAGTGATGAGCGAGTCCAAGCTGTATATTCTCCCATCGGCTTTAGCATAGGGGCCGAGACGCCGGAAGAGATCGCTGTCAGCATCATGGGCGAGATATTGAAGGTCAAGAATGGTGCCGCCGGCGGCCTGATGAAAGATGACCCGCGCATCAACCGCAAACGTTTAGTGCTGATCCGCGGCGCCGGCGATATCGCCACTGGGGTTGCCGTACGTCTGCACAATGTCGGCTTTAAGGTGGTGATGACAGATATCGCTAAACCAACGATTATTCGTCGCTCCGTCTCCTTTGCCCAGTGTCTATTCGATGATACCGCCACAGTCGAGGGGATCACCGCCAAGAAAGCCCACTCTTGTCATTCTGTCTTTGAGCTCATCGATAAGGGCATGATCCCGGTGCTGGTCGATGAAGAATGCAACTTCGCAGCAAAGTTACAGCCAAACTTTGTGGTCGATGCCATCCTGGCTAAGCGCAACTTAGGCACCACCAAAGCACTGGCGCCACACACAGTGGCACTCGGTCCCGGCTTTATGGCTGGGGTGGACTGCGATGCCGTTATCGAAACCAATCGTGGCCATCACTTAGGTCGCATCATATATCAAGGTGAGACAGCCCCTAATACCGGCATTCCGGGTAACATCGGTGGCTACACCCATCAACGCGTATTAAGAGCCCCCGAAGCCGGCACCATGCGCTGCCACGCCTCCTTGGGCGACATAGTCAAAGAGGGCGAGCTTATCGCCCAAATAAACGACACCCCCATCATAGCGCCCATGTCCGGCAAAGTCAGGGGCCTGCTTAATGAAGGGCTAGAGGTTCATCAAGGCTTTAAAATTGGCGATATTGACCCAAGGGGAGATAAAGCCGACCACCTGAGCGTATCCGATAAAGCCCGTGCCATCGGCGGTAGTGTGCTAGAGGCATTACTCCACTTAGATATGCGCAGCCTATAACGACTCCAGCCCAAGATTTAACCAACCATGGTTGGCCTTGAGCAACAGGCAAGCTTAAAGCAAGATTTAGTCGAGAGTTAGACAAGAGTTAAGCACCAGCGATTCAACCTTAGGGAGCCAGCAGGCTCCCTTTTTTGTGTCTAATTTCCATAGGTATAAATGAACCCACGGTGGATTATCTAGGGTACAAGCTAGAGGTACTGAAATAACCAGCGCCAAGACCAAAGCTTATTATCAAGAGTATAAGTATCAACATGAAACTGGACAGTATCATGGGCATAGCACCGATTAGATGGGGTTGATGCGCGAGTATTGAACCTGCTGGGTGTTCTCTTGCTTAAATAGTGAATAGTGAGATGAACGAGCTTGAGGCGACTCAATAGCCATGGGGATAAAATAGGGATGGGAATGGGGATAAGAGTGGAATGATAAAGGTGTCATCGCTTGTCGATGACACTTAATACCATTCCATATAAGTATCTGGTCAGTTCAGAGACTTACTCGGAATGGTATAACTTACAAATAAAAAACTGGAGGCGCGGTCATCGCCTCCATAGGATTAAGTCCACTCTAACTATTAATGGCTATCCTCAAGATCAATTTCTACATGAGCCGCCACCTCACCTCCAGGGCGTGACGCTATCTCCTCATAGAGTTTCCATCGACGGTCCACGACATGCTGTGCCCGCTTTGTTAGTGATTCGGCTAACTCAGGATCACTGCGTATCAGCATAGTGAATCTAGCCTCATGAGAGCGATACTCCTTCAAGGAGATGCTAGGTCTCAGTGAATCGAGTGAGAATGGGTTCTTTCCTACGTCACGCAATTGCGGGTTGTACCTAAACAAAGGCCAGTGACCCGACTTAACCGCTAACTGCTGCTGACGTAACCCTTTTTCCATGTCGATACCGTGGGCAATGCAGTGACTGTAAGCGATGATGATCGAGGGTCCCTTATAGGCTTCCGCTTCTCGCATTGCCAACAGCGTCTGCTGTGGATCGCCACCTAAGGCGATACGAGCAACGTAGACGTTGTTATAGGAGATAGCTTGCATTGCCACATCTTTCTTGGTGGTCTGCTTACCCGAGGCAGCAAATTTAGCCACAGCGCCGAGAGGCGTCGATTTAGACATTTGACCGCCGGTGTTAGAATACACTTCGGTATCCATCACCAAGACATTGACATCTGCACCACTGGCTAACACATGATCTAAGCCACTAGAGCCAATATCATAAGCCCAACCATCACCACCTACGATCCAGATTGAACGACGGATCAGCTGATCTGCAACCGAGATAAGGTTAAGCCCATCTTCAGTTGCAAGCTTCTCCAGCTCAATTTTCAGCTCATCGACACGTTTAATCTGCGCCTGAATATCTGACTCTGTTTGCTGTTCACAATTGAGTAGCTTATCGACCAGTTCAGGCTTGAGATTCGCTTGCGAGTCTTGACTGATACGCACCAATAACTGCTTAGCCATCTCTTGCTGCTTAATGGCCGCTAAACGGAAACCAAAGCCAAACTCGGCGTTATCTTCAAACAATGAGTTAGCCCAAGCGGGTCCACGACCGGCATCATTCTTAGCCCAAGGTGTGGTGGGTAAGTTACCGCCATAGATAGATGAGCAACCTGTCGCATTGGCGATCATTAAGCGGTCACCAAAGAGCTGCGACATTAGCTTAAGATAAGGTGTTTCACCACAGCCAGAGCAGGCCCCTGAGAACTCGAACAGAGGCTGCAAGAACTGAGCACCACGAACATGTGAGAAATCCACTCTTGATCTGTCGTTATAGGGGATTGAGGTAAAGAAATCGAGATCTTTCTTAGCCTGCTCCATATACGGCCCTTTAGGCTGCATATTGATGGCTTTGATCTCAGGACTCGTGTCTGTTGCCTCTTGTATCACCATAGGACAGGCATCGACACACAAGGTACAACCGGTACAATCTTGTGCATAGACCTGCAAGGTGTAACGGGTATCGGGGAAGCCGCGGGCGGTAATGGTATGAGACTTGAAACCATCCGGCGCCGTATCGAGTAAAGACTTGTCATAGAACTTGGCGCGGATCGCCGCGTGGGGACAGACGATTGAGCAGTTACCACATTGGATACAAGCTGTCTCTTCCCACACCGGGATCTGCAATGCGATATCGCGCTTCTCCCACTGGGTGGTGCCCGATGGGTAAGTACCATCGACAGGTAGCATAGAGACAGGGATGAGATCGCCCTTACCAGCCATCATCTTAGCGGTCACCTGTTTAACAAAATCAGGCGCTTTATCATCAACCACGGGTTTATTAATCACCTTGGCGGTGACTGATGCAGGTATCTTCACCTCTTCGAGGTGAGCTAAGGTGTGATCCACTGCGGCGAAGTTTTTCTCAATAACTTTAGGCCCCTTGTGGTTGTAGCTTTTAACGATGGACTTCTTGATCTTCTCGATGGCAACGTCTTTTTCTAACACACCCGAAAGGGCAAAGAAACACGTCTGCATTATGGTGTTAATGCGCTTGCCCATGCCAGTATCTTCACCCACTTTATAAGCATCGATCACATACATGCTCATTTTTTTCTCAATCAATTGAGACTGCATCCTGGCGGGTAGCGTATCCCACACCTTGTCGGCACTAGCCTGGGTATTAAGCAGGAACACGGCGTTTTCTGTCGCCTTAGCTAACATGTCGGTGGTATCGACGAAGTTTGCCTGATGACAGGCAACGAAGTTGGCCGATTGGATCAGGTAAGGGCTGTTAATGGCTTTTTTACCAAATCTCAGATGTGACTCGGTTTGTGAGCCTGACTTTTTCGAATCATAGACAAAATAGCCCTGGCCGAAATAATCAGGATCTTCACCTATGATCTTGATGGTGTTTTTATTCGCACCTACGGTACCATCTGCACCTAGACCATAGAAGATAGCCCTTACCACATCCTTCGATTCTATGTCATAACTGGCATCGAACTCGAGATGAGAGTGACAAACATCATCAATAATACCAATAGTGAAATGTTTCTTGGGCTTGTCCTGAGACAAGTTATCAAACACAGCTTTAACCATAGCCGGGGTAAATTCTTTGCTAGACAGGCCATAACGCCCAGCCACTAACATAGGCATCTGCGACAGATTGCCTTGCTCACTATAACTGTCGACCAGTGAGGTTAAGATATCTTGATAGAGAGGGTCGCCATTAGCACCTGGCTCCTTGGTTCTATCCAGCACAGCTATCTTGTTAACCGTCTTTGGCAGGGCCGCAAGCAGATGCTCGGCACTCAATGGACGGTACAGTCTCACCTGTAACAGACCCACTTTTTCACCCGCCAGGTTTAAGGCGTCGACGGTCTCTCTAACGGTTTCGATACCTGAGCCCATGGCGATAATCACCCGCTCTGCGGCTGCATCACCATAAAACTCGATCAGTTTATAGTGACGGCCGGTGATATCACCGAGTTTATCCATGCAAGCCTGCACGATTTCGGGCGTCTTATTGTAAAACGCTGTCACCGTTTCACGGCCCTGGAAATAGACATCTGGATTTTGCGCCGTGCCGCGGATAAAGGGTTTATTTGGACTCAGACCTCGTTCTCTATGGGCTCTGACAAGTTTGTCATCGATCATAGCGCGAATATCGGTATCACTAATCAGCGCAATTTTGTTCACTTCGTGGGAGGTTCTGAAACCATCGAAGAAGTGCATAAAAGGGATCCGCGCCTCTAACGTGGCGGCGTGAGCCACCATCGCCATATCGTGGGACTCTTGCACCGAAGATGATGCTAATAGCGCGAAGCCTGTGCCTCTGGCCGCCATCACATCCTGATGATCACCAAAGATAGATAACCCCTGGGCCGCCAATGAACGCGCGGCAACATGGAATACCGTCGCGGTTAGCTCACCGGCAATTTTATACATGTTAGGCAACATCAGCAGCAAGCCTTGGGAAGCCGTAAATGTGGTAGTCAGGGCGCCACTTTGCAGTGAGCCATGCACAGTACCGGCCGCGCCACCTTCGCTCTGCATCGCGGCGATAAGTGGGATCCCTTGCCAGATATTACGAATATCTTTAGCCGCCCACTCCTCTGCGAGCTCCGCCATGGTCGAAGACGGCGTAATCGGATAGATGGCACATACTTCACTGACCCGATAGGCAATATGGGCCGCGGCCTCATTACCATCACAGGTGTGCATCGAAGCCGTGACTGAGTTTATTTCTGTTGTTTTCATATCTGCTCCTAAGCCTGCTCGGCCGCTACCATCTCGATGGCATGACATGGACATTGGGAATAGCAAGCGTTACAACCGGTACACTTGTCATAATCAACCTTATAGCCTTTACCTTTGCCTAAGTAAGTGATCGCTCCATGAGGACAGGCAGCTAAGCAGCCATTACACTCGAAACAGTTACCACAGGAGTAACAACGCTGGGCCTCATAAAGGGCCTCTTGCTCGGTTAATCCGCCGAGCACTTCGTCAAAGTTCTTGCGGCGCTCGACAGGATCTGTGGCGTGTTGCTCGCTTTGCTCTGCATCGGTTTTATACCAAAGGTGTAACTTATCTAGCTTGATGAGGGGCGTTTTCTCGACCTTAGTAAAGATGCGTCCCTTGAGGAAGGCATCGATATTGGCCGCCGCTTTCTTACCATGGCCGACCGCGATGGTGACCGTGCGATCGCAAGGCACCATATCACCACCGGCGAACAAGCCTTTATAGCCTGTCATCATGTTGTCGTTAACCACCACGCTGCCATCCCACTTATGCTCAACATCCGGAATGGCCTTAGTGAGCTTGGTATCGATATTCTGGCCTAGAGCCAGAATTAACGAGTCGGCTTGCAGCGTCTCGAACTCGCCTGTTGGCTGAGGCTTACCCTCTGCGTCGATCGTCATCTTCTCTAGGGTAAATTGCTGACCATCTATCTGATGGATGGTGCGCTGCCAATGGAACTCGATACCCTCTTCCATGGCCTCGACACATTCAAAATCATGGGCAGGCATATTAGCCCGATCTCGACGGTAGACCACTTTAACCTGGGCACCGAAACGTTTAGCGGTACGCGCCGCATCCATGGCCGTGTTACCACCGCCATAAACCACCACCACGTTACCCAGTTTAGGCGCCTTGCCTAGCTCGACATCTCTTAAATATGAGACCGCATCGGTCACTTTTTCAGGATCGGCATTGGGAATGTCTACACCGCGGCCAATGTGAGCACCAATGGCGAGGAATACCGCATCGAACTGGCCACTCACCTTATCGGCTAAGATAGACTCGACCTTAGTATTGAGCACAATCTTAATCCCCATATCTTCGATACGTTGGATCTCTTGGTCTAATACTTTGCGCGGTAAACGATAGGCGGGAATACCAAAATGCATCATGCCACCCGCCATAGGGGCACTATCACGGATCTCGACGTCATGACCCTTGCGCTTCAGGTGATAAGCCGTTGCTAAACCACTCGGACCGGCACCGATAATAAGTACTCGTTTACCACTCGGTTTGGCCTCGAAACGCACAGGCCATTTATGCTCTATGGCTTGATCGCCCAGATAACGCTCTACCGCGTGAATACTCACAGATTGATCGACATCATTACGATTACACGCACTCTCACAAGGGTGATAGCAGACGCGACCATGAATGGCTGGCATGGGATTATTCTTGATCAACGCCTGGAATGCGGCTTCATACTCTTCTTCTTGAGCTAGACCTAGCCACTCTTGGATATTGCTGCCAGTCGGGCAGGCATGATTACAAGGAGGAAGAGAATTGGAATAGATGGGAAACTTACTGCGCACCGCACCAGAGCCTTTCTTTGCCGTCAGATCTGGTAGTGGCGTCATATCTTTGGAAGTATGTCTCATATTTTCACTGCCTTAATATGGATCATATGATGCGCCTAAGCTGGATGTATGCCTAGGCGCATTCGATGTTTACACCCAAACTACTTCAAAATGCAGGATTCAGCATGTCGAGAAGTGGTAGCTTGGGTATATGCGTGTGCTAGCGCAAGAGCACTCTGCTCTGGGCGCTTGACCTATTAGTTACTCACACAGGTTCCTGAACGTTCAGCGAGTACATCGAGCCCATGCTCCAAGGCACCTATATAAGCCTTGCCACCAAATGCGGCGAAGTCAATTACCGCTTCAACCTTGGGGCCCATGGAACCTGCGGGGAAGTCATACTGGCTTAATTCAGCGGGCGTTGCATGGCGCAGGGCACGCTGGTTTTCAGTACCCCAGTCGAGATAGACAGCATCGGCATCGGTAAGAATAAGTAACTTCTCTGCGTTCAACTGCTTAGCTAGTAGTGTCGCCGATAAGTCTTTATCGATAACGCCTTGTACACCCATAAAGCCATTGTCAGACTTACACACTGGAATACCACCACCACCACAACAGATAACAATCTGCTCGTCAGCAAGTAATGCATCGATTGCTTTCATATCTACAATATTCTTCGGCTTTGGTGATGCAACTACACGACGTAGATATTCGCCATCACGCTTCATGATCCAGTTATTAGCTTCTGCTAATACCTTAGCTTCTTCTTCGTTATATACAGCACCAATAAACTTAGTTGGATCTAGCATGCTCTTATCATTAGCATCCACTTCGATGCGAGTCAGCAGAGTAGTGACTTCACTAGTAGGCATAACATTTTGAATCTCTTGCGCTAGCATGTAGCCGATCATACCTTCACTCTCGGCAACCAATACATCTAATGGGTATGGAGCGACTTCGGTATAAGCTAAGTTCTGTAGCGCTAATAGACCAACTTGTGGACCATTACCGTGGACGATAGCGATGCGGTAATCTTTAGCGATTTCGGCGATGGCTGCGGCAGCAATTTTTACGTTTGCTAATTGGTTGTCAAAACTTGGTGCATCACCACGGCGTAGTAATGCGTTGCCGCCCAAGGCAACTACAGCGATAGGTTTCATAAATATTCCTTGACTCTCCGACTCATTAACCCGCGGTTGTGCCAGAGATGACTCTGAAGCCATCGCGAGTTAATTGTGGATAAAATGACGAATTATAGGTTGTTTTTATCGAACGGCTTGCGGTGCACGAAATGTCCGGCACCGGCTTCCCCTAGAAACTCACCATGATTTGCAACGACTTCTCCACGACTGATGGTCATGACTGGCCATCCGGTAACAGCATGAGATTCATAAGGGGTGTAGTCAGTATTGTCATGTAATTTTTCATGACTGATATTGACCTTAAGTTCAGGATCGAATAACACAATATCCGCATCCGAACCTTCCAGAAGGCAGCCTTTTTGTGGGTAAAGGCCGAACAGTTTTGCAGGTTTAAAACTGGTTACCTCGACAAATTTCTCAGGAGATATCCTGCCCTTAGACACCCCTTCTGAGAAGAGGAGCGGCATACGGGTCTCTACACCCGGCATACCATTGGGACAAGCGGTGAAGTCATCGACTCCCTTGCGCTTCTGGTCGTGGTAAGTAAATGAACAGTGATCGGTAGCCACCGTGTCTATGCTGCCATCCTCGAGCCCCAGCCAAAGCTTTTCAAGTTCCGCTTTAGGTCTAAGAGGAGGACTCATCAAATATTTAACGGCATCTTCATTTTCATAGAGGCTATCGTCCAGCAACAGGTACTGCGGGCAAGTTTCCGCCCAAACAGCTTGCTGGTTCTTTCTGGCTAAGCGGATATAATCCAGGCCTAGGCCGTTAGAAAGATGGACGATATACAGGGGCGCATTACCAGAGAGGCTAGCGAGGTTGATCGTGCGTGCAATCGCTTCCGCTTCACATTCCAGTGGACGACTGACTGCATGGTATTTGGGGGCTGTTTTGCCCGCTTTAATTAGCTGAGCACGACGCTGTGCTATGGCGGCATCATTTTCTGGATGAACCGTTGTCAGTGCATTTAGCTCATTGAGACGCGCCATGGCTTTAAGAATACTGTCGTCATCGAGCTTATAACCATAAGTGAGGTAAAGCTTGAAGCTAGTGATACCCTCTTTTTCAACCATGGTTTGCATATCAGCCAACACTTGGTCATCTACATGCTGGATAACACCATGAAAGCTATAATCGATCACCGCCTTATCTTCGGCGTACTCTTTATACACGGCGAGCTGATGCCCTAATGAACAACCTTTAGGTCCAAAACCCATATGATCTATGATCATAGTGGTGCCACCACAGGCCGCTGAACGGGTACCGGTGTAAAAGTCATCTATGCTGCGGCTAATGCCTACATCTATGTTGAAGTGGGTATGAACATCGATTCCGCCAGGCATAACGTAGAGGCCTTGTGCATCGATAATCTTGGTGTCGGCTGGGGTGTCAGTGATGGTCTCACTCACCTTGGCTATCTTACCGTCGATAAGTAGCAGCTGTTTTTTTGACTGGCCATGGGCATCGACTAGAGTACCATTGATGATCAGCGTCGCTGTTGATGACATTAAACCTGCTCCCAAGATAGAGATTAAAAAAATAAAAGTAAAACCAAAAAAAAAGAAAAAGTATTTATCGTAAATGACACCTTAAGGACGATGTAGCCGCCCTTAAGGTGTCTTGCCTAATTACTTCTTAAGCTGTTCTAGGTACATCATTGGGATCACGGCGTACATAGCCGCACAAGTCACAAGATGAGCTTTCCAGGTCTTCTCGTTTGGTGCATGAGCTTCAGGTTCTTTACCCGGACCGAAACCGATAACGGGAATACCATGACGACCCATGATAGAGACACCGTTAGTTGAGAAGGTCCACTTATCAACGACTGGCTTCTTATCAAATAACAACTCGAATGAAGACTCGAGAGCCTTAGTAGCAACATGCTCGCTATCGATCTTCCAAGTTGGGAAGTAACACTCAGTTGGGTAAACAAGACCCGTGTAAGAAGGACGGTCGTACTCGTACATAGAGACAACGCCTTTAGCCTTCTGAACTGCAGGTAGAGCACGAATTTCTTCTAGTGCGCCTTCCCAAGTCTCACCCCAAGTTAAGCGACGGTCGATAGAAACAGCACAGCTATCGGCAACAGCACAACGGCTGGGAGATGTATAGAAGATCTCTGATACCGTTAACGTGCCTTTACCGAGGAAGTCATCATCGCCTAGGTTTTGCGCTAGTATTTCAACTTCACCTAAGATATGACCCATCTTGAAGATTGCGTTGTCGCCACGCTCTGGAGCAGAGCCGTGACAGCTGACTCCTGGAACGTCGATACGAATTTCCATACGACCACGTTGACCGCGGTAGATTTGACAGTCTGTAGGCTCAGTAGAGACGACAAACTCAGGACGGATCTTGCTCTGTTCGATAATGTACTGCCAGCACAGACCGTCACAATCTTCTTCCTGAACGGTACCGGTAATGAGTAGTGTATACTCACCTTCAAGACCGAGATCTTTGATGATCTTACCCGCGTAAACCATAGAAGCCATGCCGCCTTCCTGGTCTGAAGTACCACGACCACCGATAACTTCGTCATCTTCCATGCCGGTGTAAGGATCGAAAGTCCAGTTATCAAGGTTACCCACACCCACTGTATCTATGTGTGCATCCATGGCGATTAAGTGTGGACCATGACCTATGTAACCCAGAATGTTACCCATAGGATCGATTTCGATTTTGTCAAAACCCACTTTTTCCATCTCTTCTTTAATACGTAAAACAACTTTCTCTTCGTCACAGCTCTCACTAGGAATAGCGATCATGTCACGTAGGAACTTAGTCATATCCGCTTTGTATTCTTCTGCTTTTGCTAGTACTTCACTAAATGGAATTGCCATTATATTTCTCCTTTAACAGCACTTTTAGCGCTGGGAATAGTAATTTGTGAATCCCCTAAACTGAGGGGGATTGAGACAAGATTGCTTAGGGGTTCACATTGGGTTATTTAGCCGTTGTTGGGTATTTTCCTTCCCAAACAACTTCTCTATAATTCACTGCGTCGGTATCACCCTCTGTGCTGATAAGTAGCACTACAGAGTCTTCATTTAGACCGACTTTCTTCATCAAGGCTTCTTTGTCTTTATGGAAGTGGATGGCGGCTAACATGCCTAAAGTAACCGCGCCTGATTCACCCGAGATAATACGAGGGTCCGTACCAAGTGGGTTGCCCAGTACACGCATACCTAAAGCGGCAACGTCATCATGGCAAGAAGCAAATTGGGTGGTGCAATCACGCATTACAGGCCAGCCGATAGTGGTTGGCTCACCACAGGCAAGACCTGCCATGATGGTATCTAGATCGCCATCAACATTGACGATCTCGCCTTTTTCGGTGAGGCTTGAACGGTACATGCAATCCGCTTTGGCCGGCTCAACTATGATTGAATGCAAATTATCGGCACCGTAAACATTGGTAAGGTAACCTAAGGCACCACTCGCTAGCGCGCCGACACCCGCCTGAAGTAGCACATGGGTTGGCGCTTTAACATTATGGTCTGCCAGCTGATTAACGGCTTCAATTAACATCGCAGTGTAACCTTGAGAAATCCAAGTTGGGATCGCTTCATAGCCTTCCCAAGCAGTATCTTGAATCACTTTCCAGCCATTTTCATTGGCTTTTTTAAGTACTAAACGTACCGTATCGTCATAGTTTAAATCGGTAACGATACACTCGGCTCCTAGCGCCTTAATGTTATTGACACGCTCGGTGGCTGAACCTTTTGGCATATACACGACGGCGTTTTGACCTAGCTTGTTAGCAGCCCACGCCACACCGCGGCCATGGTTCCCATCGGTCGCCGTAGCGAAGGTCATCTTCTCGGTGATATCATTTTTTAACTTATCGAAATCAAATGCCTTGATATCAAGATTGAATTTTTCACAAAGCAAAAGAGCGATAGCGTAGGCGCCACCGAGCATTTTGAATGCGTTAAGGCCGAAACGATGTGATTCATCTTTAACTAAGATCTTGCCTATACCAAACTCTTTGGCCAGACAATCGAGAGACAGAAGTGGTGTTGGCTTATAGCCTTCTATCCCGCGGTGAAAAGCGAGGGCTTTTTGAGCTTCTGCAACGGTAAAAAGAGGAGACAGTTGACCATTGTAATGACGGTTATCAGCTATATCCATATTGAGTGAAAATGTAGACACGGGCATACCTCATGATTGGAACCGATAGAGGGGCAGGAGCCTGCCCCCAAGAACCTTTAAATAAATAAGTGAATTAGATTATTTATTTAACGCGTTTTTTAGCATCTTTCAATAACTCTTCTAGTATTTTTCCAGGCTCGGAAAACTTACGGTTTAGGATCATTGATGCTATGATATACGGCTTCCAGCTTGCTTGTTTGTAAGTCGCGATACGGTACTTCTCAAATACTGACTCTTCAACTTCGCCTTCTTTACAAGAAACTCCTGAGATATCGGCAGGTAGACAATGCATGTATAATGCTTCGCCATCTTTAGTCTTAGTCATCATCTCTTCGGTACAATGCCAATCTTTATGCTTAGCATTCTGTGCAAGACACTCTTGCTCTAAAGACTTAAGACCTTCTTGGTCATTGGCGCGTAACATAACGGTACGACGCTCCATCACCTTGTAAGGAGCCCAAGACTTAGGGTAAACGATGTCAGCGCCTTCAAATGCTGCTGCCATGGTATCAACCTGAGTAAAGCTACCGCCTGATTCTTTAGCGTTCTTCTTAGCTTGCTCAACAACTTCTGGGATTAGGTCATAACCTTCTGGGTGAGCTAGAGTTACGTCCATACCGAAGCGAGTCATCAAGCCTATGATGCCCTGTGGTACTGAGAGAGGCTTACCGTAGCTTGGAGAGTAAGCCCAAGTCATAGCAATTTTCTTGCCTTTAAGCTCTTTAAGGTCACCGAAGTGCTCTTCTAGCCATGCTAGATCGGACATAGATTGTGTTGGGTGGTCAATATCACACTGAAGATTGATCAGTGCTGGGCGGCTTGGTAACACGCCTTTTTCTACACCGTCATCGAGTGCTGCACCCACTTCACGCATATAAGCGTTACCCGCACCTAAATACATATCATCACGAATGCCGATAGCATCGGCACAGAATGAGATCATGTTGGCAGTTTCACGCACGGTTTCGCCATGAGATATTTGAGACTTACCTTCATCTAAGTCTTGTTGAGCCAGGCCTAGCATGTTGATTGCTGATGCGTATGAGAAACGAGTACGAGTAGAGTTATCTCTAAATAGTGAGATACCTAGGCCATTGTTGAATACGTTAGTGGCGATATTTTCATCGCGCATGGTTTTCAGGACCTTCGCAGTCTTAAGTACACGTTCTAACTCGGCAGGAGTCTGCTCCCATGTGAGTAGAAAATCTTTTTGATCTAATTGAGATTCAAGTTCATTAATGTCCTTGATAAGTGTATTGATACTTTTCATCATTATTCCTACTTCTTTTGTGATTTTGTTGATACCTACTTATTAAAAATAAGAGGCGCTTACTGAAATTTTTGCAGAGGTCACATTGGATGTAGAGATAAGAGCAAGATAGATGCCAAAACAACAAATAAACAATAAGCCTTTGTTTTTAAAGTGTTAATAGTTTAAAAACAGTAAGCCAAGACGTTTAAGTGAGAGGAACTATCATTGAGAGTGATTAAAATGATAGCTCTCACGGGAAAATTATCATTCTGATACCCCACAACGTGATGTGGGTAACATCTCCACACAAATGGGTAACTTTTTTTAAATAAAATTATTCCATATCACAACAAAAGAATACCAGACACCTAATATTGATTGATGACAAAAACCATAAGGTCACACCATTGAATACTGCATATACCTCTGAGCTGATGAAACTTCAGCCCACCATATTAGAATTCACCCAGAAGTTATCCGCCGTGTTGCAACTCGACGCGGAAGTGGTTGATGCCAATTTAGTGCGTATCGCAGGTACTGGGCCTTACAATAAATTCATCGGCAAGAAACTCAATACCAGCTCGAGAATTTTCAGATATATTATAGAAACCAAAAATAATAAGGTGGTGGTAAAGACTCGCACCGATCCTATATGTGAAGGCTGCACAACTCAGGACAGCTGTGAGGAAACCGCTTTTCTTGGTGTGCCGATCATGCTCAATGAATCCTGTATCGGTGTGATCAGTTTAGTGGCATTTAATCAAAAATCACGGGAATTAATTAAGAATAACACTCAATTATTTCTCGATTATATTCAGCATATTTCACAGATTTTTGTTATCAAGGTGTCTGAATCTAAGAAAAGCAGTTCCGGGCTAGACGATGTTTTTTCCAGCTTAATAAATAATATGGATCAAGGGGTACTGGTTCTCGATGACAGCAATCGGGTTTTACATGGCAACGCCCCAGCTTTAGCCAACCTGAATATCACCCAAACGGAACTGACGAATATCGAGATCAATATTCAGCCTTTGCTGGTGCATGACAATAAATTAAAAGGACCCGAGCAACATATTATTACCTTGGACAAGCGTCAGGAACTCGTGGTAGGACAGTTTCATGTCATCAAGAGTCAGCAGCTGTTTTTAATGTCTTTTTACCAGCCCCACAATGCGATCTCCCATGATGATACTTCGATAAATTTATTCAAAGATATCATAGGAGAATCCAGCCAAATAGTTCAGTTAAAAACCTTAATTGCCCGCGTCGCCAAGAGCCCATCGAGTATCTTGATAGATGGCGAGACTGGCACAGGTAAAGAGGTCTTTGCTAAGGCTATTCACGCCCATAGTGATCGTAATAAACAAAGTTTTATTGCCATTAACTGTGCCGCCATCCCGGAGCAACTGCTTGAGAGTGAACTATTTGGCTATGTCAAAGGCGCTTTTACCGGAGCCCTGACCAAAGGTCGAGTCGGGTTAATTCAGGCGGCGAATAATGGCACCCTGTTCCTCGATGAGATCGGCGATATGTCGATGACACTTCAATCTAAGCTGCTGCGAGTGCTGGAAGAGCGCGAAGTGATGCCCATAGGTTCTAACAGCCCAGTGCCGGTCAATATTCGTATTATTTCTGCGACCAATCGTAATTTCAAAGAGATGATCGCCCAGAATGACTTCCGTGAAGATCTCTACTATCGCCTCAATGTGATCCCTATGCATCTGCCTGCATTGAGAGAGCGAAAAGGCGATATCGAACCCTTAATCTATCACTTCCTAGAGCGTCACTCTCTCGCCATAGGTGCCTGCTATCCGGGGATCACCGAGTCGGTGATTAACAGCCTGAATGCCTACCACTGGCCGGGAAATATTCGTGAACTGAGTAATCTTATCGAGTACCTGGTCAATATCGTGCCGGTTGGCGATCAGATCGATGTCGACCTGCTGCCACCCTACTTTGATAATCGGGTCGAGGTTTGTGATACCAAGACCAGAGTCACAGATGACTATCTAAATCTTGAAGAGATAGAGAAGATAAACATAGAGGAGTGCATCTCCAGACTAGGCAACCGTAAACTCGTGGCGAAGGAGCTAGGAATAGGGGTTGCCACTCTCTATCGCAAGATTAAGAAGTACCAACTGTCTTAAGCTAAGCGCCTAGCTCGATTGAGGATTCGTGGATAGTTACGGATACTTGCCGATACTTGCATAAAGCACAAAAAAACCTGCTAGCAAGCAGGTTTTTTTGTCACAGGTGAAATAGGTGAAAAGCGCGTCGGGGGCTAGCTCATACTTACATATTCACATATGTAATCACACATGAACAGGGTTGTGCTACATCCCTCGCTAACCGCGCTATAAGCCCATAAACTAACACGGTTGCTACTCATAGACGTGACATCAAAACTTACGAAACCAATCACTACCTACGATACGCTCTTCACTATTTAGTATAGTCAATATTTAGCCCCTCTTGTGTTTAACAGACTAAAATTTTCAGTTATTGCGTGATAAAAAGTAAGCGTTCACCAGAAGGGCGTTGCCTACAACGGCTGTAACGATCTTACTGATCACTGTTATCGGGGATAACTTGCGCTTCTTGCACGTTTCAACGACTGAGAGGATCCGAGATCGAAACTTCTCACCCCTATCTGAACTGGTGCCATAGCAGATCTTGCGCATAATCACGCTACCACGCAAACAACCAGACCCAGCGGGTATGCTCTTCACCATTACGATTGTGCGTCGTCTCGTCAACATGCACTAATGACGCTTTTTTTATGTGTTGATGCAGAGCTTGGTGCACGGCTAGCGCATTTTAATCCCTGACTCTAACGGGGTTGAGCGATACTCGTCGTCCAACCCTGCCATCTTCTTTTTAGCCACTATACTCGCGCGTTTTGTCTGGTCTTGCTTGAACAAGGTCATTGCTATTTTTCTCATCACATTAAAAGCAAGCGGACCTCGGCCTTTACGGATCCGTGATTCATCTTCTCTGAATGTCATATCTAACACCCAATGCATACTTTCTACTTGCCAGTGATTTCGCACAGAAGATAACGCCTGCTCTGCATTTAAATCTAATGAGCTAATGTACCAACGTGTTTCAGTGGTCTCTTTACCTGTCGTTTTTTCATGTACGTCTGATGTCACTTTGATAATGCTTTTTAAGCCAACCCACTGATATTTATTATTTAACCAACGTTTATTAACCAGCACTTGTGCCACCAAGCTTCTAATTCACCCTGTAGACCAGAATGATGACCTTTAAGCGCTAGAATATAATCAGCCTTTTGCTTAACGATTAGCTTTGCTTTCTCTATTTCATCCGCTTTTAATCGGCAGATAACACGGGCAATAGTGTCATGCCGAGGAATACCTGTTTTAAAAGGACGATACTGACGAAGCCAATCAAGCTTTAGATGTCCAAAGTTTTCAATGTCTTCCCATCCTTCAGAGCCTGACATAACCGCACTTATAGCGAGTAAAATAATATCTGATAAGTTATGTTTTTTACAACGCTCAATACGGGGATCCGCAATCGAATCAAAATGTTTTAAAAAAGTCGCAGTCATTAACATCACCAAAAAAGAGTATTTGGTGATCTGATCGCTACTTGAGCATAAAGTTCAATTTATAATGATCTTGCCGTGGAGCTTGGTGTGTCGGCGTCAGCATACTACTGACTCGCCCTTGCGCTTCAGAAATCAGACCGATAGAGAAATGAGTCCCGTATTGGTCTTGCAGTAGTAAGCATTCACCAGAGGGGGATTGACTAAGCTGAGGTTAGTCCAAATACGTCTGGGTAGTCGCATTTACCCACCACGCCCGCAATGATAGTGCTGATCACTGTTATCGGGGATAACTTGCGCTTCTTGCACGTTTCAACGACTGAGAGGATCCGAGATCGAAACTTCTCACCCCTATCTGAACTGGTGCCATAGCAGATCTTGCGCATGATCACGCTGCCACGCAAACAACGCTCGGCTTCGTTATTGGTCAAAGGTGTCCCTGGGTGATTGAGAAAAACCCATAAACCTTGCTCATATTTGAGAATATGTCGGCATCGGCCTGAGTAGCGTGAAGCGGGCACATTTTCCCCGCACTCAAGCCAGCGCTTAATATTGCGCCTTAGTCGTTGCATTCGCCGACGCCACATTATTTCGTCAACGTCACCGGCTTCATATCTATGTTGAGTGCGAAATACGGACTTGAATAGCAATACCAGTCGATTGCCGATACTCGCGGTAAGCCCCTTACCTGAATAATCGGCCATTTGTTGTAAATTACGCTGCACATGGGCAAGGCAAAATTGATGCCGTTCGGGCTCAATCCAGTTGTAGCTGGGACATTGGTCACTCACGACAATCGCTTGGGTATGCTCGCCTAATATCGATTTGGCTGCATCCTTATTACGAAAATATTTCACCTGTTGGAATACGGCATCCTCACTCGATAACAACCAGACCCAGCGGGTATGCTCTTCACCATTACGATTGTGCGTCGTCTCGTCAACATGCACTAATGAC
>NZ_ABIC01000007.1 GCF_000172075.1 Shewanella benthica KT99
GCGGTGCCGAGTACATGGTGGATTTTTTACCTAAGGTTAAAATAGAGCTAGTGATCCAAGATGAGCTGCTAGACCGAGCCATTGAAGTCATAGTAGACACGGCGCGTACGGGTAAGATTGGTGATGGTAAGATTTTTGTCACCGAGATAGAGCGCGTGATTAGGATCCGTACCGGTGAAGAGAATGAAGAGGCGGTATAGGCTCTTTATAAGCATTGGTAGATATTTATAAAAACGGCGTTGAGGAACTTCAACGCCGTTTTTGATCTTATTCCAATTGGAATTAATACTTTTTCTACTTAAATATGTAATCTGTAAATTTAAGTCACTTTTGATGATGAGTCTCTGATCACGGGTTCTGGTATGAATATCTTCGCTTGTGCGGATTTCTGTGAGCGTCTTTTTGCAATTAAGAGTTCAGTAGCCATCTGGGCTATTTTCTGATTTGGTTGATGTACTGTCGTCAGTTTTGGCCAGGTCTGTCTAGAGAAGGGACTATCTTCGAAACCAACGATAGAGATATCCAATCCTTCTAGGCGTGCGGCAAATAGAGATCCAGCGGCTATTTCATCGTTACAGGCAACAATTGCCGTAGGTTTTTTACCCTGTTGAGTCAAGTCTTCGCACCGGATACACCGGATTTGAAAGAATACTCGCCTTCAATAATGTCGACCTTTAGGTTATACCCTCGAGTAAGTATCGGATCATTCAGCGGGAGTTTAAAGCACTGTAGGCAAGGTCTATATATTGCTCCTCGGTAACAGCTCCTGCGTTGCTCTCGATAATTGCTCCTGCATTATTCTACCTTCACCCGTCCATGGGCTCGTACCTCCTGCATCTGACCTCCATGGTCTTAAGCGTTCCATACGCTTTCAAGACATTTCCCATATCCCTATGGGTCAGGGAAATGTCATATTTTGTATGGAACAAAATAGACCATGCAGTCGTATATCGAGAACATTCAACCTAGCATAAAGGGCTTTGCCCTTTGCTTTAAACATCAGCCGCACTGCGTGAGGCTCTCAGTGTTTCCACTTCGGTGTTGCATTGACTTAAAAAGGGAATAACCATTTCCTCATCAATGCGCCTAGACAGTGAAACCGACATGGAGCTTAGTACCTATGTTGTGTCATTCACAGATGAAGATAAACAATATAAGCGCAGTGATACAGATAAAGTGAAGTCGGCAACAGCTGAAGTACTATTTCAGGCTAATCAGGGAATAGATTTTCAGCCTGAATTAGTCCACCACCAACACCATAATCCCTAGGCCCAGCGTCAATCAAATGATAAATACTCTAGCAAAAAAGGGGCTTATTCATAAAGAACCCCGCACAGATAGAAGTATTTCACTGTTCTTACCGAGCGAACAGTTACCCGCTTTGAAGTGAATTCAATCGATCATTTTCACTGTGTTTAAGTACTGTGTTTAAGTACTAGGTTTAGGAGCTTGAGTACAAGTTTATCTTTTAGCTACAAAAGCTGTTAACAGATCTTTCCAGGTGATGATGCCTGTTAGCTTACCTTTATCTAAAACGGGTAATGAGCCTATATCATGCTTGAGCAGCAGCTCACTGGCCTGCCTGATGGTTTGATTTGGCGATATGGTGATTGGGTTTCTAGTCATCACCTGATGTGCTCTTCTTTGCAGGGTTTCACTGTCGCGTTCAGTTTCGTTGATATTGCCTATATTAGGGCTCAACGTTCTTAGATAGTCGCGCTCAGACAGTATTCCCTGCAGTTTATCGTGTTCGATAACCAATAGGTGATGGAAGGGCGCATTATCAAATATCTCCTTGGCCACTGTGAGCCTATCGTCCATCTCTATGGTGACGATGCGAGTGGTCATGATCTTCGATATTCTTATATCCAGCTTTAAGTCCATATAAGCCTCCCTTCACAAAACAGAAATGTGAGTGTTTACATATTTATAACAGTTACATAAGGTGGAGGGAAGTTAATCTTCTATGGGTATAGAAGCTAACAATAAAAGTGCGTACCAGAGGGGCAATAAAAAACAGACAAAAAAAGAGTGGCAGAGCCACTCTTTTTTTAGGGGGTGATTAACCTAGAAAATCAGATGCGCCGCACCAGCAATGATAGGTAGAGTGACCAGAGTACGCAGGATAAAGATCACGAAAAGCTCGAAAAAATTAATTGGGATCTTGCTTCCCATCAATAGCGCCCCAACTTCACTCATGTAGATAAGCTGAGTCACAGACAATGAGGCAATGATGAAACGTGTCATATCCGACTCGATTGAGCTAGCCAGAATCGAAGGGATAAACATATCGGCAAAACCGACCACTATGGTTTTGGATGCTTCGGCCGCTTCAGGTACCTGTAAAAGCTCTAAAAGTGGGATAAAAGGCATACCTAAATACTGAAATACTGGTGTATATTCAGCGATAATCAAAGCAATAGTGCCGATTCCCATGACAACAGGAATAACACCAAACACCATGTCGATGACATTCTTTATGCCATCTTTAAATGTCTGCTTGATACCGTTGGCTTGTCCTGCTTTGGCGAGAGCCTGTTCCAGGCCCCAGGAAAATACTCCGTGTCCCTGTGGGATCACTTCATCATCCGGGTGCCTTGGGGTGTTGTCTATATAGTCATCTTTCTTCCAACGCAAGGGAGGGAGTTTTGGCACGATAATCGCGGCCACGATGCCCGCTAAACAAACGGTTAAGTAGAAAGGCACAAACATATGTTCGAGTTTGACCTGAGAGATAACCACCAGAGAGAAGGTAATAGATACCGCAGAGAAAGTGGTGCCGATAACAGCCGCTTCTCTCTGAGTATATAGACGCTTCTCATATTGCTTACTGGTCATCAAAATGGCGACACTGCCATCACCTAACCAAGATGCCATACAGTCGACGGCGCTACGTCCTGGCAAGTTAAATATCGGACGCATT
Organism: Shewanella benthica KT99; assembly: GCF_000172075.1. Classification (GTDB taxonomy): domain Bacteria; phylum Pseudomonadota; class Gammaproteobacteria; order Enterobacterales; family Shewanellaceae; genus Shewanella; species Shewanella benthica_A. Next base: position 2,924 of record NZ_ABIC01000007.1, read on the forward strand.
ATTTTAGTTAATAGCGTGCCGATAAATTCGAGTAAACCAAAATTCATCAGTAATGGCAGTAACATGCCTGCGAAGATGAACACACTAAATAGTGATGGTAATAGGTCATTTAAAATCAGTGCACCGGTATCGCCAGATGTGATCGCTTCAGGACCAACACCGAAGAAGGTCATCACTACGAAGATGGCACCCAGTATACGAATAACCAGCCAGGCCGGCGTGACATTGAGCAGTGAGTTGAAGAATGCATGATTGATGATCATAGCAGGCTTAAACAATTTAGTGATCACACTCGCGGTGGTTGTTATCGCGATAATCGCGGTGACTATCGCTGTGATAGTGTCACCAAGTAGGCTCTGTAGCCCCTTGGATACGATAGCGATTGGGATCGTGATAGCGTCGTTATAACTGATAGGCGTCATAAACAGCAGTAGACCTATCAATGACGGAATAATAAACGTCAATATCGTTTTTATGTTATGGGTTTGTTTCGCAGCCACTTTTTTTCACCCTAAATTACCGTTTCGGCACAATTGCAATAAGTTAACATTTTATCCAATTTGAAATTAAGTTTGAATATCCATTCAAATCGAGGGAGGCAAGATTACCCCCTTAAATCCTCTATGTAAAACGATTCTCAGGCTGGATGGGATTAATCACAGGTAAAGCATAGTTATTACGCATTTTTGAGTATTTATATTCTCGCGAAACAAGCAAGAATACATTATGTGTGTTTTTGGTTTCATTACAGTTAAGGTTAGTGGTTGCACATGTTTTATTTGTGTTGCTCTTATGTGTTTTCGAGGTGTTTTTTCCAAGGCAAGCGACGTGTTCATAGAGTCACATCGCTATTGTTCGAAGTGATAAAACAAAGTTAGCTGAAAGTATCTCTCATGCTCTTGACTTTATCGGCATCGACCCAGTAATAGCCGCGACGCCTTGCCAAGATTGACCCTACTAGGGCTTAATTCAGAGTCCTTTAAATGCGTCTGCTGGCATATCTCTCGGCTGATGGAGCCTGTGTATTTACACTATGATAATCAAAGTGATAATGGTTTAGATGTACCTAAAGTGCAATTTCATTATTTAGAAATGTTAAAAATCAGTGCTGGACCTCTTTAATCAATGCTGCTTCCATGTATGTTAAGGGAGTGTGTGATGAGTGAATTAAGGAAAAATGATAGAAAAGAGCAGAAAGCTATCCAGCTTAGCGTTTAAGTTTGGTGTACTTGGGTGTGTTGGTTTAATTATTGGCACTGTTTTATCTGTGCTTGGATTTCAAGACTTCGAGGGTCAGGGCTTTAATTTTCTTAACCACACGCTCAGTGAGCTGGGGCACTATGGTCATTCTAAATTTGCCGTGGTGATCAATGGCGGGCTTTTTTTTGGTAGTTTAAGTCTGATTATGTTTTGTCTTTTCTCTATTCAGCTGATGGATAATAGAGCCCTCTATCCATTATTAATCGCACTCGTTTGTACATTTATCTCATTGGCGGCAGCTGGGTTATTTCCGGTTAATGTGTACCATCTGCACACCGCGGCATTGAAGTACTTTTTCTATTCCGGGGCCGTGAGTTCATTCATCTATCTTATCTACATTTTGATGAAAGGCAGGCTCTTCTATTCTCGCTGGAATGCACTCACAGGTATTTTGACCTTCATCAGTTTCTTAAGTTTTCTCTTGTTCCCCCATCAATCTTTTGGGTTAACAATGATCGTCGGTAGACCCTTCTATCAGGAGATGGTGATGAGCTTACCCAGACCCGATATCTGGTGGCCCGCGACGTTGGAGTGGATCTGCATAGGGCTATTTATGCTCTGGACCTTAGGTTTAGTGACTAGCTTAAGGTCGAGAGGGTGATTAAAGTTTGTCACCTTCCGCGCTACAGCTTAATCGTCTTATCGCTTTCTCATCTGGTTTGTGCCTTACCGTTAAAAATTGGATTCCGGCTATAAGTATGCCGGAATGACGTGTGGTTTCTTGTGTGCCTGCTTTAAACGGTGCTGAAGCCCGCTTGCTGATGCCAGTAGCCGTTGCAACTGAGCTCAGAGCCACTTTTTTCTTGTTTTACCTGGGGCGCTTGCTCGCCATCAAATAATTTATCCGCAAGCTCGACACTGCTCATGCTCGAGGGGGAAACCCTGAAATAATCTACACCTATATTTTCCATATCGTCTTTTTCTGACGAGAGGTCGATACAGGCCGCTGACTGAGTCTGTATGCCGTTGAGGCGCAGCAGGGGCTCAGACTCTTGAGTCTGAGCTAGCAGTCCCTTAGGATTTGAGATACAGATGGTTTGGCAATTGTCTTTGGCCAGCCCCTTGTGTCTGGCGGTGAAGCAGCGCGCCGAAAGAGCTAGGGGCATAAAGCCATGACCAAACACCTCGATTTCGAACGCGGGCGTTTCGATTGATATGACCTTGTCGAGCCAATGTTTAGACAGCTCCACCGGCATGACGAAGCGCTGCATGCCCCAGCTGTGTAGCTTCTTCAAGCTGGCTAAGTTGTAGTTGTTGACCGTGGGGCCGCAGATAAAGGGCAGACCCAGTTCTTTGGCCGCCTGAACCGCGCCCATATCATTGGCTTCGATGGTAAATTCACCATTGTCGACCTGTTTCTTCAGCTCGGTATATTCGGATGGCGCTTCCAGCAGTGCCAGAGTCGAGATTACTACCTCTTTACCCGAGGCCTTGAGCATATGAGCTAAGTCCATATAATCAGTAAACTTAAGCTCACGGCGGCGACTACATATGGTCTCCCCCAGATACACGAGTGGGATCTGGCTATCGGCAACGGCTCGATAAAACTCGATAACCTTCTCTTTCGGCCAGCAATATAATAATGGCCCGAGTGATATTTTCATCTGTTTTCCTATGTGGAATGACATCTGCCGGGCAGCCTGACATTCAGGTCTTATTGCCACTTGTGCTCATGGTCTGGCCAGAGTATTTGGCAGTTTACATGGGTGTTTGCTTGAATGAATACTTACTTAAATGCTTAGCGCATAAGGTCAATTCAAAGGTAATAGTAGCGGTCTTGGCTAAGGTTACTGCCAAGACCGCTCATAGGCGCCTAGTGTGGTAGTTTGCCCCTCTGAGACCTTAGATAGCGCTCTGTTCCATTCATCTTGGGTTTGATACTGGTCCGGGTTATCGAGATAGGTATCGATGGCGTGTCGCCACACCGAGGTGACTTGCTCAACATAAGCTGGGCTGCGTTGTCGGCCCTCAATTTTTAAAGACACCACTTTTGCTTTGGCGAGTTCAGGGATCAGGCTTAATGTGTTTAAACTTGTGGGTGACTCGAGCAGGTATGTCGGCTCGCTGTTGTCTTGTGTGGTGTATCGGCCCTTGCAGACCACAGGGTAACCCATCTGTTCGTCTATGGAGGATTTATCGATAAGGACCCCGTTGAGGCGTGTCAATCTGGCGCCATCTTTCTCTTGCCAGCGAACGTGCTTAGCCGGTGAGCAGGAGCCACCGGTATTGGGCGACTGGCCCGTCACATAAGAGGAGAGATGACAGCGGCCTTCGGCCATGATACACAGGCTACCAAAGGCAAACACTTCCAGATCAACTGGAGTGACCTTAGAGAGAGCTCTCACTTGTTTCATCGATAATACCCGGGGCAATACGGCGCGCTCTATGTTGAACTCTTCCTTGTAGAGTTTCAATGCACCTAAGTTGGTGGCACTGGCCTGCACCGACAGATGCAGTGGCAGGTGAGGGTAGTGGCTGTGGGCATAGTCCAGCAATGAAAGGTCGGCCATGATCAAGGCATCGATGCCGGTATTAGCGGCAATATCGACCGCTTCGTACCAACGTTTCTCCTCTCCGGGTTTGGGAAAGGTGTTGATGGTCAGGAAGATCTTCTTTCCACGCTTCTTAGTGTATTCGGCTGCTTGCTGCAGTTTTTTCGGGGTAAAGTTGAGACCCGCGAATGATCTGGCATTGGTGTCATTCTTTAAGCCTAGATAGACGGCATCGGCGCCTGCATTGAGCGCAGTTTTCAGTGATGCCAAATTACCTGCCGGACACAGCAGTTCCATATTCTTACTCCAAGGTGCTCTCAAAAATCGAAAAGTGAGTGTAAAAGGGATTGGCTATCGAATACTTGATGTAAAACAGGTTTGTGATCATAAAATATGGGTAAAATCATTTTCTTTTTGACTCTCCTGCTGTAGACAGAGAGTTATTTAGGCTATCGGAAATCAGATCCATATGCAGATACCACTTTCAGGCAATATCGCCAAGCAACTCCTTATTCTTGTGCCTAAGCTTATGCGACAACCATTGGCGATGGTGCCATTCAAGTTAAAAGCCGATGTGTTAGTCCGCCTGTTAGGATTAATGCTCAAGCAGCAGGGGGAAGATGAAGAGTTGGATTTTCTGTGTGGACGTTGGGTGGCAATTAATGTCGAGGACATGGGACTGGAGTTTGAAGTCAGCTATGACTCTCGTTGGTTGGTACGCCCAAGAACCGATGCTCAAGTGGTGTTCTCGGGACATTCGAAAGAGCTGCTCCTGATCGCGGCGGGAAAAGAAGATCCCGACACGCTTTTTTTCCAGCGTAAGCTGTCCATCGAAGGTGACACCGAGCTGGGATTAGAGGTGAAGAATCTGTTGCTCAGCGTCGAGTTTGATACCTTGCCATCGCCTATTAGGCGCAGCATAGAGAAGCTGGCACTGATTATCTGCCAGCTGCAGATTAAGGCAGAGCCTCAGGCTGTGTAGTCGACCAGGCCGAAATACCCGATAGGGTATTACAAGGAAAGCTGCCCGAGAGGTTTGTTACTGTATGCGACACCTCATCATCTCTGGTCGCCAGAGGCGCGTTGTGGGATAAGTTTGGTCCCTGTCAGGACCATTTTTTCTCTTGCCTCATGTCTGCTATTTGATGATGACTGTGGTTAGAGGTTTATGATCAGTACCTAGGAGTACGTCAGATGAAACACACTGTGCAATCGAACACCCCTAGCCGAGGCGACTGTCGATAACAGTCGGCCAGAGTGCACTCCAACCTCATCTGCCGCCGATCCCCTGAGATCCTGTGTCATCCTCAACCCCAAGACTGAGAAATATTCTCATCTCGATGACCGCTCACGAGTCTTGCTTATCAAGACGATTAAATTTTTTGAGCCGCGAGGCAAGGCGAAGCTTAAAGCCGACGATCATCAAGGAACCTGGTATGCCGATTTTCTCGAATTCGAGAAAAAAGAGCAGCTGTTTGCCACCTTCCTGACCCCAGCTGCCTATGGCGATGAAAACTGTCGTTGGGACACCTTGCGGATCTGTGCGCTCAACGAGGTCCTGGGTTTCTATGGGCTGGCTCATTGGTACACCTGGCAGGTCTCGATTCTGGGGCTGGGACCCATCTGGATCAGCGACAACGAAGTGGTGAAGAATCGTGCGGCCAAGCTGTTAAAGGAGGGGGGAGGGATCTTCGCCTTCGGCTTATCCGAGAAGGAACATGGGGCGGATATCTATTCGACCGACATGTGCCTGACTCGCCAGGAGGATGGTTCCTATCTGGCCTGTGGCAATAAATATTATATAGGTAATGGTAATAAGGCGGCGATGGTGTCGACCTTCGGTAAACTCACCGACACCGATGAATATGTCTTCTTCGTGGTGGACTCGCAGCATAAAAATTATCAGTTAGTGCAAAATGTGGTTAACTCCCAAAATTATGTCGCCGAATATCGCCTCGATAACTACCCTATTAGTCAAGAGGACATCTTAGCCACGGGACGCGATGCCTGGGATATGGCGCTCAATACCGTTAACCTGGGGAAATTCAATTTGGGCTAGGCCTCGATTGGCATCTGCTCACATGCATACCATGAGGCGATCAACCACGCGTCTCATCGGCGCCTGTTCGATCACTACGTCACCGATTTTGTCTATATCAAGCATTTGTTTATCGAGGCCTATGCGCGCCTCAGCGCCATGAAACTATTTGCCCGACGAGGTGTCGATTACATGCGCTGCGCCAATAGGGATGACCGCCGTTACCTGCTGTTTACCCCTATGGTCAAGATGAAAGTCACCACCCAGGGAGAAGAGGTGATCGATCGACTCTGGGATGTGATGGCCGCCAAGGGGTTCGAGAAAAACATGTACTTCGAGATGGCGGTTAGAGACATTCGCGCCTTGCCCAAGCTTGAGGGCACGGTTCATGTCAATATGGCGCTTATATTGAAGTTTATGGCTAATTATTTCTTCAAGCCTGCCGTCTACCCCGATATCCCCACCATGGATGAGCCGATCAACGATGATTTCCTGTTTAATCAGGGGGCGACCAGGGGGCTTGGCAAGACTCGGTTCCATGATTATCGCAGAGTCTATAATAGGGTCAGTCTAGCTAATGTTAATATTTTTAAGAAGCAGATCAGACTGTTGAAAATGCTCTTGTTGGTGGGCAAGCCGAGTGTGGCGCAGGCTAAAGACTTCGATTTTCTGCTGATCTTGGGAGAATTATTTACCCTAGTCGTCTATGGGCAGCTTATCTTGGAACAAGCTCGACTGGAGAGGAGTGAAGATGATCTCATCGAGCAGATATTTGATTTCATGATCCGCGATTTTTCCAAGTTTGCCCTGCAGCTGAGCCAGAAAGCCAGTTCGAGCCTGATCCAGCAACTCATCTGTAAGCGCATGATAAGGCGTCCTGTGGTCGATAGTGCGCGTCATACTCGGGTGTGGGACAATTATGCCTACCGGCTGAAAGATCAATATGAGATGAATCCCTAGTATACCCGTCGGTGTTGGAACCTGATGCAGATCTGGGTATCATGACTAGTACCTGCCCCAGACCATCTCGAGGCCACATGTTTACTATCGGACAACTCGCTAAGGCCGCCGAGGTCAATGTTGAAACGGTGCGCTATTATGAAAGGCAAGGCTTAATCAAGCAGCCAGCTAAACCCGTTCAGGGTTATCGACGTTACCCTAAAGATGCCCTGCTCAGGTTGATGTTTATCCGTCGTGCCCAGAGACTGGGTTTCACGCTCAATGAGATCGCTTCCTTGATCTCCCTCAGTGCGGGACACTGCAGCGATATTCAGCTACTGGCCGAGAAGAAGCTATTGGCGGTGCGGACTAAGATAGACGATCTGCAACGACTGGAGCACAGTTTGGCTAATTTGGTCGATGAGTGCCGCCATAATTCCGATGAATCCTGCTGTCCCATCATCAGCTCCTTGGTTCCCGAGCATAGCAGTTCTTAAAACTCGCTATGGCAATAACCCCTCTTAAAACGAGTTTGAGTGCTCGTCTATTGACTCCGTATCTAGGTACAGGCTTTACACTCTAACCATAATAATACTTCTTTTATGGATAGATTTGATGACTAGAGCCTATGAATATTGAACCAGATGATAATACCTTGAAAACAGACTCTCCTGCCTGGCCTATGGTGGGTGGAGTGTTGGCGGCTATCGGTGCCAGCCTATGTTGCGCCGGTCCTTTCGTGCTGCTTATGCTGGGGGTCAGCGGCTCATGGATCAGCACCTTAGCGGCATTCGACCCCTTCAGGCCTTACTTTATTGTCCTTGTCGTCGGCCTGTTTCTATGGGCTGGCTGGAAAATTTATCGCCCGCTAGACCCGTGTAGCGCTGACGGGTTCTGTTCGGTAGCAGATAATCGCCGCCGCTATAGGATGGTATTTTGGCTGACGAGCCTGATCGCCGCCATGTTGGTCTCGAGTCCCTACTGGCTGGTCTGGCTGATGGCATAATCTTGATTGAATCTGGAGAAAAAATGAAACCACGAGTATTGATGAGTAAAAATAGCACAGCTACCACAGTTATGTCCTTTGTGCTGCTGGCCTCTGCACTTGGCATCATGTCTACAGCAGCATTGGCCGAGACCCGTAGCGTTAAGAATGGGAATGAATCATGACAGATAAGCTGATCTTGGAGTCGGTATTAACCTGTCCAGAGTGTGGTCATAGTAAGATGGAGACCATGCCAACCAATGCCTGCCAATGGTTCTATGAATGTGAGCGATGTCATAGTCTGTTAAAACCTAAGGCCGGAGACTGTTGTGTGTATTGTTCTTACGGCTCAGTGCCTTGCCCACCGATCCAGCAGGCACCGGCTCAGAAAGGCAAGGGCGCTTGTTGTAGCGCTTAACTTTTCCTTTTAATTAAGTATTAACTAGCTATCCAGCCAAAGGCTTAAGGGAAGTAGCAGATAGGCGGTAACCATAGATAGGATCAAGATAGCCGTACTGAGCCATAGCGCTCTTCGTTGCCATTTCAGTGTGTTTTGTGTGCCGGCTTCGCATGCCGTCATCCTAGCAAGCCTCCAGAAACTGTAAGCCAGTATGATAGCCGTGAGGGTGAAGGTGAAGTGTTTGTATTGAGAAACCGTGACTAACCAGGGTAAGGCAGAGACCATAGCGGCGACAGCGCTGCCCATGCCCAGAGCCACCAATAATATCGGCAGGGCGCAGCAGGTGGTGCCAATTAGGGCCAGCCCTAAGCCTCCAAGTAAGGAGGCGTTGGTGGTGAGCTTGTCTCGATTAAGCATCTTGATATCGTCTCATTCTATTACCGATCAATTCACGTCTTTTACCTCTGTTACAACCCCTAGATTTATTGTCAAACTCATGCTGTTTAAAGACATGCTTTAGAACACGAAGCCTATGCCGAGGGTAAACTCATCGCCATATGACACTTGCATGCCTTCGACATCTTCATACAGGGGCAAGCTATATTCGGCGCGAAACATGGCGCCGCTGCGATACCAGACGAATACGGGGCCGGCAGATAATCGTTTCCCCCCGGTCGCCCCCGCCGAGTCCTGGCCTGCTTGTTCCAGTCTGGCACTGATATCCAGCATCAGAAATATGCCCGTGTTACTTAGGTTATCGTGATAAGGGTGCCAGCCGATGTTGATGTCCAGACCGAGCTCATCGCCTTTATCTATTCCCTTGTCGCCCTTGTTATTTACCCAGTAGAAGAGGTCGTAGTACTGGTACCACTTGGTCTGCTCGAAGCTGGCCGAGAGACTCAATCCCAGATCTATACTGCCATCTCCCACGGGAAAGCTAGCATCAGTACTGCCCGTGGGCAGACGGATGCTGGGGGTGATGGCAATATTTCCCGTCGAGTCGGCTGCATTCTTATATCGTTTCAGCGGCAGGCCTATGATCAGATCGCCTATGCCCGTGCCGCTTTCATTTACAGGACCGACATCTTTAATCACGGTGCGGCTTTGCTTTATATAGGGGAGTTTGAAGCTGAGCCTGATTTCACGCTTAAAGGTATAGATGCCTTCGAGCCAGAGTCTGTTAATGCTTTTACTGCGCTTGGCTTCATTGGCAATTTTTGATCTACCCTCGAGCAAGACATTCGAGCTAATATCTTGTCGGCGTAGCTGAAAGCCCCAGCCATCCTCCCAACGAGGCGCCATATCCATCACAGGCTGGTGGGCGAGTGCTGGCTGGGAAGTGAAAGTCAGGGTCAGAGTCAGCAATACCGTGTAAAGCAGGCTCGGCAGGTGGATATTCATAAAGCTAATGTTCATAAATCGAGGCTCGGTCTGAACTTAGCTTGTGGATACTGCATTTTAGGCTCACTCAATTCATAGACATGGGACACTCGAAACTCAGAGACTAAGACCTCTTCGGCATTACTGGCCTCGGCTTGAGCCGGGGTGAGAGTGATGTCGAGCAATACCCATTTTCCGCTTATAGCGGTTAACTCGGCCGTTTGAGACAAGTGATAGACTTGCTCCTTACCTTGGTCGACCAGGTACCACTTGCCGTCACTGTTTTGGATAATGCCTTCGATGACGCCATGATAGGAGACGGGATCGTAGCCTCCCTTAGTGATGGCTGTGGCTATGTCGGCATAGGCTACGGATTTATCGGCAAGTAAGGCTAAGGTGATCTCTTGGGTATTAATGTCTATCAATACCCCGTTTTGGCCAAATTGTGTTTTGTCTAAGAAAGGCAGTTTAGATAGGTTCTTCTCGACCCCAAAGGCGCAAAATGAACAGACTATGCCTTTCACCTGTATGGTGAGATGATTGCTGTTATTTGACTCTGAAATCGCTTGTGCGGCGTTTATGCCTAAGAGCCCAAATAAGGTCGAGGTAAACACTAGCTTGATAAATATTTTCATCGGGATCACCCATCTAAGGCTCTTATAGTAATCCTAGTAGCCGGACTCGACTCCAAGTCAATTTTTTTGATGCAGTATTTAAATCAACTTTTTACTGAGCTATTTTGTGCGGCTTGAGGGATAGCTTATTGGCTGAGTCTGTGGCTAGAACTTGTTGGTGCAGCGAGCAGAGGCGATAATTCAGCCATAGCATGGCGAGATACGGGGCACGGGTACGGGATTGGAGCTGTGCGGCATAAATAATAGAGGTTAGATGGGCTTACCTGTGATCAGATGGTAACGCAGCAGCAGTTCGTCATCGCTCTCTTGGTGAGCGGGATCAGGGTCGATACAGTCGATGGGGCATACCGAGATACAGGTTGGCTTGTCGTAATGACCCACGCACTCGGTGCAGAGTTCTGAATCTATCTCATAGATCTCATCACCCATAGTGATTGCCTGATTAGGACACTCGGGCTCACACATGTCGCAGTTGATACAGCTGTCGTCGATCAATAATGCCATCTTTCTATTTTACCTGTTGTACATACATAAATGTTTAGTCTTAGGTATCAACTTCCGCAGTCGATACCTGATATATCTGTGGCGTCGATCAATAATGCCATCTTTTCGTATTACCTATTTATCTTTGCTTAGGATCTAGGATCTAGGATCTAGGACCTAGATCCTAAAACCTATCGCTTACAACTTACAACTTATCGCTTATATAGCCGATACGAGTTAATTTTAAGCGTGGGGATTACGGGTATCTTGTCCTTGGCCCAAGTTACGCAGCAGAATCGCTTTATCTATGTCTACACCATCGGGTAGCGCCAGAAAGACGAAGTGCCCCGAGCCTAGTGCAGATTCAACGTTTTCATTTTTACGGTTGATCAGCTGCTCAATCTTGAAGGTAAGATTTCCCTGGGGAGTCATCACCTCGACGCTATCGCCGACGGAGAACTTATTCTTAACGTCAATCTCGACCATGCCGGCATCGTTACGCTTGCCGGTGAATTCGCCGACGAACTGTTGAGTGTCGCTGATCGAATAACCATAATCATAGTTCTGGTACTCGTCATGGACATGGCGACGCAGGAAGCCTTCGGTATAGCCTCGGTGTGCAAGGCCTTCGAGGTTATGCATCAAGGTGCGATCGAAGTCTTTACCCGATGCCGCATCTTCAATTGCCTGACGATAGAGCTGGGCCGTACGTGCTACGTAGTAGAAAGACTTAGTACGGCCTTCGATCTTCAACGAGTCGATACCCATTTTAGACAGGCGATCGACGTGCTGAATGGCGCGCAGATCTTTGGAGTTCATGATGTAGGTACCATGTTCATCTTCGAATGCCGGCATATACTCACCGGGTCTACCCGCCTCTTGCAATAATACCACCTGATCGGTCGGTTGCCCTTCACCTAAGGTCGGCTTTTCAATTTGGACACCATGTTGATCCACAAGAGCTTGTGGGTTGACGGCAACTATGTCACCTGTCTCGGTTTGCTTAGCCTCATGGACATCGTACTTCCAACGGCATGAGTTGGTGCAAGTACCCTGATTAGGATCGCGCTTGTTGATATAGCCAGATAGCAGGCAGCGTCCCGAGTACGCCATGCAGAGTGCGCCGTGAACGAACACTTCCAGCTCGATATCCGGGCAACGCTGACGTATCTCTTCAATTTCATCGAGTGACAGTTCACGGGATAAGATCACTCGTTTGATACCTTGTTGCTGCCAAAATTTCACCGAGGCCCAGTTGATGGCGTTAGCCTGAACCGATAGATGGACTACCTGCTCCGGGAAGGCTTCTCTGACCATCATGATTAAACCTGGGTCGGACATGATCAAAGCGTCGGGTTTCATGGCGACCACTGGCTCCATATCCCTGATATAGGTCTTTAGCTTAGTGTTGTGGGGGGCAATATTGCTTACCACATAGAATTTCTTGCCTAGGTCATGGGCTTCCTGGATTCCAGTTGCCAGGTTTTCCATCTTGAATTCATTATTTCTCACTCGAAGGCTGTATCTTGGCTGGCCTGCGTAGACCGCATCTGCACCGTAGGCAAACGCATAACGCATATTTTTCAATGTCCCAGCGGGAGACAGTAGCTCAGGTTTAAACATAATGATTCTCTATTTACAGTTAAAGGCGCAACAAGCGGGCGGGCATTTTACTCGCAGCCTGCATTCTTAAGCAAATTGAGCTTACATTAACTTGATCTAAATCAAGTCTGCGGATTTTGGCAGGCCTTTTAGATCTCGCTTTAGCAGAAATTTACTCCATAATAATCTTAAAGTTAGCTAGAATCTAAACAGGATGTTAGCTGTATGGATACTTTTTACGCCTCGAATTAACGTTACCACTGATATACTAGGCAAACTCATTGAGTTAAATTTTTTTGCTAAATAGATAATGGGAGCACGAATGTCTACTGAACATGAACTACTGGTCAGGCTGTTAAAGAAATTAAAGGCTGACTCCCTAGTTTTGCCGACGCTACCTGAGGTGGCCATGCGAGTTCAGGAGGTGGTATCGAGACCCGATTCAAGCCCGAAACAGGTTGCCGAAATTATTGGCCAAGATGTTGCTATCTCTGCAAGAATGATCAAAGTGGCTAACAGTGTCCTGTATAGCCGAGGGGTGAAAGCCGAAAACATCAATAGCGCCGTCACTCGTATAGGTTTGACTCAGATTAAGGCCATAGCGACGTCGGTTGCCATGGAGCAGCTGTTTATCTCGACTAACGAGATGGTGTGGGAGGTGATGGATGAGGTATGGTGTTCCTCTATCGAGGTGACCTCAGCAGCTTGCGCCATGTTACAGATCTACACTAAGTCTCATAAAGGTTGTGGGCTTAACTTCGACACTTTGACGCTGGCGGGATTGGTGCATAATATCGGCGCTCTGCCTGTATTAACGGAAGCAGAGGCTCAGCCTGAACTCTTTACCAGTATCCATCAGCTTAGGGCGCTGGTGCGAAAGATGCAGGGGCCCATAGGCCGCGCCGTGTTGAAAAGCTGGGATTTTGCTCCAGAAGTGATGGAAGTTGTCGAGCGGTGGTCAGACCTTTCTTATCTGCCTGACAATGTCTCTTATATGGATTTTGTTCGAGCCGCAGCCTTCTATACTGGAGAGCTCAGGTCAGGAGTCAATCTTGGAGAGAGGTTGGACGTATTTGTGCAGCGTGGTTTACCTGTGTCGCCAGATGAGTTAGCCAGCGATGAATTCCTCGATAAGTATCATTCGATTAAGTTAAGCTATCAGTAGCCCGCTAATATGACTCATGAGCGAGTGTCGAGTCATTGATTATTAGCGCATGTGACCAAATAAAAATTGTCTAAGGAGTGGAATTACTCGCGTGGAAAGCGGCTGGCACTATTGGGTTTTATGGTTGATTTTTATCGCTGGTATCATCATTTGGTACCGGCATAAAAAGCATGAAACTGTTTTTCTTCAACATCTGCTAAGCCTGCTTCAGCAAGGAAGAGACAAGCTTGGAATCAAGCCACTGGTTGTTTCTCAAGGGCTTGTTATTTCATCTGATAAAATCCCCAAGAAATATGTCCAGCTTTATCATGAGCTGCAAAGGTTCATCTTCGAGCTACCCGGTCCAAGCGATAAAGATAAGTTGACCGGGTTGCCTAATCGTCTGGGGGTGAAATCACGGTTAAGTGGATTGAGTACCATTCAGCAAGGTAGTTTAGTCTTAATCGATATCTATCGATTTAGGTTTGTTAACGATCTGTTTGGATTCTCCGTTGGAGATGAATTACTCAGGCAAGTGTCGAAACGACTCATAGATCTAACCTCTCAGGCTGCGTATGTGGCGAGAATGAATGAAGATGAGTTCCTGCTTTACTTTGAGGCGCAACAGAGTGAAAGCATCTTGCTAGCACTGCAAGAGCAACTTCAAGCCCCCTATGAGATAGAGGGGAGTACTATTTCGGTACTAATTCAGATGGGGCTTGTCGATCTCAGTCTGCATCATACCCATGTCAGCGCCCTATTGAGGCGTCTCGATCTCGCGCTAATTAAAGCTAAATTACGTAAACCTTTCTTCGCCTGTTATGTTAAAGGAGATGATTTGAGTCAGCAGCGTGAACTGAGCATCATCCATGACCTTCCTAAGGCACTCCAACAAGGTCAGCTTTACATGGTTTATCAGCCCAAGTTAGATGTGATATCGGCAACATACACCCAAGTCGAAGCCTTAATGAGGTGGAAACACAGTGAATTAGGTGATATATCTCCCGCTGAATTTATCCCCTTGGCTGAATATGCCGGCATGATTGAGCTGCTCAGCCAGTGGGCGCTAGAGCAAGTGCTCTCTCAACAGGCCAAGTGGCAAGCCATGGATGTTCGTCTGCAGGTAGCGGTGAATCTTTCGACCCAAGATATTATCAGCACCACTCTGTGTGATGATATTCAGACTAAGCTGGGCCGTTATGGTGTATCTGCCGATTCACTCTCTATCGAGATCACCGAGAGTCAGCTTATGGATAATATGGAGCTGGCGATAGCCACCATTGAGAAGTTAAAGGAGATAGGTGTAAGTGTCGCCATAGATGATTTTGGTACTGGTCACTCCTCATTGGCTTACCTTAAAAACTTTCCTGTCGATGAAGTAAAAATTGATAAGGCCTTTCTCGATGATCTCTTGACCGACAAACGTGCCGCACACATCATGAGATCTAGCATAGATCTAGCAAAAGGCCTGGGCTTTATCACCACAGTTGAAGGGGTTGAAACCCAAGCGGTGAATCTGGCTCTGATTGAGATGGGGGTCGATAAAATTCAGGGCGATCTATTTGCTAAACCCATGACAGCTAAAGAGATCGAAGCGGATCAGATTCGGACTGTCTAATATATTTCGATATTAGACAGTGATTTATTCAGCGTTATTTGGGCTCACAGAGATGACACACTTTGGTGACTCTCGGCAAATGACTGGCTTAGATGTGCCAACAAGTCTGCCGACATAGGTGTCAGCTGCCTCGCTTTATTCATGCACACCATTTCTATGTTGGCGGTGACAGCTGGCTTTTTCGCATTGGGTCGCCAAATTTCCTGATGCCAGACCGTTCTGTATTTACTCTCGAAGTAGAAACGAGTCCTGATGTCTATAATGTCGGCGAACTCAACGCCGTCATGACACAGCATATCACTGCGATAGACAGCAAAACCTAAGCCTTGCTCATCCCAGAGTCGAGCTAATGTTTTAGCTCCGATGACGTGCTCTCTCGCTCGCTCAAAATATTTAAGAAAATTAGGGTGGTAAACCACGCCTGAAAAATCTGTATCTTCGTAATAGATTTGAACCGGGAAATGAAATGTAGAACTGTAATTCAGTTCTTTACCACTTTGAACTGTCTTATGCATAATCGTTGTTTGAGCCAATACTTCTGAGAATTAGCGCTAGTCTAGCACAGAGATTTAAATACTTACCTCTAATTAGTCGATTCGATAGAGGTCATTATTTTTTGATGACTGCCATCTTGCTGGAGTGAAATTAGGCCGGTATCCAGTAGTTTTGCCAGAGTTTCAGCCTGTGGATTGTGCTTAGAAAAAGCCAGATAGACTTGGCCAGTATGATTGGTGAAGGTCTGCTCTATAGCAGCGGCGACTCCCATGCGTTGAATATAGTGGTCGGCGACTAAATCATACATGATAGCAAGATCAATTCTGTCCAGTAGCAGCAAGTTGATCAGCTGGTTATGGTTGGCAAGCTTAAATATGTGAACATTTGGCAGCAAGTTAAGTTCATCACCATATTCATAGCCTTGGATAATTCCCACCTTAGTATTGGGTGGCAACTGCCATTTATCCACGGCTTGGACTGGCATTTTTGTATTCTGATAGAAAGAGGCCGTTGCAGAAAAGAGAGGCTGTTCACCGAAGACAAAATGATTTTCGGTGCTCTTTTCTTTAATCAGATTGAAGACACCATCGACGAGCCCTTTCGTGGCCATGACAACCGCTCGAGAGTAGGGCACTACTATGCTCTTGACTTCAATGCCAACCCGAGCAAAAGCCGAATTGATGATGGAATGAGAGAGACCTGTGCCGGCGGCATTGGCAAATGGCGCCCAGTTATCCTCCGCCGCAAGCTTGATGACTTGACGGGACTCTTGCTTAGCGTCATCTCCATGAGCATAGCTACATAGGCTGAGTAAGGTTGAGCTAGCAAATAAAATCGCCTTCAAAAAGGCTAAGTGTGATCCTAGCATGAGTCCGTTTACCCTGAATATCCATATAAGGTTGCACTGCATCTTAATCTATTTTTGATTAAAGTTGATTTTTATCTATCAGTTTTTTTATTTTGTTCCATTAGCCTAAATTATTAAATATGTGGGAGAAATAACATACTTCAAGTTTATGTTTGTCTTCGATTTTGAGCAGAAATATATCCTGGCTATCGCAGCGATGGCACATGAACAGGTATCGTCGTAGCCAGTGAAGTCGGTTTTTGATAGACTCCGCGCTCATTTATTATCCCACATGAGTTTTCCATGAAATTTGCCGCCCTCGACTTGAATCCCTTATTGATCGATGCCATCGATGAATGTGGTTATCAGCAACTCACACAGGTTCAGTCAGAAGTCATACCGGTTGCTTTATCGGGCGCAGATCTTATGGCATGCGCCGAAACGGGAACGGGCAAGACGGCCTCATTTGCCCTACCTTTATTAGAACGCTTACTCAAGGAAGAGCAGGAGTATCCTTGTCTTCGCGGCCTTATTCTGACGCCTACCCGAGAGTTGGCCATTCAAGTGGCTGCGAATATCACTCGCTATGGCCAGTTTACCTCCCTTAAGACATTGGCTGTCTATGGTGGGGCGAACATGAATCCTCAGCGTAAGGCATTGAATGCCGGGGTCGATATTTTAGTGGCTACCCCGGGTCGATTGTTCGATTTTGTCGGTCAGCATGGACTCAATTTGTCTGACGTTACCAGCCTGATTATAGATGAAGCGGATAGAATGTTGGACATGGGTTTCGTTCGTGATATCGAGAGAGTCAAGTCTCTGGTTGCATCACAACATGTAACGCATTTTTTCTCGGCGACCTATAGTGACCAAGTGAAGCTATTAGCCGAGAAGATGCTGATCTCTCCCCAATGGATTAATGTCGCTCAGACTCGCTCCGCTGCCAGCGTCGAGCAGGAGGTCTACCTGGTCGATAAACGCCGTAAAGCCGAGCTACTCTCCGAATTAATCGGGCGTAACAACTGGCAGCAGGTATTAGTCTTTGCCACAACCAAGGAGAGCGCCGAGCATCTTAACAGTGAGCTGAGCTTAGACGGCATCAAGTGTGGCGTGTTTCATGGTGATAGGACGCAAGGGGCGAGAAACCGTACCCTGGAAGAGTTTAAGGCGGGTAAACTCAGGGTCATGGTGGCTACAGATGTGGCGGCGAGGGGGATAGATATCCAAGCCTTGCCTCTGGTGATCAACCTAGAGCTACCTTATGGAGCCGAGGATTATATTCACCGTATAGGTCGTACCGGCCGCGCAGGCTTAACCGGGCGAGCTATCTCCTTTGTCTGTCCATCCGATGAGGAGATGCTCGATGAGATTGAGAGTCTGATTGAGCTTAAGCTGCCGCGCATCGTTCTACCTGGGTACGAGCTTGGCGCGCCTCTGCCGGCTCGATATCGGGAGACTCAAGACGTGACGACAACTAAAAAGAAATTTGACAGACGTAAAGGCAAACCTGCCAATAAACATAAGGGCAAACCGTCGAGCCGAGCCGATGGTGCTAAGTCGAGCTATGCTAGCCGTCGAACGGATAAGAAGCGCTAACTAGCATACCAATCGGTATCTCCAGCAGATAAACATGAAAAACAGCCCTGGGCTGTTTTTTATGTTTATGGTATTAGTGAGTGAAGAAGTCTTCAATGCCCGTGACACCGAAGTACTGTATCGAACGTTTAACCACTATTTTTTTAGCGATCAGCTGGCCGTCCTTGAAAATTTTCACCACCTTCTTGCCGCCTTTATCATCGGCGCTGTATTCGTGAGCCTCGTTTAGTCTCAAGTCATCGAACTGGCTCTTCATTATCAAATGCATAATTACTCCAGTGTGAATGTAACATTCTGCTATCGAGCCAATATTGCGCCCGGATATTGAGTCACCTTTCGATATTAGTCCTATTTACCGTTGAGTGCATTAGAGACTTGCGTTCATTTATATTGGTTATTTAGATCTGAGATTGAATATCCCACATGTAAATAATGCGTCTTTTGCTTTCTATCAAGGCGGTGACAGCAATGTCGAAGAGAGCTACGGATTAAAGCTACCTAGTTATATCGCGCTTCAATCCACAGCCGGTGTCGTTCTTCAGGCTAATTGGAAACATAGCGATTCAGATGACATGTTCAATGTCAGTGCTTATTGGTTACGCATCTCTGATAGCTTCTCGGCTAATTTTGCAACTTTTCTTGTTGCTAAGCCAACTGTGGTTGTTCTCTGGTCTGGTGCGCTTCGAGTCGAGGCCGAACAAATAATAAGTAATAAACTAAGCTTGCTACAAACCAAGCTATGGCCAGGCTCCAGATCCCATGGGAGAAGAAGTGTGCGCCTCTCAATTGCTGAGTCAGGCTAAATAGTCCACCTAAGCAGAGGCCAAAGGCTAAACCCAGCTTACGATATTGAGGTTTTTTCTGGAGGAAGAAATAGTACAAGGCTACCCAGGCATAACCGCCGCTGGAGTGTCCCCCGGGGAAACATTGGCCCAATTGTGCTCCCTCGGGTAAGGCGTTGAAGATGGGTACGTATGGCACGCTGCCACCAAATAGCATTACATCCCAGGGACAGCTGACATGAGTGAAGTCCTTGATAAATTTCACCAATAAAATACTGCTCAGTACACTGATAAACAAGCAGATCAGGCTGCGCCTGTATTTACACCAGGTTGAGCGTCTAAAGCTGGTGCCTATGATACAAAGCAGTAACACGCCTAATAGAATAATAAAATTTCGCCCCCCCTCGTGCAGCACATTCTCGGTCAACCAGTGAGCTCTTAATGGCCAGTAATCGACTCCGCCCTGAATATTGAAGATGAACTTAGCTATGGATAGATCGAATTGAAAGTATTCGAACAGGCCAGCGATTAATAGAAATGTCATCAAGGGATAAGTAAAGTGGCTACTGATAGAGAAATGTCTGGGGTTAGTCGTTGAAGTCATTTTATGCTCATCTGATTAAATTTTTGCGACTCTTGCTATTATTTATCAATCCAAGTTCGATAAATCCCGTTACGTTTTGAGCTTGTCTCTGGATGAGTCTATTGAGCTTTGAGTAGAAAAAATGTCGATATAGTTGCGGTAAGCTAATGTCAGCGAGGTGTGTACTAGGTTTAGCTGCAGAGATTTAGGCCATTCAAGGGCGCATGTCACAGATTTAACAATCAAGGGTTACATTCCGGGCTATATTGATTGTTATGTGCATAACTCAGGCATAAAATAGGCCTCAACATAAAGATGTAATTAATATACACGTTTAGTTCGGAGTGACCTTAATGCTTAATATTGATGATCCAGCCGTGACAGAAAAGACGCCGGCCATTTGGCGATTGGCTTTCAGACCTTTCTTTCTAGGGGGGGCTACCTTAGCTGCCTTGTATATCCCACTCTGGTTAGTCACCTGGTTTATGCCGCAATACAGCCTGTTTCAGTCTGAATTTTGGAGCAAGGTAGTGCCACTCTGGTGGCATCCCCATGAGATGCTGTTCGGCTTCGCCATGGCGATTGTCGCTGGCTTCTTGCTGACCGCGGTGAAGAGCTGGACCAATCAACCCGGCTTGACTGGTATAGCCTTAGCGGTAACTTTCTTCTGCTGGCTCACCGCCAGAGTCTTGCTTTTACTGCCTTTCGATATTCCGCTATTAGTGCCCGCTCTGTTTGATTCACTCTTCTTAGGGTTAACCGCATTCAAACTCTGGACTAGCATCTATAAAGTTAAGCAATGGCATAATATTGGCTTTCCTATCATGTTGTTCCTGGCCTTATGCATTAACCTGCTGAGTTACTACGCCTTGAATGAGAGAGACTTTACGCTTTCAAACCATATCTGGCAGGCGATGATCTGGTGGATGGCGCTGCTCATCACTATCGTCGGTGGCCGAGTCATTCCTTTCTTTACCGCTATGCGAATTAAACAGGAGAAGCGTGAGCCTATTCCCCTGTTAGAGAACGCCTTAATCTTGGTGATGTTACTGCTGGTGACTCAAGCCATAGGCCAGTTTTTACCTAAGGCTGTAGAGCAGTGGTTATTAGTGGCGGCTGGAGTACTGCATCTCATTAGATGGGCTCGCTGGAATCCTCACAAAACACTGAAAGAGCCCATGCTCTGGTCGCTGCATATAGGTTATCTGTTATTGCCCGTTACCTTGCTAGCGCTCGCCTGGAACATCGACAACCTGTTAGCCTATCGCAATCTGCTGCACCTTATTGCTATAGGCACCTTGGCAGGTATCTGTTTGTCGATGATCTCGAGGGTTTCTCTGGGTCATACCGGTCGTAACATCTATGCTGGGCCTAAGATGTCGATAGCCTTTGCCAGTATCACTCTCGCGGCCATATTTAGAGCACTGATGCCGACCCTAATGCCGGATCATTATCAGACTTGGCTGTGGATCTCCGCTGGTCTCTGGTTTATCGCCTTCGGTCTGTTTGTCTGGCATTATACCCCGGTGTTATTTCGTCCCCGTGTCGATGGAAAACCGGGTTAACATGCTAGTTTAAATACATTTATTTAATCCTACCTATTTAGGTATAAATTATAGCGCGGGTTATCATTTCTAACCCGCGCTCGAATCTTCTTTTCTCTCTTTCATTTAAACTAGTTTCAGTAGATAAACTTTAGGTAATTCAATCTTATGATAAGACGAATTTCTCGCACTGTATTAAGCGTGACTCTCTTGACGAGCGTGATGTTCTCCGGTCAATCTCTGGCCGATGCTGAAATAGATTCGCTGCAGGCCGCGGATAAGGCGCAGTTTCCTGCTCAGTTTGATAGCTGGGCTGCTACCGAGGAACAGGTTGAGCGCGAAGATATGCTCGCCAATTATCCGGCCAACATCATCTTGTGGGCAGGGTCTTCATTTGCTAAGGAGTACCACAGCCCAAGAGGTCATCAATTTGCCGTAGCCGATGTGACTCATACCTTGAGAACCGGTGTGATACCAGAAGCGGGCACCAAAGGCCTGTCGGCCAGTTGCTGGACTTGTAAGACGCCCGATGCACCACGTTTAATGAATGAGCTTGGTGTGCAGGGTTTTTCGGGGAAAAACTTCACCGACCTCGGCAGTGAGATTAAGAGTGTGGTCTACTGCACCGATTGCCATGTAAAAGGCTCTGATAAACTGGCGTTGCCTAGGCCTCACGCGCAAGATGCCATGACTAAAATTCATCTGCCATTCGATAAACAAGACATTAGCATGCAAGGCGCTCAGGTGTGTGGTCAATGTCATGTGAGCTATTACTTTCAGCCAGAGAATAGTAACAAGGTCAACATTCCCTGGATATTTGGTAACGACGCCGACAAGATTGAGAAGTACTACGATACCCGTCGCTTCTATGAGTGGATCCATCCTATCTCTAAGACCCCAATCCTCAAGGCCCGCCACCCAGAATTTGAACATTGGAGTCGCAGTAAGCATGCTAAGCGTGGCGTCACCTGTATCACCTGTCATATGCCGGCAGCGATCGATAAAAATGGCAAGGAATATACTAACCACAAGGTGGGTAATGCACTAGCGCAATTCGATAAAGCCTGTAGTCGCTGCCACTCTAGTCAAAGTAAGATTGAGAAGGCGTTAGACAGAGACAAGCAAGCCATCGATAAGGCGGCTCGACATGTAGAGAACTTGCTGGTAAAGGCGCACTATGAAGCCAAGGCCGCCTGGGTAGCCGGAGCGAGTTGGCCAATCATGAACGACGCCATTATGGCCATTCGTCATGCTCAATGGCGCTGGGATTTTGCCATGGCATCCCACGGTCTCTATGCTCACAATCCACAAGAGGGCAAGGCACTGCTGGCCAAGGCTACTGAGCAGGCAAATGACGCCCGTGAGCAGCTGAAAGAGATATTGAGTATGTTGGAGGTTAAGGATGTTTACTATCCTGATATCAGCACCAAGGAGAAGGCCCATCAAGCCATTGGAATCTCTGTCGAGGACCTGACCAAAGAGAAGCAGGCATTTCTTAAAGAAGAAGTCGAAAAGTACTGGTCGCCGATAACTGCCAGAGGTTACTAGCAGACTCGTTATCTATATACCCAAACTACTTCAAAATGCAGGATTCAGCATGTCGAGAAGTGACAGAGTTCAAGGCATGAAATAGTAGTACTAGTTATTCTAATTCAATATTTCATAACGCAGGAAAATGTTGCTTCTCGCCTTGCCCTGCGGGAGCTCCCGTAGAACACCTGCACTGCGTTAGTGCTATCGACAAGGGAATAACCATTCTCTCAATCACTGCCTTGTTCAGCTATCCTACGGGGGCTCTGAAACGAGCACCTTGAGGTAGCTTGGGTATAGGCCGTTCTTTAGCAATGAACGGCCTTCTTATTGCTCTCGATAAGTCACTAGATAAGTGATTTTAACAAGATAGCAGAATGTGAGCCCCCTCGGCAAAACGAATAAATATCAATAGATAATCATCAATCTCCCGTCGATACGACAGTTTCTCCGCCTCAATTTGATTACCCTGAATTTGTCTTATCTCTCTTAATACCATTTGGCGCTCATCAAGATCAATATGAGGCAAACGGTATAGCTTCAAAGGTATTCATAAATGACGCATTTTCTCTCGAGGACTCGCCTGTATCTGGCCACTGATAGCCTGGATTGGATGATGAATCGCAGTATTAAGCAATCCCTCTCATTGCAAGATGCCGTGCCCGTATCCGCCGGAATTGACTGTGTTCCGGATGAACCCATAGAAACCCTGTATATTCATATTCCTTTCTGTCACACCCTGTGTCGCTTCTGCTCATTTCATAAGGTTAAGTTTCAAGAGTCTCTGGCCAGAGAGTATTTTCAGGCATTGAGACAGGAGATTCGTCAGGTCATAGCTAAAGGCTACCGATTTAACCGCGTGTATATCGGCGGCGGTACCACCACCATCCTCGAAGATGAGTTGATAAAGACCATAGAGCTTATCAAGAGCCTGACGACAATCCGTGAAGTCTCCTGTGAGAGCGATCCTATCTATTTCAAAGAGGGACACCCTGAGTTACTCAAGGGGTTAGTGGACCGAATGTCAATCGGGGTGCAAAGCTTCGACGATGCCATACTCAAGATCACGGGCAGGTTCGAGAAGTTTGGCTCCGGCTTGCAACAGGCCGAGTATGTCAGTCGCGCCATCGAGTTGTTTCCCACGGTGAATGTGGACATGATGTATGGCTTTAAGATGCAGAACGCCGACACGGTGCACGCAGACTTGTTGCAGACCATGGCGCTCAATCCAGATCAAATTACCACTTATCCTCTGACGATTGGCATAGGTAAGAACCGTAAGAAGGCCGGCTGTTTGGCGGGACCCGCCCATGAATTGTGGCCGCAGTTTCTGGCGGTGAAACAGGCATTGGCTGACCGCTATGTGATGGAGTTTCCCTGGACCTTCAGTCGTAGCTTTGGCCAGCCGGTGCAAAACAAGTATGTGCTCGATGGCGAGGACTGCTTCGGCGTCGGCTCTGGGGCCTTTGGGCGTTTCGGCGAGCAGTTTAGCATCTCAAGCTTCGATATCGCCGATTACATCCGGCTTATCGACCAGGTCCAATCTGGTACCTGTTATATCAAACCTTTGGAGAGCAAGGCATTGATACAGCATCATCTGATGATCATGATGGGGCACGGACATCTGGATAATCAGGTGTTTAAGGGTCATACCGGGCGGTCTTTGTGGCAGGCTCTGCCGTTGGAGATGAGCTTTCTGCTGGCGTCTGGGGCCATTGTAAAACGGGGTGATAATTACCGCACCACTGAGCAGGGACAATTTATTGCCTTGAAGATGTTTGTCGGCTTTCTCACCGGTATGGATTATCTCAGGGAGCAGGCGAGGGAGCTGCCACTGACCAGCGTTTAAATACTTGTCAGTATAAAGCTTGTCAGGATTAAACCAGTGGGAACCTAGGACGTAGCAGTGGGATTAAGCCTGATGGGGATTAGGGAGTGGGCACAGAAATAACCTGTGCCCCATTTGGTATTATTTACCAGTGCGGTTGGCGTAGTAAGTGACGGTCGATGGCCAATCGGAGAACACCCCCATCACGCCGACATCTTTAGCCTATACATCCAGTAGTTCGAACACATCGCCTTCATTGTCTATGGCATCAGAGATACTTTGGTAGTACCAGCCACCACCGTCGATCAGTAGGCCGGAGCGTTCCAGTGATCAGGTGATTATCTTCAGTCCGGCATCGTTGGCGGCATTGGCATACTCAGAAGGAATTAGCTCACCGTCTTGTATCTGACGCACCAGAAACAGAGGTCTTGGGCCAACTTGGACGGCAATCTTCTCTTGGGAGTCGTTATTATCATCCTTGTCGTTATCACTACAGGCCGTCAGTAACAGGCTTGTGGCGAGCGTCAGTAGCAGTGCACAGTGCTTAAGGTTCGGTACATCCATTATTTTTAGACAGGGCGATCCATGGGGAAGGGACTAGAGGTGCCGCTTCCTACAATTTTCCGCCAGTTTAGGAGGACCGTATGAAGTTATGACTAATGATTTATGACGTTATATCTATGTATTAGATAAGAGGGCCTGTGGTATCTATTTGAGAGGGGATTATTCATAGGGCTCGGGGAGATCTTTGAGTATTAGGGTGACAGCGGGTCGAGATGACGCCGCTGGGCGTTTATTTTTACGTTAGAGGGGCAATTCTCGGCAGACCCAGACCTTACTTGTTCGATTGCTTCATCGCCTATGATGAGGCAATCGAGGCCCTTGTGCTTGAAATGTTGCCTTAATTTATAGCCTACCGAATCTTGGCTCTTATCTATGTTATCGGCATCGAAACCGAACTTGTTCATAGACCCGATAAAGCATCTCGACGAAGGACATCAGCTCAGATTGGCTTTAAGCTTGCTCGAGTGCCTGCGACACATCGCTGATGATGTCATCTATGTGCTCGATTCCCACAGATATGCGGATCAGGTCTTCCGATACTCCGGCTTTGGCGAGCTCGTCGGCATCGAGCTGTCTGTGGGTTGTCGATGCCGGGTGACAGGCGAGGGACTTGGCATCGCCTATATTGACTAAGCGTAAAATCATCTGTAGAGCATCGATAAAATGGCCGCCCGCCTCCTTGCCATCACAGTTCTGGCTGGGTTTTATGCCGAAGCTGATGATCCCCGATGCCTTGCCGCCGGTGATCTTGTGGCAGATATCTCGAAATGGGCTGTTTGGCAGCGCGGCGTAGTTGACCCAACTGACTTTGGTGTGTTGCTGCAGATATTCGGCTAATGTTAGTGCGTTGCTACAGTGGCGCTCCATTCTCAACGCCAGAGTTTCTAAACCTTGTAGTAATAGGAAGGCGCTTTGTGGTGCCAATGCGGCACCGGTATTTCTCAGTGGCACCACGCGGCAACGGCCGATAAAGGCGGCCGGGCCGAAGGCGTCTGTGTAGACCACCCCATGATAAGACGGGTCCGGCTCGTTGAGCAGAGCAAAACGCTCAGGCTCTGCCGCCCAATCGAACTTACCGGAATCTATGATAACGCCGCCTATGGTGGTGCCGTGACCGCCAATATACTTGGTCAGGGAATGGATCACGATATCGGCGCCAAACTCAAACGGCTTACACAGGACTGGCGTGGCCACGGTATTATCGACGATCAGAGGTACGCCATGCTTATGGGCTATTTCGGCTAAACGTGTCAGGTCGACTATGTTGCCTGCTGGGTTACCGATAGACTCACAAAAAAGCGCTTTAGTCTTGTTATCTATGTGGGCTTCTAAGCCTGTGTAGTCATCAGCCGCCGCCATTCGTACATCGACACCCTGGCGAGGAAGTGTGTGAGCAAATAAGTTATAGGTGCCGCCATAGAGTTGACTGGTGCTGACGATATTGTCACCCACTTGGGTCAGGGCTTGAATGGCGTAGGTTATCGCCGCCATGCCCGATGCTACCGCGAGTGCACCGACACCGCCTTCAATCGCCGCTAATCTTTGTTCCAATACATCCGTTGTCGGATTCATGATGCGGGTGTAGATGTTGCCTGCGACCTTTAGATCGAACAAATCGGCACCGTGTTGGGTGTCGTCGAAGGTGTAGGAAGTGGTCTGATAGATAGGGACTGCTGCGGCCTTGGTAGTGGCCTCTGATTTATATCCGTGGTGCAGCGCCAGTGACTCTAGTTTCATCTTTTCTTCCTAATTCCTTTTGAATGAAATACGAACATAACAAGTGGACGTCTAGAAGTCTAAATGTTTTTGGGTTTTTATGTAAAGACACCGGCAAGGCTCTGGTATCGGCTCGGCTAAAAATGCGTGTGGAGATCCGTTCTAATATTTAATTTTCCTAGACAATGTGACTCATTATTGCTCCTGCTTACATACGCTTACTGTATATCGGCCTCAGAATTGAGAGGCTAGTTTTGGAGTAAATCGTAAGCTAAATCTAAATAGCCACTTTTTAAAGAAAGGGATCTGTATGAATGTCACTGGAATAACCGCTCAGGGCGCCGCGATTGGCGCAGATCTATCAAATGTATCGGTCAAGGCGAGCGCGAGCAGTGTAGGAAGTGCAAGCAATAGCCAGCCAATAAATAGTCAGAAAACAGAAGGGAAGAGCAAGGATCCCGAGGCTGCTGCTGTTACCTCTTCGGCGGCTAATAAGGACTCGGCGAGTGACGTCGTGTCGATATCTAAGGAGGGGCAAGCCGCATTGTCAAAGGAGCTGGGAAGTAAACTGCACGGTCAAATGGCTAAAGGTAAGGACAGTGCCGGTTCGGCGGCGGGCAGTGCTAAGTCCCCGAACGGGCAACAGCTGGAACGTTTGCAGAAAAAATTGAAAGTGATCAAGGAGCTGTTGAAGGAGTCTGTTAGAGACAGGAGTGATTCAGGTAAAGATAAAAGCAAGGAACTTCAGCTACAAGTGGCCCAATTGACAATTCAACTTGCCGATTTGGTTAAGAAATCGAGCACTCAGGCGAAAACAGCATAAATGGAGTTAGCTATTGCTTTTGAGCGAATAACCACTTGGTATACGACAGCTGAAACTGGCACCGCCATCAGGGGGTCGGCTCACGCTTAACTCTCCGGACATGCGTTTCGTCGCAGCCTTGGCGATAGCTAGGCCCAGGCCTAAACCGCCGGTTTGTTGATTTTGGCTCTTGTCTAAGCGGGAGAAGGGGATAAAGATGGTGTCGAAATCTTCTTTCGCTATACCCGGGCCATCATCTGCCACTGTGATGATGAGCTGTGTGTCGGCTTGATTCACTTCCTTAATTTCAACACAGATGATGACGGTGGACTTGGCATATCTGATGGCATTCTTAACTAAGTTATCGAACATTAATCTGAGATAGGCAGGGTCGCACTCCAGCTCTTGTTGATGACAATAGAGGATAACGTTCTTGGTCTTATCTTGATTCAACTGGATTATACGCTCGTCTAAATATGCTTCGAGTTTAATGACTTGCTTGCTTATGGACTTGTCTTCACCGATTGCGGCATTGAGTTTAGAGAAAGTCAGCACTTGTTTGGTGAGCTCATCGATATCATCTATATAGGTATCTATGTTATCGAGCAAGGCAACTTGTTGGGGCTCAGTACTGCTCTTTCGTAATAGCCCTGTGGCTAGCTGTATGCGGCTCAGAGGAGTACGCATCTCATGGGGTACGGCCTGGGCAAATATCTGATTCTCTTTCACGGTTTCGGTAATTGATTCGGCCATCTGATTAAAGCTAGTCGCCAAGGCTTTCACTGGCTCAGATAACTTGGGGGAGGCGCGCACCATAAGCTCGCCGCGACCAAATTTATCATTGGTGTCGATAAGCTGGTTTATCTGCTTCTGTAACTGGCGGACAGGAAAATAGAGGGGGCACTTATCGCCAATATGGCTACAAAAAGCAGTATCAAGGGGAGTATGTCTTCCGGATGTTGTTGCCATAAGATGGCTAAGTTTTGCAGCTTGATGTCATCGTCGACCTCAGTGTGTGCATCATCAAAAAAGTGATATCGGTCGCTGATGAGCATCGCACCTTTAGCATTAGCCAGGGGGTAAACGGCTAACAGATTTTCATCCTCGCGTTCATAGATCAGGCTGTTCTCTAGGGTATATAAGTACTCACAGGCTTCACATTGTGGCGAGCCATCCCATATCGCCTGCCATTGGATATCGAATACTAGCAGTTTTTTTGGCAGGGATTGAATGTAAGCTTCAGACTCCACACCACTGTGTTTCAAAGAGGTGGAGATCTCATTGAAGATGTAACTGGTGTCGGCATGAAAATCCACCATGGCACTCTTATTAATCGATTCTTCACTGACATAAATAGTCATCATTATGCTGCCGAACAAGGCGAGTATGATCCCCAGATAGAGGCGGGCGAATAGTGGAGGAATAAATTTAGCCATTGACTAACATATACCCCTTGTTACGCACGGTTAAAATAAGCTTATAAGGTGAGCAGATATCGCCAAGTTTCTTCCTTAAGCCTGAAATTCGCATATCCACAGATCTGTCATTAGCGTCATAATCTATGCCGCGCAGGGAGCGTGATACTACCTGGGTTTGAGGCCAACAGGAGTAAAATGTCATATTCAGCTTCGGTAAGTTGGGGATTTAATTCTCCAAGGCTGATCGTTTTGTTCGCAGTATCTAGCTTTAGCTGGCCAACCTCTATCACTACCGTACTCGGGGATTGACTGCCTGCCTGTCTGAGGAGGGCGTCAATGCGCGCTACCATGTATGGGTTTTGTCAGATAATCATCGGCCCCCAGCTTTAACAGGCTGACTTCACTCATATCGTCGGCGCAGGCGGTTAGCACCAGTATGGGACTAAAATAGAAACAGCGGGATTGCTTGCAGATCTCGATACCATCTAAGCCGGGTAACATGAGATCGAGTATGATCAGATCAGGCTGATAGCGCTTAATGGTATCTATCGCAAGCAGGCCATCATTAACAATTTTAGTTTCATAATTTTCCGCCTCCAGATACATGGCGGTCAATCGTGAGATCTCTAAATCATCTTCTATGATGAGTATGCGCGCTTTTACCACAGGAACTCCTAATGCCAATTTTGGTGTTGAGATGAGCAGCTAGAAGCGCTTATTTTTACAGACTCTCACCGTTAATGATAGTGCGCTTACACCCGCTTACATGGGTCGTGCCTTAGCTTACAGCCGCTTACTTTTTATTCCTCCTGCCCATGATAATTTTGTTCACACAGATAATTTCGGGGACATATTATGAATAAAGTATTATTGGCAAGCCTGCTGGTCACAAGTTTAGTGACAGTGGTGGCGTGTGACTCAGATGCTTCAAGCACTAAATCAGTACCAGAGACGACAGGAGCTGGTACTGATACGACGGGCACAGGCAGTAAACTGTCGGCTGCAACCTTAGCCTTGGATATCACCGGTGTGCCGGACTCTCTGTCGGCGACATACAGCTCTGTGCTTAAATTTAACCGTTACACCCAAGTACAAGCCCCTAATGGCAAGTCGATACACCTTATCGCCCAGGATAAATTGTCCGATAATCAAATTGTCAGAGCACGTTCTATCTTGACTCACTATCTTGACTCACTATCTTGACTCACTATCTCACCGACTATCCTGGTTCTGAATATGGCAGCGATAAGTCGGCTGTGGCGAATAAAATGGCGGATAACGGCGCTATCTTATTACTGCTCAATGGCCAGGATGACGGCACTAATCCGGCGACAAACTTAGGTGGTCAGCCGCTTTATCAGAATGAAATCCAGGTCGAGGGAGGCAACTGGTATATCAATCAAACCTATGATGGCCACCGTGATGCCAGTTTCGAAGAGATACTGCACCTGGTTTATGACTACGGCATTGGCGTCGATCAAAACCCTGAGTTTATGGGTGCGTTAGCCGATTATCAGGCCGAAATTAGCAGCGCTCAGATAGTCGCGCTTAATGACAAACTATGGGGCATAGGATCGCCTGATTGGATTGCCGAACTGACACTAGAAAATAGTCTGACTCAGGAGTATTTAGCCACAGTTATTGACTCATATTATGGCCTCTGGGGAGCTTGGTCTGGCAGTGATACCCATGGCATGTGGGGCGGCTATGTGGCGAAAATCAGAGCTGAAATCAGCAGTGAAGATCCCTTGGGCGCTAAGCTGATGGATAATAAGTTCTTTCACCCTTATCTGACCTATGATGCCCGCATAGATGCTAGCTTTGAGGGAGATTTTAGCCTGAAATTTAATGCGAATTTAGGCTACACCCATCATGCCCAGTATCTTAAAGATGTCACTTTAACGGGTGATAACAACAGCAATGTTATAGTCAATGGCTTCGATAACCGCATCACGGGTAATGCGGCAACCAATATCGTGTTCTTTAGCGGTAGCTCAGCACAGTACACTATAGAAAAACAGTCGGATGGTTCGACTCTTATCTCAGATATGGTTGATAACCGAGACGGAGTATGCCGGGTCATTCATATAGAACAGGCTGCTTTTAGCGATACTAATATCGACTTGTAAGCATAAACAACTTAGATTCCAAGGATAACCGAATGGCGTTTTAATGGCCCAGAAGGATTAGAAAGTCTAGTTCCCAGAGGGGATTATCGCGCCAACAACAGCGAGGCGTTACTAGTACCTTGACTCATTCATTTACTGATAAGTAAGGTCAGTATTTAGCGTTTATTTACCGGTATAGAAAACTTAATGGTGTACCGCCTGCACGCACTGATATGCAGAAATATTTTGAGGTCACTCGATGGTGGCGGCAGTAAATGCAGGGCAACAATTTACTCTAGCGAAGATGGTGTAATTGGGACTGGTGTAGCTGGGCGTGCAAATCCACTTCACGGTTTATCACCGACATTTGAATCCATTCAGATGTCCCCCTTCGGTTCTCGTGAGCCGGGTATGGTCGGCGCGGCAATCGAGAGCCGATGCCGTGTGGGCTCATCGTCGATGGCCACCATGTGCATGCTGCCGCGGCTAGAGTGGCTATTTACGCTAAGCCAAGAGTAAGGTGATGTTAGTCACAGATGCTATGCCACCTTTAGGTCTCGATGAGGCAGCAAGTTTCGAACTCTTTGGCACTCAGGTTATACGCCAAGGTGATAGGTTGAATATCGTGACGGGTGAGCTTGCCGGCTGTGTATTAGACATGGCGGGTGCGATTAGAAACACGGTCAAGATATTAGGTTTGCCTTTGGATGAAGCGATTCGTATGGGCTATTTATACCCAGCTGAGTATTTAGGTTTAGCCAAAAGCCAGGGACAAATAAGTGTAGACAGCCGAGCAGACCGAGTATTGCTAAACGATGAGCTGAAACACTGATAGGCGACACGTCTGTCTTTAAGGCCTAGCATTACCCATTAACATAAAGCCCTAGTCATCAGTCTGGGGCTTTATGTTATCTAGAGTTTGTCTATAAAAGCAGAATAAAAATATAAATAATAAACGATAAAGTATAGGGGGGTTGTAATGGAAGTGAGTCTTGCTAAGGCACCTAAACGCTTAGATAAGCTACCGATTGCCCAGAGAATGCCACTCTAATAAGCATTCAGTGAAACGACTCTTCTTGTTACTCTTCTTTGGTGTGCTCTATAACCATCCCTGCTGTCGCCATCTATTTGGCATCTAGCTTAGTTAATTGGAAATATACGGCCCAGAGTCTGTTCGGCGGTGTGGTTAACTCCTTCCCGGTTTCTGCTCAAGCCCTCATTGGTGTCATTGCTCTGCTGCTGGTATATTGCTTAGATTTAGCGAGTAAGTCAGTTGCTCTACCAACTAAGCTATGCCGGCTTGTTCATTAACTAATATATTTTAGACATAAAAAAGCCCCGAACAATGTCGAGGCTTTTCTATTATATGGTGCCGGCACCAAGAGTCGAACTCGGGACCTACTGATTACAAGTCAGTTGCTCTACCAACTGAGCTATGCCGGCTTATTCTTTAACAGTCATGGACTATTAACTAAATGTTGGTGCCCGAACCCGGAATCGAACCAGGGACACGAGGATTTTCAATCCTCTGCTCTACCGACTGAGCTATTCGGGCAACTAAACAGAGTGTTAGTCATCTACTGCAAATGAGTTTTAAACCAAGGTTTAAATAAGGCGTTTTTAGTCCCGTCTCGTTTGGAGTGCGCGTATAATATAGCGATGTTATTAGCTGTGCAAGCAGTTTCTTGTTAAACGAGTTTAAGCTGTCAAAAACTGAACAATCAATCTTGTTGAGATCTGTGTTCGAGCCTTAATTACTGCATATAACCAAGGGGACTCTTTGTTAACAAAAGCTAACGGAAGGAGCTATAGCTATTAGAATGGGTCAGTCAGTTGCTCTACCAACTAAGCTATGCCGGCTTGTTCATTAACTAATATATTTTAGACATAAAAAAAGCCCCGAACAATGTCGAGGCTTTTTTATTGTATGGTGCCGGCACCAAGAGTCGAAGCTCCGGTGGAAGTAACCTACTGATTCATTCTAGCTAATAGGGCTCAAATTACAGATACAAAAAAGCCACTAATTAAAGTGGCTTGGTTGTTCTTCTTAAGGAAGATGGTGCCGGCACCAAGAGTCGAAGCTCCGGTGGAAGTAACCTACTGATTCATTTTAGCTAATAGGGCTCAAATTACAGATACAAAAAAGCCACTAATTAAAGTGGCTTGGTTGTTCTTCTTAAGAAAGATGGTGCCGGCACCAAGAGTCGAAGCTCCGGTGGAAGTAACCTACTGATTCATTTTAGCTAATAGGGCTCAAATTACAGATACAAAAAAGCCACTAATTAAAGTGGCTTGGTTGTTCTTCTTAAGAAAGATGGTGCCGGCACCAAGAGTCGAAGCTCCGGTGGAAGTAACCTACTGATTCATTTTAGCTAATAGGGCTCAAATTACAGATACAAAAAAGCCACTAATTAAAGTGGCTTGGTTGTTCTTCTTAAGAAAGATGGTGCCGGCACCAAGAGTCGAAGCTCCGGTGGAAGTAACCTACTGATTCATTTTAGCTAATAGGGCTCAAATTACAGATACAAAAAAGCCACTAATTAAAGTGGCTTGGTTGTTCTTCTTAAGAAAGATGGTGCCGGCACCAAGAGTCGAAGCTCCGGTGGAAGTAACCTACTGATTCATTTTAGCTAATAGGGCTCAAATTACAGATACAAAAAAGCCACTAATTAAAGTGGCTTGGTTGTTCTTCTTAAGAAAGATGGTGCCGGCACCAAGAGTCGAACTCGGGACCTACTGATTACAAGTCAGTTGCTCTACCAACTGAGCTATGCCGGCGTATTTTCTCATCAATAGATAAACTCGGGAGCAATCTATTTGATTACCAGTCACAACTCTAATAACAAGCTATGCCAGCTAAATGTTGGTGCCCGAACCCGGAATCGAACCAGGGACACGAGGATTTTCAATCCTCTGCTCTACCGACTGAGCTATTCGGGCAACTAAACTGAGTGTTAGTCATCTACTGCAAATGAGTTTTAAACATGCGTCTAAATCAGCTTGTTATACCTGATTCGTTTGAAGTGGGCGTATCTTATAGCGCAGCCTTCCTACCTGCAAGTGCTATTTTGTTATAAACCCACCATTCGGTTAGTTAGTGTGCAAACTAGGTCTTTATTTCTCCACACTGTAGTTTTTACTTAATTCTCTAAAGCCTTGTAGAACACGCTCTCACCCCTTAAAATAAAATGTATTTACAAATGATTATCATTATTGATTGATTTCTATAAGGTTTAAATGACTTAATAAAGAGCAAAATAGATATAAGGTTCTAAAAAATAGGATCATAGTGCCTATTTTTAGATGTTTTAGTTTTAAAAATAGAACGTATTATGTGAGTCATAAGCTAATCAGTAGTTAATCAGCAGTTGATCATAAGGTCTGTCATGTTTCGTAATACAGAAAAATCCTATGGGATCATAGCGATATTGGTTCATTGGATATCGGCAATAGCTGTCATAGGCCTGTTTTCTGCCGGAGTATGGATGGTTCAATTAACCTATTACAGTAGCTGGTATAAGACAGCGCCCGATTTACATAAAAGTGTCGGCATAGTCTTGTTTGTCCTAACTATGGTAAGAATTGTGTGGAAGTTTGCTAATCCTAAGCCAGCACCATTAACCGAACATAAAAATTGGGAAGTTAAAGCCGGGCATCTAGCCCATGGAACTCTCTATTTGTTAATGCTTTTGATCATGTGTAGTGGATATCTGATCTCTACAGCTGACGGAAGAGGGATCGCCGTTTTCAATCTGTTTGAAGTGCCTGGAATCGGCGAGTTGTTCGATAGTCAGGCCGATATTGCCGGTTTATTTCATCAGTTTGCCGCATACAGTTTGATCGGACTCGTCGTCATACATATGTTAGGTGCATTTAAACACCACTTTTTTGATAAAGATTCAACTCTGGTAAGAATGATCACAGTTTTAAAATAGAAACAGATAAAAGGAAGATAGATTGATGAAAAAGACGATATTATCAAGAGCGCTTTTAACAACCGCATTGGCAGGCTATTTACTCTTGAGTGGCGCTGTATCGGCCACCGATTACGTCATCGACACTAAGGGAGCACATGCTTCAATAGAATTTAAGGTGAGTCACCTTGGTTATAGCTTCGTGGTGGGGCGTTTCAATGAATTTGAAGGTGATTTTAGTTTTGATGGCAATAAGCTAGCTGATGGTCATGTGAATGTGACGATCAAGACTGCCAGTCTTGATTCTAATCATGCTGAGCGAGATAAGCATCTGCGTAGCCCTGATTTCTTAAATACCGCCAAGTTTCCGGAGGCAAGCTTTAAGTCGAGTTCTATTGTCGATAAAGGAGATGGGAACTTCTTGCTGAACGGTGACTTTACTCTTAATGGCGTGACTAAGCCTATGACGATAAAAGCAAAGACGATTGGTGAAGGGCAAGACCCTTGGGGCGGCTATCGTGCCGGTTTTACTGGTACCACTGAGTTTGCTTTGAAAGATTACAATATAAAGATGGACTTGGGTCCAGCATCATCCTATGTTCAGCTAGCAATGGTTGTAGAAGGTATCAGGCAGTAAATGCTCTGTTATAATCAGTAAACAAAAAGTGCCTTACGGCGCTTTTTGTTTACTCGGTGTCTACTCGTCGTTTTTCTCAGGTACGTAACCTTCAATCTCTACGTCTTTACCTTCAAATAAGAAGTTGATCATCTGCTCTTCAAGAAACTTACGGTTGTCAACATTCATCATGTTCAATTTTTTTTCATTGATCAGCATGGTTTGTTTTGATTGCCATAGTGTCCAAGCTTCTTTGCTGACATTATCGAAAATACGCTTACCAAGATCACCTGGGTATAGCTGAAATCCAAGGCCTTCCGATTCTTTTTTCAGATAGACGCAGTTAACGGTGCGAGCCATGATTACTCCTTAATTAATACAGAATTTAAGCTGGCGAGAATACGTTCAGTCGCCGCAGCTAAACCAACTTTTGGGGGATGGGGTAAGTTATACCAGAGTGAAGGCTTATCTTCCATGATCTGGTTATCGCTAAAGCCTTCGGCAGAGACAAGTATAGGGCTGATATCTAGATGGAAATGACTGAATGTATGTCTAAATCCGGGTAATACTTCCTCTTCGAAAACTGTTAAGCCTTTTGTTATCAAGTACTCATCAAGTTCTTCTCGTGTAGAAAATTGTGGGAAACACCACAGCCCTCCCCAGATCCCTGCTGGTGGCCTTTTTTCTAAGATAACTTCATCGCCCTTAGCGAGTACCAACATGTAGGCATTTTTTTCCGGTATCACCTTTTTAGGTTTCTTCCCTGGATATTCTGACTGTCGACCAGTGAGCTGAGCCTGGCAATCGATAGCCACCGGGCAGTCACTACAAACTGGCCTAGAGCGAGAACAGATAGAGGCGCCAATATCCATCATAGCCTGATTATATTTTTGAACATCTAAGTCAGGGGTCAGTTTCTCAGTCAGATCCCAAAGCTTGTTTTCGACTTGTTTTTTCCCCGGCCAGCCATCGATGGCCCCATGACGCGCCAATACCCTTTTCACGTTACCATCTAAGATGGCATGGTGCTGTGCAAGAGCTAGGGATAATACGGCGCCCGCAGTAGAACGACCTATGCCTGGCAGCGACAGGACATCTTCAAAATCCCTAGGGAATTGTGAACCATGCTCATCACGAATGAGTTGAGCCGACTTATGTAAGTTCCTTGCCCGCGCGTAGTAGCCGAGGCCAGTCCAGTAGTGCAGCACTTCATCTTGAGGCGCATCGGCAAGTGAGTCTATGGTGGGAAAGTGCTCCATAAACTTAAGGTAATAGGGGATTACTGTGCTGACTTGGGTCTGCTGGAGCATTATTTCCGACACCCAGACCTTGTAGGGTGTCTTGTCTTGTTGCCATGGAAGGTGTTTACGACCACATTTTTCATACCAACTAATGATACGGGAAGAAAAAGAGGCGTGATTGGTATTGCTGATGGCGACAGAAGACATAGTGGTGATTGCTTTATTAGAGATCAAAATAAGAAAAGAGAAATTTGAAACACGATTTTTATGCAGGCAGTCTATCTAGGAAGGCGCCTTTTAACAAGTCGAGTTTGTTGAGTCTTGATGATTTAGCCACTCGTTTAGCTAAGCTCAAACGGAGTAAATTCACAGTTTTTGAGAAACTTGGTATACTTTGCCGAATTGTTGTTAATCCAATTAAGAGTAACTAGGGCTTGCACTGACTTACAATCTTTGGATAATGCCTTTCTTTTCTATTAATCCTGCCAGACTGAGGGCGAAAATGAGCGACGTGACAACCGCGGAATTTAATGAAGAAGGTAAGTACCTTCGCAAAGTAAGAAGCTTTGTATTAAGAGAAGGCCGATTGACTAAAGGTCAGGCTGCCGCGATGGAACAGCAATGGCCATTAATGGGCCTGGATTACTCGCCGGAGCCTATTGATCTGGCTCAGATATTTGGCCGAGAGGCTGATACCGTACTCGAGATAGGGTTTGGCATGGGCGCCTCTCTTGTCGAGATGGCCAAAGCTTCACCGGAACTGAATTTTATCGGCATAGAAGTTCATAAACCTGGGGTAGGTGCTTGTTTATCCGATGCCGCAAAAGCTGGTGTGACTAATCTACGTGTGTTCCACCATGATGCTATCGAAGTATTAGAAAACAGTATTGTCGCCGGTTCTTTGGCGCGAGTGCAGCTTTTCTTCCCAGATCCTTGGCATAAGAAGCGTCATCATAAACGTCGTATCGTACAAACTGAATTTGCGCAGCAGATCCGTCGCACGTTAAAAATTGGTGGCGTTTTTCATCTGGCAACGGATTGGGAAAACTATAGCGAGTATATGCTCGAGGTTTTGGGGGCCGCTGAAGGGTATCAAAACCAATCGACTACAGGTGATGTGGTTCAGCGTCCTGAGCATCGTCCTCTGACTAAGTTTGAAGCCAGAGGTCACAGGTTAGGCCATGGTGTCTGGGATATCATGTTCGAGCGTATCGATTAAATTTGCTGAGTATTAATTGAATCGATACTTGTAAACAAAATTATTTTTTATAGGTTATTTTAATAAGGTGGGATTTACCATGGCAACACGCAGTCGTCGTTTACGAAAAAAATTACGCGTAGATGAATTTCAAGAGTTTGGTTTCGATGTTAATTGGACTTTCGCTGAGTCTGTATCCGAGGAGCTGATTGATACAGTCGTGGATCAGTTTATCGATCAGGTGATAGAGCCTCGTCAACTAGGCTTCCACGGCGGTGGTCATAAGCAGTGGGAAGGTATCATAGCCACTCAAGCTATTGGTAAGTGCAGCGAAGATGATCGCTCTGCCGTCATTGAATTCTGGAAGGGACAAACGGTATCAGACGTTGTGGTTAGCGAGCTATACGATATTTGGTGGAGTTAGTGCCCGAACTCGCATTACTCGAGCAGGTGGTCGATAAAGTTCGGCCCCTGCTAGGCCAAGGTAAAGTGGCTGACTATATTCCTGCTCTGGCGAACATTAATCCTAATAAAATTGGCATCGCTGTCACCAGTATCGATGGTACAACGATAGGTGCCGGAGATTATCTGGAACCTTTTTCTATTCAAAGTATCTGCAAAGTATTTAGCCTGACATTGGCATTAACTCTCTATGAAGAGCAAGATATCTGGTCTCGCGTTGGTAAAGAACCTTCGGGACAATCATTTAACTCCCTGGTTCAGGTTGAATTAGAGCACGGTCTCCCCAGAAATCCATTTATCAATGCGGGTGCTCTTGTTATTGCGGACCTGCTACAAGCACGATTAGGTGCACCTAAGCATAGGATGCTCGAACTCATTCGTGGTCTGAGTGCTAATCCATCGCTTATCTCAGATAAAGTTGTGGCTACTTCAGAGTACGATCACAGCGCCAGAAATGCGGCTATTGCTTACTTGATGAAGTCCTTTGGGAACTTTAACAACGATGTCGATACTGTGCTTCAAAGCTACTTTCATTATTGTTCCATCCGCATGAACTGTGCCGACCTGTCAAAAGCCATCTTGTATTTGGCTAACAAGGGCACATGTTTAGATGGTTCTCGATTGCTCTCTCCGGTACAGACCAGGCAGATGAATGCATTATTAGCCACTTCAGGCCTATACGATGGTGTCGGTGAATTTGCTTATCGAGTCGGTATGCCAGGTAAGAGTGGAGTCGGTGGCGGGATTATTGCCGTTATACCCGGTGATATGGCCGTGTGTGTTTGGTCGCCTGAGTTAGATAGCAATGGTAACTCTCTGGCGGGTATCGCCGCGCTCGAAGATTTGTGTCAAAAAATGGGTCGTTCTATTTTCTAAGCTAACTGTCAATTTCTCATCTTGTCCTAAATCCATTTGTTATAAATTTAATTTAGTGAATTGACCAACTACTGGTTTATTCACTAAATTTCTGTTCATACACTTTCTTTATTACACATTAATTTATTACTTATCAACTGATTATGTGTTTTGGCGTGGCTTGTGCTTTATTGTTTGATATGAGAGTCATCGTCGATGTCAGAAAATAAATAACAACTGGTACTCAGCGATTGTCGAGAGACCATTTAAATTGAGGATAAATTTGATGAGAAAATTAGCCACTGCTATTGGGATAAGCGCGGTCTTATTTGCTAGCGGAACAATTACCTCTGTATCTGCTCACGAAGATCATTCATCGACTTCATACTGGAGTGATAATAGTCATTGCGAGGTTGCACTCAACTATGACATCACAGTAGAGCCTAAGCTGTTGGCGATAAGTGATGAAGGCAAAGAAGTGTATCGAATCGAGAAAGTTGCCTATCAAAATGGCGATAAGTTCTATCTGGGCTCGACTCAATCTTCTTTAGAAGATACTTTTGGTGAAGAATTTGAGCAAGAAGTTGAGCAATTAGTCAAAAACTCCATCGGCACCATGATGATCAATTTAGGTAGCGAGATGCTTTCCGGTGACGGCGATTCATTTGAACAAAAAATGCAAGCTTTTGGTCAAAAAATGGAAAATGTTAGCCAAGACATAGAGCAGCAGATGGAAGTTCAAGCGCAAGATCTTAAGGCGAGAGCGGACAAGATGTGTGATAACTTGCAGAACTTGATAGCCCTTGAGCAAAAATTAAGAATCGCAGTTCCTGAGTTGGAAAAATACCCACTTATCGATGCGCCTAAAGTGGAATTGCTCGAATAATTTAGTTTGATAATGGCTATGAAGTCATACCTTGGACCCTGTTGCCCCTCCCATATTTGCAACCCCCCTGTATTTAACTTTAATACAGGGGTTTTTCTATATTTCGCCTCTTCTTATTAATTGTTATTCCTAGCGTTTCAATCGAGTTTAGCCTTGCAGAATAAACATTATCGATTAGGCATTAGAATTAAAGCGCCAATCTTTGGTATACTTATAAAAAATAATAACAAATGGACTCTCAGTTGTTGAGTGGTTCATATATCCGGCTCTACTTTAGCGCGCTTTTACTTTGTAAGTTACTGTTTTAAATGATTATTTTTATAAATTCAGTTTACTTATCTTTAGTGTCAGTATTATTAGTATCGTAAACACCCTAAGGCGATTTACATGTTAGAACTATTGGAACCTATCGCAATTTTTACTCATGTTGCCAGAGCTGGCAGCTTTAGTTCCGCGGCAAGAAAGTTGGGGATTTCTAAATCCAAAGTGAGTACTCAAGTCGCCGATCTTGAGCATAAATTGGGAGTTCAGTTAATTCAACGCACGACTCGTAGCCTGAGTTTAACTGAGGCTGGACAACTTCTGTACGCACAAGGTGAAGAGTTGCTTAGAGGGGCCGAACAAGCCATTGCTAGTGTTCATAACCTA
The DNA here is from genome assembly GCF_000172075.1 of Shewanella benthica KT99. Taxonomy (GTDB): domain Bacteria; phylum Pseudomonadota; class Gammaproteobacteria; order Enterobacterales; family Shewanellaceae; genus Shewanella; species Shewanella benthica_A. The sequence continues at coordinate 43,533 of NZ_ABIC01000007.1, forward strand.
AATGATGCTACTCGAGGTGTGCTAAAGGTTGGGATATCTCAGTCATTCGGTACCATGCATATCATTCCCGCCTTGCCTGAATTTATGAATACTCACCCCGAGTTAGAATTACAAATTAGCTTGTTAGATCATAAAGTCGATGTCGTCAGCGAAGGGTTAGATCTTCTTTTGACTATGTCAGAGCAACTCCCCCTAGGTATGGTTGCCAGACCTCTTATGAAATGTCAGTTTTTGCTTGCCGCCTCGCCATCATATATCGAAAAAAATGGTCAACTCGATCGCCCAGAGCAGTTAGTCGATCATAACTGTTTGGTCTATCATGGCGAGTGGCACGAACACAGTGTTTGGCAGTTTAAGCAGGGTGAAGATTACTGTGAGATAGGTGTCTCGGGGAACTTTAGAGTAGACAATGCACCCGCTTTAAAATCTGCCGCCGTCAGTGGGCTTGGCATTGTTTATCTCGCCAGTTATCTGCTTGAGGGTGAAGTTGAGAAGGGGACCTTAGTGCCTCTGCTTCAAGACTGGCAGCTTACTCATTATCTTCCCCTTCAAGCCGTATACCCAAGAAGAAAACACTTGGCACCGAAAGTCAGTGCCTTTATCGATTTCCTTAAGGGACATATTGGTTCTCCGCCATATTGGGACGCCCCTTACACTGAGTTGTACGCGAAAAGGAAGTGATTTTTAATGTCATAACTTACTCAAAAGGTGAATAAGTTTACTGGATATTCAGGAAACATTGTTCTATATTTAAAATTATAAGTCAATCATTCGGAGAGTGGTTGGCTTTTTTGTTTTATATCAATAACATGTGTCTTTTTTGTCGGGCATCTCTCACCGGTAATTCACCATTCACTAATGCTTGTGTCGTATTCCCCTTGCAGTTTGTTCTCAAATCAATACAATTGGTGGCACTTGATACGGGATAATCTGAATCTTATAAATTTATTAAGAATGACCCCTCTTACTAAACTTATACCGATTAGCGTTACTGCAGTTCCGCATCGATGCTGGCAGAGCTTTAAGAACTAAAACAATGCCAGCCTTAAAACCATCATCCTAGTTTTGGTTTACCCCAGCCTAGTTGCTGGGGTACTTTTAAACTAGAAAGAGATTCGTCTCTCTGTACCCTACAAGCCTGCTACGGGCTAAAATAAGTCTGAGTAAGCAGTACAGAATCGATCCAATAAAAAAGCCACATTGATTGTGGCTTTTTTATTGTCAGTGAGAAAGTTTATTAGCTTTTCTGAGACAGCCAAAGATCAATCTGTTCTTCGAGTATATCTAATGGCAAGGGGCCATTTTACAGCACTAAGGTGTGGCATTCACGTATATCGAATTTATCACCCAATGATTTTTCGCCTTCTCTCTCAAGGCGAGAATTTTCAGCATACCCACTTCTTAGCGTGTATGTCGGTGTCTACCACCAGACGACATGAGCGCCATAGTTCCTGTCGAGTCGACCAAAATTAGAGTAAGGGTCTGAATAGAGTCCCATCTCTTTCGGGAAGTGCTCACTATACAGGCCCCAGCCTTCGATATAGGCCGTGTAGCCACCAAACTTACGGAACTTAGGCACGCCTTCAAGTTCTTGACTGGATAATTATGATAGCGCCATTGGTAATCGTTAGTTTGTTACCTTCGAACTGTTTAACAGAACTGGGATAAGAGTTCGTTAACGAACATCTTACCCTTGGCGGTCAATTCCCAGTGAGTTTCGTTTTCAATCAATAGAGTTTTGTTCTTGGCTTTCTCTATGCCTTGAGCTATCACCCGATGAGATAAGCCGGTTCTTTGCTCAAACTCGGCCTTAGGGATTGCGGACATAAGGCGGAATCGGTTCATCAGGTATTCCAACGGACGTTCATCTTCAGTCACTTCTATGGTGTCGAAGGTGTACTCATCGGCCGCTAAATAGCCCTTAGGGTGTTTTATCTTTACTGTGCGTAATATCTGCTTCTGCTCCAGAAGGGTCACCTTGCCATGAGCACCACAACCAATGCCTAAGTAGTCGCCAAACTGCCAGTAGTTGATATTATGTTGGCACTGAAAACCGGGTTTAGCGTATGCCGATATCTCATATTGCTCGTAACCCAGCTCAGCTAACTTTTTCTGCCCTTGTTCATAGATGTGCCACAGGGCTTCATCATCAGGCAATTGCGGGGGCTTAGAGTGAAACAAGGTGTTTTGCTCTATGGTCAGCTGATACCAGGACAGATGAGGCGGAGACAATTTAGCCGCCGTGTCTATATCAGCCATAGCTTCTTCGAAACTTTGATTTGGCAGTCCATGCATCAGATCCAAATTGAAACTGCGATAACCTGAGCTCTGGGCCTTCTGCGCCGCGACTTTAGCCTCATCTTTACCATGTATACGGCCTAATAGATTCAGCTTGTCTGTTGAGAAACTCTGAACGCCGATAGATAAGCGGGTAACACCGGCTTTAGAATATGCTTCGAAGTCGTCATGCTCTAGCGTACCCGGATTCGCCTCCATGGTTATTTCTATCTGTTCACTGAAGGGTATCATCTCATTGACACCCGTGAGCAGTCTCTCGATTTGAGCCGCGTCGAACAGTGAAGGTGTGCCACCACCGATAAATATCGTGTGTATCTCTCGCCCCTGCACATAGTGAAGATCGTTTTTAAGATCGGCAAGTAAGGCGTCAATATATTCCTGCTGTGGCAGCTCACCATTCTGGCCGTGGGAGTTGAAATCACAATAGGGGCACTTCTGTACACACCAAGGTATATGAATGTAGAGGCTTAGAGGAGGCAGAGTTAACATTGGATAGCCTTACTATATGCAGAAGTCATACCTGAGGCACTTCTGTCTAAACCAAACCTAGGTATATGAATGTAGAGACTTAGAGGAGGCAGAGTTAACATTAAATAATCATACCTTTATTCTTCATGGCATCGATCAATAGCTTCATCGCCTTTCCTCTGTGGCTGAGTCGATTCTTCTCTTCGCTATCTAACTCCGCTGCGGAGCAGTTATGCTCATTAGGAATGAAGATAGGATCGTAACCATGACCCTTATCTCCGCTCGCTTCGAAGGCTATTTTTCCTTCCCATGATGCTTGAGTAATGATGGGTGTCGGATCTTTTGCGTGGCGCATATAGACCAAGATGCATTGAAAGCGGGCGGTTCTTCCTGTTAAATTAGCTTTTAGTGCGTCCAACAATTTAATGTAGTTATCTTTCTCGTCGGCATTCTCGCCGCCGTATCTAGCCGAGTAGATCCCAGGTGCCCCATCGAGCAGGTCAACTTCTAAACCAGAATCATCGGCAATTGCCGCTAGTCCGGTGATTTCGGCGGCATGGCGGGCTTTTATGATGGCATTTTCAACGAACGTCGTTCCGGTTTCAGGGACTTCTTCCACATCGAATTGGCTCTGAGGAAGCACCTCCACACCGTATGCTGAGAAAATTTCAGTAAACTCTTTGAGTTTGCCTTTATTGCCACTGGCGAGAACGAACTTATCCATTAGAGACCTTTGTAGGGGAATTGGTTATTGGGCGCCATGATAACTAAGGAGGGGGGGGAACGATAGCAGATATTGCAGCAATTTCAGCAGGGGGCTGGGAACTAAAATTCGCTGCTTTTAGTTCCCCCGCTTTTATGATGAAGCGTATAAATTACTCGACATAAAACTTTTGCTTAAACTTCAATTGGGTATTGAGTTTTTTGCCATATTTAATGGCGACCTTAAAATTGATCTCTTGATCATCCCTGAAAGGAACTTCGGCGACATAATAGATAGCTTTTCCTTCGCGGATCTCTCTAAAATTTAGCTCTATGCGGGCATCGAGTAGGTTGTTGGCAATACCTGAGATCTCAACAGGCACGGGTGGATTGCCTTCTTGGCTAGTGTCTAACACTGAAATATTGATGATGCCGATGTAGCTACTGCGTTTGATACCGTAGGACTTAGCTATGCTGGGGGTTAAAAATGTGCTGCTTAGGGCTACGTAGTGAATATCGTAATTACCAACTTTTTGTTTCTGCTCTGCTGACACGTTGCCAACGAAGGCAAGGGTAAGTATGAGTACAGATAAAATTGCTCTAAACATGACGCTGCTCCTGCGGTAATGGACTGACTGTGAAGGTAACTCGTTATGGTTATCATATATTTGAGTATAGGTGCTTAGCCCATGACTCGCTTCGTTCGATTTATCAACTTACAAAGTTAACGGGTAGGATATAAAGGTTCAGCAGCAGGGAGTCCTGCTGCATAGATACTGGTAGCATCATGACCTAGACATTAGCCCAAAAAGGCACATATTGAGCTAGGAACATATTGACAAAATTTAGAATGATCATCACTACCAATAGAGAGAGATCTAAGCCACCCATCTGCGGAAGGATACGGCGAATGGGTGAAAGTAGTGGCTCGGTTAATTGACTCATTACCATTTCGATAGGGTTATGACCTTGGCTCACCCAGCTTAAGATCGCGCGGAGAATCAGCATCCAGAACAGTAAAACACCGGCCTGCTTAAATACCGAAACGACTGCGATTAATAAGATTGTTGCTATGTTAATCTCGGCGCCAGCGATGAGACTCAATACCACAAATTTTGCGACGACCACCATAAAAGCCAAGACGACAGAGGCGGTATCTAAACCTCCCATGGAAGGTAAAACACGGCGCATAGGGGCAACGATAGGGTGGGTGGCTTTTACGATAAACTGACTAAAAGGGTTATAGAAGTCGGCTTTAGCGAGCTGAAGCCAGATACGAATAATCACAATCATCAGATATAGGTCGAAAACTGTGTTAACTAAGAAACTGAGTGCATTCATGTATTTTCTCTATTTATAGTAAATCAAAATTCTTGGTTAAATGTCGGTTTAACTGCTTGGCTTAAGAGCGTTAATATTGTTTGGCCATCTCTTGTGCCCGAGCCACACAATCATCCATGGCTTGTTTGACTATGCCCCTTAAATTACCGGCTTCGAGAGCGGCGATAGCTTGAGCCGTGGTGCCTCCTTTTGAGGTCACATTTTCTCTCAGTTGTGCAGTCGTCAATTCCGGGTTTTGTTTGACCATTTGGGCCGCGCCCAATGCTGCCTGCTGAACGAGTTGTCTTGCCTTGTGTTCATCCATTCCCGATGCTTTGGCGTTGTCGATCATCGCCTCCATAAAGAGGAAGAAATAAGCGGGTGAACTGCCGGATAATGCGATGACTTGGTCGAGTTCTGACTCACTATCAACCCAAACAACTTCGCCGCCACTCAACATTAATTGTTCACAGAGAGCTTTATGCTCAGCTGAGATTTCATCCCCTGCGTATAAGCCCGTCATGCCGACACCAATTTGAGTCGGAGTATTAGGCATAGTACGAATAAGCTTTATCTCTTGTCCAAAATATTCGCCATAACGCTTGGCCGGAATGCCTGCGGCTATAGTGATGATGAGTTTATTGGTTAGGTCTAAAGTGCTTAACTGCTCGCAAACCCCTTGCATAAAATGGGGTTTCACACTGAGCACGATAACATCAGCTTGTTTCGCTGCGGCTAAATTATCATGTGAAGTGGCGATATTCAGTGATTTTTGTAACCTTGCTAATTTAGCTTCACTGGGATTGGTTGCATGAATCAAATCTGCCGGATAGCCATTGTTGACGAGTCCGGTGGCGATACTGCGAGTCATATTGCCCGCGCCGATAAAGCACAATTTTTTTTCAGCCATGATACTTCTCTATATTTCTCTATACTTTTGCCTCTTCCGTTGAGGCCATTATTTTAGGTGACAAAACATTGCCATTCATTCGTTACTAGTCAGTCATGACTAACATTTGGGCTTGGTAGGGTTAAAACAAGGCTAATGGCTAGCGCTTTTCTCTTGCGCCGAAAATTGCACTACCAATTCTAACCATGGTTGAACCTTGTTCAATTGCCTGTTCTAAATCATTACTCATTCCCATGGATAGCGTGTCAACTTGCGGATAAAGTGATTTGAGCTCTTGATATAAAGCTTGTAGCTGCTGAAACTCATCTCTTTGTAACTCTTTATCCGATGTCGCAGTGGGGATGGCCATCAGACCCCGGAGAGTTAAATTCGGCATCTGATCGATTTTACTCGCCAGGGATTTTAGCTCCTCAGGTGTCGTTCCTGATTTGCTGGTTTCGCTACTGATATTGATTTGGATGCAGATGTTTAAAGGACACAAGTCTTTTGGACGTTGATCGTTGAGCCTCGATGCTATTTTTTCACGAGAGACTGTGTGCATCCAATCGAAGTGACTGGCGATGATTTTAGTCTTATTCGATTGTAAGGGACCGATGAAGTGCCATTCGATTTCGGGACAGCTGTCTTTGAGCGCGTTAACCTTAGACTCGCCTTCCTGAACATAGTTTTCACCAAATCGTCTTTGGCCGGCCGCATAGGCGGCTAAGATATCTGCATTGGGCTTAGTTTTACTGACTGCGAGTAATTGAATTTCATCGGCATTTCGTGATGAAATTTGCGCCGCTTGTTCGATTCGATGCTGGGCGTTAGCCAGTCTGTCTGCTATTGTTGTCATGATGTAAGTTTTTTGATTGAATGGATATACCATACTATGGAAATCACAGAGTTACTTGCCTTTAGTGTAAAGCACAAAGCGTCCGATCTACACCTTTCTGCTGGTGTTTCGCCTATGATACGTGTTGATGGCGAAGTCAGAAAGATCAATTTACCCGCTTTAGACCATCAAGGGGTGCATGGACTTATCTATGACATCATGAATGATAAGCAACGTAAAGATTATGAAGAACATTTAGAGATAGATTTTTCGTTCGAAATACCCAACTTAGCACGTTTTCGTGTCAATGCCTTCAACCAATCGCGAGGCGCCGCGGCGGTATTTCGTACCATTCCCAGCGATATTTTGAGTCTGGAGCAGCTTGGCGCTCCGGAGATTTTTAAGCAAATTGCCAGCTTTCCACGTGGCTTAGTCCTGGTTACCGGTCCAACAGGCTCGGGAAAGAGTACTACTTTGGCTGCCATGGTTGACTATATTAATGAAAGCCGTCACGAACACATTCTCACCATCGAAGACCCAATCGAATTCGTCCATCAGAGCAAGCAATGTCTGATCAACCAGCGAGAGGTGCATCGTCATACTCATAGCTTTAACGCGGCCTTGCGAAGCGCGTTGCGTGAAGATCCCGATGTTATCTTAGTAGGCGAGATGCGCGATCTTGAAACCATCAGGCTGGCGATGACGGCAGCTGAAACGGGTCATCTGGTTTTAGGTACTTTACACACCACCTCAGCGGCAAAAACTATAGATCGTGTGGTCGATGTTTTCCCCGAAGGCGAGAAGGGCATGGTCAGAACCATGCTATCTGAATCGTTACAGGCGGTAATATCACAGACCTTGATCAAGAAAATCGGTGGCGGACGTGTGGCGGCCCATGAGATCATGATGGGAACTCCAGCGATCAGAAACCTTATCCGTGAGGATAAAGTGGCGCAGATGTACTCTGCGATTCAAACCGGTATGTCACATGGTATGCAGACATTAGATCAATGCCTGCAGAACTTGGTCAACCGTGGTCAGATCAGTCGTGAAGATGCTCAGCATAAGAGTGCCAATAAACAGACAAAATTTTAAAGGTTAATCGCTAAGGTTTTATTATGGATGTTCGTCCTTTCTTAAAAACGATGATAGCTCGCAAGGCTTCGGATCTCTTCATCACGGCGGGTTTTCCCCCGAGTGCCAAAATTGATGGTGAGCTAACACCATTGAGCGAAAATTCATTCTCAGCGGCTCAGTCATTGGATTTTGTCGAGTCTTTGATGTCTGATGAGCAGAAGAAAGAATTTCATCAGACTCGTGAGTGCAATTTTGCATTTGCCTTGCAGGATTTGGGGCGTTTTCGTGTCAGTGCTTTCTGGCAGAGAGAAGCATCGGGTTGTGTCATGCGCCGTATCGAGACTCAGATCCCAGATGTCGATGATCTGAAACTTCCCCCAATCCTGAAAGATCTGGTGATGAGCAAACGTGGACTCATCATCATGGTCGGTGGAACTGGCACGGGTAAGTCGACTTCCTTGGCCGCTTTGGTTGGGTACCGTAATGCTAACTCTCGTGGTCATATTCTGACTATCGAAGACCCGATTGAATTTGTTCATGAGCACCGCCAGTGCATCATTACCCAGAGAGAAGTGGGTATAGATACCGAGTCATTCGCTGCAGCGCTTAAAAGCTCACTGCGCCAGGCGCCAGATGTGATCTTAATCGGTGAAATTCGAACTCAAGAGACCATGGAATTCGCCCTGGCGTTTGCCGAAACGGGTCACCTATGCATGGCGACCTTGCATGCGAACAATGCCAACCAGGCACTGGATCGTATCATGAACTTAGTGCCGGAGAGTAAGCATCAGCAGCTATTGTTCGACCTCTCGTTGAACTTAAGGGGAATCGTTGCTCAACAGTTGGTGCCGACCATGGATGGAAAAGGCCGACGTGCGGCCATCGAAATTTTGATCAACACCCCACGTATCAGTAGCTTGATTGCTAAAAATGAGCTGCATTTACTCAAGGATACCATGGCTAAGTCTAATGAGCAGGGGATGCAGACCTTCGATCAGGCCTTGTTGGCTCTATATACCGAGGGTGAGATCAGTTATGCCAATGCCTTACATCATGCTGACTCCCCTAATGATTTAAGATTGATGATTAAGTTGCAGAGTTCAGAACAAACGGGCTCAGGCTTTATGGAAGGGGTGACGTTAGATTTGGATTAGTGACTCATTCGTCTATAAGTCATAGTCGATAATTTATCGACTCGAAATTAAACAGGCCAGGGTGTTCATTCTCTGGCTTTTTTCATTTTATTGAATAGGAGTTCGTAAAATTAGCATTTTCTGATTAAGCCTGGAGAATAGTTTTCATGTCAACGACATAGGAGTGTCATGTTTGTGTTCAAACGTTTAACAATAGCCTGTTTGCCTCGGCTCAATATCGTTGGTATGAGGATATGGACGTCATTCATCACGCTTATGCGGGATACAGCTTCAATGAGGAGCAGAGTATTCAGCTCGGGGTGACTCAGGTACCCTTTAGCTTACTTCCCTATGGTGCCCACTCTTTTTGGTTCAGTGCCAACTATTATCTCGGTTTTGAAGATGACGAGGACGCGGGCATACACTGGAAATATGACGATAAAACCTGGCGCTTAGATCTCGCCTCATCGGCTTACCTGATTACCCATGAGGCTCAGCCATCTTTAACAGTCTATATGGCAGAGGTGGCGTTCTAACTGCCACACTCATAAACCGTGGCAATAATTCAGTTAGATTAAAACGCCGATTGAACCGATAACAAAACTCGCCAAGATATCGCGGTAGATGCTCGGCGCTAATCGAGTGGTAAGCACCGTGCAGGGACATTTTAACATTACCTATCATTGTATTGACCCAACGAAAAGCTTCAATCTCTACACAACTCGCCCCTCCTCCAGTAACAAGACTAACGTGAGCACAGTGGGACTGTGTCACTGCTCGAAAACACGCCAATCCGTCCGATACTACAGTGCACCCATCTGATAGATGCATATCTGCCCAGTTCTTTATTTCTTGGGTCTTAAAACCATTCACAACATTCATATTCATGTGTAATGGCTGGCCATCATCGGTCAACGATATGGCTACTACGAAAGGTGTTTTGTTGCTGGAACCTCTTCCCGGTTTACCTCCATGCTGTTCGCCACCCCAATACACATCATCGAGCTGGACTATGCCAGATAGTGGCTTAGTATCATCACGTTCCTTCATGACCTGCATGATTTTTTGCTTTACTTTCCAGGCAGTGTTGTACGAAACGCCAATTTGCCTTTTTAACGCTAATGCTGATAAACCAGTCTTTGATTGTGTTATTAGATAGATGGCAATAAACCACGTTTGCAATGGAAGTTTAGTACTGGCAAAAATCGTATTGCTGGTCAGAGAAGTTTGGTGGTGACAATGATTGCATTGATAAAGTTTTCTGCTTTTTAACGAGCAGTATTTTGAAGACCCACAATCCGGGCATTGAAAGCCATGTGGCCACTTCCAGTTGAACAAGGCGGCGGAGCATTTTTCTTCGGTTAAACCGATAACAGAACTCACTAAGGTATTCGTGAAGGTATTTTCCCGAAACTCCATGAAATGTGCCGAGTAAAAAGGCTTTTAAGTTACCTATTGCAATATGAACCCAAGGCAACCATTCATCGACCAACTCACTCGGTGTAACCCTAGCTTCATGCTGTTGAGTGTTATCTATGATATTCAAAGCGGCTAGTCCGTCAGTATGAACTTCTTGCTGTGCATTTAAGTGCCTAGCAACAAAATCGTTAACGGCTTCATGACAAACACTGTCGACGGCCTGCATAGCGATAAATCCCGCGCGTTTCACTTTGCTTTCAACAGCAATTAACACAGGCGTTTACCCTGCGGCTCCACGTCCGCGTTTACCTTTTCTCTTTCCCCCAACGAAGGCATCATCAATTTCAATGAGACCTGAAAGCCTATATAGACTGTCTCTATGACCCATTGCCGTTCTCAACTTGCTCAATATTAAGCGTGCCGTTCGCCAATTAACCTCAATGAGTTTACTGAGCCTCAATGCTGAAATGCTGCCTTTATCTGAGCCGAGAAAGTAGATGGCCCAAAACCACTTCGCTAAGGGAAGGTGGTTTAAACAATCAATTTCAGAACCAAACTGGCGTTGCCATTCAAAAAAACTAGCTTCAGGCGTTTTCATCGTCAATCTCACTTCTAGTCGTGATTTATACAATAAGAATAGACTGAAACTGACTCATATGCAGAGGCATGAAAAACAAACACACTGCCGTCGGTGGCCTCTAGCGACAGTTGTTGCTCAACGATGATGGCCAAGCCATTTATCGACTTACGAAAATCCACGGGCTCTCTATGCAGATAAATACTAGGAAGCTGCTGAAACATCAACATGCTTGCAGGCCTTTTATAATTTCAAGTAAGTAATTTGCTGGCAACGAGCTTGGGAAGGTCCATACCCCTGTTTGATGCTGTAAACGTATCATCTGTTGCGCATCACAAAGTTGAGTTTGAGGCGTTACCGCTGTTGTCGGAGCCAGCGTTACTTTAGCAAAAGGCATGACCGCTTTAATTTTATCTTTGTTGGCTTTACGGGCATAAAAGGTACTGATACTGAACTTATGCTGACGACAGAAAGCCGTGATAGTTAAGCCGCTGGCGGATCAATGAAATCTGTTGAAGTTGTACTTGCCCGGACGCTTACCTTTGAATCATAGTTTTTGAATTATTGTTTTGAAAAAATAAACGGCCAGTGAAGATAACTTCACTGGCCGTTATTTCATGGTTTTTGTGCCCAGGTTAAGGGCTAGTCATACAAGTTTTCGAAGTAACTCTCTATGATCAACACCGCCGACATGGCATCGACCTGTCCCTTAGTCAATGCCTTATAGCCACCGAGTTCAAACAGCCTGGCTTTGGCATCAGCGGTTGTCAGGCGCTCATCTTGGGTCGCTATCTTTACGCCGAATCTGCCCTTGATGCGGTTGGCAAACTTCTTCGCTCTCTGGGTCATCTCTTGTTCGGTGCCATCCATATTTAAGGGTAGGCCCACGACCACTATATCTGGCTGCCACTCCTCGATAAGCATGCCAATCTCTTCCCACTTAGGAATGCCATCGACGGCTTTTATTGAACCGATTGGGTTGCCTGTGCCTGTGAGTGATTGACCTATGGCAATGCCAATGCTTTTAGTGCCGTAATCGAAGCCTAATACCGTTGTTGAACTCATGAAATACTGATCCTCTTAAATGAAGGAGTCGGTGAGGTTATGCATGTCCAGATTGATTAGACAGTTGCCATATATCGAAGCCTAAAGATTCCGTCGCTGTTTGCCAACGTTCCTCATGCTTAACATCGAAGAGTAATGCCGTACTTGCTGGGATTGAGAGCCAGGTATTATCTGCCAGTTCTTGCTCCAGTTGATCTCGGCTCCAACCTGCATAGCCTAGGGCGATGATAAACTGCTTTGGGGCGTCTTTACTGCCTAAGGCTGACAACACATCTCTGGAGGTGGTTAGCATTAACTCGTCGGTCAGTGATTGGCTATTTTTCCAAAAATCTTGGGGTGTGTGTAGGACAAAACCTCGTTCGGGATTCACTGGCCCGCCGATAAGGACTTTAGCGCCAAGGGAGGAAACAAGTTCAGGTTCATCATCGAGTTCCATCTGCTGCAATAGCTCATCGACTTCTATGCCTAAGGGTCTGTTGATCATGATCCCCATAGCGCCCTTCTCATCATGCTCACAAAGATAGATCACCGAACGCTCGAAAAAGGTGTCTTTGAGTGAGGGCATCGCGATTAAGAAGTGGTTTTGTAAACTTTCCATTAATTGGCTCCATGGAAGAGGGAATAGAGACTGACAACTAGCCTTGCTAATCTGGACTATACAGGCTGCTAACCGCCGGCTAGCTTTACTGTATATTTGAGCTTTTGCAGCAAGGTCTTGAGCTGCTCTCTGTTGTCAGTTTGCATTTCAATATTGAACTCTTTTACCGTTCCACCACAGCCGCACTGTTTCTTTAATTTCTGCGCCAGAGCTTTTAGCTCTTTGTCATTCAAGCCTAGGCCCTTGATGACAGAAACACCTTTGCCTTTGCGCCCTTTACTGTCTTTATGGATACGCACGATACCATCTCCAGTTGGGATGTCTTTGAGCGCTACTGCGGGAGATATACGGCCTACATCTGTGCTGTAGACCAAGGATACGTTGGGATCTATTCTCATGGGCGACTACTAAATAACTGGTGATAATGAGAGTTTAACAAACTGAATAATTTTATGGGAGCTTTATGCTTTATTAAGTCTTCGAGAATGGTAATGGGAGCAGGAGATAGTTGCAACTAAGCTGGCTAGCAAACGCTAGCCTCACTGATTTTGATATTTTTGAAGAGAAGGAAAGCCGTTATGCTGCCAGCATGAATCCAATGACCAGTGATACAGCAGTGACAGAGGCGCAAGGAATAATAAACTTATGAAACTTTGAATGAGCAATGGCACAAGAGGTTAAAATGAAGCCTATTGCCGCCGCTCCATAGTTGCCGTTATGTCTGTCTATTAAGGTAAAGAGTAACCAGGCCAACACGATAACAGGCAAGATAAATAGACTGATATGTCCCTGGCTCTTTCTGGTCGAAGCTTGCTGCGATTGCACCGAGGCTTGTTCGGGAGCAAAAAGAAAGATAGCACACTAGAAATTAATTGATAATCATTATCATTTAGGTGTTGTCTTAAGTCAAGCTGAACGATATACTAATTAGACTTGTAGATCATGAAATTGCTATGTAAGCTGAAATTATAAAATGAATTTTACAAGATGCATATCTGATGGAGTCAAAATGAAGAAGGTTATAGTTGCTTTGGTTGCACTGGCACTGAGTGCCTGTAGTACACTAAAAACGAGTTCAGATTATGATCCAGCAGCAAATTTTAACGATGTAAAGACCTATGCCTGGATCGTTAAAAAGACCCAAGACAGCACATATCATCTGGATGGTCTGATGGACCAGCGTATTCGTGCCGCAGTAGACAGCCAGTTATCGGCTAAAGGCATAACTCTTACCGATGCGGCCACCGCCGATATCTTAGTTAATTACCTGACCAAGGTTGATAAGAAAATTAACGTAGACACCTTCAGTACTAACTATGGTTATAACCCATATTATGGTTCTAGATGGGGATATAGTGGTAGCATGAATACTCAAACTAGGGTGCGTGAGTATGAAGTCGGCACCTTGATTTTAGACATGGTGAATCGTGAAACTGGCAAGCTTATCTGGCGTGGCTCTGTCGCCGATACCATTCGTGATCAGCATACTCCTGAGGAGCGTGCTGAAGTTATCAATCATGCTATCTCTGAGATGTTAGTCAATTATCCGCCTAAGCCAGAAGCTAACTAGTATTCCTGCTACGGTTAGCTTCATATACTAATCTCGTTCTAATGCGGAACAAGATGAAAGGCGCTTCAGTAGGAGCGCTTTTTTTTGGCCCAATTTATACCTGATCAGACATAGACTAAAGTCCAGCTTATCAATTTTAATAGGGTGTTATTCTCTAACTCCATACCAGACATCCGGTAAATGTTGCTGATTATAATTGCTTGGAGCCCTGTCTCTGGCACCTATGATCAACTGCCTGTGCAATTTTAATAGATCCATATGTTTAGCTTTCGAACTGACCGTGTTTGTCAGCGGCTACTGACTGCACCGATTTAGTGACTTAGCTAACTCGATTGGCTAAATTAGTAAATATTGGATTTTCGTGACTCGCGTAAAGTTTATAGTGCTAAGTAATTGCGAAATTTGCAGAAGGATATAAAATACGCCATATCTGCGAGGATAATCTTTAGCATTTCACGTCAGGGCCGATGAGCTATATAAGCCTGAGGCACAAGCCATAGGCGTCAATGGCCATATAGGTTACAAATGATGAATAAATGTTGGCTAACTTTATTATTTTTTATTGGGCTTGTTCTCAGTCCGGTAGCATTTGGCTGGAATGATAGTGATAAAGATGGGGTACCTGATATTAAGGATGCCTGTCCGCATACGCCCATGGGCGTACTTGTCGATGCTTCAGGTTGTGACAAGAGTCGATTATTTAAGCCGATTTGTTTCAGCACAAGTGATGACAAGGTTTATCCCGAGACTTGTATCCAGGCCACTGAGTTAGCGTTAAACTTTGAGTTCGCTAAGACAGAGATACTCTATTCGCAATGGCCTGTTCTCGCTCAAACAAAACAATTTTTTACAGCTAAATGACGTTAAGTTATGCCTCATTGGACATACTGATTCCGTCGGGAGTGTAGAGGCCAATCTGCTCTTATCCGAGGCAAGGGCAAAACTGTCATGGGGATCTTAGTTGATGATTATGGCTTTGACCCAGAGCGCTTTATCGTGAGAGGAATGGGAACACGATCTCCACTTAGTACAAATGATACACCAGTAGGCAGGGCCTTAAATCGACGGGTCAATTTTTTGGTGGAGTTAAGTCACTAGGTGTCTAAAAGTAGGGTTCAGAGAGCCGCTTAGAATTTTTATTTGAATTAAACCTGAAATAAAACAGCTCATATTTATATGGGCTATTTTTCGGTGTTAAATTTGAATTGCGTTAACTCAGACATTTGTTTGGGAAAATTTAAGGGAGTAATACATGGAAAACTTGGAAGGTTTGATCGAGCAAGCGCCAGAGCTTATCGTGACCTATGGCATGAAGATCATTTTTGCGATTGTTATTTTTATTATCGGTAAATACTGTGCCGGTCTTGCTAAGAAGCTATCTAGTAAGTTGATGACCAAACGTAAAGTGGATCCTACCGTTGTCTCATTTGTTTCAAATATGGCATGGTCACTGGTGTTTGTGTTCACCATAGTGGCCACGCTTGGACAAATTGGCGTACAGACAGCATCACTGGTTGCTGTTATCGGTGCCGCGGGTCTAGCGATTGGCTTGGCCCTACAAGGCTCACTGTCTAATTTCGCTTCAGGCGTCTTGATGGTGATGTTTCGCCCGTGTCGTGTCGGTGATTATGTTGAAGCCGCCGGTATCGCGGGTACAGTCAATGAGATCACTATATTCTCAACTAAGCTATTAACACCGGATAATAAACTTATCGTAGTGCCAAACTCGGCCATGATGGACGGCACAATCACTAACTACTCTGCGATGGAGACTCGTCGGGTCGATTTCGTTATCGGTGTTTCTTATGATGCAGATCTTCTTGAAACGAAGAAGGTACTGACACGCGTTATTGAGAATAACCAGTATGTATTGAAAGATCCTGTTTGCACTATCGCACTGTCTGAGCTTGCCGATTCGTCGGTTAATTTCGTGGTTCGCCCATGGGTTAAAGGCAGCGATTACTGGCCAGCTTATTTTGAAATTCTAGAGCAGATTAAACTTGCACTGGATGAAGCTAACATAGGTATTCCATATCCTCAGGTGGATATTCACTTGAAAGAGACACCAGCAGTTGCATCTTCTGTAGCAGCTTAAGTCTACACTCTTATAGTGACAGTTAGGTCTTACTCACACGCTAGCGCATCGAGTAAGCAGGCTTGAAATAAGATAGCTGAAAGTTAGACGGCTAAAAGTTAAAAAGGAAAAAGGTCGGCATTTGCCAACCTTTTCTATGTCTGGAACATTTATGCCACTAAAATCCTAGGATCTAGATCCTCAGGGCCTAATGTAGCTCACCATATTGATAATCAAATTTTGGATTGCACAAGATGTCACGAATAATGCCACCAAAAACCCCCGTTACTAGCGGGCTATACCCGAGTAATAGTGTCTTCTGGGCACCGACAATAGAAAATACTGCTAAGCCAGAGAAGGCTGATAAATTGAACTTCTTGCATAATAAAGAGTGCCACTGAGTAAAAGGAGACGGATTCTGCCTGATGAAAAGCCAAAGAGACAGGTATAAATATTGTTTAACTGTTCATTTGTCGTCATTTGGGTCTGTTGTTAATGTCTTGTCGGTTTTTTATGGTGTAAAGCCCGGTTTAACTGGGGATGATTGCTGACTTTGTCTTATGCTCTAACGACCTTTGTTTTTGGCGGGTAAATACTGGTACTCGCTATGTTCAGGGAGTAGTATTCATGCCTCAAAATCATAAACAGAGGCTAAGATGATCGATTTTCGCAGTGATACAGTAACCAAGCCAACGACTGCAATGCGCGCGGCAATAGCCAATGCCGAAGTAGGAGATGATGTTTATGGCGATGATCCTACGGTAAACAGTTTAGAGGCAATGGCCGCCGAGATGTATGGCTTCGATGGTGCCTTATTCACTTCATCTGGTACTCAAGCAAACTTATTGGCACTGATGGCTCATTGTGAGCGTGGTGATGAGTATATTTGTGGTCAGCAAGCGCATAACTACAAGTTTGAAGGAGGCGGCGCGGCAGTACTCGGCAGCATCCAGCCTCAGCCTCTTACTAATCAAGCTGACGGCAGTATCTTACTTACCGATATTCAGGCGGCAATTAAGCCTGATGATGTCCACTTTGCTCGCACTCAACTGCTCAGTCTCGAGAACACCATAGGGGGTAAAGTCTTGCCCCAGGCCTATTTGGCACAAGCGCAAACGTTAGCATTCGACAACAAGCTGAAAATCCACTTAGATGGGGCTCGAGTCGCTAATGCGGCCGTTGCGCAAAATATCGCAATCGCTGACATTACCCAATATTTTGATTCCGTTTCTATCTGCCTCTCTAAAGGCCTGTGTGCCCCGGTAGGATCCTTGCTTTTAGGTGATGAGCGCTTAATTCATAAAGCCAGGCGCTGGCGCAAGATGCTTGGCGGTGGCATGCGCCAAGCCGGTATTTTAGCCGCAGCGGCTAAACTGGCTATCACTGACCAAGTCGATCGTCTGGCTATCGATCATGACAATGCGCGCTATTTAGCCGAGTGTCTGTCTGAGCTTGATGAATTTGAGATAGATCTGACGCAGGTGCAAACCAATATGCTGTTTGCTGAGGTAAAGCAAGATGTGGACATTATGCATATTGCGACTGAGCTCAAGTCTCAGGGGATATTAATCAGCCCAGGCTCCACTTTGAGGCTAGTGACCCATGCCGATATCAGCCGAGCCGATATCGATACCTTTATCGCTAAACTAAAAGGCTTGTTGGCTTAACGCTGCTGGTTATTGGCTAATTTTTCAGAAATGAGTAAATCGGGTCATAAAAAAGTCTGCCGAGGCAGACTTTTTTGTTTTTACTATTCGCAGCAGCAAGGCTAATAGCAAGATTCGTTATCTACTGTTAGCGTCTCATTAACGTATCGTTAGTGTGAGTGGCCACTATGACCATCGCCGGGCATCTGTTGTCCGTTACTATTATAAAATCCTGAGCTGCCGTGTTGAATGAAGCCCTGAGTGATCATCTTGGCGATAAAGGGATCTGACTCGCTGTCGCCGACATCGGCAAAATCGATATCTTTGTATCCCGCAGTCAAGGTCTTAAAATCCACTGATGTGACAGGCTTCACCTCGATGAGTTGATAAGTGAGTCGTTGCTCATTTTCACCTGTCGTGAGGCGATAGGGGAGTTCGAGTGATGTTGCCCACTGCAGGCTCACCTCTAGCCCTCCCTGTTCACCGCTAAAACTCTCAAGGGTCAGGCAAGTGTGCTGGATATCATCGGCTTGCTTAAGCTCAGAGCGTACATCTGGTGAGACTAGATGAAAGACTTGTTCTAAATCATAGCTGATATTGAGGGATAGAAGGTCGCCGGTGCGATAACTCACGGAGCGCTTATCCATTGGAAAATAGCGAATATATTCGCCGTTGCGCTGCCAGGCCTCGAAGGTTTGCGGCGACCTTTGGTAGATAACCGTATCTTGGTAGCGTGTCAGTTGCAGCTCATGGCTTAGCTTACCCGAGTCATCTCCCTTGAATATCACATAAGTTGCGCTGAGCTGGCTTGGGGATACGCCGTCGCATACCTGCCGCGCCTTGTGAGCCAGCTCGACACCCAAGGCTGGCTGGGCCTGCGTCGATTGGCTCGCTGTTAATAGGTTAGCTGCAGTGGCATGACTCGCTGTCGAATGAGCCGACACTGTGTGAACGAAACAGACGAGTAGGGCGGCGCTAAGCAAAGAATACTTCATAACAACTCCTGTGCTTTGGATTGTTTGAGTGAAGGCCGTCTAAGTCATACTGATGGGTATAAGATTAGACGGCCCGATAAACAGAGCTTATAGAGCCGTTTCGGCTTTTTCGACTAAGCTAGCGGCGTGGTTTATCACATGGAAAATATGGTTCTGCTCTACAGTGCCTTGCACTAAGTGTGCACCGGGTCCGCTGGCAAAAATTGCCACATCTTCACCCGCATGGGTTTCAGAGCTTAATGGCACCAAGGCTTCTTGATGGAATCCAGCACTTTGTGTATCCACATAGTTGAGGTCGAAACGACCGGCTGCTATTGGTAGGCCATAGCGCTCATCTCCGCCAGTTTCCAAGGCTGCGTAACCGCGACCATTGGTGTAGCCCACTGTTGTGTAGGGCATGCCGTTGGCATCGGTAGAGTTAGTGACTGCAGGCATACCACTGGCATCATTGCCCTTCACTAGCCCTAGGATTGGATTACCTCGAGTCGGGTATCCGGCAATGGTGAACACATGGCTGTGATCTGCGGTAACTATAAGCAGAGTATCCTTGCTAGAGGTTTTTTCCATGGCGACGCGCACGGCTTCAGATAGAGCAATTGTGTCATATAGTGCTCTGGCGGCATTGCCTGCATGGTGGGCGTGGTCGATGCGTCCCGCTTCTACGATAAGCATGAATCCCTTATCATTCTTCTTGAGAATGTCGATAGACTTGGCCGTCATCTCGGCAAGGGATGGCTCGCCAGTCGCGCCGTCTATCGTACGGTCGTAGTCATATTCCATATGAGATGAATTAAACAGGCCAAGGACATGGTCAGTGGTTGCAGGGTCTAATGCTAAGAAGCTGTCTCTGTCGGCAACATAAGCCGAGTTGGCATATTTAGCGGTCCACTCAGATGTTAAGTCACGGCCATCGAGTCGCTTACCACTCTTGCCTTCAGGACCTGTCATTGTCTCAGGGATAAATGCGCGACGTCCGCCACCCATAATCACGTTGATACCCGAGCCGTAGCTGTAATCCAGCAGTTGAGCCGCGATATCTTTACAGCCGTAGGTTATGGCTTCTGGAGTCAGATCCGCATCACTTTCCCAGTTGCGTTCAGGAGTATGGGCATAGGTTGCGGCTGGGGTTGCATGGGTGATACGGGCGGTAGAAATCACTCCCGTGGACATGCCGGCGATAGAGGCAATCTCGATGGAAGTCATTAGATCTTGTCCCTGAGTCGAGGCACAATTTCCGCGAATCACGCCTTCTGCCTGTGAAAGTACACCTACATCGGTTTTAACTCCTGTAACCATGGCCGTCATGGTGCCAGCAGAATCGGGTGTTTGACCGTCAACGTTGTAGGTCTTAGCCAGGCCAAGATAGGGTAGGGTCTCGAACGAAAGTGAGTTTTCTTCGCCTGTGTTGCCTTTAAGTTGACCATCTAAGATCCTAGCCGCTGTTACAGTAGAAATACCCATACCATCACCGACGAAAAGAATAATATTCTTCGCCGCGCCGCTCTGGTTATTAACCGTTAGTTCACCGGCCTGAATTACACGACGTTGGCCATCTATGTACCACTCATTGACTGCGGACCAATCTTTACCATCGCTGCCATTGTTACCGTCACTGCCGTTTGTGCCATTGTCACCGTCGCTACCACACGCCGCCAAACCTAAAATTGCTGCCATCGACAGTACGAGAAATTTCTTATTCATGATTTGCTCCAGATGAGTACTGTTTGATTAGTATTTTGTGCCGCCAAGCGATTGCGCCTGGTTGATGATATGGAAGATCACATTCTGCTCGATAACACCTTGAGCCAGATGAGCGCCTGGGCCAGTTGCATGCAGGCTGATATCTTCACCCGCGTGAGTTTCACTTCTTAAAGGCACTAATGCCTGTTGCTGGAAATTTTTTTGCTCTGTATCGACCGATGAAAGATCATCACGCTGGCCGATAACGGCCCCGGGGCCATTGGTGTAGCCTAATGTGGTATATGGACTGTTATCTTTTGCTATGGCTAAGTCACCACCTACATTATGCACCAGACCTAAAATTGGATTACCACGCTCCGGGTAACCGGCAATGGTGAATACATGGCTGTGATCTGCGGTGACCATGATTAAGGTTTCATCAGGATCAGTATTTTCAAACGCGGCTTTTACCGCATTCGAGAACTCCACCGTGTCCACTAGGGCGCGATAGGCGTTACCCGCATGGTGAGCATGATCGATTCGGCCCGACTCGACGATAAGCAAGTAGCCTTTTTCATTCTTGTTGAGGATCTCGATGGACTTGGTGGTCATCTCTGTGAGTGAGGGCTCACCTGCGGTGTCATCTAAACGGTCTGCCTCATATTCCATGTGTGACGAATTAAACAGGCCAAGCAGATGATCTGTGGTGCTGGCATCTATGGCATCGAAACCTGCTTTATCCCACACGTAGGCGGCATTGCTGAAGTTTTCAGTCCAGGCCTGAGTGAGATCCAGGCCATCACTGCGACGACCCGATTTATTCTCACCGTCGATCACGGTATCTGGTATAAAATTACGGCGTCCGCCCCCGAGGGCTACGCTCAGAGCATTAGCTTCATCACGCATCACTAGTTGATACGCTATGTCTTTACACTCATTGGTTATGGCTTCAGCCGGCAGATTGCTGTCGGCTTCCCAGTTTCGCTCTGGTGTTGCGGCATAAGTCGCAGCAGGTGTCGCGTGTGTAATACGAGCCGTGCTGACCACGCCGGTAGATAATCCTTTAGCATTGGCTAAGTCGATTAGAGTGATTAACTCGTTGCCTTTAGATGATAAGCAGTTACCGCGAATGCTGCTATCTGAGACAGATAACATTCCAGCTTTAGATTTAACTCCGGTGGCCATGGCCGTCATGGTGCCGGCTGAATCTGGAGTCTGCTGATTGGTGTTATAGGTCTTAACTAGAGCCGTGTAAGGAAATTGCTCGAAGCTGAGAAAATTCTCCTCACCACCGTCATTTCCTGAGATCTGCTGACCTTGAAAGATACGCGCCGCCGTGAGTGTCGAAACCCCCATGCCATCACCGACAAACAGAATGACATTTTTGGCTTGGGTCTTGTTCGTTAGCAGGGTTTTATCGCTGACCAGCTGTGCACTGGTTTTGAACCATAGACTGTCAGTTTGCGTAGCAGGTAAAACCGCGGCGTTGGCTGCCATAGTCACTAAACTGCATGAAACGAGTGCCGCTACTTTTTTCATATTCATCACTATCATCACCCTTATTGTATTGAGGTATGTTGGGATTTCATTTTTAGACGCGACGATTGTCTATGTTTTTCATGACAGAAATGGGTTGGATATGTGTAGGTTTTGTGACTCTGTTGTGGGGGCTGAGGCTCTTATACCATTCCACATAAGTATCTGGTCAGTTCAGAGGCTCTCAGATTTTTCAATTCAAGGCGCATTGATGAGGAAATGGTTATTCCCTTTTAAGTCAATGCAACACCGAAGTGGAAACACTGAGAGCCTCACGCAGTGCGGCTGATGTTTAAAGCAAAGGGCAAAGCCCTTTATGCTACGTTGAATGTTTTCGATATACGACTGCATGGTCTATTTTGTTCCATACAAAATAAGACATTTCCTCCTTCCATGGAGGTCAGATGCAGGAGGTACGAGCCCATGGACGGGTGAAGGTAGAATAATGCAGGAGCAATTATCGAGAGCAACGCAGGAGCTGTTGCCGAGAATAACTATTAGCTTCAAACATTCGCCTTGCCTACAGTGCTTTGAACTCCCGTTGAATGATTAGATACTTACTCGGAATGGTATTAGGCACGAGAATTCGAGAGATCAAGCCTTCGAGGGCTGGGCATAGGCTTAGTCCTTTTTATTGCGGGTGTGTTAGGCTAGGGGCCAATTCATACCTTTCGGCCTGTGTTTGTTACCGCGCCGGACATTAAAATCTTATCACCCCTATGAACACACTTAACCATTCCATTCAAAACCTAATGAGTAAATTGAGTCGGGAGTCCATAGGACTTATTTGCTGTTGTATTGCGGCGGCAGCCTTCCTCATCTTCCCCGAGACAGCAATATCTTTGGTGGCAGGGGTAACGGCTTACGCCATTCACGAATTTGGCCTGGCTTTCATCATCATTCCCTCCCTATTTGTGATTTTATCTCTGGCTATCGCCTTGAGTCCCTGGGGTAAAATTAAGTTAGGTAAAGATAGTGCTCTGGCCTTGACCTATTTTCATTGGGGGCTGCATGCCTGGAGCCTCTATGCTATTTCAGGTTTGGTGATGGCATGGTTTGCCTTCAATAAGTCCAGACCTATGACTATCTCGGCCAGCTTCACCGATAAACCTGAGTCAAGCTGGTATCAAGTATTCGATCTTCTGGCTGTGGTGGCGGTGATCTTCGGCGTCGCGGGAACCTTGGCTAATACCATAGCCTTAGTGCAGAGTGGCGTGGAGCATAGGCTCAGATATTGGTGGAGTTTCGACTCGGCCTACTCGTGGCCATCACCTTAGCCTTCACCCTTTCATCTACCATGGGGTTGGATAAGGGGAACAAGCGGATGAGTCTGTTCAACCTGCTGTTAGTGATTGTTATGCTGGTAGCGGTGTTAGCCCTGGTCGACCCTCTATCTGTCGCCAGTACAGTGCTCACTTCGACTCTCACTTATCTGCAACTTTTACCATTTATCTCTTTCTCTATCGATATGGATTCTCGTCAATGGAGTGAAGGTTGGAGCATCATCTATTTTGTCTGGTGGATTGCCTTGGCACCTTTTGTCGGTCCCTTCATCGCTCGAATCAGTCGTGGCCGTACCATACGTCAATATCTGCTGTGCACCATACTCATACCCACTATGACCCCATTGTCTGGTTCAGCACCTTCGGCGGCAGCGTATTCGAGATGAGTATCTTGCCTGATGTGGTACAGGCAACCGATAGAGATTTTACTCTGGGCCTGTCACTTTCTTCGATAACCTGGCTTTTGGAAAAATCCTGACCTATGGCGCCATCTTGCTCTTGATAACATTTGTGATCACCAGCGCAGATTCGGCTATCTATGTCACTAGCATGATGACGGGAAGTCAGGCAGTGAAATCTAAGTTGATGTAGAGTCTGGTATTAGTGGCTATTACGGCAGCCTTGGTATTGAAAAATAATATCGACTTGAATAAACAGATCGCGATTTTTGGCGCGCTCCCCTTTACGCTAATTTTACTCGCTCAGGCAGGCATCATGGTAAAAGAGCTGATAAAACATAAGCCATAGATGTAAGTATAACGGATTGGATTGTATTGGATCGATATTTTGTGTCCTGGCTTAAATTTCGGCCCACTCTATTTTTTCGGCGCTCTGCGCCATTTTCCGAATAGGATCATAGTCTCTGTCCTCGGTGGCGGAGAAATGTGAAATCTCCACCTTGTCCAATATACTTAGGCCAACAGGATCTAAGTGCATCTCCAGCAAGAGATGTTTAATGCGTCTACGTAATTCAACCGGGACAAGCCTAGATATCATCCAAGGCGGGAAGCTGCTGGGGCCAAGGGTATCTATGACGCGCAGTTTTGAAGCAAGTTCTGGATTTTTTATTATCTCTAATTCCAGTACCCAGCTGTCGATAGCCGAGGCGTCGATCCGATTGTCTAAAATCATCTGTATCGAGTTCTGGTGGGCGCCTGATTCGATAATCTTGCCAAAATATCGACAATTTTTACCCATCTTAGCCAAATGGTCACGCACGACATAGGAGCCATGCAGGAGGTGAGTTTCAATGTGTTCATTTTCAATTCTGGCTGCGGGTTTAGTTTGAGGACTCAGTCTGGGTATTCAGTCTGAGTATTCAGTCTGAGTATGTAAACTGAAGGGCTAGGCCCAGATTCGATATACTTAGTTTGTTTTCTCACCTTCATCGCTTAAGTCTGCTTTAACCGATTTAACCGATTTGACCGCATCACGAGAGGCGTGGCCTATGGCCTTAGTTATATCTCTTGTAGCATGGCCTATCTCAGTAGTGACTTCCTTGGTGGTTTGGCCAATGGTGCGTCCTGCATCTTGTAGGTCGGCGCAGCCAGTCAGTCCGATAAAAAGCGCTAGAACCATCAGGGATAATTTCATATTTTAAATACTCAAAGTTATTGGTTCTTAAGGCGTAAAATTAACACTGCCTCACAAAAGAGGTAGTGCTAATTTAGTGTTTGGGGTTTTATACCCATCGATATTAGTAGACTAGAGCTTAGCTAGTTTTTCATCAAGATCTGTTATCAGGTGCTGCATGATCTCTTGTACCGATGTATCTTTCGTCGACTCATCCATGAAAATCTTGAAGGTCACTAGTACATGACCGTCGTCTTTAATTCGTTTGTTTTGCACGGAGAAATAGGCACTCTCGATCTCAGCCTCTCTGACGACGAATCCATCCAGTTCGAAGATACGGTTGCCTGAGTGGCCGTGCCATTTTGTGATTCGGCTTAATCCAATTTCGCAAGATTGATTAAACTCAATATGGTTTTGCCATGTCGTGGGGTGGGCAGGATCTTTAATGTGTGGGCATCGAACGGTATAGTTGTATACATGTGAGATTGCTGTCATATATTACCTACTTGTTTGCGAATACTAATGCCATCATAGACATTGCTTTTCTGAACGGTCAACTTTTATTCGTCTTTACTCATATAAATTTACTATCTCTGGTCTGTTTCTTCTTAACGAGAATAGTGAACTTGCTGTAACTCTTTTTAGCATGACTTAAACTCGGATAACCTTGTGCTAGATCTCATTTTTTACTATTTATCTCTCTTGTTTCGTCTTCGGTTAATAAATCAACAGCTAATGGACTATCCGCCCGTGTGTTTTTAGCTTATCCATTGCAACAATGAATGCCTATCAGAAAAGGTGATACTAACTAACTTTAGTGTTGCATGTTTACCGATGATAATCCGCACTCACTAGCTTGATCGACAGGTTAAGTGGCCAGAAATTGGGATACATATGTATTTCTAGATGTTGTTTAATTCACACAGAAGGCAGTTAGTGAACACTTGCTTGTGTATAAATTGTGAAATAAATGAAATAAACTTGTTAATGGCTATTAATGGCGCATATATCTGCTTATAATTTCACAATAAAAATTAAATATCTGAATTCTACTGGAGGCTTAAATGTTGGCCAGAACTGTTTCACTTTTAAAGTACTGCGCTCTTTTCATCGTTGCAGCGCAACTCACGGCTTGTGGGGAGGCTCCTGTGCCGCAAGCCCCTATGCTTCCCAGTGTGATAGTCAATACGGTGATCACTAAAGAAATTCAGTCTAAGTCTGAGATCGTGGGACGCACCAGAGCATCTGAAGATGTCACCATCAAGTCTCAAATCCAGGGCCAATTACTCAAGCGTGCGTTTATTGAGGGAGAAGACGTTAATGCTGGTGACCTGTTATTTGAGATCGATCCTGGCAATTATATTTCCGAATTAGCTCAGCAAAAAGCGGTGCTTAAGCAGGCATTCGCGTCGAGAGATGTGGCAGTAATGAATTGGCAACGTGGTAGAAAATTGCTTCCCGATGGCATGATCAGTGCGCAGGATATGGATGAGCTGACCTCTCGTAAACTCACCACCGCAGCGGGTGTGGTACAAGCCGAAGCCGCCGTACAAGGCGCCGAATTACAGCTCAGCTATACCAAGGTATATGCGCCTATTTCCGGTCGTATCAGTAATGCTAAGGTCAGTACCGGAGACATCATCACGCCAAATTCAGAGATGGCGAACCTGGTTCAGCTACAACCTATGTGGGTTAACTTTCAGGTTGCAGAGAAGAAACTTATCTCGGTTCAACAGAAATTGTCTCAGACTGCTAAACGTCAGGTACAGATTTCAGATATCGTGATCCGCCTACGTCTGCCTAACGGTACTATATTTAATGAGACGGGTTATATCGATTTTATCAGTAATAAAATCGATGCAGCGACGGGAACCTTACCCATAAGAGCAACTTTCAAGAATGATGCTAAGTTAATGTTGCCTGGTATGTTTGTGACTCTGATAATCGAATCACCCATCAAAGAGCAAGCCTTACTCATTCCTCAAGCCGCAGTACAGGAAGATCAGCAAGGGCGTTTCGTCATGGTACTCAATGAACAAGATGAAGTAGAGAAGCGCATCGTCGAGCTTGGCGAACGATTTGGAATCGACTGGCGCGTGTTGAGTGGCCTCGAAGATGGTGAGCGTATCGTCGTCGATGGCCTGCAGAAGATCCGTCCGGGTATCAAGGTCAAGGCTGTTGAGCAAAAAATAGTGCCATTTCAAGATACTCAAGCTACACCCACTGCCAGCGATGCTAAGTAGGACTATGTCATGATCAGTGAGTTTTTTATTGGCTTGGCCCTAAGTTTGCCTTTGCCTACATCAAATGTTTGCCTTGAAGATGGCGGGGAATGTCATGATTAGTGATTTTTTTATCAACAGGCCCAAATTTGCCTTCGTTATCTCGACGGTACTGACGCTTATTGGCCTGATTTCTATTCCAATTTTGTCGGTATCGGAATTTCCTGAGATAGCCCCACCGCAGATCAATGTGTCGACCAGTTATTCCGGTGCCAGTGCTAATATCGTCAGAGACACCATAGCCCAGCCGTTGGAAGCGGAAGTGAACGGTGTCGAAGACATGCTTTATATGGAGTCTAAGAGTGCCAACGATGGCAGCTACTCCTTGAGCGTGACATTCAAGGTGGGCACAGATGCCGATATGGCTCAGGTGAAAGTCCAGAACCGGGTACAACAGGCCATGCCTAGGTTGCCGGCTGAGGTGCAGCGACAGGGCGTTAAGGTGGAGAAACAGAGCCCAAGTATCTTGATGGTGGTGAACCTAATATCCCCCAATGAGACCTTCGACTCCCTGTTTATCACTAATTATGCCGGACTCAATATCACCGACTTTTTAGCGCGTCAAAATGGTGTGTCTAAAGTTCAGGTGATAGGCGCGCTGGACTACGCCATTCGTATCTGGCTTAACCCGGACAAGATGGCCAGTCTTGGGGTTACGGCGTCGGATGTTATCGCCTCACTACAGGAGCAAAACATTCAGGTCGCAGCGGGTCGTATCGGCGCAGCCCCTGTGGATCCGCAGCAACAGTTTCAGTACACACTGCAAACTAAGGGACGTTTGAAGGACCCTCAAGAATTTCGTGAGGTGATGATCCGCGCCAACAATGATGGTTCTAAAGTTATCGTCGGCGATGTGGCTCGTGTAGAACTTGGCTCCCAGACCTATGATGCACAAGGTCGACTCAACAATAAGCCTTCAGCCATTATTGCCGTCTATCAATCACCCGATGCCAATGCATTAGAGGTTGGGGCGGCAATTAAGGCCGAGATGGACAGATTGTCGAAGCAGTTTCCTAGAGACCTGGAATATGAAGTCCTCTATGACACCACAGCGTTTGTCGAAACTTCGATCAAAGAGGTAGTACAGACCTTGTTTATCTCCATAGCACTAGTGGTGTTAGTGGTGTTTATCTTCTTACAGGATATACGCTCGACTCTGGTACCTGCTATCGCGATCCCTGTTTCACTTATCGGTACATTTGCCTTCTTGCTGGTGTTTGGCATGAGCATCAATACGGTATCTCTGTTCGCTTTGATCTTGGCTATCGGTATTGTGGTCGATGATGCAATTGTGGTGGTGGAGAACGTCACTCGCCTGATGGAAGATGAGGGGTTATCACCCAAAGAAGCGACCTCTAAGGCGATGAAAGAGGTCACAGGACCGATTATTGCGACCACCTTAGTCTTGCTCGCTGTGTTTGCCCCAACGGCTGTGATGCCTGGTATCACGGGGCAGATGTATGCCCAGTTCTCTGTGACCATATGTATCTCGGTACTGATCTCATCGGTAAATGCATTAACCTTGAGTCCGGCTCTGTGTGCTTCCCTTCTTAGACGACCCAAGAAGCATACTAAAGGCTTTCATGCCACCTTCAATAAACATTTTGAACGTGTCACAGGCAAGTATATGAAGTTGGTTTCATCCCTGACTCGAAAGCTTTCCTTAGTCTTAGTTGTGTATGTCTGCCTGCTCGCCCTAACGGGAGGTCTCGCTAATATATTGCCATCAGGTTTCGTGCCCATGGAAGATAAGAAGGCCTTTATGGTCGATATTCAACTGCCCGATGGTGCGTCACTCAACCGTACTGAAGCTGTGATGAAAGACCTGGTCGAATTAACATTAGCCGAGCCTGGGGTCGAGAATGTGATCCATGCCAGTGGTTTTAGTATCTTGTCCGGTTCGGTTGCCTCTAATGGTGGCTTGATGATCGTGACACTTTCAAGCTGGGAGGAACGAAATACACCGGATATGGCCGAGGCTGCGATAGTGGCTAAGCTACAGGCTAAGTATGCGGCTAATCCTTCGGTGAAAGCCATGGCATTCTCATTGCCGCCTATACCTGGTGTGGGGAGTGTCGGTGGCTTCGAGTTTGTGTTGCAGGATACCCAAGGACGAACGCCTCAGGAGCTAGCTTCTGTGATGCGAGCCTTGATCATGAAAGCCAATGAACAGCCTGAAATTGCCATGTCTTTCAGTAATTTTCGCGCGGATGTGCCGCAGTTATATGTTGATATAGACAGGGACAAGGCCAAGGCGCTAGGCATCTCTCTCAACGAGATTTTCTCAACCATGCAGACCATGTTGGGCTCTATGTACGTCAACGATTTCAACCGTTATGGCAAAGTATATAGAGTGATCTTGCAGGCCGAGGGAGAATTTCGAAATTCTGAGCAAGATATCTCGCGTTTCTATGTTCGCTCTAACACAGGGGAGATGATCCCTCTGAGTACACTGGTGACTGTGGCGCCGATATTGGGTCCCGATGTGATAACCTCATATAACATGTTTAGCTCGACCACCATCAATGGTTTTCCTGCAGCAGGTTTTAGCTCGGGTGATGCCATTACCGCCATGGAGCGAGCGGCTAACCAGACTCTGCCTACGGGTTATACCTATGAGTGGACAGGTCAGACTTACCAAGAGATCAAGGCAGGTAACTTAGCGCCCTTGATCTTTGGCCTGGCGCTGGTGTTTACCTACCTGTTTTTGGTGGCTCAATACGAGAGCTGGACCATACCTTTCGCGGTTATCCTAGCCGTGCCTATTGCTATATTGGGGGCCTTCATCAATATCTGGTTGATGGGCTCAGACTTAAACCTCTATGCACAGATAGGTCTGGTGCTCTTGATCGGTCTGGCGTGTAAAAATGCCATCTTGATCGTGGAGTTTGCCAAGCAACTGCGTGAAGAGGGCAAGAGCATTCTCGAGGCGGGTGAGATGGCTGCAAAATTGAGATTCCGTGCGGTATTGATGACTGCGTTCTCTTTCTTACTCGGGGTCTTACCTCTGATTATCGCCACCGGCGCAGGTGCCGGAAGTCGACGTGCCCTAGGGTATTCGGTATTTGGCGGTATGTTAGCGGCCACTATCGTAGGAACCCTGTTAGTTCCTGTTTTCTATGTGATGATGCAAACGATGCGGGAGAAGTTTAAAGCTAAGGATAAGGCGGAAATAAGCTAAGTCTAAGTGTAAACGGCAACAAGATAAGCAACAGGCTCAGGACTCAAATCCTGAGCTTTTTGATGGTCGGCCTGTTTTTGTGAGTAACGTGAGTAATGTGACTAGGGTGATTAATTGCTGGTTTAGAGCTACTTTTAATAGACGGTACATCAGCCTAGGTGATGCACATGCAAATGACCTTGCAGCTGGTTATTTTCCGTAATAAAAAGCCGTAAGCGTCCGGGCAAGTACAACTTCAACAGATTTCATTGATCCGCCATATTAACTCCTGACTATTTATCAGGAGTTAATATGGCTAAACGTTCTCATCAAGATTGGGCTGCTTTGATAAGGCAGCAACCCGCCAGCGGCTTAACTATCACGGCTTTCTGTCGTCAGCATAAGTTCAGTATCAGTACCTTTTATGCCCGTAAAGCCAACAAAGATAAAATTAAAGCGGTCATGCCTTTTGCTAAAGCAACGCTGGCTCCGACAACAGCGGTAACGCCTCAAACTCAACTTTGTGATGCGCAACAGATGATACGTTTACAGCATCAAACAGGGGTATGGACCTTCCCAAGCTCGTTGCCAGCAAATTACTTACTTGAAATTATAAAAGGCCTGCAAGCATGTTGATGTTTCAGCAGCTTCCTAGTATTTATCTGCATAGAGAGCCCGTGGATTTTCGTAAGTCGATAAATGGCTTGGCCATCATCGTTGAGCAACAACTGTCGCTAGAGGCCACCGACGGCAGTGTGTTTATTTTTTGCAATAAAAGCCGCGATAAATTAAAAATATTGTACTGGGATAACACCGGCTTTGCGCTTTGGTATAAGCGCCTCGAACAGGCAAAGTTTAAGTGGCCAACTCAGAGTGAAGATGAATGTATGCGCTTATCTGAGCAAGAGTTTCATTGGCTGCTCTCAGGGTTTGATGTATTGGGACACCGTCAAGTTAAGGGCTTGAGTTACAGTTGATTGATCGCTATTACGTATGCAGTTTTCGATGATTAGATCACTGCATTAGCCTTATTCTGGATGACATTTGATATAATCACCCCATGATAACCTACCCAATGATATTGATTTGCTTAAGCAATTATTGCTTGAGGCAAGTCAACTTGTGGAACGCGCAGTAAAACCGTTTGTGATAGGGCGTAAAAACTGGTTGTTCAATCACAATCACCGCGGTGCCGAGGCCAGTGCCATTTTGTACAGCATAATAGAAACCGCCAAAGCGAATGGCTTAACACCGTTCGATTATATCGAACGGTGCCTAGAACAACTCTCTCACCCAAACTGCGACCTCAGCAGCCTCTTGCCCTGGCGCGTCAAACTCGGCAAGGCGTAGTTCGCCGGACGCTTACAAAAAGCCCATCCGGAGATGGGCTAATAAATTACTGACGGCTTAGCAGTCAATGACTCTCGTATTAGAGCGCATTAGTGAAGATCTGACAGATCTCTGCGTGTGTTGCTTGCTTAGGATTGGTAAAACCACATGCATCCTTCAGAGCGTTATCCGCTAGCGTCGGAATATCCTCGGCTTTGACGCCCAGTTTAGTCAAGTTTTCAGGGATCTTAACTGCAGCTGCCAGTACCTTGATAGCATCAATTGCTGCAGTTGCACCTTGCTCATCACTCATACTTGATACGTCGACGCCCATGGCCTTGGCAACGTCTTTGAGCTGTGGCGCGGCTACCTGTGCATTGTACTGTTGAACATGGGGTAGCAAGAGGGCATTACAAACCCCATGTGGTAGGTCGTAGAAGCCACCTAGCTGGTGAGCCATGGCATGGACATAACCTAAACTGGCGTTATTGAATGCCATTCCAGCGAGGAACTGAGCATATGCCATCTGTTCACGGGCATCGATATTTTGGCCATTATCGACCGCCTCGATCAGGTTAGCCTTTATCAGCTCTATGGCCTTGATGGCGCAGGCATCTGTGATTGGGTTTGCGGCAATAGACACATAGGCTTCGATGGCGTGAGTCAGTGCATCCATACCAGTTGCTGCTGTGAGTCCCGCAGGTTTCGCCAGCATCAACTCTGGGTCATTGACAGATAAGATAGGCGTCGTGTGTTTATCCACGATAGCCATCTTAATATGACGGGCCTCATCTGTGATGATACAGAAACGTGTCATCTCACTCGCCGTGCCAGCTGTAGTATTGATGGCAACCAGTGGTAGCTGAGGCTTGGCAGACACATCCAGGCCTTCGTAGTCCTTGATGCTGCCACCATTAGTCGCAACGAGGGCGATACCTTTGGCACAATCATGTGGAGAGCCACCACCGAGAGAGACGACGAAATCACAGTCATTACTTCTGAGTAGTTCAAGACCCGCTTCGACATTGCCACAAGTTGGGTTTGGTTGTACGCCATCGAAGATGGTGGTTACTATGCCTATGGCACCTAATTTCTCCACGACTTGGCCGACTAAGCCTAACTCTACTAAGGGTTTATCGGTAACAATGAGTGCGCGTTGAAAACCTAAGGTTTTGATATCACCTATGGCATCGTCGACGGCATCTTTGCCTAACACATTGACAGATGGGATATAAAATTTAGCAGCCATAAAATCACCTTTATGCTTGAATGTTAAAAGTTGTTATCATTTCTGGTTACTAAATTACCAATCTTGTTTTCCTAAAAGTGTGAGCTAGCTCTAAAAACGTCGCAGGTAGGGGGGATATTTGTTCGGAACTTAGAGGTTGGTTACTAAATCTGTAAATTTATGACAGAGGCGAGAATTATTCCTCCAGATCTATTGGCTACTTAAAAAATGGTGCAGTTATCTGAGCCAGTACGCCTGCCGTGCCCACCCCAAAAGGGATAATGAAACACTATTTGTGTAATTAATGTCTGGTAGCAATCAATTAACTCAGGTTACAAAATGATGAAAGGGCTTATAGTTGATCCCGATGTCATGTTGGCTGCATAAATTCTTATGAATATCAGCAAGGTTAATATTGGTTCTGGTTCCCAAAGTATTGAGGATTGCCAGCACCAACTGCATGGGTGAAATGTTGCGCATCCGCTGCATGAAATGACACTGTTTGGCTAATTGAGTGATGTTGCATGAGTTAAGAACACTTGTCAGTTGCTTAGGAATCGCGTTAAAATTCATCTTGTGCTCTCTCATTTTTGATTAGTGGTTCGCACTTACTATTTGATCATGAGATGAGTACAACTTCCAACTTTTATTAAATAACATTGGTTAATCATGGCTGGATTCAAGTAATAAGTGCAACACCCTGTCCCATATAGACCTCAAATGGAGTGAGGCCACCTAATACTTTTCTTGGCGTGAAATTAAGTAGCAAGATCCTTCTTTCAATTTCATCATCTGTCAGTTTGCCCATGTCGAATTTTTTTGGCCAAAAACGCCTGATCCGACCATTGGTATTCTCATTGGTTCCTCGTTGCCAACTGGCATAAGGCTTGGCAAAGTAAATATCTGCACCTATTGCCTTTGACACTCGAACGTGACCTGCAAATTCACCGCCATTATCTAACGTCACTGTCTTTACCGTGTGAACGGTTTTCAGCAGAGCAATCATTGCATCGCCAACTTCTTCTTTCGTTTTGCTAAATACACGTTTGGCTAGCGTAAAGCGGCTTGTGCGATCGACGAGTGTCACAAGGTGGGCACTCTGCCCGTGTACCGTGTCTCCTTCCCAATCACCTAATCGCGTCCGCGCATCCACAATATCAGGCCGCTCTGCAATATCGCCTCGATCAGGAATTAGCCTAACTCCCGCTTTTTTATTACGTTTTCCACCCTACCACCGTGTTTTACCAAACCTGGGCAACTGACGGTACAGGTGACCACCTTGCAACCTATTCTCTTCAATACGTCGGTAGATCGTCGTATGGCTAAGCGTCTCTGTGACTTTACTTTCAACCGTCATTCGCAGACTAATAGCCTCTGGAGACCAGCCTAAAATGACGGAGCCACGGATGATGTCATCTGTGTGGCTATGACGTTTGTTCGCTTTTAAGGATGTTCGTTTCCGTATATCACTCAGCGGGTGAGCCTCAGCACCTGAGTATCCATTAGGGGGTGAATTTCTATTCAGCTCCCGACTAACAGTGCTGTAATGGTAAGCATTCACCAGAGGGGGATTGACTAAGCTGAGGTTAGTCCAAATACGTCTGGGTAGTCGCATTTACCCACCACGCCCGCAATGATAGTGCTGATCACTGTTATCGGGGATAACTTGCGCTTCTTGCACGTTTCAACGACTGAGAGGATCCGAGATCGAAACTTCTCACCCCTATCTGAACTGGTGCCATAGCAGATCTTGCGCATGATCACGCTGCCACGCAAACAACGCTCGGCTTCGTTATTGGTCAAAGGTGTCCCTGGGTGATTGAGAAAAACCCATAAACCTTGCTCATATTTGAGAATATGCCGGCATCGGCCTGAGTAGCGTGAAGCGGGCACATTTTCCCCGCACTCAAGCCAGCGCTTAATATTGCGCCTTAGTCGTTGCATTCGCCGACGCCACATTATTTCGTCAACGTCACCGGCTTCATATCTATGTTGAGTGCGAAATACGGACTTGAATAGCAATACCAGTCGATTGCCGATACTCGCGGTAAGCCCCTTACCTGAATAATCGGCCATTTGTTGTAAATTACGCTGCACATGGGCAAGGCAAAATTGATGCCGTTCGGGCTCAATCCAGTTGTAGCTGGGACATTGGTCACTCACGACAATCGCTTGGGTATGCTCGCCTAATATCGATTTGGCTGCATCCTTATTACGAAAATATTTCACCTGTTGGAATACGGCATCCTCACTCGATAACAACCAGACCCAGCGGGTATGCTCTTCACCATTACGATTGTGCGTCGTCTCGTCAACATGCACTAATGACGCTTTTTTTATGTGTTGATGCAGAGCTTGGTGTGTCGGCGTCAGCATACTACTGACTCGCCCTTGCGCTTCAGAAATCAGACCGATAGAGAAATGAGTCCCGTATTGGTCTTGCAGTAAACGTTGAATTTTACGTACGCTCAGGTGATACAAGCCACTGAGCACAGCCACGTAACTGAGCAATCGTGGCCCCATCTGACCATCGGGAGCCTCTTCAGGCAAGGCTCCTTTGCTCACGGTGTTGCACTGCTGACAACGCCCGTGAAATAACTGGTATTCAGTTATATCAAGTGCAGGTTTAGGTAATTCAAATACCTGATGACGATAGCTTGGAGTCGGGTTGGCAATGACCTCGCCACCACAATCAGAACAACATGAATCGGGTAAGCAAGCGACTTGCTCATCGGTTGCGCTGAGTTCCGCTAATGGTCTTTTATGCCCCGTATGTCCAGGTTGAGCGCCAACCTTATTTCCACTACGAGGCGTTTGAGCTTTTTTCGCTCAGCCTTATCCGCAGGGGAGTCAGAGGATGGTGATTTGGATGAGTTTCTAGAGCTCAATGCTAGGCGGTCTTCATATTCACGTAACTTTTCCCACAGTTCTTGAATGAGTAAGTTTGCTTTTTTTTCACCGAGTTCAGCAACCGTAGGCGGCTCTGTTGCGAATTGTTTTTTCTTTTTCATGAAGCTATTTTGACACGGCAAAGAGATCGTTCAATAGCGATATGACCAAACCTTATTGATCATCAATTGATCGTGTCAATAAGGGGCTGGTGAACGGTTACGTCTCGTCAACATGCACTAATGACGCTTTTTTTATGTGTTGATGCAGAGCTTGGTGTGTCGGCGTCAGCATACTACTGACTCGCCCTTGCGCTTCAGAAATCAGACCGGTAGAGAAATGAGTCCCGTATTGGTCTTGCAGTAAACGTTGAATTTTACGTACGCTCAGGTGATACAAGCCACTGAGCACAGCCACGTAACTGAGCAATCGTGGCCCCATCTGACCATCGGGAGCCTCTTCAGGCAAGGCTCCTTTACTCACTGTGTTGCACTGCTGACAACGCCCGTGAAATAACTGGTATTCGGTGATGTCAAGTGTAGGTTTAGGTAATTCAAACACCTGATGGCGATAACTTGGCGACGAGTTAGCCACAACTTTACCGCCACAATCAGCGCAGCAACTATCTGGCAAACAAGCAATTCTCTCGTCAGTCTCTGTAAGCTTTGCTAATGGTCTTTTATGCCCCGTATGTCCAGGTTGAGCGCCAACCTTATTTCCACTACGAGGCGTTTGAGCTTTTTTCGCTCGGCCTTATCCGCAGGGGAGTCAGAGGATGGTGATTTGGATGAGTTTCTAGAGCTCAATGCTAGGCGGTCTTCATATTCACGTAACTTTTCCCACAGTTCTTGAATGAGTAAGTTTGCTTTGTTTTCACCGAGTTCAGCAACCGTAGGCGGCTCTGTTGCGAATTGTTTTTTCTTTTTCATGAAGCTATTTTGACACGGCAAAGAGATCGTTCAATAGCGATATGACCAAACCTTATTGATCATCAATTGATCGTGTCAATAAGGGGCTGGTGAACGGTTACCTGTAATGTACCCCGATCTCTTTGGCAATGCCTCTCAGTCCCATCCCTGTTTTACGAAGGGCTGAAATCTGGTATCGTGGCTCTTGAGTTAGCTGTCGGTACTGTTCGTTGAGTTTATTCATAACGGACTTAATTTTTGTGTGAGAGCTTAGATTGTGCCTTCAGCTGGCTCACTATTCAAATTTCAGCCTGTTGCACTTATTGTATTACTCCAGCACTATTCAAATTTCAGCCTGTTGCACTTATTGTATTACTCCAGCATCGCTACTTGAGCATAAAGTTCAATTTATAATGATCTTGCCGTGGGGAACATCTGATGTTGTTTATTTTTATTGCCTCATCTCATGTATAAGATATTATTGTTAAAGTTATTTTTATTTAAAATTAATTCTCTGTGGTTGATGTGAAAGATTTAAGTGTCGTTTGTATATAGGATGCAATCTGCATTATTTTGGGGGCTTGGCTTTTTATTGATTTTATTCAAATGTTGTCATTTATATGGGAAAGAGTTTTTAATTATATATATAGTGTAAACACATGATTTTAATTATAAGCTTGCAACTTAATTAGATGTCAACTTTAATTAATTAGTTTGGCATTAATTAAAAGTCGCAATCAATTTACTCTTTTCATAGTATTTAAGTTTAAATCTTCATGTAACCAATTGAAACTTATCTTGTATTTAAGGTTGTGAATGGGCCTGCTGAACGGTTTTTTCAAAATTCAAATAAAGCTGTATGTGATTTTATTATTATTTTTTTGACTTGGCTTAATAATGGAAATAAAGGTAGCATCTGCACATTAACTTGGTGGTCAATCTTGTTTGCTGTCTTGGTTTATTTCATTGCTTTTATTTTATAGTCTTTGGACTTTAGACTTTGATGATTTATTTAGTAAATAGTAGTTATTTACTATTTACATATTGCCAGTGATCTACTTTACTTGGTTTTGTTTTTTATAGCAGCTTCTCTGTCATCTGTTGCCGTGAATGTTATTGAGTATGTGTATTTCGTATAAGGACGACGAGTATGGGGCTGGAAAAGTTACTGTATCTGCAGGGCGTCGGTGCCGAGTTTATCAATTTCAGTGGCCAGAATATCCGTATCCCTGCTCAGGACAGAGAGGGAGTATTGAGGTGCATGCTGGATAAATTAGTCGATACTCGAGGTGAAATCGATGCAGAGTATCTGCAACGGCGTATCCATGAACTCGATGCCAAGCCATGGACCTTAGGGCTTCATGGTTTTCAGCATACCTATCTGGATGAGCCTGAGATCAGTTTGTATCTGCCCTATGGCTATCAAGATGAATTGACGCTGAGGATCTTGAGTGAATCGGGCTGCTTATTCAGTCTTAGCGTGCTGCCGGCCGATATGCAGATAGTCGATGATTATCACATTGACAAGACTCAATACTTACACTATCGCTTATCCCTGCTGAAGTTAATGCCAGTCGATTCCGTAGATGCCAATGGCGATACCGATACTGTTACCGAGTTGCAAGCTGATTTTCCTGAGATGATTGAGGCAAATAATCGGCGGTTGGGTCTAGGTTATCACAGTGCCGAGTTAATCGCGGGGACACACAGGTATTCGGGAATCGTCATGATGGCCCCAAGACAAGCATTTAGACTCTCAGATATAAATTCAGCTAAAGATTCAAATGAAAATAATGTCTCGAAGACTCAGCCTCGCCCTTGGGGGCTCAGTATTCAACTCTATTCGCTGCGTTGTGACAGCCAGTGGGGCATCGGAGATTTTGGCAATTTAACTGATATTATTGACTTGGTGGCCGCGCATGGGGGAGATTTTATTCAGCTGAATCCGCTGCATGCCTTAGGTATAGCAGAGCCTGAACAGGTGAGCCCCTATAGTCCCAGTGACAGACGCAGAATAAATCCCCTCTATATTCATATCCAAGGTGTGCCTGAGTATACCCAAGTAAAATATAAGTTGCAGTCAGATGAATTTGAGAGTCTGAGGCGCGCAATCAATATCGATAACTGGCTGGATTACCCCCAGTTGACCCAGCTTAAATATCGCGCTTTTGTTCATTTGTATCAAGAGTTTAATCAGTCAAACTCTAAAGAAACATCGGTTAGGAGGCAAGCATTCGATGATTTTGTGCATAGAGAAGGGCAAGCACTGACTCAATTTGTCGAGGTTGCATCGGCTAAAGCTAGGGATGACTTACCCAAGGACCTCAACTTTTATCGATTTTTACAGTTTGTTGCCGAAGAGCAAGTCTGTGCCTGTCAGGCATATGCCAAGCAAGCCGGGATGTCGTTAGGCTTGATACGAGATCTCGCTGTGGGTGCTAACCCGGAAGGAGTCGAAGTTAGGCAAAACCCGTCGCAATTTTGCCTCAGTGCCAGTATCGGAGCACCAGCGGATCCATTCGCGCCTCAGGGACAAAATTGGGGCCTGTCTCCCTTAGACCCACTGTCAATAAAGAAAGATGATTTTCAATATGTCACATCCATATTTCGGGCAAATATGCGTCACTGTGGCGCATTGAGAATCGATCATGTGATGTCCTTACTGAGAATGTGGTGGTGCCCCTTGGATGAAAATAACGGTCAGGGAGCCTATGTGTATTACCCCGTCGACAGTCTTTTCGCCATCCTATGCCTGGAAAGCTGGCGAGCCAGGTGCTGCATCATAGGAGAAGATCTCGGCTTGGTTCCCCCCGAGATGGATCTGCGTCTGCGAAACGCGGGAATTTATTCCAATCAGCTGTTCTATTTTTGTAAGCACAGCACAGGTTTCATGAGTCCTGATGAACATAAACAAGACAGTTTAATGATGCTGGCCAATCACGATGTGCCTAACTTAGCCGCGTGGTGGTCTACCAGCGATCTGCATTTGAGACGTCAGCTCGAGCTTATCGATAATGATGAAGCCTTGGGGGATGCCCTGAACGGCCGCGAGCTTGAGAAACAGCAGCTGCTTAGCCTGCTGATGGGTGTTGGTTGTATCGATAAATCTGTCACGGTCGACAGTCTGGAGTATGAGGCGTTACTTGAGGCCTGGGTCAGTGCCTCAGCCCTGAGCTGTTCGGCCTTATTTAGCGTGCAGCTCAGCGATCTCATTGGCGACATACACAGTGTGAATATTCCCGGGACCTGGCATGAGTATCCCAATTGGCAGCGACGCTTGCCTATGAGTTTCTCAGCTATAAAAGAATCTCCCAAGGTGAAGCTTCTGCTGGAGCGGATAAGGGCGACGAGAAACTCTGAATACTAAAGTTTAATTGCTGATGTTTGAATGCGCTCAGTCTGAGCGGTTATGCATCTTGATCAGCTTATAAGAGGTTACAGCAGGTTAGCCTGAGAATTTTTAACTTTAATGGAAGATAAATGATGACTCAAAATGCCCCTCACTTTCATCACGGCGCCGATATTGCGCTGCTTAATGGTGAATATTGCGATGTGTTTTCTCTGTTAGGCATGCATTTACAGGAAAACCCGAGCGATACGTCGACAAAAAATACCAAAGGGAAACAAGTCGAAGCGAAAGTTAAAGTCGTTCAGGCTAAGAAACACTTGCTGGTGCGCTGCTTATTACCCGGAGCTCTAAGCGTAGAGGTGCTCAACCTTAAGGATGGACGTAAGCTTGCCAGCCTGGAACGGGTCAATGAAACCGGTCTGTTTGCCGGGGTGATAGGGCGAAGGGTGAAACCTTTCCTGTATAAGTTGCGGGTTGAATATCCCTTGAGCATAGAAGAGATCATCGACCCCTATCAGTTTCCAAGCTTGTTAAACCAAGACGATGTTTACCTGTTTGCTGAGGGACGCTTAGAGCAGGCTTATCATCTGTTAGGGGCTAATTGGCGACAGAGTCAGGGAGTCGAGGGGGTCAATTTCTGTGTGTGGGCCCCCAATGCCAGGCGCGTGTCTGTGGTGGGAGATTTTAACCATTGGGACGGGACCCGGCATGTGATGCGCCAACACTTGGCCAATGGCCTTTGGGAGATATTTATTCCCGATGTTAATGAGCAAGCACATTATAAGTTTGAGCTGATATCTGAGCATGGCGAGCGCATAGAGAAATCGGACCCCTATGCTAAGGCCATGCAAGCCGCGCCGGGAAATGCCTCCTTGGTCCCTCGTAAGCAAGATTTTAACTGGCAAGATAAAGAGTGGCTAGCGTATCGTAAAGCTCAGCAATGGCACCACCAGCCAATCTCCACCTATGAGGTTCATCTCGCTTCATGGCGACGTAAGGGGGATGAGGGCGAGCTTTTTCTGAATTATCAAGATCTCATCGAGCAGCTCATTCCTTATGTCAAAGAGATGGGGTTTACCCATCTGCAGCTGATGCCCATCAGTGAATATCCCTTCGATGGCTCTTGGGGCTATCAGCCTGTGGGCTTGTACGCGCCTAGCCATAGATTCGGCGATGTTGCAGGTTTAAAAGCATTTGTCGATGCCTGTCATCAGGCGGGATTGGCC
Organism: Shewanella benthica KT99; assembly: GCF_000172075.1. Classification (GTDB taxonomy): domain Bacteria; phylum Pseudomonadota; class Gammaproteobacteria; order Enterobacterales; family Shewanellaceae; genus Shewanella; species Shewanella benthica_A. The sequence continues at coordinate 84,641 of NZ_ABIC01000007.1, forward strand.
GTGGTACTCGACTGGGTGGCGGCACACTTTCCCAAAGATCCCCATGGTCTAATCCAGTTTGATGGCACTAGCTTATATGAGCATCAAGATCCTAGACGGGGGGAGCATCCTGACTGGGATACCTTGATCTATAATTACGGTCGCGGCGAAGTGCAAAGCTACCTGCTGAGTAATGCCTGCTATTGGCTCGATGAGTTTCATTTCGATGGCCTGCGTATCGATGCCGTTTCCTCCATGTTATACCTAGATTACAGCCGCGAGCCGGGGCAGTGGCTCCCCAATGCTGAGGGGGGGCGGGAAAACCTGCAGGCCATTAGCTTCCTGCAGAGTCTTAACCAGCGTTTATACCAGGCATTTCCGGGGATCGTCATGATCGCCGAAGAGTCTACTGCCTGGCCTGGAGTGACAAAGAGAGTCGACGAATCGGGCTTAGGTTTTGGCTTCAAGTGGAACATGGGCTGGATGAACGATAGCCTACGCTATCTGGGCCGAGATCCAATCCACAGGAGTCATCATCACAGCGAGCTGACCTTTAGTTTGATGTACTGTTTCAGCGAGCAATTTATCTTGTCCTTGAGCCACGATGAGGTGGTTCACGGCAAGGGGTCATTGCTACATAAAGTGCCAGGTGATGACTGGCAGAAGTTTGCCAGCCTACGGGCATATTTCGGCTTCATGTGGGGGCACCCGGGTAAGAAACTCCTATTTATGGGCAATGAGTTTGGCCAAAGAGACGAGTGGAGTCATGAGCGCAGTTTAGATTGGCATCTGCTGCAGTATGCTCCTCACCGAGGGCTGCAGACCTGGGTGAAAGATCTTAATCACCTGTACCTAAGTCAGCCCTCTCTTTACTGCCAAGATACCCGGGCAGATAAATTTCAATGGCTCGATTGCGATAATCATCAGGCTAGCGTGTTTAGCTTTATCCGTTATGACGAGTCTGCAGACGAACACTTGATATTTATCGTCAATATGACACCTCAAGTTCATCATGGTTTTCGCATAGGCTTGCCTCTGGGCTGCGAGTACCGAGAGCTGCTTAACAGTGATAGTGAGCTTTATGGTGGCAGTGGAGTGGGGAATGCCGGGGTGATATTGGCCGAGGAGTTGCCTTATCAGAACATGCCTCACAGCAGTCTTATTACAGTGCCGTCTCTGGGGTGTTTAGTCTTATCGCCATCTCATTTAACCCGTCACTCAGTCATAGATTCAGCCACTAACTTAACCACTAACTTAACCAGAGGGTTAGAGCAGACTGGTGAGTCAGATGAAGCTCACTAACGGTAAGCCTTATCCATTAGGGGCGAGTGTCGATGATTGTGGCGTCAACTTTGCCCTGTTTTCGGCCCATGGGACTCGGGTCACTCTGTGTATCTTCGATGAACATGGTCATGACGAGATAGGGCGGTTTATTTTGCCGGGAAAGTCGCAACATATCTGGCATGGGTATCTTCAAGGGGCGAGAGAGGGTCTGCTATATGGATATCGCGTCGACGGCTTGTTTCAACCGCTATCAGGGCACAGGTTCAATGCCAATAAGCTCCTGCTCGATCCCTATGCAAAGCAGTTAGTGGGTGAGTGCCGTGATAACCCATGTCATTACAGTTATATACTCGAAGATAGCGAGCAAGACCTCTCCTTCGACACGACAGACAATGCGGCCAGTATGCCTAAGTGTCGAGTGGTAGATTATCACCAGCTTGGCCCCGTGATCCCGGTGAAAAAAAATGATAATCAGGAGGATGTGTCACTTTCTCGGAGGCGCAGCATCATCTATGAACTGCACGTTAAGGGATTTACTCAGCTGCATCCGGATATTGTCAAACACCAAAGAGGCACCTTCGCCGGACTCGCCAGTCCTGAGTCGATAAGCTATCTCATCAACTTAGGCATCACCTGTGTCGAGCTTATGCCAGTGCAGAGTTTCTTCGATGAGCCTTTCCTGCAACACAAGCAACTGAGTAACTATTGGGGCTATAACAGCATAGGTTTTTTTGCCCCGCACCAGGGCTATTTGAGTGGTGATGATGTGTTTGAATTTCGTCATATGGTGACTAAATTTCATAAGGCGGGCATCGAAGTGATCTTAGATGTGGTCTATAACCACACCGCCGAGGGCAATCGGCTCGGTCCGACCTACAGTTTCAGGGGCATAGATAACCTAAGTTATTACCGTTTGAGTCCCAGTGAACCTAGGTATTACATCAATGATACCGGTTGCGGTAACACGCTCAATATTACCCACCCTAATGTACTGCAATTGGTGATGGACTCGCTGCGTTATTGGGTGGAAGTGATGGGCGTCGATGGTTTTCGTTTCGATTTAGCCACTTGTATGGGCCGTGAAACCCATGGCTTCGATACTGGTTCCGGCTTCTTCGATGCCTTAGCTCAAGACCCTGTGCTGAGCCAGACCCGTTTGATAGCTGAGCCTTGGGACATAGGTCCGGGTGGCTATCAGTTGGGACAATTCCCCATGGGCTGGAGTGAATGGAATGACAGATACCGCGATACCATTCGCCGTTTCTGGCGTGGGGATGCCGGGATCTTGCCCGAATTTGCCAGACGTTTTCACGGTTCCAGTGATCTATTTGAACATTCTGGTCGGCCGCCGGCCGCCAGTATTAACTTTGTCACCAGCCACGATGGCTTCTCCTTGATGGATCTTGTCAGTTACAGCCTGAGACACAACCAGGCAAATGGTGAAGACAACCGCGATGGGCATCAGGAAAATTTCAGCCATAACTATGGTGTCGAAGGCGTCACGGACGACCCTGATATTAATGGTCTAAGAGCAAGGCAGTGCCGCAATATACTCACGACTCTGTTTTTGTCCCAAGGCGTGCCCATGTTGCTGGCTGGGGATGAAGTCGGTCACTCCCAGTCAGGCAATAATAACGCCTATTGCCAAGACAGTCCGCTGAGCTGGCGGGAGTGGCAACAAGATATCGGCAGTAATGCACTGCTGCAGTTTACCCGAAAATTAATTCACCTCAGAAAACGTTTTCCTTTGCTTTGCCATCATCAATACATACATGAGGGCGCCAATGTGGATGCACCCGGACTCGATTGGTTTTGTCGTCAAGGTGGAGTGATGACCAAGGCACTGTGGAGTGAGACCCAGACTCGCAGTCTGAGTCTGGTGATAACTGGTGAGCTTGAGGCGCAAAATGGCTGTCGACAGGCACTCCTCTTGATGCTTAACACAGACGAGAAAAGTTTGGATTTTTGTTTGCCTGAGCTTGATAACCTGTCTCCCTGGCGCTGTCTGTTACACACTCAAGATAGTGAATTAAACCCTGAGTATGTTTCACTTTCTACCAATTTAAATCCGATATATCACCTGCAAGACCGAAGCTTGATGCTGTTTTATGCCGAATTTAAGGAGCCTGTTCATGAGTGTTAGCCCCCCTAAGTGCCAAGAACTATCCCAAGCTAAGCCAGCGGATAAACCACTTAAGGATGACGTTAAAAAACTCCAGCAAGATTGCGAACCCTGCAATTCATTGTCGGCTTCCTTGAATCGTTATATGAATAATGGCCTGGGTCAGGAGGAGTACGCTCAGCACGATCTGTTTCATGCCCTAGCAAGTAGCGTGAAAGAGCTGATGCTGGATAACTGGCGACAGACCCGAGCTAAAGACAGCCAATATCAGACTAAGCAAGTCGCCTACCTGTCTCTGGAGTTCTTGATGGGACGAGCATTAGGCAATGCCTTGTTGAATCTGCAATTGACCGATGAGAGCCGTGAAGCCCTGAGTCAGTATGCTGTCGACTTAGAGTCTCTGGAGAGTTTAGAGCATGATGCCGGTCTTGGGAATGGAGGCTTAGGTCGGCTCGCCGCCTGTTTTCTCGATAGTTGTGCCAGCTTAGACATAGCGGTTACTGGCTATGGGATCCGTTACGAATACGGCATGTTTGCCCAGAGAATTGTCGATGGCTATCAGATAGAGGGTCCCGATCGTTGGCTTAAAGATGGTAACCCTTGGGAAGTCAGGGTGCCCAATCATAATGTCACAGTGCCCTTCTTTGGCCATACAGAAAGTTATATCGATAAATTGGGCCGACGGCATGTCACTTGGGTGGATACTCAAGATGTGCAGGCGGTAGCCTATGATATGCCGATACCTGGTTATCGCAATAGCCGCATCAATACCTTGAGGTTGTGGAAGTCTGAAGCCACAGATGATTTTGATTTAGCCGAGTTTAATCAGGGAGATTATACCGAAGCGGTTGCCAGAAAAAACCTGGCAGAACAGATCACTATGGTGCTCTATCCCAACGATGCCAGCGAGAACGGCAAGGAGCTTAGGCTAAGGCAGCAGTACTTCTTATCCTCGGCGAGTCTGCAAGATCTGCTTAATAACTGGATAAAGAAAAATGGCATCGACTTTAGTGACTTCGCTAAAGCCAATGTGATGCAGCTCAATGACACGCACCCTAGTGTGGCCGTCCCTGAGTTGATGCGTTTGCTGGTGGACAATTATGCGCTGGAATGGGAGCAGGCTTGGGACATTACCACCAATATCATGGCTTATACCAATCATACCTTGTTACCCGAAGCGCTAGAGCGCTGGCCCGTGCGCATGTTCGAGCAGATGCTCCCCAGAATCTTAGAGATCATCTACGAGATCAATGCGCGATATCTGGATGATGTGGCTCACCACTGGCCCGGAGATGCTGACATGCTGGCCAAGATGTCGATCATCGAAGAGGGTTGCGAGCCCCACGTGCGCATGGCCTATCTGGCCATCGTTGCCAGCTTCTCGGTCAATGGGGTCGCCGGCTTGCATACTCAGCTACTGACATCGGGTCTGTTTAAACATTTCTATGAGCTTTGGCCGGAAAAGTTTAATAACAAGACCAATGGTGTGACGCCGAGACGTTGGTTGGCACACTGTAACCCCAGATTGGCCGCTTTACTGACAAAACGTTTGGGGTGCCAATGGGTCGGAGATCTACAACACTTACAGGCCCTGAGTGCTTTCACCGAAGACAAGGCACTGATTGATGAGTGGCGTGAGGTGAAACTGGCCAATAAGCGTGAGCTCAGTTTGATGATTGCTAAAGAGTGTGGCGTCGAATTTGAGCCTGAAATGATGTTCGATGTACAGGTTAAGCGCATTCATGAATATAAGCGTCAGCTGCTCAACATACTGCATGTTATTCACCTTTATCATGAGATCTTAACGGCCATTAGTGATAACCGCTTAGATAAGCTAGTGCCCAGATGTGTCTTGATCGGTGGCAAGGCCGCGCCTGGGTATGCCATGGCTAAGCTGTTGATCAAGCTCGCCAATAATGTCGCTCACATGGTCAATTCCGATCCTCAAATTACACCCTATCTCAGGTTTGCCTTCTTGCCTAACTACAACGTCAGCGCCATGGAAAAGATCTGTCCGGCAACGGACTTGTCTCAACAAATCTCCACCGCAGGCAAAGAAGCGTCGGGCACGGGTAACATGAAATTTATGATGAATGGTGCGCTGACTATCGGCACCTTAGACGGTGCCAATATTGAGATGCTCGAAGAGGTGGGTGAGGACAACTTCTTCCTGTTTGGCTTAAATGCCAGTCAAGTTCATTCACTGCAAGATAATTACCAGCCAGAGCATTTTATTAACCAGTCTCCAGCACTAAAACAAGTGATGAAATTGCTGCAGAGTGGTCACTTTAATCTACTGGAACCCGGTATTTTCGACCCTGTGATAGAAAGCATCAAGTCGCCAACGGATCCTTGGATGACGGCGGCAGATTTTGAATCATATCGACAAGCTCAGCAGCGAGCCGCGAGCGCCTATCAAGACCCTGATAGTTGGACCCAAATGAGTATACGCAACACTGCATGCAGTGGGCGTTTCTCGAGTGATGTCACCATTGCCGCTTACCGGGATGAAATATGGAAAGCTTAATTATTAACAGTCAATTCAGCCGTTTTTCCAGAGCTGTGCGAACCACATCTTCAAGTTGCCGGGACCCAATATGGAGGGCTTAATCATGCAGTACCTTAAAGTCGTAATCATTAATTCAATACAGCAAACGTTGAACGGTGAAAGCCAATTAACCCTAAGCAATGAATCTCAAGGAGTGAGTACAGATGCCTAATCCGAGTCCACGTTATATCAGTAATATAACCCGTGATACCTATGCCATTATCTTAGCCGGGGGCAGAGGTTCCCGTTTGCATGAGTTAACAGCCTGGCGCGCGAAACCTTCACTCTATTTTGGAGGTAAGTTTAGGATCATCGACTTCCCCCTATCGAACTGTATCAACTCTGGGATCCGCCGTGTGGGTGTGGTGACTCAATATAAATCTCATTCACTCATTCGTCATATAATGCAAGGTTGGGGGCATTTTAAGAAGGAACTCGGCGAGTCGGTGGAGATCTTACCTGCATCTCAGCGCTTCTCGGAAAACTGGTATCAGGGCACGGCCGATGCCGTGTTTCAAAATATGGATATTATTCGTCACGAGATGCCTAAATACGTGATGATTTTATCGGGCGATCATGTTTATCGTATGGATTATGCTGGCATACTTGCCGCCCATTCTGAGTCTGGGGCAGACATGACTGTTTCCTGTTTCGAGGTGCCGGTAGCCGAAGCGGCCGGGGTCTTCGGTGTGGTTGAGGTCGATGAGAAACAGCGAATTTTAGGCTTCGAAGAGAAGCCTGAAGTGCCTAAACATCTGCCCGATAGTCCGGAAACTTGTTTAGCTTCTATGGGGAATTATGTCTTTAACACAGAGTTTCTGTTTGAGCAGCTCAAAAAAGATGCCCGGAATGAAAACTCTGAGCGAGATTTTGGTAAAGATATTATTCCTGCCATTATCCAAGAACATAATGTGTTTGCCTATCCATTTTGCAGTGACTTTAATGACCAAAAAGCTTATTGGCGTGATGTGGGCACTCTGGATTCATTTTGGCAGGCCAATATGGAACTGTTATCCCCAACACCGCCATTAAATCTATACGATGCCAAGTGGCCTATCTGGACCTATCAGGAGCAACTTCCACCGGCAAAGTTTGTCTTCGATGATGATGACAGGCGAGGCATGACTCTGGACTCAATCGTATCTGGAGGTTGCATCATATCAGGGGCAACGGTGCGTCGTAGTGTGTTATTTAATGAGGTGAGGATCTGCTCCTATTCACTAGTCGAAGGCGCGGTGATTCTGCCCGATGTAGTGGTGCAGCGACATTGTAAAATTAAGAATGTCATTCTTGATCGTGGCTGCATCATTCCAGAAGGCACTGTGATTGGTTATGACCATGTTCACGACAGAAAAAGAGGCTTTAGGGTCTCGGAGAAGGGTGTGGTGTTAGTGACCAGAGACATGTTGGGTCTGCCCGTAGGCTATGAGTGAATCTCCGTACTCGATTCTGCAGTTTACTTTGAACGGAATGAGGAAAGCACATTGAAAAGAGTATTGATGTTAGCCGCCGAAAACGGCTCGATACCAAGGGCCAAAGTGGGGGGGATGGCGGATGTTATCCGCGACCTTCCGGCCGCTTTGGCGCAGCAAGATGTGATTGCTGATGTGATTATGCCAAGTTATGGCTTTCTCGCTGGCTCGGTTAACGCCATTAAACTTGCTGAATTCAGGGTGACTTTTAGCGGTAGCAGACAAAGTGTTTCCCTGTTAAGTACTCCTAATCCAGACGTTGAGGGCGCGGTGATTTACTTCATCGACATTCAAGATGGCGTGTTTAGCGGGAAACCCCATGAGATCTATAGCCAAGGCAGTGACGAGCGGCCCTTCGCCGAGGATGCCAATAAGTTTGCCCTGTTTTGTCTCTGTGTAGCGACGGCAATCAATGAGCAGTTATTGCCTATGCCAGACTTGATACATCTCCATGACTGGCACAGCGCCATGTTTGCCCTCTTGAGTCAGTATGATGACAATTTCCAACATTTATCGGCTATTCCCTGTGTTTATACCATACACAATCTGGCCATACAGGGGACACGCCCACTCAGAGATGACAGCTCTTCCCTGAATGCCTGGTTTCCGAATCTACTGGATAAGTTAACCTCTGACCAGCTCGAGTCGGTGATAGATCCCCGCTACCGCCATTGTATCAATCCCATGAGAGTCGGGATTAATCTATGCGCTAAGGTTCATCTGGTTTCACCGACCTATGCCGATGAAGTACTGAAACCCTCAGATCATGACGCTGGTTTTTTTGGTGGTGAAGGTCTGGAGGCAGATCTGCAGCGTAAACAAGACTCTGGTGCACTGGTGGGGATTTTAAACGCCTGTGTCTACGATGAGCTTGGCGATGAAACGAGAGTTGCACTGAGTGTTAAGGAGAGTCTGGGGATAGCCGAACAAGATGATAGCTGGTTGGGTTTGTTGGAGCTGATGGAGTCGGCGCTGTTGTGCTGGCAGGGTGATAAACAGTGGGTTACTGGCTGTGATCAGATAGCCCTGACGCGAATTTCAGGATTGTGGCGACGTGTCTGGCTGTCTAAAGATACCCAGGTTTATAAGCTACAATCGGCAGACAAGCCGTCAAGGAATAAGCACAAAGGCCCGAGCATGCTCGTGACTTCGGTCGGTCGACTGACAGATCAGAAGGTGCTTATCTTGCGCCAGAGAGTCTTGCTCGCTAATGGCCAGCGAGTCTCAGTGCTCGAGTCTATATTACAGGCTTTGGCTCAGGCTCATCCCGAGGGGGTTTTCATACTTCTGGGCAGCGGCGACGCTGAAATCGCCCGAGAATTCAGCGCCATAGCAGCCAGATATGCTAACTTCATCTTCCTCAACGGCTATGATGAGGCCGTTTCGGATGCCCTGTATCGAAACGGTGATCTGTTTATGATGCCAAGCTCCTTCGAGCCTTGTGGAATAAGTCAGATGCTGGCGATGAAAGCGGGACAAATTTGTCTGGTTCATGGAGTGGGGGGGCTGCGTGATACGGTGGCCGACAATGAGACCGGCTATCTGTTTTTTGGTGATAGCCTGGCTGGACAAGCTGAGAGTCTATTGGAGCGTTTTTCCGATGTTCTCGGGGAATATAACAGTGACAAGTGGCTGAATATGGAACGCTTAGCCAGTCAACAGAGGTTCGACTGGGCAAACTCAGCACTAAAATATAAGCAAGATCTCTATGGTTTTGCTTAATCGCAATCGCCAGTTAATTTTGTGAACTAAATTAACTGGTTAAGTTTTTTCCTGCCAAATCTAGTGTATATTTTGATGGCTGAACCTTAAGTGTTTGGCATCTTTGATCAGTTTAACGAAATCTTTTCGGCTTATGCGCACTAAGCTGCTATGGTCTCCAGCCTCAAAATAGATTTCTTTGGCATCCACTAACAGATCATCATAAACCGCTTCTAAGTTGTAGGCGCCTCCTAAGGGGGGAATAGCCCCATTCTCACAGTCATTAAACATCTGATAAATAGCCTGCTCCTTCATCAGGTGTAGGTCCCGATTGAGTTTGTCACCCAGTGCTCCCAAGCTGATTTTATGGTTAGCGGGTAACACAGCCATCATCTTACGTCCTTCATGATCTTCTAAGATCACCGCCTTTGCCAGCTGGGATGGTGAGACCCGAGCCGCTATGGCCGAGCTCAGGGAATTAAAACTATGGGGATGAGACACAAGCTCATAGCTCACTTCATTATCCTGTAGATACTCATTTAACCGGGTAGAAATAGCCATGGTGTTACCTCTCGAAGCCGATATGGCGTTTGTAGTAATTATAGTCCAGAGGCATAAATGTAGACTGAAACTTAGGTTCGAACTAAGGCACGTTTTTTATGTGTAAAAACAGATAGTCTTTGACTAGAAGATAAAAAAATGGCCCCACCTTAAATAAGGGGAGCCATAGAATTCTTATTCAGAATCTGTAGTTGGAAACAATAATATCGATTAGCGCTAGCAGTCGATAACATGTTTCCAGTAGATACCATACGTATCTAAAGGGAGATGATGATGAACAGTGAAACGGCTTGGACGGTGTAAGACTCATTTGAGTATAAACAGTCGAAGCCAGAAATTCGGTTCACTATGTATGAGTCATTAATTTAGCGAAAGTTCATTTTGGAAGCAGATAAAGTCATTTTTATTTTTCTTCCGATAATGACTGCTTGGAAGAGCGATGAATATGAAGCAAAAAAAAGGGCAACACCAGTCTTTTATCAAGATTGGGCTGCCTGATGATCATTTAAGATCAAGGGGACCGCGCTAGAAGTCCCAGGGAGAATGATGAACATGAAAACCTTCTTCGCGCTCATATTCTTTGATGCCCTGAAAATGGATAAGTTCAAAAAATAGACGATGTTTTTTGTGTTTAATTAAATAAAAAACTATCTTGTTGATTAGCCTAGCAAACTATTTATCTCTTTTTCTAACGCTTCCGGCTTAGTCGTTGAAGCAAATCGTGCTAACACCTTTCCTTGGCTATCAATTAAGAATTTGGTGAAATTCCATTTGATCCCCTTGCTGCCTAAAATCCCTTTAGCCTCGGATTTGAGGTACTCATAGAGGGGATGTGCCTCTGGGCCATTGACCTCTACCTTCTCAAAGAGAGGGAAGTTCACGCCGTAGTTAAGTTCACAAAATGAAGATATTTCACTCTCACTGCCACTCTCCTGATCTCCGAACTGGTTGCAGGGAAACCCAAGGATGACAAATTTCTCAGGACCGTATTTGTCATACAGCGCCTGTAGCCCCTTATATTGAGGGGTGAAGCCACATGCGCTTGCCGTATTGACTATCAATATCACCTTATCTTTATATTCAGATAAGGATACCGATTTTCCTTGGATATTATTTACCGAAAAGTCATAGATGGATGTCATGTTGAATCTCTCCTGAAGTGTTCAGCTAATCTAGCAGTAAGTATAGTTTCGAGCAAATTAATTGCGCGCAACTTATACCATTCCAGATACTTACTCGGAATGGTATTACAGGCTTGCGCAGGAACTCGGATGATACGAATTGTTTCTTTGTTGTCACTCTGTGGGGAACTGCTACTTCTTTATGGTTATTGTGGTTTGTTGGTTGCTTTAATGTGTGCGGTAATATAATTGTTTTTTAAAAACAATTGAGTAATTGAGTAATCGAGTGCCGTACATGTAGCCCATGATGCGGGTATTCATCATTTTGAGATCGGGGCAAAGTATTCCTATGCCTGGGCGAAAAACAGTGAGAATGGCAGTGCTATTGGGGTGGGCGGTCGTTACACTATGGCGCTGGGGTCTACTCTCTTTCCATGCGTCTGGTTATTATGCACCTTCGGTACTCTCTTTTGGTAGCGTCTGTCACTCAGGTGCTATTACGACTGATGTTTTACTTATATCCTACTTCTCTTCTGTGCCTAAGGTGGAGCTCAAACATCTGTTAGATCACAAGCGGAGTGCAGATTTTGAAGCCATGGCTGTGATGTTATGTCTAGGTGGACTCATCTTTATCGCCTGCTATAACTTACTGATTATTCTTCCGGGAGATTTAGGACTCACCCCGATTTTATCGAATATGCAGAACTTGCCACACTCATAGACGGAATCGCCGATGCACTTATGCTGGCACTGGCACTGGCAAATAAGATCAAACTATTGTCCGAGGAAAGACAGACTTATATTAAGGCACCAGGTATCGAAGGGTTCGGTGAAGCATGAGAGGACCGGTTGCTCGCCACTCTCAGGTGTGTATTGCCAACCCATGCAGATTTTCATTGAGCCAGACTTGATAGGCTTGAGTGGCCATCGCCTTAACCTTGTCGACAGCCTTAGTTAATGGCTCACTCTGACCACCACATCGCCCATGCCATCACTATAGGGCGAACCACAGCATAGAACCGGGGGAATAGATGAAGTCAGATCGAACTTGTTCCATGGCCTATTTTCTTTTCATTCGAGCGACGAACATGCCATCGGTATCGGCTTGATACGGCAAGACTAGATGCATACAGGCCTCTACGCCAGTAAACGGATGTCTAGTGACTACCAGAGTAAAATCAGCGTGCTTGGCCAAGAAGGCATTGACCACATCTTCATTTTCCAAGGGGGACAGTGAGCAGGTGGCATATACCAAGGTGCCACCGATTTTAACTGCCTGACTGGAGCGGCTGATAATATCCAGTTGCAGATCTGGTTTATCCTGAACAGCTTCAATCCCATCTATCCAGCGCATATCCGGGTTGCGTCGCCAGGTACCAGTGCAACTACAAGGCGCATCAACAAGCACGCCATCGAAGTGATTATGCGGCACAGGCAGATCATCGGACTTCCAAGGGGAAGCTGTGATGCCTTTAAAGCCTGCACGTTTAGCGCGCTTGGCCAGCTCCTCTAATGGCTTACGACGCACATCTGAGACGATAATTGTGCCCCTAGCTTGCTTGTCCTTGGCTAACATCAAAGATCTTAATTGCAGACTCTTACCGCCTGCACCACTGCAGGTATCCCACCAGTTATCATTTGGACTCGGGTTACATATTTGCCCGACAACTTGTGAGCCTAAGTCTTGTATCTCAAGCTCGCCTTCACGATATAGTGACATGCCGTTGAGGTTGATACTCTTATGGCCAAGACTGATGCTATCGCTAAAATACTCACTCGCCGTGGCGGTGATATCTAATTTGGCTAGCTTCGCTATGGCCTCATTGGTTGCGATATTCTGTACTCTGGCCCAGATTGGCGGGCGAGAAGATAGGGCCTGGACCATAGCCAAGCGCTGCTCGGCATCTTGAATGGGGCAAGTCTGCCAGAACCACTCTGGAACTAAGTCATCTGTGGTAAAAGAGATAGCCGGAAACTGGCTAGCCAGCCAGTCACATTTTGCCGATACTGTCTCTAAAGGTGTGTCTGCATCAAGAATGAGCGCTTGCTTCTGGCCAGAAAAGCCTGTCCAGGCTGCAATAAACGGTTCCCATGAATGGGACTCCAGCCGGGCATTAAGCGTCAACATAGTGAACCAAGATTGGGTGCCTGTATTTACTGTGCAAGTACCGGTATGAGTTGAGAATTTGTTTAACCATCCCCACCAACGAAACAGGGCAAATAAACTCTCACGGATCACCCGCCTGTCTTTAGAACCATGCTTTTTATTGACTCTAAAGTACTCACCCACAACGCGATCGGCCGGCTGCTTCTTTTCCATCACCTGAGTAAATAGGTGAAGTATGGTATTGGCATAGCTAAGAGCACGCTTTTGCACCTGAGTCTCGGCAGTCAAGGCTGCAAAAGAGGTCGCTTTGATCTCGTTTAGAAAGGTCACGATTGAGAGGTGATCATCAGCTGTTGAGCCTATTCTCGAATGGAGAGTTGAATCAGTGTGGCTTGTGTTCAAGGCGTCGCCCATGGGTAGTTATCTAGGATGGTATTTATCTGGGGGCGAATTATAACAGATGTGGGCCAGCTTCGAATCAAGGTGGTTAGATTTTTTATATAGCTTATTGCTATTGGTAATGGTTAGGGTGCTCTTGCTCCATTAGCCTTTCAGCCTTAGAATCGCTGGAAAATATGTGCTATCAATATGTCGATGAAAAAGGATTCCTACATGAAAGTCTGTTTATGCCCTTGGATTTTTTCAGTGTATGTTTGGGAGTCATCATATTAGTGGTCTTTATTGGTAGAATCTTGGTTAATAAAAAAATATGGTGATCATTGAAACGGGCAATACCGTTTTAGTGAAGTAAAAGACATGAGTAAAATCGCTGACTAAGTTAGTCGAAATAACAAAATAGATAATTTGGATTTATCAATGACAGACGTACCAACAACAATCAGTTTTTTTGAAATGCTCACCCCCTTTGTTGCATCGGGGAAAAAGACCATCACCATCAGGGATGAGTCTGAGTGTCATTATGTGCCGGGCACTCAGGTAGAGGTGTATACCTTAGAAACCAATATTAAGGTTTGTGATATCGAAATTAAGTCGGTAGAGCCAATTCTATTCAGCGAGATCAACGAGTTTCACGCCCAGCAAGAATACCTTGAGTTACCTAAGCTAAAGGAAATAATCAGTCAGGTTTATCCAAACACAGAACAACTCTACGTCATTACCTACAAGCTCATTCATCCAGAGTGCTAAGTGCTAGGTGATCGAGTCCCGATTTATGATGGCTTTATTACGTCGTTTTGTTTTAGTAATCCAAATCTAACGCGAAACATAGGTAACCCATTAGTTTTTGGGTGTGCTTAAATTCGTTGGCGCACCAGGAGACAAAGTCTTTATCTGTGATCTGTTTAGCCTCTATCGATTTGATGGCGATAAAGTCTTTGCGCTTTAACTCATCTAACATGGGGTGGGTCTTATCATATCCCCTTGGCGGGCGTACCAGACTACTGCCCTCCATCTCGAATCCTGCTTCTCGCAACTGAACTAATGCCTTCTTATAGGCATTGGGGTTTTCATCGATACAGGTCCGCAGTTTGTTGAGTGCCTTAGAGTCGGGATGCCAAATCCCCGCACCGATAAAGCAGCCATCGTTGGCAATATGCAGATATAGGCCGGGAGCGTGGACATCTTTGCCCTGAAAGTGACGAAATTGAATGCCGACATTGGTCTTATATGGAGTCTTGTCTTTACTGAAACGGGCATCACGCTGTGGACGCATCAAGCTGCCACCGACTTTCTTGGAGGTGGCGGTTAATCTTGGTGATAGCGCCAGCACATGGGGCTGCATGGCTTCGATAAATTTAAGGGCCGGAGTGCGAACTTCATCTTCATATTGGGCCTGATTAGCCTTGAACCATTCCCGTTGGTTATTTGCATCGAGCAGGGAAAGAAAGGAGAAGCTCTTGGAAGTAAACATAGGTACGAGACCCTAGTGATTGATAATGATGTAAAAAATAACATAGGCATAACAGGATTGGGAGAGAGAAGTTTGTTTGTGCTCGCCATAGCCTGATGGATGTCGATTAATAATACCAATCGAACCAATTAACAGCGTTGGCATTAGGCATCATGGGTATCGGCTATCTCTTATTTATTCCCGCCGCCCACTATATGGAATACATGGCGGTGATGTTTGCACTCTTCGTCTTGGCCACTGGTGTCGCATTCTTACAAGTTGCCCTTAACCCTTTAATCGTCAAAGTTGGCTCGGAACAAACGGGATCGGCGCGGATGAACTTAGGCGGCAGCGGTTCAAATTCCTTATATGGTCCAAGCCGTGGTGATTATCGGTATCGCGGCACTTATCTATTTTACCCGACTGCCGAAAATTGACAGTGTTAGTACATCCTCGGTCGGTAGTCAGGTAAAAGGGTCCTTTTTAGACCATAAGCACTTGATGTATGGCGCTGGGGGGGGGCTGTTATGTGGGGGTCGAAGTCTCTATTGGTTCGATTCTGATGTTATATCTGGCAACGCCAGAGATGGGCGGCCTTGGACACGAGTAGGCTGTGCCTTCTTTTCTGCCTATATCCTGTTTTTCGCTTTCGTAGGTTATAAAACTGGCCAGAGTAACAAGACAAGTGAAACCAGCACCGATGAGATCTTGGTGGCTGATACTTAAGGTTAGCTCTTGCTCGTAGGTGATCGATAACACTCATTCCTGATTGGTTTTTTTATGGACGAATGAAAATGTTATTAGGACGCCAGGTTGCGTGTTGCTATATTGTTATTGGCTTGCTGCAATTGTGATCTTTTGTTAGCTTCGGGAGCGTAAGCAAACGAAAATACCATCAAAGGCGATAGTCGTAGCCGATAATTTGCGGTGTGTTCGAATCTAAATAGTAACTCTAAACAAAAAATATAATGGAGCAAATCTATGAAGTTATCTAAAGTTGCAGGCGCAATCATGGCCCTTACCGTGAGTGTGTCTACAAGTGTCATTGCAGATGATGATCGATATATCATTCAAGTCGATAGCAGCAAGAAAGGTGTTATAAAAGCACTGACTAAATAACTCGGAGGTCAAATCCATGTGGACGGCAATGGCTTTATCGCCGCCACTTTTAGTGGTAAAAATTTTGCCCAAGTGAAAGGGCTGCTTAACAACCCACATATTAAGTTGATTGAAGTGGACCAGCGTCGTCAACTTATGTCGGCCTACAGTGATGATGCCGGTGATCCCATGACCCAGAAAGTCACACCTTATGCAGTGTATCAATCTCAAGCTAATCAAGTTGCATTCAATGCCAGTGCGGGCATGAAGGTGTGTATTATCGATTCTGGACTCGATACCACTAACACCGATTTTGAGTGGAATAATATCAGCGGCGACAATGATTCAGGCACAGGCAACTGGGATGAGAACGGCGGGCCACACGGTACACACGTTGCTGGCACGATTGGCGCGGCAGACAATAATGTCGGCGTGATTGGTATGGCACCGGGTATCGACATGCATCTCATCAAGGTGTTTAACGATGATGGCTGGGGCTACTCATCAGACTTAGCCCATGCAGCAGACCTTTGTAGCGCGGCTGGTGCAAACATTATCAGCATGAGTCTAGGTGGCGGAGGCGCTAACTCTACCGAGTCTAATGCCTTCCAGTCATTCGTCGATGCCGGTGGCCTGGTGGTCGCGGCAGCGGGTAACGATGGTAATAATGTTCGCTCGTACCCTGCGGGTTACCCATCTGTGATGATGATCGGTGCTAACGACGCCGACAATAATATTGCCGATTTCTCACAATTTCCTAGTTGTACGACCGGGCGTGGCAAGAAGGTGAAAACAGATGAGACTATCTGTGTCGAGGTCACGGCTGGTGGTGTAGATACACTTTCGACTTATCCTGCCGGTATGGCTACGGCTGCGAATATGACTGCCGATGGCGTTGCTTTTGCAAGCTCCGCCATGGAAAACCCCGGCAGTGTCACTGGCAGTACTTATTATATGGGCACGGCAGAGACGACCGATAGTGGTGCTAATGGCAATGTGTGTGTGATCGACCTCGGTAATATCTCATTCCACGATAAGGTGGCAAATTGTGAAAACTCAGGCGGTATAGGCGCAGTTATCATCAACAACGAACCTGGCATGTTATATGGCACGCTAGGTGATACCAATGCTACGAGTATTCCAGCTGTTGGGGCTACATTTGAGGATCGCGGTGCGCTAATGGCCGCGAGTACGATTGCTGTCGATATTGGCACGTCAGATTATGGCTTTATGAGCGGTACCTCTATGGCGACCCCAGCAGTGTCGGGCTTGGCTGCTCTGGTTTGGTCTAACCATAACCAATGTAACGGCAGTGAAATCCGTGAAGCATTAAAGGCGACGGCCATGGATAGTGGCGCTGCTGGTAAGGATGTTTATTTTGGCTACGGTATCGTGAAAGCATCTGCAGCAGATGCATACCTTACTGCCAATGGTTGCGCCGGTGACGGCGGCGGAGAGCCCGGTGGCGACTTTACTATGAGCGCAAATGGCTACAAGAGTAAAGGCGTGAAGAAGGTCGATTTAACCTTTAATGGTGCTGCGGGGACTCATGTTGATGTTTACCGTGACGGCAGCATGATTACCACGACATCTGCCAGTTTGACTTATACCGATATTATCAGCGCTAAAGGTGGTGGTTCATATACCTATAAGGCCTGTGATGATGGGAGTTCTAGCTGTACAGCCGAACAGACGGTGACGTTCTAATTTAGATTAAGTTAAATTGGCTTAATGATTAATCAAACCACCGTGAATATTGCTATTACGGTGGTTTTTTATTGACTGAATCTTGTTGAAAATAGGCTGGTTAGCAATACTTTGGTAATTAACGCTATGGGAAAACGGTAATATTCAGCGTATCGGAGCAATTACTTGTGCCGCTCTCACAGACTCGTACCGAATGACTACTACCACCTTTAATCTCTGTATTTAGATCAAAGTAGTATTTTTCCGCAGTTTCTGCGCCTGATATACCAGTAAGACTTGCTGTTAGTACTTCATCCAAAACAATATCAATAGTTTGATATTGTTGCCAGTGAAGCTCTATATGTTTAACACCTTTGTACTTATAACCCGAGGCTGACAAGTTAAAATGACTTGCAGGCGAAGTGGAGTCAGAATCTATATTCGAGATTAATGAGTTACCTGCACCGTTGGCGGCATAGATTCGATAGTAATATAGGGTGTCGGCAGATAGTCCTGTGTCGTTATAACTCGTGGTCTCGGCTGGCAGAGTCTGGACTTGTGTCCAGTTAGTCGCATTTAATGAGCGTTCAATATTGAAGCTCGACTCATTCGTTGAGTTATCCATCCAAGCTAGATTTATCTGACTCGAAGAAGCCATGCTGGCGCTCAGTTCTGTGGGGGCACTCGGCGGCGTTAGGCTAGCATCTGTTTCAGAACGAATATAGAGATTCGAAATTGTGATGCTATCGAATGAGCTATTGTTCCCGGCACTTTGATCGCTATCTTCAATTCTTAGTCTGACTTCCCCGCTCACACCTTGGGGAAGCGGGGTGCTGTAATGCTTGCTGTCACCACTGGAAAGTGCTGCAAAGTCAGAAAAATTTGCGCCATTATCGACTGAGTAAGAGAGTATCATTTGGTCGTCAGGTGAGACAGACATGCTGGCATCCAGATGTAACTCGACTAAGTTGGCCGCTGCGATGCTAAATAGCCAAGTATGGGTTAGGTAGCTAAACCGATTCTGCTTCTTACCGCCAGATTGGCGTTCTGTAATTGTCTGACTCGAGCCACTATCGAGGGCCGAGTCTTGGTAGTTGCCGCTCACTGTGCCTGCCGTGAATATCTCACCATAAGCGACTTGATTGATAAAGGGAGGTGCATCGACGCTAATATTGATATTAACTGCATCACTGGCCGCTAAATTGTCGGTGACAGTAAGAGTCGCAGTATAATCACCTGCTGTAGTATAAAGATGTTTTGGCATCGCCTCAGTTGAGCTTGCGCCATCACCAAAGTTCCAATCGAAGCTGATACTGCTTTGGGGATCATCATCTTTTGAGCCAGAGCTATCAAATGTCACCTCCAATGCTGCCTGGCCCGTAAGTGGATCTGCTGCTATTACCGCCATTGGCGCTCGATTCAGGACTGAAACTGCAATCGAGTCTTGGTCACTTAAGCCATCATTGTCTGTGACGGTAAGGCTGGCTATGTATTCTCCCGGGGCCAGATATTCATGAGTCGGATCATCGACAGGATCTGTGGTTGTCACTCCCGTTCCGTCACCGAAAAGCCAGTCATAACTGACAATGTCGCCATCATCTGTCGAGCCTGCACTGCTAAATGACACAGATGTAGGTGCAAAAGCTGGCGAATAGCCTGAGGTGCCGATGTTGGCCGTTGGAGTCTGAAGGTTTGAGGTGCTCTGAACGGTGGCAGATATGATGTATTGGCCTAAGCTGCCGTAATCTGGGTAGCCCGTATCCAGAGGATCACCTTTACCGACACCATCTATCATCAGGAAGTAGGTTCCGGCACTGGCGAAGCTGCCGCTCAGTGATGCCGATAGAACATCTGCGACATTGTCTGTTTGCAGCAAGTTACCGCTGCTGTCATAGAGGCTGGCTTCTATGTCTAAGTTTGGACTGATATCATCGGCTTGAATAGAGATGCTATAGCTACCCATCGCCGCATCGAATTTAAACATATCTTGATCGCTACTAAGGTGAATTAGCCCAAAAGCATTGAGTTGGTCTGTTGCGCCATTAGCTGTGACTGTCATGGCGGTTACGTTGTCGACGATGCTCATGTCATCGACATGGTCATCAGCCATCAAGGGGGCACCATAGTATTGAATGTCAGAGATATCATCTTGAGGCTGATTGGCCAGTGGGTAGGTGTTCATGCTCCACTGCACTAATTCTTGATAATAACCCACCCCCATTATCGGTGCCCAGCCAGTTACACCTGAGCCATGGCCTGTGTAATAACCGGTTCCATTTGTTTGTCCATCATGGCTTAGCCCTAAGTTATGACCCGCCTCGTGGGTGATAGCTTCACCGGCACCGACGACACTCGAGTTAAACACGAAGGCGGGTTTTAAGTAATTGGTATTGGCTCCGTAATCATTGAATGATTTGAGATAGGCAAAGCCACCACAGTCGCAGTTGGAGAAGGTGTTCTGGGTTATGACCACGCGTGTACCGAACAGTTGATCGCCTGAGGTTTCACGGGCTATAGGATCGGCTGCAAGGTCATCTGGGTTAGTGAGGTCTTCTGTGGTGACATCGACATTAAAGGGGGCAAAGTCTTCGGCGACCTGTCGCCACATCAGGTGAATTCTATCGAGTTCGTCTTGGGTAAAGGTCTCAGGAACTCCATAGGGGTTGTAAGCGGGTGACACAATCGGTGTGCCATAGGAGTCATTCCAGGCTGTGCCTGTTGTAGTGTGGCCATCAAAATCTAACAGTATTGTTCTAGGCGCTCCAGCCCTGCTATGTAACTTGAACGTTTGCTCTTGGTTAAGTGCAGTTTCCGGAGCGGTCAAAGGTTCGGTCATGCTGTGTTGACTGGGCTCTTGGATCTCAACATAGAAAACTCGCCCTTGTTTATCTAACCAGACACTCGAGTCTTGTCTGATCATCTTGGCAAACTGAGCTGTAGTCTTGCCATACCAAGCAGCTACTTCTGGAAGTTTAGCACCAAGTAGACCTATGGCATGTTCACCGTTAGCGGGTTCGGCAAGTGTTACAGACGGGAAAGCACGATGTGAGTTAGACGCATCTTGCGTCTCTGATGGGACGTTGGCTGCGGCGGCATCGAATCCTATTAGCCCCGTAGCAGATAAGGAAAAGCTTAACAGTGCAAGCTTAAAAATTCTATTTGAGTAATCCATTACCGTTCCTTTTTGAGCGACCGATAGTTGATTTAAAGTGTAGCAGGGAAAAGGTGTTCACATGCCAAAGCTGACTAGGCTCTAAGTTTGCTAATGTTTTAACTGTTTAATATTGACTCAGTGGCAACCGATTGAAAAACATCTTTCCCCATTAGAGTGATGGTTACTGGAGCGCAAAACTGGTTTAATAGCCTTAGGTTTATGGAGTTAGTAGGTTGGTATGTCTTTTTCTGTGCTAGATGTTGTCTCTTTTGTGTGCTTTTTCTGTTGCTGGGTGGGCTATACCACCTTTGCGCGCCGTAAGGCTAAAACCACTAACTGTATTGCCAGAAGCTTACATCAACATCGAATTCATTGGATGAATGAGCTGATGACCCGCGAGATTCGAGTCGGAGAGGCGGCCTTATTGGCGAATCTGGAGCGTAACATCACTTTTTTCGCTTCTACGACTATGTTGGTACTCGCCGGTGTGTTGACCCTGTTTGCTCAGGTGGAGCGCTTAGAGGCTGTGATAGCCACAATCCCTTATGCCGCTACCCCGCAGTACCTGTTAATCCAAGTTAAATTGGCCTTATTGACCTTCATCTTCGTGATGGCTTTCTTTCAGTTTACCTGGTCCATGCGCCAATATGGCTTTCTCAATGTGATGGTGGGTGCGGCGCCTTTCGATCCCAGTGGCTGTAATGAAAACCTTAAAAACTATGCAAAGCAGATGGCGATAGTGCAAGACCAGGCGGCGCACTCCTATAATTATGGCTTAAGAGCATACTATTTCTCGATGGCTGTCATGTGCTGGTTTTTCCATCCTGTTTTATTCATCTGCGCTAGCCTGTTCGTTGTCTACACTCTCTATCGTCGTGAGTTTAAATCTAAAGCGGTAATGGCGATTACTGCGGGCATGCAAGCGTTAGCTATTGAAAAGGAGCGGGTGAGTAAACATTAGTTATTTTGTTATAAAGCCACATTGTTACTCTCATATTTATTCGATTATAAATCTAGTTCACAAATTTGAGCTAAATTTCGTTGTTGGCTTACAGTTCTGGAATGTAATGTGACCTCAATGTTGGTATTTTAGTTAACAAGCATTTACCATTCACTATCCTAATTTTTATGGTTGATGATTGTGATGGCAGGTTTCTCAGATCAGGTTAAAACAATAAAGAAAGGCCTAGATGTACCGATTGCCGGAGAGCCTAGGCAAGAGATTGAAAATTTCTCCAGGTCATCTCATGTGGCCATTCTTGGTGAAGAGTATGTTGGCTTAAAGCCTCGTATGTTGGTTGAAGTGGGTGCAGAGGTTAAGAAAGGTCAGCCGCTGTTCGAAGATAAGAGAACACCCAGTGTGATATTTACTGCTCCCGCTAGCGGTGAGGTGGTGGCGATTCACCGTGGTGAACGCCGTGTGCTTCAGTCGGTGGTGATTAGATGTCACGGCTATGACAGCATCAGTTTCGAATCCTATGACTCACTTGCTCAAGTGAGTCGTGAACAAGTTAGAGATAACTTAGTGAACAGTGGTTTATGGACTGCGCTGCGTACTCGCCCCTTTTCTCGGGTTCCAGAACTCGATTCATCACCTGCAGGCATATTCGTTACTGCCATGGACACCAATCCGTTAGCAGCCGATCCGCGTATTATCATCGCCGAGCAGGAAAAAGCGTTTTTAACCGGTGTGCAGGTACTCACTCGCTTAACCGACAATAAGGTGTATCTGTGCCATGACGAAGGAGATAGCCTGCCTGGCCATGATCTTCCTCAGGTCGAAACCAAGCGTTTCGGTGGAGTTCATCCTGCTGGGTTAGTGGGTACTCACATTCACTTTACTCTGCCTGTGGGTATCGAACGTACTGTTTGGCATATTGGCTATCAAGACGTTATCGCCTACGGCAAGCTATTTATGACCGGTGAGCTTTATACCGATCGCGTCGTGTCTATTGCCGGCCCGGATGTGATTAACCCTAGGCTTATCCGCATTCAGCTTGGTGCCGAGATCCTTGAAAGTACTAAGAATGAGTTAACACCAGGTCTTTCACGAGTGGTTTCAGGCTCTGTACTCTCGGGTCACACAGCATCGGGTCCACACAGCTACCTTGGCCGCTTTCACAATCAAATCACCGCCTTGACCGAAGATTCTGAGCATGAATTGCTCTCTTGGGTTCGCGGCGGCGCAGATAAATTTTCTATCACTCGCGCGGTGACCTCACGATTTACCCATGCTAAAAAATTATTCAATATGACCACTCACACAGGGGGATCACAGCGCGCCATGATGGCATTTGGTCAGCTAGATCGCGTCATGCCCTTGGATATATTACCGACCTTGTTGGTTCGGGACTTAGTGGTCCGTGATACCGACGAGGCGCAGGAGCTCGGCGCATTAGAGTTAGATGAAGAAGATTTAGCATTATGTACCTTTGTTTGTCCGGGAAAATACGATTTCGGTAAAGAGCTTCGTGCCTGCCTGGACATCATTGAGAAGGAAGGATAAATGAGTAATAACGATAGAAAACCTGACGTTCAGCAAGACTACTACGCGCCGGGTCAGGCGATGAAGGGGTATCTAAGATCCTTAGTTATCGCCAACGGGCGCAGCACTAAAGGTAAGGTGCACGTACGTGACGCCATCGATGTTAAACGTACCATGACCTTAGTGGGTCTTTGTTTAATGCCAGCTATCTTTTTTGGCTTATACAATTTAGGGCTTCAGGCACAGATCGCGATAGCATCTGGCTTATCGACTCCTGATGTATGGCAACTCGCGCCATTTAATTTAGTCTTAGGTGGCCTCACCGAACAGACGGGTCTCATCGGCTTGTTTTTATACGGTCTTAGCTTCTACTTTCCTATCTATCTGACCGCACTGTTAGTCAGTCTGTTGTGGGAGATGGTGTTCGCTAAGGTGCGTGGCCAAGAGCTTCACGAAGGCTTCTTCGTTACCGCCTTACTGTTTACCCTGATATTGCCCGTGTCGACGCCACTCTGGTTAGTCGCTATGGGGATCACTTTTGGTGTGATCATCGCCAAAGAGCTCTTCGGCGGTATGGGGTATAACTTCCTTAATCCGGCGTTAGCGGGCTTAGCCTTTATCTTCTTTGCTTATCCGACTCAGATAGCAGAACCTGCACTCTTAGTCGCAGTAGATGGCTTCTCGGGTGCTACTGCCTTAGCCCAAGCCGCTGCGGGTAAGTTGAGCTTTATCGATTATAGCTGGTATCAAGCCTTCTCCGATCCAGTGTGGTGGAACGCCTTCTTCGGCTTTACCCCAGGTGCTATCGGTGAAACCAGTACCTTGGCCTTACTGATAGGTGGTTGTTTACTGCTTGCCACTCGTTTAGCCGATTGGCGTATCGTTGCCGGCGTCATGCTTGGCATGATCTTAACCTCTGTCATGTTTAACCTTATCGGTTCAAGCAAGAATGATATGTTCGCCATGCCTTGGACTTGGCATCTTGTGACCGGTGGTTTCGCCATTGCTATGATGTTTATGGCCACCGATCCTGTGACGACTTCTTATACCCGTCAGGGCAAGCTGGCATATGGCATCTTAATTGGCTTTATGACCGTGCTCATTCGGGTGATGAACCTGAAAATGCCTGAGGGGATCATGCTAGCTATCTTATTCGCTAACTTGTGGTCGCCACTGTTCGATTACATGGTGGCTCGCGCCAATATCAAGCGCAGAGCTAAGCGCCCCGCTGCACTGTTAAGTAATGATAATTCGGGAGCTAAATCATAATGGCCTTGAAGAAAGATTCTGTGGTGGGAACCATGATTTTCATCATCACTCTCAGCCTCTTGTGCTCGTTTATGATCACAGGAACCGCCGAGCTACTCAAAGAGCGCAAGCTGGTCAAGAAGCGTGATGAGCTTAAGCGTTATGTATTGATGGCATCGGATGTGGATATCCGCGGCGATCAAGATTTTCGTGCCATTTTCGAGGCATCGGTTACGCCTATGATTGTCGATCTAGATTCGGGTGAAATTCAGTCTCTGGAGCGCACACAAGTGATGGATTTTGATGAGCGTATGGCGGCCATTAACCCTGAAACATCACATAAGTTAGAGAGAAAGAAAGATAAAGCTAAGATTAAAACCCGTGCCGATCAAGTGCGAATTTTCCAAGTGTTTGACGAAAATGGCAAGTTGGTGAGTCTTGTCTTACCTATTTATGGTAAAGGCCTGTGGTCGATTATCTATGGCTACGTTGCATTGAAACCCGACTTTAATACTATCGGGAATGTGGTGTTTTATGAACATGGTGAGACCCCAGGTATCGGTGACTTTCTTAACGAGACACAGTGGACTGATAAGTTCCGCGGCAAGCAAATTTTCGATGCTAAGGGTAAGCCAGTATTGAAAATTGTTAAGGGCGGTGCAAAAGAGGGTGACATTCATGGTGTCGATGCCGTGAGCGGTGCAACCATGACGGGACGTGGTGTACAGCGTTCGATTCAATTCTGGTTTGGTAGCGAAGGCTTTAAAGTCTTCTTAGACAAGCTAAAAGCTGCGGAGGTTTAAGATGAGTAAAAGTTTAGCCGCCACTCGGGAAGTTCTGACGACTCCTATTTTATCCAACAACCCGGTTGCCATGCAGGTGCTTGGTGTCTGTTCTGCGCTAGCGGTCAGTAATTCGATGCAAACGGCATTGGTGATGACCTTAGCCGTGACCTTCGTGCTGGTGTTTTCGAATCTGATCATCTCGAGCATACGTAACCTTATCCCCAACAGCGTGCGCATCATCGCGCAGATGACGATTATCGCCTCATTGGTGATCATTGTCGACATGGTGCTGCAGGATATCGCTTATGAGTTGTCTCGCCAGCTATCTGTGTTTGTGGGTTTGATTATTACCAACTGTATCATCATGGGCCGTGCAGAAGCCTTTGCCATGAAGAATAAGCCGCCAATGGCCGTGGTCGATGCGCTAGGTAATGCCATGGGCTATGGCGTGATCTTACTCGGCGTGGCTTTTGTCAGAGAACTGATCGGCAGTGGCACTCTGTTTGGCCATGAGATTTTGAAAACGGTGGAAAATGGAGGCTGGTACCTAACGAACGAGATGTTCAAACTGCCACCGATTGCCTTCTTCCTGATCGGTTTGATGATCTGGGCTATCAATGTCATTCAGCGTAAGAGAGGGTAAGAGAAAGTTATGGAACACTATATAAATCTATTTGTTCAGGCGGCCCTTATCGACAATATGGCGCTGTCATTCTTCATGGGCATGTGTACCTTTCTCGCGGTCTCTAAGAAGGTATCTACCTCCTTCGGTCTAGGTATCGCGGTGATAGTGGTGATGATGCTTGCGGTACCCTTAAATCAGCTTATTTATGCCAACGTACTGGCTCCGGGGGCGCTGGCTTGGGCAGGATACCCTGAGATTGATTTGAGTTACCTGCAGCTGATCACCTTTATCGGTGTTATCGCGGCGTTAGTGCAGATCCTCGAGATGTTCTTAGATAAATACATCCCGAGCCTCTATGACTCGCTGGGGATCTTCCTGCCACTGTTAACCGTTAACTGTGCAATTTTTGCCGGGGTTATTTTTATGGCCAACCGAGATTACACCTTAGGTGAGTCCGTGGTGTTTGCCGCAGGTTCAGGTTTTGGTTGGGCGATGGCGATTGTGATGTTGGCAGGCCTGCGTGAACGCATGAAGTTTCATGCCATACCCGAAGGGCTTCAAGGTGTAGGCATTACGTTTATCACCACCGGCTTGATGGCATTGGGCTTTATGGCATTCACAGGTATTTCAATTTAATTCAGTGAGCTAATCGCGTACTTGGATTGACGAAGTTGAATTAACGAAATTGAATTAAGAGAAGGTAGATTCGATGGAAATGGCAATTGGTATCGGCATGTTTACCCTAGTGGTGAGTATGCTGGTCATGGTGATTCTATTCGCCAAGAGTAAACTGGTTTCAACCGGTGATGTAAGAATCGGCATCAATGATGACGAAGAAAAGAGCATCACAACGCCAGCCGGCGATAAGCTGCTTGGGGCATTGGCCAATAAAAAGATTTTTATTCCATCCGCCTGTGGTGGCGGTGGAACCTGCGGTCAATGCCGGGTAATCGTGAAATCTGGCGGCGGGGATATCCTGCCGACAGAGCTCGACCATATCAGCAAGAAAGAGGCTAAAACGGGTTGTCGTTTAGCCTGTCAGGTAGCGGTTAAAACCGATATGGAGCTTGAAGTCGAAGAGGAGATCTTCGGCGTTAAGAAGTGGCAATGTGAAGTTATCTCAAATGATAACAAGG
Source organism: Shewanella benthica KT99 (assembly GCF_000172075.1). Classification (GTDB taxonomy): domain Bacteria; phylum Pseudomonadota; class Gammaproteobacteria; order Enterobacterales; family Shewanellaceae; genus Shewanella; species Shewanella benthica_A. Next base: position 111,602 of record NZ_ABIC01000007.1, read on the forward strand.
CGACCTTCATTAAAGAGCTATTGCTCAAAATCCCCGAAGGCGAAGACGTTAAATTTAAGGCCGGTGGTTACATTCAGGTCGAAGCGCCGGCTCATCAGGTCAACTACAGCGATTTCGATATTCCAGACGAATATCGTGGTGACTGGGATAAATATGACCTGTTCAAGCTGGTGTCTAAAGTCGATGAAGATGTGCTGCGTGCTTACTCTATGGCTAACTACCCGGACGAGAAAGGCCGCATCATGCTCAACGTGCGTATTGCTACGCCGCCATCGGAAGGTTTGCCGCCGGGTAAGATGTCATCTTACATCTTCAACCTGAAAGCCGGTGATATGGTGACGATATCGGGACCATTTGGTGAGTTCTTCGTCAAGGAGACCGATGCCGAGATGGTGTTTATCGGCGGTGGTGCGGGTATGGCGCCCATGCGCTCTCACATCTTCAATCAGCTTAAGGGCGTGAAGACCAAGCGTAAGATGAGCTTCTGGTACGGCGCACGCTCGACCCGAGAAGTCTTCTATCAAGATGAGTTCGATAAGCTAGCGGCCGAAAATGAAAACTTCGTCTGGCATGTAGCACTGTCTGATCCACAGCCTGAAGATAACTGGAATGGTTACACCGGCTTTATCCATAATGTGATTCTTGAGAACTATCTTAAGAATCACAAGGCGCCGGAAGATTGTGAGTTCTACATGTGTGGCCCTCCTATTATGAACACTTCGGTGATCAACATGTTGGAGAGCCTAGGCGTCGAAGAGGAAAACATCATGCTGGATGACTTCGGTGATTAGCCACCAGTGTTATAAGTAGAAACGGATAGATTAAATGCAGCCTTAGGGCTGCATTTTTGTATGGGGAATATGGTAATTTGGCGGTTTAATAGGAATAGGATGGTTAAAGATAATCGAATGGGGAACGCTAGTAATTATCCTAATTGCTAGTACTTATTAGGAATAATTCAATAAGCCTTAAGGTTTACATTTGTTGATATGATGTAACTTTATGTGTATTTTTTGCTATCATATGAATTCAATGACTTAGAATAATATGCGCTCAAAATCATTGACGATGAAGCTAATATTTATGTTCGGCTTACTTTTTTCTGTTGTTGCTAATGCAGCATTCCTCCCCGCTGCAGGCCCTTCAGCCCCATCACTTTCTGGCACAAAATATTCAACGAGTGTTCAGCTCAATTGGAATGCAATTAGTGGCTGTAATGCTGTGACTTATGAAATTCAAGAGTCGCTAAATAGTAGTACTTGGTCAACGGTTTATGCTGGTGGCGGGAATTCTGGGGGGGCGAGTGCCAGTAATTTACGTTTTGTTATTAAATCAGGGAAATTAGCTAGTAAGACGACGATTGATGGTTGTAGTGGGACGGGGGCGGCTCTAGATTCATCTCATTACCAAGCAGAACTAATGCTGTTTACTATTATAAAATTCGAGCATGTGAATTAGGTACCTGTGGTAAGTATCCCCATGTGTCAGGATAGTTGTCACCCCTTAAAATCATCCATTAATTCAACATAAGGGGCGGTAAACAGAGAGCGAGATGGCCAGATATTCACAAGAACGTAAAGAAGCGATCCTTAAAAAGTTATTGCCTCCCCAAAGTATGACTGTCGCAGAGGTCTCACAGAGTGAAGGTGTCTCATCCAAAACCTTGTATCATTGGCGCGATAAACTCAGAAAAGAAGGTCACCCGTGCCAGGTAAAACATTAACCAGTGATGAATGGTCTGCTGAAGCTAAGCTTGCAGTCATTATCGAAACAGCCCCGATGTCAGAAGCTGAAATTAGTCAGTATTGTCGAGAAAAGGGTTTATATAGAGAGCATGTACTGGAGTGGAAGCAAGATTGTTTAGGTGGTTTTCAGTCGAGTAAATCTCAAGCTAAAGAGATAAAAATTCAGGCTAAAGCAGATAAAGCTGAGATAAAATCGTTGAAATGAGAGCTGCGATATAAAGATAAGGCGCTAGCTGAAACCGCAGCGTTATTGGTGCTCAGAAAAAAGCTCAATGCCTTGTGGGGAGACGACAACGAGGAGAGCTAACACCGCTGGCAGAGCGCGTTAAATTAGTCGAGTTAATCCGAGAGGCTCACCATAGTGGCGCAAGGTTGGATAAAGCGTGTGAAGTCGCCTCAGTGAGTAAGCGGACTTATCGTCGTTGGTATAGCGCTGGAAAAGTACAAGCAGACCGACGGGCCACAGCCGTTAGGCCTGAGCCTGCCAATAAGCTGACAAAGCACGAACGTCAGCAAGTGTTGGATGTGTGCAATGAATCGAGGTTTGCGAGTTTACCTCCGTCGCAGATAGTGCCGACACTCCTGGATGAAGGCGTTTATATTGCTTCTGAATCAACATACTATCGCGTGCTCAAAGCCAACGAACAGGTCAATCATCGTGGCCGTAGTCGCCACATCACGGCAAGGAGTAAGCCTGAGGCTTATCAGGCTAAAGGCCCAAATGAAATTTGGTCTTGGGATATCACTTATTGCGCCTCGGTCATCAAAGGTCAGTTTTATTATCTGTATATGTTTGAAGATATTTACAGCCGTAAAATTGTTGGCTATGAAGTCCATGAGCGGGAGTGTGGTGAGCTTGCCGCCCAGCTCATGCAACGAAACATGCTACGCGAACAATGCTTTAACCAGCCACTGGTGTTGCACTCAGATAATGGTGCGCCAATGAAGTGTCTGACCATAAAAGCTAAGCTTGAAGAGTTGGGCGTAACAGCCTCACTGAGTAGACCGAGTGTGAGTAATGACAATCCTTATTCTGAGTCATTATTTAGGACGCTCAAGTACCGACCACAATGGCCTAGCAAAGGTTTTAATAGCCTGACAGAGACGCGTGAATGGGTTGATGATTTTATCACTTGGTACAACGATGAGCATAAACATAGCAAGCTCAATTTTGTGTCACCAGGCAAAAGACATGCGATGCAAGATAAGGATATTTTGTCCAATCGAAAAATCGTACTTGAAGCTGCGCAGGAGAGGAATCCGATGCGCTGGCCTAACGGAATTAGAAACTGTGAACCCATCGGCGCGGTAATGTTGAACCCAGATAGTGTGCCTGATGAAGAGACGGAAAAGGCAGCATAAAATTTAAGCAAAGAGTGTCAACTACCTTGAAAAACACCGGAGTCGATCCAAACACAGGGAAATCCTATGAACATCGACGAGAGTGGGTTGAATCTAGGTTCATTGAACTCGTAGGGGCATTTGCTATAGATATAGCGGCTTATGCGGTGATGAGTAATCATCTACATGTGGTGTTGAGAATCGATATCGAGTCAGCAAACCGCTGGACAGATAGAGAGGTAGTGGAGCATTGGCACCTGTTGTTTAAAGGAACTGAGCTAACTCAAAGGTTTGCTAAAGGTGAGTTAGTGGCGGAGCGAAACCTCGCACAACTTAAGCATACGATAGCCCAATATCGAAGTAGATTAAGTGACATATCTTGCTAACGCTTTCATAAGAGTTGCGCTGCTTGAATGAGCCTATAGCGAGAAAAGCCAATGTCGAGGATAACTGTACGGGGCATTTTGGGAGGGCAGATTCAAGAGTCAGGCTTTGCTTGATGAAGCGGGCAGAATTATCCGTGATGATAAGCGAGGGGTTATTTCTGCAAGTGCAACTAAGATGTTAACCAGGCTTAATATTTCAGTTGCCGATTTAACCAGACTGACTCGAAGTTCAGCTAAGCTGGCTTAACCCATTTTTCAGTCATAAAAACCGCCAACTAGGGCGGTTTTTATTTATGCTCTCTGAATAAAGCACTTATTCTTGTGCTTTCAAAGTGAGCTAATTACAGCTCGACTTCAATCCATACCAAACGGTGATCGGAAGAGATATCTTTGCCGTTGCCCCATTTTCCGACACGCTCATCATTCATTAGCATGTAACCGTCTTCGAAACTTGCAGGCCAAAATACGCCTGAGTCTATGATGTTAAGATCGTTTGACGGAATTGCATGATCGACACGTAAACCGAAGGTGCTGGTAACACGATCCGGGTAAGTATTCTCTTTACAAGTACCTAATGCATAACACTCAGTAGAACCTAGGCTGTTTGGTGCGTAAACACCATCGGTAGCCAGTACGTTTACACGTTCATGATTTATTAGGTTTTTAATTGAATCGAGGAAGCCATCACCATTTTCAGGGTCGGCGTTAAGATCGCCCATGACGACGAAAGAAGCATCTAGCCCTAAGCCGCCTTCGACGCCTGCATCATCATAGATGTAGTCGGCATTAGATACATAGTCACTCCAGAATTGAATTTCGGCACGGTTAAGCAACTTGTTGTTCTGTGTGAGCGTATCAAAAACGGGTGGCGTTGGATGAGAAAGCAGTAAGTGAACCACTTTTTCGCCATCGGCAGTAGGGATTAGGATAGGTGCATCCACATGGTTTTTAGAAGACAGTGGCTTTTCGGCCCAAGCTTCTGCCGTGTACCATTCATCGCCACACTTCATGCCTTGTGGGATTGAATATTTTTCGTCATCGCAGTTAGTGATGGTTGGGTTGGTCTCACCCGGCATGTCTTTCCACTTGAAGGTTTGGAAAGTACGTATGTTATCTGTATCGATTGGATACTGAGACAGTAAACCAAAGGCATATTGACCATGGTAGAAACCGAAGCCCCAAGCATCGCCTGGTAGTGCTACAGTTCCGTTACGGTCTAGATCGAATTCGCTGAGCAGACCTGTGTTGGTTGAGAAGTTTTCGGAATAAGCGAATTGAATGGGTTCGAGCATCTTCTTCTCAGCAGAAGTCGTGCCTAGGCCATTTTGTGGTACCGCTAGATAGTTTAAGCGAAAACCTTTGATAGCGTCTTGATTCTCACCCATGCCATCGTTGTTAAATTCGCCCATCATCAATACTGCCGGACGTTCAGTCTGGATTATAGCGGCGACGTTACGGATCTGAATGACTTTTTCAACCACTTTAAGTTCGTCTTCAGTTAAGGTTTCATCGAACCACTTCTCCATTAACTCATTTTGCTCAGGAGCGGTTAAAGCCATCTCTGCTGCTAGTTGTTCGAAGCTGCTGCGATCGAATGATAAGTTATATGTACCGAAGCGAACATGAGTGCTATCCGGTGTTGGTTCAACGGGGTTGTTGATAATGGTTTCGTCATTACATCCTGATAATAACGCAATCGAGATCGCAGCCGCAGCCGCAGTTTTTAGAAAATTCATATTTTGTGACCCATCATAATTATTATGTTGAGCTCATTTATTTGAGCTTCGATAGGATTCTATACAGGTGTCCAATAATTGGATATGAAACAGATCAAATAATGAGTTCAATCGCACTGTTTTTGAACGTATGTTGCGGCCATTGCTTGGTTAAGTATCTGAATTGTGGCCTTGAGCCTTGATCTTGAACGGAAAGTCGAGGGAACTTTGTAACAGACGTTGAGACTTGCAGGATTAATTATTACACTGGATGGCTAGTTTACTTCTAACTTGTTCTGGGCCTTAAGATGATCATTAAGCCAATTGCCACCAATGTTATTACCGGTTTTCTAGGGGTTGGCAAGACCACGCTAATCAAGCGTCTGTTAGCCGATAAACCAGTGAATGAGAAATGGGCCGTGCTAGTCAATGAATTTGGTGAAGTGGGCATAGATGCCGCTTTGCTGGGCGGCAGCGGTGAAGGAGTGGAGATCCGTGAAGTGGCTGGTGGATGTATGTGCTGCGCTGCGGGTGTGCCTATGCAGGTTGCCATCAATCAGCTTATTGCCAAGGCAAAGCCAGATAGATTGCTGATAGAACCGACGGGATTGGGCCATCCCAGAGAAGTGCTTAAGCTACTCAGTGAGCCTCACTATCAAAATGTGATTAAATTAAAATCCACCCTGTGTCTGGTGGATGCCAGAAAAGTCACCGATGCACGCTATCGCGAACATGATATTTTCAATCAGCAACTCGAGGTCGCGGATATCATATTGGCGACTAAGGCCGACCTCTATACCCGGGATAGTCTGTCTGATCTTAAAGAATATTTGCAGCAGAAAATCCTGCAGCAGCCGTATTTCAACAAAGAGAGCAGCTTACTCACAGTCAGTATGGCAGGGGCCGATTTTACGGCATTGCCTCGAGAGTTAATGGCATTGTTAAATGAACCAGCGGTCATACCTGCAGTAAAGCCCAGTAAGCCAGCATCCTTGTTAACACCTAAAACCAGTGTGTTTGAGCTGGATTATAGTGCCGATGTATTGGAGTTTGATGAGCGTGGCATGGTGTCTAAATCAAATGTGGGCGAGGGAGCTTATAGCTGTGGCTGGGTATTTGACCCAAGTTATGAATTTAACTTCGATGAGCTTCTGGTTTGGGTGAAAAGCTTAGAGGTATTACGCTTTAAAGCCGTGGTGATTACCGATGAGGGTATTGCCGGAATTAATCTGGTTGATGGCGAGATGACGATTACCGAGCTAGATGATGTGATGGACTCCCGACTCGAGCTTATCAGTTTGTCGCGGATAAATGCTAAGGTGATAGAAGCTAAGCTCTTGAGCCTATCGAGTCGGCTGACATTTTAAAGTATCCCCTTTAATTTAAAGTAGATAACGACAATGTATCCATGATGTTATAAATGTATCGTTCGGGTTACTTGTGCTGGTATCGATAAAGGTATTCAGCTAGTGTGAATTTAATGGGGCATATTTACCCATTTCATTTACCTGTGTATAAATATGGATGTTTATTATGTCGCAATTTCCCCTCTCTCTAAAGCCAAGCTTGTCAGTCTTTCTCTGCTACTCGCTCCCTAGTTACATATTATCGGCAACAGCATCAAGTGTAGAGCTCAGCAAAACTAGTTTGGCTAGGGTTTCCAACAGTACCGCTAACTTTAGTGCAAGTTATAGCGCGTATCAGCAAGCTGTTACAGACAATAATGATGCCGATATATTTAAATATTCGGCTGAGTCATATGAATTAGGACGCAAAAAGTTTGGCGATAAGAGCTTAGATACCGCCAATCTGGCGCTCAATTATGCGGCGGCTTTGGAGCTGCAAGATAAGAGTCTAGGCGAGAATGCAATCAATGAGCCTAGAGAGCAGGCTCATCAACTTTACCTTACAGCCTTGGCTATTTATGAAGTTGAATATGGTGATGATGGCGTCGATGTTCTCGATCCCTTGCTTGGTGCGGCGATAACCAATTCAAAACTTAAGCTTGCCAGATCACAACTCAGGCAAGCGGTAGAGATAGCCGCAGACAGTGAACGCCCGCTTCTGTTAGCCAGTGTCCTGATGAGCGCGTTTAATGAACTTAAAAACACGGAATATTATGATCGCAGAGTGCGTGATTATGCCTTGAACTCCTTCGAGATATATCAGCAGGAATTACCGCCAAATGCGCTTAAAAGAGTGGAGGCGACCTATATTGTGGGAATGATCTGGCTGGCAGAAAACAGGGAGAGCAAAGCGATTCCACTTTTTGAAGAAGTGGCGCTATGCGCTTAAATTTGTCGATGGTAAAGCGGTTGCGGCCGAGAGTCGGGTTTAGTTAGATTTTACCTTATATCAACCCTAACTTTTCTCAGATGAGATAAAGAAATGGCCTGAATTTAATCCAGGCCATTTTTCATATATCTGATAATTAATCGCTAGAAGAGTTTACTTCCCCAGCCTAACTTGCTTCTGAGTACGTGGAAGTAATTATGCCCCTTGGGGTGTACCAGCCTGAGTCGCTCATGACTGCGCTTGATTAATATCTCGTCACCGGGAAGGACAGGTAAGGCAACGTGTCCATCACAGCTCACCTCTAAACTGTCCCCATTGTCGGGTGAGACAACTAACTTAATCTTGCTACAAGCATCGACTACTATGGGCCGGCAAGAGAGTGTGTGGGGAAACATGGGTACCAGTATCAAGGCTTCGAGATTGGGTGTCAGTATGGCCCCTCCAGCGGAAAGTGAATAGGCTGTGGATCCGGTCGGTGTCGACACTATCATGCCATCGGCACGTTGACTGTACATGAAAACATCATCGATATAGACCTCAAATTCTATCATATGAGCGACTTTACCCGGATGCAACACGGCCTCGTTGACGGCGGTATTACTGGACTTCATATGGCCGTGGCGATGAACCTGAGCTTCGATCAAGAAACGAAACTCAGTTTCGAAGCTGCCATCGAGCACTTCGCCCAAAGCGTTCTCGAAAGAATCGGGAGGAAGGTCAGTTAGAAACCCCAGGTTACCGCGGTTGACACCGATAACACCTATGTTGAATCTGGCAAGTACTCGAGCGGCACCTAACATATTACCATCACCGCCAACGACGATGGCTAAGTCACATCGCTCACCTAATTCGAGTAGATCGACTGATTCACATTGAGGGGCAATCTCGGCGGCGACTCTTTCTTCTACCAAGATATCGAAACCTTGCATAGACAGCCAATGGTGTAAGCGCTTCAGAGTTAAGTGAGTGCCGTGATGGTTTGGCTTTCCAATCAGGCCGATAGTTTGAAATGTTTTAGGCATAATTATCTGCTAGGGCTTGAATCCGGTAATTTGATCCCCATAATATGTTCAAACAACTTGGTGTGCGGGAACGAGCATTTTCAAGTTAATTGAGTATATGCCCAGAGCATGCAGAAACAAAGCATTATAGCTGGAGTAAGAATGAGCAACGAATCGAGTAAAGCGGAACAAGAACAAGTCGATACTGTGGTAGAAGGTGAAATTCTAACTACTGATGAAGCTGAAACTGGCACAGATGAAGCCGGTTTGATGGATGAGTTAACCCAAGCCAATTTCCGCATTGAAGAATTAGAGCAGGCACTCGCCGAGTCTCAAACTAAAGTCGAGGAGCAGGTAGACTCTGTGACTCGCGCTGCAGCATCGGAGGCCAATATTCGACGTCGTGCAGCTCAAGATGTTGAGAAGGCGCGTAAGTTTGCTCTGGAGAAGTTTGCCAATGAGCTACTTCCAGTGATCGATAATATGGAGCGTGCGCTTGAGGGTACAGATGCAGAAGCCGAAGAGGCTAAGGCTATCTATGAAGGCGTTGAGCTGACACTCAAGAATTTTATCTCTACCGTAGATAAGTTCGGTCTGAAAGTGATAGACCCACAAGGTGAAGCTTTCAACCCTGAGCATCATCAGGCTATCGGCATGCAGCCTAGCCCAGATTTCCCGGAAAATACGGTAATGATGGTTATGCAGAAAGGTTACATCTTGAATGACCGTCTATTGCGTCCTGCTATGGTGATGGTGTCTCAAGGTGGTGGCTCGGTAGATACCAAGGCGTAATGTTAGAAGTTCCTAGGTACTAGGTACACAAAAAAGACTGCAATTGCAGTCTTTTTTGTGTCTGGAACACTTATGTATATTTCCCATGGGTCAAAGATGCTCCAGGCATCTAGATGACATTTCCTCCATCCCTGGAGGTCATAGATAGAAATATACGTTTGTTTTCAATATACCAATCAAGTCTATTTAAGATACTCTTCTATCTGTGCAAGAATTCCTGCACTGTCGAGTCTTAGATCGGCCAAGATCTCTTTCTGTTCGCCATGCTTAATAAATTCATCAGGTAGGCCTATTTGCAACACAGGCATAGGACGTTTCAGTCGTTGCAGTTCCTCTAATACTCCGGAACCCGCGCCGCCCATGATGGCATTTTCTTCTACCGTGACGAGTAGATCATGGCTGTCGCTAAGTTGTTTGATCAGCTCAATATCCAGGGGTTTAACGAAGCGCATATCGGCGACTGTGGCATCGAGAGATTCGGCTGCGATCAAGCTATTGGCTAAGAGTGTGCCGAAGTTGAGTATGGCAATCTTAGTGCCTTGTCGTTTGATCAGCCCCTTGCCTATCGGCAGGGCCGTCATCTCTTCGACTTGTGGTTCACCCGTGGCGCTTCCTCGAGGGTAACGCACCGCAGTAGGACCGTCTTTATAGCAGTAACCTGTGTAGAGCATCTGACGACATTCATTTTCATCGGATGGCGCCATGATGACCATGTTGGGTATGGTGCGCATAAAGCTCAGATCGAAGGCGCCCTGGTGAGTTGGGCCATCGGCTCCCACTATACCACCACGGTCTATAGCAAACAGTACCGGGAGTTTCTGCAACGCAACGTCGTGTATCAGCTGGTCGTAACCTCGCTGAAGGAACGTCGAGTAGATAGCGACAACGGGCTTGAGTCCTTCACAGGCAAAGCCTGCAGCGAGAGTGACGGCATGTTGCTCGGCGATAGCGGCGTCGAAATACTGCTTGGGGAATCGCTGAGAAAATTCAACCATGCCTGAGCCTTCGCGCATCGCGGGGGTGATGCCAAGTACCTTGTCATCTTGCTCCGATATATCACACAGCCATTTTCCAAACACTTGTGAAAAGGTCGGATTACTAGGCTTGGATGCTGGCTTCTCGAACGTCGATGGATCGAACTTAGGCACGGCGTGCCAGCCGATAGGATCTTTTTCAGCAGGTTCATAACCACGACCTTTCTTGGTCATGATATGCAAAATTTGTGGTCCTGATAGATTACGCATATTGCGCATCGTCTCGACCAGAGCATCGATATCGTGGCCATCGATTGGGCCGATATAGTTGAAGCCGAGTTCTTCAAACATGGTGCCGGGGACGACCATGCCTTTGAGGTGCTCCTCGGTGCGCTTTGCCATCTCCTTGATGACAGGCATACCCTGAAGAACCTTCTTACTGCCTTCTCTAATCGTGGTGTACAGTCGGCCTGACATAAGCTGGGCCAGGTGATTATTGAGTGCGCCCACATTCTCTGAGATCGACATCTCATTATCGTTAAGCACGACTAGCATGTCATTGTGCAGATCGCCAGCGTGGTTCATTGCTTCAAATACCATTCCCCCCGTCATGGCGCCATCACCTATGACAGCCACGACTTTTCGTCCGGCCTGCTCTTTCTCTGCGGCAACGGCCATAGCCAATGCCGCACTGATCGATGTACCCGAGTGACCGACGCTGAAGATATCGTACTCACTCTCTTCACGCCATGGGAAAGGATGAATTCCCCCTTTTTGACGTATGGTATGCATTCTGTCACGGCGTCCGGTCAAGATCTTATGCGGGTAAGCCTGGTGGCCTACATCCCAGATAAGACGATCGAAGGGCGTATTATAGACGTAATGAAGGGCCACAGTGAGCTCAACCGTACCTAGTCCGGAAGCGAAGTGACCACTTGATCTAGCCACAGATTTAAGCAGAAAGCTTCTTAATTCGTCGGCCAATTGTGGCAACAAGGCTTGAGGAAGCAGTCTTAGCTCATCTGGGGTATTAGCCTGTGCAAGCACAGGGTATTGGGAAATATCCAAACTCATCGAGATACATTGTCTCTTTTATTAAACTCTTCGCTCTATGATGTAACGGGCGAATTCGGCAATTAGCTGACTATTGTAGGGTAATTTTGTCAGCGCTGATAGAGCATCCTCAATCAAACTCTTGGCTGTGGCCTGTGCGCCCATTAATCCAAGTAGTTGAGGGTAGGTACTTTTGTTTGATTCGCAATCAGAACCTTGTGGTTTTCCGAGCTCATCTGTACTGGAGATAATATCCAGTACATCGTCCTGCACCTGGAATGCTAAACCTATGGCATCGGCAAATTCCATCAAAAGAGTCTGTTCTTCTTGGGATACTTGCGCCGCAATCATAGGCAGTTCGACGGCGCAGCGTATTAGCGCACCGGTTTTTAATTTGTGCAATTGGCTAAGCGTGGCTAAGTCTATTGGTTTATTCGTGGCACTCAGATCCATGGCTTGGCCGCCACACATACCCGAATAGCCAGAAGCCTTGGCTAAGGCGCGAACCATGGCTAAATTTTGCCTAGGCGCTATTTCGTCAATGGGTTCACACATGACTTCGAAGGCCAGGGCTTGCAGTGCATCGCCTGCCAGAATTGCAGCGGCCTCATCGAAGGCGACATGAACCGTAGGCTGTCCGCGGCGAAGGGCATCATCATCCATGGCCGGAAGGTCATCATGGATGAGAGAATACGCATGCACACATTCGATAGCGGCGGCAGATGAATCTAGCTGTTTTAGTGGTATGCTGAGCATATCGCCGATGGCATAAACTAGGAAAGGTCGTATACGTTTGCCACCGAGTAAGGCGCCGTGCTTCATCGCGGCAAGGAGTTTAGGATCTGTGACAGTTTGATTATCAAAGATCTTTTCTAGCTGGCTATCGACACGTTGCTGGTATCGAGTGATCGTATCGACTAACACTTATTCTCCTTCAGCATCAAAAGGGGTCAGCGAGGCATTTTCATCTTCTTGCATCAATATAGAGACTTTTTGCTGGGCTTGTTCCAGCTTCCCCTGACTGTTGCGCACCAGTTTTATGCCTCTTTCAAACTGTTTTAGGGCATCGTCGAGTGACACATCCCCTTGTTCAAGAGCTGAAACTATGTGTTCTAGTTCGGTGAGAGAGTCTTCAAAAGTGAGGTTTTCAGGTTTTTTTGCCACGACAAGGATTCCTAGAAATTAGCGTGAGACACGGTATCGCAGGTGGCGGCAAGGGTCAAATCTGCCAGTCGTAAATTTGTGCATATAGCATGTTTTTCAGTGGTTTTTTTATAAAAATTGAATTTGAAGCTAAACTTGCGTGTAAACTGTCCGATAATTGAAGCTAAGGTATTATTTATTTTGCCGTGCTGGCTTAATTAATAATCGTTAAAATCATATTTTCATTATATCATATTTCAATATATGAGCGTGTCTATGTACATTGGCCTCATGTTGAACATTGTACTAATTTCATGCTGGTCGGAGCCTATGTCTCTGGAATCAGTTTCATTTGAGGAGCAGTTGTGGATTTAGCAACCCTGATCGGACTTATCGGTGCATTTGGATTTATCATAGGGGCTATGGCCACGAGTGGTGGTGTTGGTATTTTTATCGATACCGCTTCGGTGCTGATTGTAATATGCGGTACGTTTTTTGTCGTGATGATGAAATATAACCTCAAGCAGTTTCTGGGTTCCGTGAAAATTGGCGCTAAGGCATTTATCTTCAAGATAGATAAGCCAGATGAACTCATAGAGCAATCGGTGAACATGGCCGATGCTGCCCGCAAAGGTGGCTTTTTAGCCTTGGAAGAAGCCGAAATTAACAATAGTTTTATGCGAAAAGCGGTTGATATGTTAGTCGATGGTCATGACGGTGATGTGGTACGAGACGCGCTAGAGAAGGATATTGCACTCACTGAGCAGCGTCATAAGATGGGTATTAGTATTTTTACGGCCATTGGTGATGTTGCCCCAGCCATGGGAATGATCGGCACCTTGGTAGGGCTAGTGGGGATGTTGTCGAACATGGATGACCCTAAGTCGATTGGCCCTGCGATGGCGATTGCGCTGTTAACAACGCTCTATGGTGCGATGATAGCCAACATGGTTGCGATACCTATTGCGGGGAAACTGGGACTGCGCATGGCTGAGGAGATGCTTAATCGTAACCTGATCATGGATGCGGTGCTGGCGATTCAAGATGGTCAAAACCCCAGGGTGATCGAAGGTTTCTTAAAGAACTACCTTTCAGAGAGGCAGCGACAGATAGATACGACGGACGGGGAATAGCCGGATGGCGAGGAAGGTTAAATGTGACTGTCCTCCACCAGGAGCGCCCTTGTGGTTGGCAACCTTTGCCGACCTTATGTCGCTGCTGATGTGTTTCTTCGTACTCCTGCTTTCATTCTCTGAGATGGATGTGATGAAATTTAAGCAGATCGCTGGTTCGATGAAATATGCCTTCGGGGTGCAAAATAAAGTCGAAGTCAAAGATATTCCCAAGGGGACTTCAGTCATTGCTCTGGAGTTTAGACCCGGGCGTCCCGAGCCTACACCTATCGAGATAATTAACCAGCAAACCAATGAGATGACTGAGCCCACACTGGAGTATCAGGCCGGTGATGATGACAGCTCAGGAGGTGTACAGCAACAGCGTGGTGAGCAACGTGGTGGCGAAGCTTCGGCGACGGCGCAAGAGCAAGCCGAAGCCAAGGCAGAGTCAGTGTCTCAAGCTAGAGCAGAGGAGGAGTCTAAGGCTCAGGCTGCCGCTCAGGAAAACATCAACGACCAAGTGAAGAAGATGGCTCAGGAGCTCAATAAAGAGATTGTCGATGGGGCGATTGAGATAGAGTCTCTCGGGCAACAGATCATCATTCGCATCCGTGAAAAGGGGGCTTTCTCTTCTGGTTCCGGCTTCTTACAGCCCAGGTTTAAGCCGGTGATCCGCCGGGTTGGCGAGTTACTCAGGGATATTCCGGGGATCGTGACTGTGTCGGGCTTTACAGATGACATGAATATCAGCAATGAGCTTTATAGTTCTAACTGGGACTTGTCGAGTAAGCGTGCGGTCGCCGTTGCCCATGAACTGATCAAGGTGAGAGGCTTCGATCAAAACAGGATGAAAGTGGTTGGCATGGCTAACACTAACCCGTTAGTCGATAATGATTCGGCGAGTAATCGAGCTCGAAATCGTCGAGTTGAAATAGCCATCGAGCAAGGAAAGCCCAAGTATTCCGATGAGATACTCGTTGGGCAATAAGGAACTTGTTATTTAAAGCCCTAGTTCAGCCATTGGGCAGTTAAACAAAAGGAAGTGCAGATGCACTTCCTTTTTTTGTTCTGGCTTTATCTCTTTGGCAGTCTGCTAGCACTGTGAATTCAACATAGGCAATCTCCCTCGCTTCTTGGTGTAATAGCAATTCCATTAAATTTATGATCGCTGAATGATCACTTACTTAATGGAACTGGTATAATACCGCCCAATATTATTTTATGGCTTTATCCCCCCGGAAGACCCTGATGAAATTTATCGTAAAATTGTTCCCTGAAATCATGATGAAAAGCAAACCGGTAAGAATGCGTTTTACCAAGATGCTTGAAACCAATATCCGTAACGTACTTAAGAAAGTCGATGAGGCTGCTAAGGTTAAGCGCGAATGGGATAAGATCATGGTGATGGTACCAAGCGATAGACCCGATCTTATTGAATCATTTGGGGAACGTTTAGCCTGCATTCCGGGTATTGCCCACATTCTGCAGGTCAATGAGAGTACCTTCGAGTCGATGGATGATATTTACCAGCAGACATTGGCCTTGTACAAGGATGATCTCGCGGGTAAGACATTCTGTGTTCGCGCTAAACGTGTGGGTAATCATGATTTTAAGTCAATCGAAGTTGAACGTTATGTGGGTGGCGGCTTAAATCAGTTCACCGAGGCTAAGGGCGTTAAACTCAAGAACCCCGATATGACGATCAATTTAGAGATCGACAGGGAGAACCTTTATCTGGTGGTGAAGCGTATTCCTGGCCTGGGCGGCTTCCCTATGGCGACCCAGGAAGATGTGCTTTCGCTCATTTCTGGTGGTTTCGATTCCGGTGTCTCTAGCTATCAGTTCATCAAGCGTGGCTCCAGAACGCATTACTGTTTCTTTAACCTGGGCGGCGATCAACATGAGATCGGCGTTAAGCAAGTGGCTTATCATTTATGGCAGAAGTACGGCGAGTCCCACAAGGTGAAGTTTATCTCAGTGCCGTTCGATCCTGTGGTGACTGAAATTCTGGAAAGAATAGATAACGGTCAGATGGGCGTTGTTCTCAAGCGTATGATGATGCGTGCAGCCACTAAAATCGCCAATAAAATGGGGATTCAGGCTCTGGTCACTGGTGAAGCAATGGGGCAAGTGTCTAGCCAAACTTTGACTAACCTCAATGTCATCGACCGCTGTACCGAACAACTCATTCTTCGTCCCTTAATTGCCATGGATAAGCAAGATATCATCAATATCAGTCGTGTGATTGGCACAGAAGATTTCTCTAAATCTATTCCAGAATACTGTGGCGTTATCTCAAAAAAACCGACCGTGAAGGCTGTACTTGCTAAGATTGAAGCCGAAGAGCTTAAATTCTCTGAAGATCTTATCGAGCGTGTTGTCGATGCCGCCGTGATCATCGACATCCGCGAGATAGCCAAGAGCGTGGATGCTCAGATAGCGGAAACAGAAACCGTGGACTCAGTCGATTGCAGTGAAGTTATCATCGACGTCAGATCGCCGGAAGAGGAGGAGCGTGATCCACTCAAGGTGGATGGTGTTGAAATTAAAGCTATTCCTTTCTTTAAGCTAGCGACACAATTTGCCGACTTAGCCAAGGATAAGACCTATCTGCTCTATTGCGATCGTGGTGTGATGAGCAAGCTGCAGGCGCTTTATCTTCAAGAGCAAGGCTATGAGAACGTAAAGGTATACCGTCCATAAGCCTCTGATGAAATGGTCACCTCAGTATTTAGCCGCATCTGATAAGATGCGGCTTTTTATTGCCTTGCTTTTAGAAGAGCTAAATTTCCGCCGTGCGATCACATCTTTATATATTGTTCATCAGCTCGCTGAAGCCTGTGCTCCTGAGTTGTAGCTGCAGCCTGGATTAGTGCCTCCTCGACATTAGCAAGTGCATCATACAGACACAAAAAAGCCGCATCGGCTGGAAGTAAGCTATGCGGCTTCTGGAACCTAGAACCTAAACAGTTCATGCCAGGCTTGGTTTAATACCATTCCGAGTAAGTATCTGATCATTCAGCGGGAGTTCAAAGCGCTGTAGGCAAGGCGAATGTTTGAAGCTAATAGTTATTCTATATCGAGAACATTCAACGTAGCATAAAGGGCTTTGAAACCCGCACTGCGTGAGGCTCTCAGTGTTTCCACTTCTGCGTTACATTGACTTAAAAGGGAATAACCATTTCCTCATCAATGTGCCTTGAATTGAAAAAGCTGAGAGTCTCTGAACTGACCAGATACTTATATGGAATGGTATAACAGTGTTACTCTGAACGCGTGACATTCGCAGTGGCTTCAGCCGCTTGCTCTGTGGCTATTAGCATAGTGGTCATGTCTTCATTCAGATTTTGCTGCATCATCTCCATGCCCTCAGCAAGATCTGCGGCTATGGTGGCGTGTAGGTCCAGTGTGTCTATGGCGAATTCATCGGCATTGACGCTTGTTGCTGTAGTGAGAAGAGCGAGAACAAAAATAGTTTTAAGGTTTATCATATTAAGACGCCTCCGGGCGGGTCATTCGTGTGTGTCAGACACTCCCCAGTTACGTCGTAGAGGCGGTCTAACTATAGTCATTTTGTTGGTGCTAAATTTAACCAAAAACGCATTCCTTTACAAACGATAAAATGTAACAATACGGATTAGAAAAACTAATTAAAAAATGAGATCCTGATCACTATGTCAAGACGCTTACCTCCATTGAACGCGGTGAAAGCATTCGAGGCCGCAGCTAGGCATCTCAGCTTTACTCGCGCCGCAGAAGAGTTGTTTGTGACTCAAGCTGCAGTGAGTCATCAAATTAAGGCGCTGGAAGAGTTTTTGAGCCTAAAATTATTTCGCCGCAAGAACCGTTCTTTATTGTTAACGGAAGAAGGCCAAGGCTATTTTCTCGACATTAAAGATATCTTCGTGCAACTTGCCGATGCGACCGATAGGTTATTGGCAAGAAGTGCCATAGGCTCCCTCACTGTGAGCATGTCGCCGAGTTTTGCTATTCAATGGTTAGTGCCAATATTGGCCAAATTTAGCGAGAAGAATCCAGATATCGATGTCAGGATAAAGGCTGTTGATGATGACAATGATGCGCTCTCTGATGATGTCGACGTTGCCATTTTTTATGGGCAGGGGAACTGGGTTGGATTACACGCCGATAAACTCAAAAATGAGGTGTTGATCCCGGTTTGTTCTCCTCTTTTATTGAACGGACCTAAGCCATTAGATAAGCCTAGTGACCTTAAACATCATACCTTATTGCATGATACCAACCGTCATGATTGGCAAGCTTGGTTTAGACAATGCGGGATTAATGATATTAATGTGAACCAAGGGCCGATGTTTAGTCATTCTTCATTGGTATTACAAGCTGCGGCTCATGGTCAAGGTGTGGCCTTAGGGTACAGCGTACTTGCTCGTCCCGATATTAAGGCGGGCAGGTTAGTGTGTCCTTTTTCCGAAGTTTTAGTCAGTAAAAACGCATATTATTTAGTTTGTCAGCAGAATCATGCCGAGGTTGGCAAGATCGCCGCTTTTCGCGAGTGGATGTTAGATATGTTTGCAGAGGAGTCCCGTAGTGAACTGCTCCCAGGTTAATAAATCTCGTGAAGGTGATGTTCCCGTAGAGAGTCAATGTTTGCTGATTAAAGAGCCTTTAGCAACTGCAGAACTGTTAGAGAGTGAGTGTGTGCTCGATGGAACTCCCAATGAGACCTTGATCATTTTCACCCATGGCGCCGGCGCTAGTATGCACAGTGATTTTATGCAAGAGATGGCGAGAGGACTCCTAGCTAAAGGTGCCGAGCATGGCATAGGTGTGCTTAGATTCAATTTCCCCTATATGCGCGCCAATGCCTTGGACGGCAAGCGTCGTCCACCGGATCGCGCCCCTAAGATACTCAAAGATTTTAATATTCACATCAAAGCCATCAAACAAGAATACTCCCCCAAGCGAATCATCTTGATGGGGAAATCTATGGGGGGACGAATGGCGGCCATTCTTGCGGCCGATACGCCTGTTGACGGTGTGATCTGCTTGGGTTACCCCTTCATTCCGCTCAAAGGCGGCGAGCCAAGGCTTGCACCCATCGAAGAGTGTCAGGCGCCTCTGTGTGTCATTCAGGGTGAGAGAGATAAGTTTGGCGGGAAAGGGCAAGTGGAACTCTGGTCTGTGATGGATAAAGTTAGATTACATTGGTTAACCGACGGCGATCATAGTTTTAAACCAAGAAAGTCGTCAGGGACCAGCCAAGAGGCTAACCTTAATGCTGCAATTTCTCATAGTATCGATTTTATCAGGGGGCTAGATGCGTAAAGGTTTTTTATTATTGGCGGCGTTGAGCGGCTTCATGTCGGTGGCTTTCGGCGCCTTTGGTGCTCATGGCTTAAAACAGATTGCCACGCCAGAGATGATTGCTATCTTCAACTTAGGAGTGGAATACCAGTTTTACCATACCTTTGCCTTAATCGCCGTGGCCTTTGCGGGACATTGGCTACCGTCTAGATTGATCGATTGGGCGGGTTATCTGTTTATGGGGGGCATAGTGCTGTTCTCCGGCTCTCTGTATGCCTATGCAATACTGGGGGCTAAATGGACCGGACCGATAACGCCTATCGGCGGTTTCTGTTTACTCTTGGGCTGGCTATTTATTGCATTGGCCGTGTGGCGAAACAGAGTGGTCGAACTCGACGATTAAACGATAAAGCCCGCTCTGGTGTGATGCGCTAGCGTCAGAGTTGGCCGAATAACTTAGACAGTGTAGAATGGCGGCCATTATGAATAAGGTCGCCGTTTTTGTTTACACATGCCGATTTAATATTCGTGTCGAACTATACCATTCCGAGTAAGTATCTGATCATTCAGCGGGAGTTCAAAGCGCTGTAGGCAAGACGAATGTTTAAAGCTAATAGTTATTCTATATCGAGAACATTCAACGTAGCATAAAGGGCTTTGAAACCCGCACTGCGTGAGGCTCTCAGTGTTTCCTTTTCTGTGTTACATTGACTTAAAAGGGAATAACTATTTCCTCATCAATGCGCCTTGAATTGACCACATACTTATATGGAATGGTATTAATATTCGCAAAAATCAATATTGCAATGTCAATATTGGCTAGCTTCAGGAATCTAGATGATTAACCTATTTTTGTTTTGTCGTGCAGGCTATGAGAAAGATTGTGCTGCAGAGATACAACACCATGCGGCGGCGCTCAACATTGGTGGTTTCGTAAAAACCAATAAGAATGATGCCTATGTGATTTTTCAGTGCTTCAAGGATGGGGACGCTGATATTTTAGTGAAGAAGATCAAATTAAACTCTTTGATCTTTGCCAGGCAGATGTTTGCGGCAGCTGAGTTGCTAAAGAAACTACCGGAACAAGACAGAATCTCACCCATCCTCGAAGCCTTGTCAAAAATTTCTTATGCGGGTGAGTTAAGGGTTGAGACGCCTGATACTAATGAGGCGAAAGAACTGTCGACTTTCTGTCGTAAGTTTACCGTACCATTAAGACAAAAATTGAAAAAAAAGGGCATCTTGCAGGAAAAAGAAAACCCTAAACGTCCTATTGTCCACGTCTGTTTCGTGGCTCCTGGGACGGCCTATGTTGGATTTTCTCTGAGTAATAATAGCTCGCCATATGCTTGCGGCATCCCCAGACTCAAGATGGCAGCGGAAGCGCCTAGCCGTTCAACGCTGAAATTGGATGAGGCATTTATTCACTTTATTCCTAAAGATGAGCATGAGACACGATTGACCAGTGGCATGCATACGGTTGACTTGGGGGCTTGCCCTGGAGGTTGGACCTATCAACTGGTGCGTCGTGGCATGTTTGTGGCGGCCGTTGATAACGGGGCAATAGATCAAGCGCTAATGGATACCGGCCAAGTTAAACATTACCAAGCCGATGGCTTTCGTTTCGAGCCACCGAGAAAGAATATTTATTGGCTGGTGTGTGACATGATTGAGAAGCCGTCACGGGTAGCCGAGCTTATCGAAGCTTGGGCGATCAATGGTTGGTTTAAAGAGGCTATCTTCAACCTTAAACTGCCGATGAAGAGCAGATATAAAGATGTTTCGATCATCCTTGAAACCATGACTGAGATCTTAAAGGAAAATGACGTCAAGGATTTTGAGCTTTCTTGTAAGCATCTCTATCACGATCGTGATGAGGTGACTGTGCACCTGAGGTTAAATCCTACTAAAGGTTTCTAAGTCAAAGAAGGCGTCAGAAGAATAAATCCCTAGAATCTAGATTCTAGGGATTTGAGTCTTTTTACAGACGATCGATCACAGCTTGAGTGAAATCAGTCGTACCATGAGTACCACCTAAATCCCGTGTAGTGCGGTCGCCTTCAGCGATCACCGCAGTTACCGCAGCGCGAATTTTTTCAGCCTTGTCTGCCATGCCCAGATATTCAAGCATCTGGATAGAAGCCAAGATAATTGAGGTCGGGTTCGCTAAGTTCTTACCGGCAATATCCGGTGCACTACCATGTACAGCCTCAAAAATAGCCGCATCTTTACCTATGTTAGCCCCCGGAGCCATACCTAGGCCGCCAACTAAACCGGCACAAAGATCTGACAGAATGTCACCGAATAAGTTAGTGGTAACGATAACGTCGAAGATTTCCGGGTTCATGACTAATTTCATACACGTTGCATCGACAATCATCTCTTCTGTGGTGATGTCGGGGTAACGTAGGCTCACTTCACGAGCGACTTTCAGGAACAGACCCGAAGTTGACTTCATGATGTTAGCTTTATGAACTATGGTGACTTTCTTGCGATTTTCTTTGCGCGCTAGTTCGTAAGCAAATACTGTGATTTGCTCCGCACCCTTACGCGTGATGATACTGGTCGCTTCGGCTGTTGAACCATCTGCAGAAAGCGTCTGACCTAGACCCGAATACATGCCTTCGGTATTTTCACGTACTGTGATGATGTCTATGTTGTCATAACGCGCTTGTGTACCTTTAAAAGACACGACTGGGCGGATATTGGCATAAAGACAAAACTTCTTACGCAAGGTCACATTGATTGAGGTAAAACCTTCACCAACTGGGGTTGTTAACGGACCTTTAAGAGTGATCTTGTTCTTCTCGATCATATCGAGAGTGCGCTGAGGTAATAGTTCCCCATGCTTTTCTAGTGCAGTTAAACCCGCATCGGTAAATTCATATTCGAAATCACAACCTGCTTTATCGAGGATCTTAATTGCTGCGTCGATAATACTAGGTCCAATCCCATCACCAGGGATCACGGTTATCATTCTTTTTGACATGGAGAATCCTTCCACGGTTGGTCGTTACTGCTACTGTCTGACCCCTCTCTAAACCGGGGGGCTACGACTAGGAATTATTTCTATTGCTCACCTCTTTATTTTAAACACTTTTATACATTTTTTACAGAAAATAGTGAGTAATCTCACGTTTTTTTATGTAGTGTAACTTGCATTAAATATGGCTTATACCATTCCGAGTAAGTATCTGATCATTCAGCGGGAGTTCAAAGCACTGTAGGCAAGGTCTATATTTACTCCTGCAATATAGACATTCACCACATCCATGTGGCTTGCGAATGTTTGAAGCTAATAGTTATTCTCGGCAACAAGCTCCTGCGTTGCTCTCGATAATTGCTCCTGCATTATTCTACCTTCACCCGTCCATGGGCTCGTACCTCCTGCATCTGACCTCCATGGTCTTAAGCGTTCCATACGCTTTCAAGACATTTCCCATATCCCTATGGGTCAGGGAAATGTCTTATTTTGTATGGAACAAAATAGACCATGCAGTCGTATATCGAGAACATTCAACGTAGCATAAAGGGCTTTGCCCTTTGCTTTAAACATCAGCCGCACTGCGTGAGGCTCTCAGTGTTTTCACTTCTGTGTTACATTGACTTAAAAGGGAATAACCATTTCCTCATCAATGTGTCTTGAATTGAAAAAACTGAGAGTCTCTGAACTGACCAGATACTTATATGGAATGGTATAATGACGATGATCGATGGTTAAAGGTTAAAAAAGACGACTTTAGTCTAGTCTCTATAATAAAAAATATAATCAAAAATATAATCAAAAATATAATCAAAAAACTAATCAAAAAACTAATCAAAAAACTAATCAAAACCTAAAAACAGTTAACACAATAAGAAAAATGAGGAAGACCTTGAAGTCACTACCAATCGCATCCTTGCTATTCCTCTCAATGAGTTTACTCACCGCTGGTGATTATGCCATGGCGGCGACGCATCCGGCGATAACACCCAATGACATCATGCACTTTGAATCACTGAAGCAGCCCGTGCTTTCTGATTCGGGGACCACGTTGGCCGTTGAGGTCTCTCCCGATCGCGGCGACAGTCATGGCTTGGTGAAGAGTTTAACGTCGACAAAAACATTCAGTGTCGATGGTGGCTCTAAGCCCAAGATTAGCGCCGATGGCCGTTTTGTTGCCTTTAGTGTGAAGACACCTCTGCTTGAACGTGAGAAAGCATCCAAGAAAGAAAAGAAAAAACTTAAGTCAGGCATGGTGTTACTCAATACTCAAACGGGTAAAGAGACGCGTTTCGAGCGAGTGAAAAAGTTTGAATTTAACCAGTCTGCGAGTCATTTGGCTATCTGGTTCGAAGCCGACGAAGATAAATTAGAGCAGAAAGATAAACAAGAATCGACTGCCAGCGATAAGAGTGAAGAGGTCAAAGTCGATAAGTTCGACAAGGGATCACCATTTGAGCTTGTGGTACTGAAAAATGGCACTCGCCAGAAAGTGGCTTATGTCACCGACTACTATTTCGATAAGAGTGGCAAGCACCTAGTTGTAGCCAGCAATAACACTAAGGCGAAGGTGCATCAGTTAGTCCTGTTTAAGCTTAGTAACAATACCAGAGAAATAGTGCGCCAATATAACAATCAACAACTTGGTCATGTCTCCCTCAGTGATGATGGTCAATATATTGGTTTTACTCATGGCGCAGCGGATGTTGCGCCATACGGACGCCCATATAGCTTGTCACTGTTTAATATACCAACCTCTGAGGTTAAAGCCACGCCGACATCGAAACAGTGGCAACTGAATCGCTATACTCAGTTGAGATTTTCTGAAGATAGCCAACGTCTGTTCTTTGGCCGTGTGCCTCAAGTGAGTCAGCAGCTAGCGCTCGCGACAATTGACAAGCAAGAAGACTTGTTCGATACATCAATCGTTACGGGTCAGCGAAAACTACGAATATGGCACGGTGACGATGCGCGCATTAAGCCTAATGAGGTTAAACAATACGAGAAGGAGCAGAAGCGCACTTATCTGGCGGTACTGCACCTTAATAGCAATAACCTAGTACAGCTGGCCGATGCAACTGTACCGGATGTGGCGCTAGAGGAGCAGACTCGTTTCGTGTTAGCAAGCTCCGACATTCCCTATCGTAAGATGATCACTTGGGCAGGTTTTTATCGGGATTATTACCTGATAGACCTCAATACCGGACGTAAGATTTTAGTGTTAACTCAGCAGCCGAGCAGCGAAGAGCCCATTCTTTCGCCAAATGAGCGCTATGTGACTTACTTTCAGCAAGGTCATGTTTACCTGTATCAAATCTCGGCAGATAGACGCACTAATCTGACTAAAGACTTGAAGGTGTCATTTGCCGATGAAGATCATGACTATCCATCGAATGCACCGGGATATGGTTTCGGTCCCTGGCTGAAAGATGATGCCGGCTTGCTGTTGTACGATAAGTACGACATCTGGCAAGTGAATACTCAGTCACACGAGGCATTTAAACTCACCGCAGGCAAGGGGCGTAAGCAAGGTATTCAATACCGGGTTACTGGCTTAGTCGACGATAAAAATCATCCCGATGTGCTCGCCATAGATCAGCAAGTCTTACTTCATGGTTATAACGAGAGAACCAAAGGTGACGGATACTATCTTGCTACCCTAGGGGTTGCAGGTGTTAACACCTTGATGGAGGGGGATTACAAACTAAAGACGCTGACACGCAGTAAAAATGCAGATACCTTAGTGTTCTCCAAAGAGCGCTACGATCAGTTTGCAGACCTTTATACTGCCGAGTATTTAACGCCACAAAAAGCCAACAAGCAGACTGACTTAGATGCCCAGAAACGTCAGTTTAATTGGGGCAAGTCAGAGTTAGTCCATTGGACTAATGGTGACGGTCAGCCTCTGGATGGCGTGCTAATTAAGCCAACTAATTATGTCGAAGGTCAGCGTTATCCTGTGCTGGTGTACTTTTATCGTTTTATGAGTGATAGGTTGCACGCTTTCCCGCAGATGAAGATCAATCATAGGCCTAACTTTGCCTGGTATGCCGATAATGGCTACGCCATCTTCCTGCCTGATATCAGATTCGAAGTTGGCTATCCTGGAGCAGCATCTGTGCAGGCATTAACGTCGGGTGTGCAGAAGATCATCGAGATGGGCGTTGCCGATCCAGATGCCATAGGTATTCAGGGCCATTCATGGGGCGGTTATCAAACGGCTTTTGCCGTGACTCAGACTCATATCTTCAAGGCTGCCGTCTCCGGTGCTCCGGTTGCAAATATGACCAGTGCCTATAGCGGTATACGCCTGGGTAGTGGTTTAGCACGTCAGTTTCAGTATGAAACGGGCCAGAGCCGTATCGGCGAGAGCCTCTTTCGTGCACCGCAGAAGTATATCGAGAACTCACCCGTTTTCTACGTCGAGCGCATCGAGACGCCTATGATGATCATGTTTGGTGATAAAGACGATGCTGTGCCTTGGGAGCAAGGTATCGAGCTCTATTTAGCGATGCGCCGTGCCGGTAAAGATGTGGTGTTCTTGCAATATCAAGATGAGCCACATCATCTGAAGAAGTATGCCAACAAGCTGGATTACAGCATCCGCATGATGGAGTATTTCGATCATTATCTTAAGGGTAAACCTGCTCCGAGCTGGTTGACCCAAGGTGAAGCTTATACTGAGTATAAGCAAGCGGACTAGCCATACCTTATTATTATACCGATTGGTATTAGTCAGTAACACCAAGCCGAGTTGATACTCGGCTTTAAGGAAAGAACAATATGGATGGACTCTGGTTGCACATGGGGACGGTATTTATGGTTTTTTTTTGCCATCATGAATCCCATCGCGAATGTGCCGATAAGTTTAACCAAAAATAGGGATATTAATGATGGATGATTCTAGAGGTGCAGGCGTACGCATACCGCCTCCTGTGGTG
The DNA here is from genome assembly GCF_000172075.1 of Shewanella benthica KT99. GTDB lineage: Bacteria > Pseudomonadota > Gammaproteobacteria > Enterobacterales > Shewanellaceae > Shewanella > Shewanella benthica_A. The sequence goes on from NZ_ABIC01000007.1 coordinate 137,369, forward strand.
TTTATCTTGTTTATTTTTTGTTGTCTTGGGTTAGGCCAGATCTATCCACTCGATATCGGGTTTCCTGTGGCATTAGCATACTCAGGTGTGGTAATAAGCATATTAGGACTTGTGGTTTTATTGTATTTAGCGACGCTTTTTAAGCGGGTTAAAACCAATATCGAGCCCTGGAAGCCCACTTCCAGCATTATCACCACAGGCATCTACGCCTACTCTCGTAATCCTATTTACCTGGCATTTTGCACTATTCCTTTGGGCTTAGGCCTGTTTTTTAGTCATATTTGGTTGATGCTGAGTGTGATCCCGGCATGTATCTCTGTCTATTATCTGGCTATTCGACCGGAGGAAGCTTATCTGACTGAAAAGTTTGGTGATGAATATCTGGCTTATCGAAGTCGCGTTAGGCGTTGGTTGTAGGTGACCTGGGTCTGAAGTCTTTTAATATCATTCCATATAAGTATCAATTTAATCATTGGTTTAACTTGTTATCTTGAGCTTTCATCACTTTTACTACTAGAGTTTAGCCACCTATGGCTGCTGCTAGGTATTGATCGTAAGTATCAGATCCCCAGGCAATCAGTTTCTGAACTTTAAATAATAGCGGAGTGCACTCGTCTCTGGTGGTTATCCCATCTGATTGAGCATGATGAGTTCGATAAAAGAGCACCTGTAGTGCAACATCGTCAGTCACTTTAGCTTCCGAAAAATCAGCCTTACCCATTAATAGTTTAATCTCTGATAAGCTCTGGCCTATGGTGATATCGGCTAATTTTGCATTGTTGTAAACCTGTCTGTCTTCCCAGTGCATCTCATCTGGGGTCGGCTCATACACGAGTACCACGACAGCGACAAAGGCGGTGTAGGCAGCAAAAATAGAGCCAATAATGACTGGAACTTTAGATTTCATCTGCGAGCTGGGTCCTTGATACATAGTAACGGGATGACACTGGTACATTATACCGGTGAATTTCTATAAGATACTCACTTCACGCTACTAGGTAAACAACAAGAAAGGAACTTAATGTTTACAAATTTATAACCCTGTCTATTTTAGCCTATGAGAACCTAGCTGTTGACAGCTTCTTGTGGCAATCTAAATTGATTCAGATTAGCCTTTAATGGCATATCAGTCCGTAGTTGGACCAGTTTATAGCTCAGTCTGGCCATCTGTTTACCCTCTTCGAGCTTCTTTGCCTGTTTAGCCCCCACTTCATCGATAGACAAATAAATATTGGCAAGAGAGCGAAATCTCTTTAATAGCTCTATGGCTGATTTTGGGCCGATACCCGGAACGCCAGGTATCTTATTACCGCTGTCCCCGGCTAAAGCCAGATAATCGATAAACTGTGAGTGTTGAACTCCCAGTTGCTGTTCGCGTTCTGCTATTGTGAGATAGACCTTGTTGAAGTGATCCCACCTTTTTATCTTAGGGTGATTGAGCTGAGTGAAGCCTTTATCTGTCGATACTATGATGGCCTCACCACCACTGGCGGCGAGTTTACTTGCTAAGGTGGCAATGACATCGTCGGCCTCGGAGTCAGCATCCAGGGAGTTTACATGTATGTTAGCCAGATGCAGCTTTAAACCTGGCAAGTACTCAGACAATGCCTTGGGCATAGGCTTTCGCCCTTTTTTATAGTCTTCGAACAGGTGTTTGCGCCATGAGACCTCCTTGCCGTCCCAGACTATTGCCACATGGCTTGGTTGGTGGAATTTGAGTAACTTGTTGCAGGCTGAGGCCACCCGGTTATCCAGTCCGTTAGTATCGTTGTCATTGGGCTGCGCCGCATGAATGCGACGGACCAAGTTTAAGCCATCAATAATTAAAAAAGTGTTCATCTATTATTTTTTATCACTTGGTTCTGTTTAATTATCTATCCTGTAGCAAGGAACATATTTACTACCAGGTAGCTTCATTCTCTGCTGTTTTACGAAGGCGTTCAGGAGAGTATCCATCATAGCCATAAGCTTAGGGTCGCCCTTTATTTCAAAGGGTCCATGTTGTTTAACGCTCTTGATGGTTTCCATCTTCACATTGCCAGCGACTATGCCTGAAAACGCTCTGCGTAAATTAGCAGCAAGTTCAGCCTTGTTATCCTGAAAGTGTAGGTTGAGATTGCTCATCATCTCATGAGTGGGGGTGAAAGGCAGCTGAAATTCGGGCTCAATTTTCAGTGACCAGTTATATTGATAGGAGTCACCAGTGGTCTTCCGGTGATCCTTGATGACATCCATGCCGTGGCTCATCACTCTTGCGACTCGCACAGGATCATCGATGACGATTTCGTATTTACTCTGAGCTTCTTCGCCTAAGGTTGCTCCAATAAACTCATCGATCTTGATAAAGTAATCGGCACTCTCCTTAGGGCCGGTTAGTACCAAGGGGAAGGGCATGTCTTGGTTTTCTTTATTGAGCAAGATACCGAGTAGATAGAGCAACTCTTCGGCGGTGCCAGCTCCACCAGGGAAAATAACGATGCCGTGGCCTAAACGGACGAAGGCTTCTAAACGCTTCTCTATATCTGGAAGGATCACCAACTCGTTGACTATCTGATTGGGGGGTTCGGCGGCGATGATGCTGGGCTCTGTGAGTCCTATATACCTTGCATGTGATATGCGTTGCTTCGCGTGACCTATGGTTGCTCCTTTCATGGGGCCTTCCATGGCGCCCGGACCACAGCCGGTACATATGTTCATCTCTCTCAAGCCAAGCTCATAGCCCACTTCGCGGGTGTACTGGAATTCGATGGCATTGATGCTGTGGCCACCCCAGCATACGACAACGTTGGGGTCTTCCAGTGGAATAACCTGGCCATTGCGTAAGATATCGAAGACGACGTTGGTGATATGGCTAGAGTTAGTCAGGTTGATATGCTTGAGATCATCGTATTTGTTGCTGACGTAGACGATATCTCTGAGCACGGCAAATAGATGCTCCTGAAGGCCTCTGATTATCTTACCGTCGACGAAGGCGGCTTCAGGGGGGTTGGTCAATTCAATTTTAATTCCGCGCTCACGACGTAGAACCTTAATATTGAAATCATTGAATTGTTCGAACAGGTTTTCGGCGTTATCGCTCTGTAAGCCAGATGCGAGAACGGCCAATGAACAGTTACGGTAAAGTTGATAGAGTTCGCTTTTTGCGCTTTGTTTTAGACGATCGACTTCCAATTGTGAAAGTTGATCCATGCTTCCTTTAGGGCTGATCTTAACAATCATAGTAACTCCTTAGCTGTGACGGGAGTGCAATGATGTGTGTTGATGGCACCGTTACATAAGATGCCAGCCTATCAAGATATCTAAGAGTCTTACGGTTATAGGCTACACGTCAATGATCACTCTGTCTCTGCTTTCATGTTTTGCTCGATACAGTGCAGCGTCGGCTCTATCAAAGGTTTCATTGATAAGCTCATTATTGATAATCTGTGCAGCACCAATAGATACTGTAACTGTAATTCTCTGATTTTTAAACTTAAAAGGAATACTTTTTACTTTTTCTCTCACTCTGTTTAAAAGCTGTTCAATATCTGTGGCGTTGACATCAGGAATAATAAACACAAATTCTTCACCACCATAGCGGGCGACAAACTCGGTATCACGCAGTGAATTTTTCAATGCCATGGCAATGACTTGCAGGGCTTTATCACCCGTACTGTGGCCAAAATTGTCGTTAATGGTTTTAAAATGATCGATATCGGCCACAGCGACCCAGAGTGGTTGTTTATGACGTTGATAATTACGATATTCCTGTTCCATTCTCTCTTCGAGGGCGGCCCTGTTAGGCAGCTGGGTCAAGGTATCGAGTAAGTTGAGTTTCTGCTGTTCAAATAATCTTTCTTTAAAGGTATTCGCTTCCCTACTTAGTTCGTTAAGCTCTTTACGCATGGCTTCCATCGACTTGCGCAGCAAGGTTTGTTCGCGATCCTCCAAGGCTTCTTTACGGCCAAGAGCCGCTCGAATTGAGGCTAACTGTTCTGTGACCTGAGACTTTAGCCTGTGAATGTCATCGATATCTATGATGGCTTCACCCACGTTATCGACACTGGTATTAATTTCACGATTGAGCTGTTTTTTCAGTTGATAGCTGCGTTGATTGTTGTTGTAAGAATCACTTACCACTTCTCTCACGGCAGACAGAGAGTCGTTTAAGGCATAGAGAAATTCCTGAGAAGCAGATTTCTCTCTGGCGATATTATCCAGTAGCATAGAAAGCACGGTCTGATAGGCCTCGATGAGGCTGTCTATTTCAATATCGTTAGAGAGCAGCTCTTTGAGTGCGAATATTCGATCCCGCTGATCTTTGCGAAATTCGATCTCGGAGATCATTTGAGCGAGTTCATGGGCCAGTTGACGATGCTTGGGGAGCACGACGAGTTTATCACCTTGGGCTAACTGCTCTTCCAGTATACTTTCATAAAAGCCAACCAGTTTTTCGACTTTAGGGATATAGTCCCAGAAAGTATGGAAAGGCTTGGCGAGATCTTTTTTGAAGTAACTGATCTCTTTCTTGACCTTTTCTGGTACAGATTGGACTCGCTGTATCTGTCTGATGACCCGGGATAAGCTGGCTCTACTGTCTTCGAGTTGAACCATGACATGGTTATATTGTTGCTTAAGAAGTTGTTCAACTTCAACTAATTCAGGCAGTGATTCTTCGACAGTCTCGAAATTAGTAAATTTATATCTTAATTTAGCCAGTTTATTATCGAGCTTAATACTTTGCCCTTTGCAGGCAAGACTCAGATGACCAATAAATTGCAGTAATGTCCTCAATTTATCATTTCTATCTTCGTTCATGTTATCGAGCGCGGCTCTAGCCGAGTGGAGTTGTTGCTTTAATAAACTGAGCTGAGATGTGTTTGCCATCGAATCCTTCATTAACCATGTCCTATTTCTTCAAGGCAAAAAATAATTTCAAATGTGAATTAGTATTGCTAATGTTATTGCAATCCCAATCCCTTTGGAGTGCAAATCTTATTTTAGTCTAGCGCGACTTATGAATCATCTCGACTAGGTTAATTCTGTTATATCCAAATTTTCATGGCTTTTCCACCTAGGCCATAGAATTTTTTTCTTGTCACCATTGGTATAGACCTTCAATAATCCGCGCATGATGCCCTTTTCTAAGTGCAAATATAGCGGTGTTGCAAAGATAGTGGCTGGAGCAAAGTCCAATGCTTTTATGGAAACATAGTAATCTGCTGCCTTGCCTAGACTCAGCGCGGCCGCCAGTGTCATTTGTACCGCGCCAAAATGGACTTCGGCAGATAATCTAATATCAGGATCCATCAGCAGAGGAAGAGGTAGCATGCCTATATGAATAGACGTGTCACCATAATCTTTATCAATGGCGATACGGCACTGTTGTAATAATTCATTGGCTGTGATCGTCTCTCTCAGGGATAGCATAAATAATCCAGGCCGAATAAGGTATACCTTGCCTGATAAACTGTGGGCCAGAGCTTGAAACTGAATTTTATTCATGTTGTTGTTGCACTGAAAACCTTGATTAAAATCTGCATTTAATTGATCCGTCAGTGAAATTAATGCAATGGCATGGGGAGTGTCTTTATCTTGTGACTCAAGCTCTTCGATGAAGCCTTTATAGCCAGGTAAACCACTCACAGGCTCGATAACGCTTTGACTTTTAGCTTCTAATAGGCTAGCTGCTAATACGCTTTTTCTTCGCCATTGGTTCACTCCAATGAGTGATATTAAGCACACTAAAATCACCGCGGTGATCAACAGCAAACGTGAATGTGCTAACTGGGAACTGAGTACACGGCTCTCACCTTGAAGCTTATTGACTTCAAGTTTTAATTTTTGCTCGGCAAGTACCGATGAGGTGTAGTCGGTAGGAGTCTCTATTTCCGGCGTGGATAAGTTAAGGGCGATGAGCTTATCCAGTGTGGCAAAGGCCTGGTCACTCTGTTTAAGGTGTCTATAGGCTTGAGCCTGATACTGTAACGCCTCTATCTGTTCATCTTTGAGCTTAAGTTTCTCTGCATTGTGTAAGGCTAAGGCGCTATGTTTTTTAGCCAGTAGCCAATTTTTATCGGCAACGGCAACTTGGGCAATCAAGAGGTCATTAAACACAAGATAATGGTTACTCTTTCGGGCACGAAAAATAGCATTGGACTTAAACAGAAATTCAAAAGACGTTTTGGTGTTGCCGTTATTGAAATAGGCCTCGCCTAAATTATGATAATTTAATGCCTGAGCAATCACATTTTGAGCTTTGTAATCGAGCTGTTGGGCATTGAGATAGTAATCAATAGCCTGATTCCAGTTATTTTGATTGGCATGAACCATAGCGATCACTGTCATGCAATTAGAGCGTAATCGATCCATATTGAGTGCCTTAAAGCCCTCATCTGCATCATGTGCGTATTGGATCGCTTCATCCCAAGCCTCAAGCTTCCGATATATCCTTGCCAGCTGTAGCTGTAAATTAGCCTTGAGAAAAGGTTTTTGCTGGCGGTTCGAGAGTCTAAGTGCCTCGTTGTAATGTTGTAAGGCTAAAGATAACTGATCCCGTTGATTATAGAAGTTGCCTAAAGTGGACTCTGCGTGGGCAATCAGGTAATCAGTTCTAAGCTGATAGGTGGTCTCTTTATACAGTTTTAGGTGAATTAGCGCCAGCTTATCCTGATGCAAGATACGATGTAAGCTGCCAAGATGATAATGGATGAGCTGTTTTAATAGCTGGGTTTGCAACCCTTGACCACTCTCTATCAGGCTCAGTGCTTGGTCATAATGGGACAATGCTAGTGGGTAATTATGTTGATTTCTGGCTATGTACCTACCTGTTAACATTTGTAGGTAGCTTTCATCGTAGGCTGTGGTGCCTATGATCTCCAGCAGCGACAATAATGCCTCGGTTTTACGGTATTTATCTTGCTCTTGCACATAGGTGCTGAGGTAGAGTCGTGTGAGCAGCTGCAGTTTATGTTTTAGCTCATCGACTCGGTAACCTTGGTCACTGGCGACTCGTTCAAAAGCCGAGAGACTAGTGGCAGATATGGGCAAGGTGATTGAGGCTTGTAGTTCTTGTAACAGCTCGACAGGCGATTCTTTTAATTTAATTTCGAGGGCGATATGATCTTGAGCGTAAGTCGAAGGGGTGGCTAAAAGCAAAAAGAAAATCACAGTTCTAAAAAAAATACGCATAAGAAGCAGATACCTTGCCCTCTTAAAGGGATGTTCGGTCAGTCATTGTATTGTCTCAAAATAGACTCGTAGAGGCATAGGTTTTAGTGATGCCGAGTCTGAGAAATAGAGATATACTCTCGATCTTATTATAAAAATAAATAACAATTATAACAGAAGGAATCGAGAGTGAAACCTGCTGCCCCATTGATTTTAACTTTAAGTGCATTTTTTTCCTCATCAATTTTCGCTGAGGTCAGTTATCGCATAGAACTCACCGACTCTGTGCATCATCTGGCTAAGGTTGAGGTGGACTTTCCCGAGTCTGCAACCACAGAGCTGAAAATCAACCTTCCCGTGTGGCGAACTGGCAAGTATCAAGTTTTACCCTTAGCCGATGGTATTCGCTATTTTAGTGCGCAAGATGAATCAGGCAAGATCTTACCCTATACGCGAAGTGCCAGTGGTGAGTGGACTGTTGAGCTTGAACAGCCAACGTCCGTCACTGTGACTTATCAGCTATATGCGAATCATTTAGGTCAAAGGGTTGGCCATATAGATGCGACTCATGCTTTCTTGGATGCCAGTGGTACCTTGGTGTATAGCCCTGAGTTTAAGGATCAGGCGATCAAGGTTGAATTAGCCGTGCCAGATGAATGGAATAGTTATTCAGGCATGGAGTCTGCAGGAAAGCCCCATTCGTTTGAGGCGAGCAATTATGATGTGTTGATGGACTCTCCGATAGAGACCGGAATCAGTCATCACAGAGCGTTCTTTGCCGATGGTCGGAATTATGAATTGGTCGTGTGGGGAAAGGGCAACTATGACATTGAACAGATGGTTACCGATCTGACTAAGCTCAGCGGTCAGGCTAGGGCTATCTGGGATGGCTACCCGTTTGAGCGTTATGTCTACATAGTGCACGCCACCAGTGGTGCCCAAGGTGCAACCGAGCATCTCAACTCGACGGTGATTCAGCGCCCTCGTTTCAGTTATCGAGAGCGTGAAGACTACTTAGGCTTCATTAAAACCGCTGCCCATGAGTTTATTCATACCTGGAATGTGAAGGCTTACAGGCCTCAAGGGTTGGTGCCTTACAATTATCAAAAAGAGAACATATCCGCACTGTTATGGATTGCCGAAGGGTCGACAAGTTATTTTCAAAGCCAGTTGTTACTCAGGGCTGGCGTTATCACGGTTAAAGAATTTTTTGAAGACTTAGCCAAGCGAATTGCCCAGAGTGAGACGACGCCGGGGCGTGAAGTTCAATCGGTGCAAGAGGCGAGCGTCGGTAAATGGGCGAGCACGGGGGGGGACTATGCGGTTAACCACAGTGCCAACATCTACTCCGAAGGCTATTTCGTTTCTCTGGCGCTGGATTTTTCACTGCTCAATGACACAGATCTTGCTCATTCCTATCGTGACGTTCATAAAGCGCTCTACAATCAGCATAAGATCCCGGCGGGTTACTCCGTCGCTGATGTTAAACGGATCTTAAAAGATCTGTCGGGGCAAGATTATCAAACCTGGTGGCAGACACATGTTAACTCAGCTATGAGCCTGGATTTCACCTCCTTGCTAGACAATGCCGGTTTACAGCCAGGCTACGGGGAAGACTCTACAGCCACGGCTTATGCGGGAGTGAAGTTGAGTGATGACTCACTTAAACTTGCGGAAGTCTTGCGTGATGGACCCGCCTGGAATGCGGGTATCGTGCTTGGGGATGAAATTGTAGCCATCGATGGTCTGAAGATCACCGCCAAAGGTTTTGCATCCAGAATTAAAGATTTTAAGCCGGGGGCTGAGATTGTGGTGAGCCTGTTTAGCGATGACCGTCTCAAACAGGTGACGCTGAAACTGGGTGAGCAGCAGAGTGGTAAGCTGAAGCTGTTGAGTGTGGATAAGCCAAGCCGAGCTCAGAAAGCTTTCTTTAAAGCCTGGTTAGGTATCGATTGGCCGTTCGATAACAAGGGGAAGCTAAAATCGGATAGTTAATAGGCTTGTTATAACACTGATTTATGGCGAATAAAAAAGCACCTGACAAGTTTTGTTGTCAGGTGCTTTTTTAATAAGAATGAAAGAGAGTTAGATGCTCTCTTCCAGTCCGCCTAATGCCTCTACCAGTGAGTTCATCAAGGCGATAAGCTCGCTGCTCATCAAGGCAAAATCGGCGTCGAGTCTGGCCATAGGATCTTCGGTACCCACTTCATCATTGCCGGCTCTGAACTCTTCGGAGAACTTGAGGCGCTTGATGCCAGCATCTGATTGCAATAAGAAAGCAATTGATTGGCCGAAATGCAGTGCCAGTTTATGGACTTGCTTACCCACTTCGATATGAGCCAGGACTTCGGCTTCAGTCAAATCTTGTTGTTTGAAACGGACAATGCCACCTTCATCCGAGTCTGACTTAAATTCAGCCTCATCTTGCATCTCGAAAGGTGCCGGCGTCGAATCAGTCTTAACCCAATCGGTTAATTGACTCTCGATAGGTACCTTAAAGC
>NZ_ABIC01000006.1 GCF_000172075.1 Shewanella benthica KT99
TCTAATGTGCTTTGTGAGAGGGTGTATCTATGCTAGCAGTAAATGAGTATTTCGCAGGAAATGTAAAATCTATCGGTTTTCAGGGTGAGGATAAACCAGCATCTGTCGGTGTGATGGAGCCTGGCGATTATGAATTTGGTACAGCAGCACCTGAAGTTATGATAGTGGTTGCTGGCGCATTGACCGTTTTATTGCCGGGCAGCGATAGCTGGCAGACTTTTAATGCCGGCACTCAATTTGATGTGCCTGGTGATGCTAAATTTCAGGTGAAAGTTGAGACTCAAACAGCTTATCTTTGTCTGTATGGCTGATGCTTACCAGAGCAATCTAACTTGTATATACAGGCTAGCCTAAAGCAGCTAGCCTGTTTTTATCACTTATCACTTATCCCGCTTGCTTGTTTCTCTTTATTCAGTGCCAATCTATTGCGTATCAGCCCTATGATCTGTGGCATAAGAGAGCATACAATCATGCTGGCCATCAAGGCATATTGGTGGGGAGTAAACATCTCTCCCAACAGCAACATTCCTGTGATTATCCCCGCGACCGGATTGGCAATACCGCCGAAGGTAAAGTCGACCACAGTCATTCTCTGCAGCAACCAGACATACATTATGTAGCCTAGGGCAGTATTGAGCAGTATTATCCAGAGCAGGCCTAAGCCATGGGCTAGGTTGAAGCTATGTAATACCTCAACATAGACCTCGGGGGAAATGAGGGCCTGGATCCCGGCAGCCACGGCCAATATTCCTCCTCCTAAGATCAGTTGCCATGTCAACACGCTCCACCACTGGATACGGCTACCCAGTGCTTTTGTGAGGCTACTTCCCACTACGATACAGATGATCGCGCCCAGCATGGCGAGCATGCCGATAGGGTTAAGGCTTATTGAGCCCGGATCGAATAACAGCCAGGCTAACACGATTAACAAGAAACCGAAGAAGGCCTGTATACCCTTGGGTCGGTGCTTGCTAACAACCCAGTGATAGAGCATGGCAAATACAGGCACAGATATCATGCCGACACCGGATATTGCCGCGGGCAAGGTGAGTGCCATCACGAAAATCAGGCTGAAGAAAGCGGCGATATTAATACTTCCCAACTTGAGCAAGATGCCCCAATCACTTCGTTTCGGCAAGCTAGGGTTAAGCGCTAGCAAGATGAGCCCGGTCGGCAGTGCTCTGAGTGCTCCTAGTAATAGCGGCGGCCAATCCGGTAGGCTAAACTGGGTCACAGCATAAGTTGTCCCCCAGAAAAATGCTGGGATCATCGCGAGTAATATATTCATTAAACAGTCTCAAAATCATCTTTAAGCTTAGATTTAAGCTCATTCAAAGTTAAACTACCTTCATGTGAAGATAGTTTGTAGTCTGCGCCTCATTTTACCATTTGTAAAGTACCTTCACATGAAGTATCTTTTCGATAAGGTAAAAGTTGTTTTGCTGGTTAATCTAGTGTTGAGTTCAATAAACCAAATAATGTCAGTATAAACAATAACAATAATAGGATAAAAGGAATGGATGGATTAGATCGTGTCGTCGCCCAGTGGAAAGCCGAGAAGCCAAATTTAGATACCTTGCCCATGGAGCTGATCGGTAGATTAATGCGTTTGAGTAAGCATATAGAGTCACAAGTCGCCGAGTGTCATAAGGCCTATGATCTTAAGCCCGGTGAATTTGATGTGATCGCGACCTTGAGGCGTTCAGGAGGCGAGTACTGTTTAACGCCCTCTGAACTGATAGATTCCATGATGCTCACCTCAGGTGCCATGACTAATCGTTTAACTAAGTTGGAGTCCAAGGGCTTGATTGAGCGAGTGAACAGCAAGCAAGATAGGCGCAGTGTCTCGGTGGCGCTGACTCAACAAGGAGTGGTATTGATCGATGAGGCGATAGAGGAGCATGGTCGATTGCAGCAAGCAATAGTAGCGTCTTTGTCTGAGTCCGCTAGGCCAGAACTCAATGGATTATTAAAAACCTGGCTAGCCCAGTATGAGCCTTAAATCCTAAAATATTGGTAATAGCATAATCAGTGAAATAGCGATTAACACCAGCTCGAGAGGCTTGCCGAAAATATCTCCTTTAGGTGCTAGCTTCTCAATGAGCACCACTAAGGTCAATATTGAGATCCAGAATAGGTCCATGACCCCAAGTACAAATAAGAGTGCCATCAATACCCAGCAACAGCCAAGACAGTATTGCTCATGGCTAAAGCCCATCTTAATGGCATTCAAATTACCCTCACGCCAGTGAGTCGTGATTAGGCTCATCAGAGGCTACAGCAAAGAATGACAGTCCTAGGACCGGAACTAAGGTGCTATTTTTTGAATCATAAACGGCGGTAGTATCTACCTTTATCTCCTAGTGAACAGAATTAACTTTTGGTTAAATGACTAAATCGGGAGACGGATTTTAGAACTTTTTATAGCGAAGTAAAGTGGAATGATTACCGGCAGGGTTAAATCTTGTTAATGAGTCTTAAATTATTTTGTATCAAAGCCTTACACTTTTTTTGTTTTTTGTTGGCGGGTGTGAGTCTGGAGGAGATAAAAGCAGATTATATGATTGAAGGCTAAACCTTTATGGAGAAGCTGTTAATCACTGACTTTCGGGTTTTAATTAGGTATGTAAACTATTTTTCTGAGAATATCTAGATAAGTATATGTCAAATCACGTCAAAATCACGTCAAGAAGACAAATAAAAATGAACATTTTTATATCTTTGTTGTGTACTTAGAAGATCTTGTTGAACAAAGTTTATCAATGTAAGGATTTTGGTATGATTCAGGCTTAAAGATATAGTCGTGTCATGTGGGTGAGCTGGAGTTACAAGCGCCGCGGAGGGCTATTAGATGAGCTCACTCAACTCGTTATTTAATTCAAGATGACTTTTTTTGATTGGTTTGATGTGTATGGTGGTTTTATGCAAGGTTCTTTGCAAGATAACAATAGCAAATTTACAGCTGGTATAGTGATTAACCCTCTAATTCTGAATCCCATCAAGTCGGTGATTAATCGACATGGTTTTGCTGGTTTTTGGTTTCAGGGCATTGCAAATCGTGCTCACCAAGATTATCTGCAAAACTGTAAAAAAAACATACTGACTCGTCGCGTGCTACATAGATCCGATGGTATTTTGAGCTCATCGTCTAAGGTTCAATTGCTACAAAATCAGTATTTGGCTAAAGTGGCTCCAAGTGACATTAATTTCGCCCCAGCGCTGCAGTTAGATGAGCCTTACTGTTATCAGCTGTTAGAAAATGATCAAGCTAACAAGGCGAAGAAGCTGTTTAACTCTTATGGAATTAACACTGTGGTGAGTTATCCACTGCGGCATTTTTCTTCGAGCGTATGGTGCGGCCGCTTCACTCTATTATCTAAATATGACTCTAGCGAACTTAATTTTTCAGGATTAGATCTTAGCCTGAAGCAAGCTCAAATGGTGTTATTCGAGCACTATCATGATGAGTTAAATCCATACCTGCAACCTAATCTATTTAATCAAACTGCGATAAAAGCACTGAAAATGGCGGCAATAGGACTGCATAATCATGAAATATCAGCACAGCTTCGCATTACGGTTCGTGGTGTGGAATATCATTTAGAGTCGATGAGAAATAAACTCTCGGCAAGTAATCGTGCCAATCTAGTACATATTGCCCATCAGCTGGAGATTATATAATTAATGTTGGTATTGCTGGTTGAAGACAACCGTCTGTTAGCTAAAAACATCATTCACTATCTAGAGTTGAAAGGTATTGAATGCGACTATGCTGAATCCATCATGCAGGCAGACAGTGCCGTGTTTAGCCGTATTTTTGATGCCATTATTCTTGATTTGAACCTGCCTGATGGAGATGGACTCGAAGCATGTAAAAGGTGGAAAGATCAGTGCGTCATTTCACCTGTGATTATGCTAACTGCCCGCAGCGGGTTACAAGATAAACTTTCAGGCTTTGAAGTTGGTGCGGATGATTATCTGATCAAACCTTTCGCTATGCCCGAGTTGGTAGCCAGACTGAAAGTGATTGCTGAGCGTCGTCCAGCTCCTAAGTTACTAAAAATTGGAGAGTTAGAGTTTGATTTTGCTGGTCATAGAGTGCACCGGTTAGGGGAAGAGCTTTTACTATCGCGTACGGGGTGGAAAATATTATCCCTGTTAGCTAGACGCAGCCCTGAAACGGTCGAACGAGAAGAGGTTGAACGTCTATTGTGGCCGGATTGTTTGCCTGATAGTGATAGCTTAAGGAGTCATATGCATTTGTTGAGAAAAATTGTCGATAAACCCTATAAACATCACTACTTACATACCGTGCGCGGGATTGGTTTGTGTTTAAAGGTGGCAGCCTGTGAAGCATAAAATGAGTTTAAAGCGTGTCTATCAATGCTATGGCGTGGTGTTCTTAGCGGTCACCTTACTTATCAACATGTTTATTCCACTGTGTATGATGTGTACAGGGATGTTCAGTATGCATGACATCACCATGAGAAGTGCCGCACAGGCGGCTGAGCAATATCTGGCCGATACCGGTAACCTCTATCAAACAGATAATATTAAAATATACACAGATTGGAATAGCGTTCCAGAGCAAGTCAAATCGATCACACAGGGTATTAAACCGACAGGGTTAAATGAAGTTGAATATCATCACCATAATGGTCAGTTCATCGATGCAATTATGGTGTATCAGCAGGCATCAGGCCAAAACTTATACGTGTGGCTAAATTATAATGTCACCCATGATCTTGAGTTTGCACCAAAAAATATGGCGGCGCTCGGTTTGCTGATCACGATGACATTTGGTGTTGTCGCCAGTTTAGCCTTCTATCTACAAAGCCGAGTGATCTCTCCTGTTCATCAAATCAGTCGTGCGATTAAACAGCATGATTGGCAAAAAATGCAAAGCCTTAACTTCCCTCAACAATGTTATTCCGAGCTGCAATCGATAGTCGATGCTCTGGATATCTCGATAAGACAGTTAAAAGAGGCACAGCAACGCGAACTCTCTTTTTTGCGTTTTGCCAGTCATGAGCTTCGTACTCCTATTGCGATATGTCAGTCCTCTTTTGATATTTTAACCCTGCAACAAGGCAAGCTAGAGGGGCCTACGCTGCACGCTAGTCAAGCAACAAGTCAGATGAAGTCTATTACCGAGACTTTACTTTGGATGATGAGTTCTGAGTGTTCTGCTATGCAGTCTAGTCCAGTCAAACTGGATGAATTGTTACGAAAAATCATTTTTGATCAACAATATGCACAAGGAGATGACATCCAGATAGAGTTAATTTGTGATGATACTGAATTGATCGTGTTGAAAGAACCACTGACTATTATTCTAAATAACTTGGTACGCAATAGTTTAGAGCACGGTGCTCGAGGTGTACGAATAGAGCAGTCGGGTAAGCGAATTGATATCACCAATATAGTGTCACCTCATAATCGCAGCGGATTTGGTCTGGGACTCATGCTCGTTGAACGTTTAGCTAAACAGTTAGACTGGCAGTATCATTCGACTACTGTCGATAACAAATTCCATGCATCATTAATTATAACCTGACTGAAAGTAAGGAATATTTTGGCCATTACATTCCCTTGCTTTAAATAAGGTATCATTATTTTTGTCTAATATATAATAATTACATTAATATATATTAGACTATCCACTTAATTATTTTTAACGAACCCAAATTCATTTTGTTATTTATTTACTTTTAGTGGTTTTTTTGCTTTGTGGTCCATAAAATTTTGACGTAACTTTCACATTGTAAATTATTTAATTGTTCGTGTTAGCACCATTTTAATAGGTTTTACTTCTCAAACCCACAGTGATATTTAAATCAAAAGTAGATATCGAGCCAGCTCACAATTAATGTTTCTTGGTTGTTTATTCTATTCCAGATATTTTTATTAAGGAATAGCTCTATGAAAAAGCAACTTGTAACCGCACTGACCATGCTTCTTGTGGCACCAGCAATGTCGGCGACTTCTCTGGATATTGGCTACAAAGCTTATACCTCAGATACTAAGTCTGATAATGGAGGGGCTTATGACCAGCCTTTTGTTAAGTTGACTCACTTTAATAAGGCCGAGTGGGGAACCTTAATCGCTTATGTGAAACTGGAGAATCCAGGTGAGATTAGTGATGCTCAACATGGCAAGGATGGCAAGCTAACGGTTAAATCACTTCTTATTATTGACAAGCAAATCGCCGATTCTAGCTTTAATATTTGGGCACAGAACTTTCTTATTTCTAACCGAACCGTGATGGAAGACAACTTCTATCTTGGTGTTACCACCAACCAGAAGTTTGGATCTCTGTTCGTGAATGCAGGTGTCGGACTCAACTACTCAGCGGCTCACTTCGATCCTAGCGGGGAGAGTTTTGATGGATTAAGCGGTTATGCCGTGGTGATCAACGTCCGTTATCCATTCTCGGCAATGGGGCTTAAGCATTCCTTATCTGTTAACTATGAAGGCCAGATCGATCGTGATGAAGATCATATGAGTACCTTAGGTTATGCCAGCTACGGACATCAGATCATCACTACGTTAAAGACAAGTGTGAGTGATTCTTTCTATACCAAGTTGCACCTGACACAGTTCGATAGCTGGGGCGCAGCGCCTAATGATGGCATC
This sequence comes from Shewanella benthica KT99, assembly GCF_000172075.1. Taxonomy (GTDB): domain Bacteria; phylum Pseudomonadota; class Gammaproteobacteria; order Enterobacterales; family Shewanellaceae; genus Shewanella; species Shewanella benthica_A. The sequence continues at coordinate 6,637 of NZ_ABIC01000006.1, forward strand.
GAATATGGCGTCTCGGTTGGTTTTAAATTCTAGTATCAGATTGATTTAATGGGAATATAAAGTGATTAAAAAAACAATTATCGCCAGCGCAATTATAGCTCTGGTTATGGGGTGTTCGGTTAAAGAGGCTGATCAAATAACCAAGAGCGAAGGTTCTGCGTTTGGTAAGCATGGAGAAATTCAAGTTCAGACCGAAACTAAAAATGGCCAGCTGGTCGATATTAGTATCTTGAAGCAGAATGAAAATAAGATATTGGCGGCGTCGGTATTTACCGAAATGAAAGATGCGATGATTGCCAATAACAGCACTGAAGTCGATGGCATCAGTGGTGCGACGATTACCAGCGATGCATTTAAACAGGCTGTTGAGAGCTCACTTTCTGCAGCTGGCGTCACCTTAGTTGCCGGTATGACTAAGAATAATAATAAGTCGAAAGTCCTGCTCGACAGTGAACAAAACTTCGACGTGGTTATCATAGGTTCAGGTGGTGCAGGTTTCAGCGCCGCTATCACGGCTAAAAATGCCGGTGCTAGTGTAGTCATCATAGAGAAGATGCCGACCGTAGGTGGTAACAGCTTGATCACTGGTGGCCAGATGAACGTGCCTGGTAGCTGGGTTCAGAAGAAGATGGGTATCGAAGATAGTATCGAGCTGTTTGTTAAAGATACCCTTAAGGGCGGCGACTATGAGGGCGATCCTGAGATGGTGCAGATCTTAGCTGAGCAGGCACTTCCTGCTGCAGAGTGGCTTAGGGACTATATTAAGGTTGATTTTTATCAAGACCAGCTATTCCAATTTGGTGGTCACAGCGTTAAGCGTGCCCTGATCCCTCGTAACCATACCGGCGCCGAGTGGATCAGCAAATTTATGGCAAAAACCGATGAGTTGCAGATCCCAATTCATACCCGCACGACAGCAACTGCGCTGATAAAAGATCAAAGTGGACGTGTTATCGGTGTAGAAGCCGAGAAGAATGGACAGAAGATCACCTATTACGCCAAGCGTGGCGTGATCATAGCAACGGGTGGGTTCGGTGCCAACGTTGAGATGCGAACTAAATATGCTCCCGAACTAGATAATCGTTATGGCACAACGAATGCTCGTGGGATCATGGGCGACGGTATCGTGATGGCCGAGAAACTCAACGCTCAAACTCATAATATGAAGTCTATTCAGACTTATCCTATCTGTCATATCGATAGCGGCGCGATCTCTTTGATCGCCGATTCACGCTTCTTCGGTGCCCTGCTAGTGAACAAAGAAGGTCATCGCTTCGTCGAAGAGTTGGAGCGTCGTGACGTTATTAGCAGCGCAATTTTGGCTCAGACTGGCAAGCAAACTTATGTGCTGTGGGGAAACGAAATCGAGAAAATAGCTAAAGTTGTAAGTGTGCATAAGGATGAGTTCGAAGAGCTTAACCGTAAAGGTATGATGTTTAAAGCCGATTCAATCGAAGAGCTGGCAGGTAAGTTCGGTATCGATGAGAAGGCATTGATGGCTCAGGTTGAACGCGTGAATCAGTTTGCTAAAGCGGGTGAAGATAAAGAGTTTAATCATCGTGGTGGACTCAAGACTATCATGGAGCCTCCTTTCTATATGTTGGTTGCTAAGCCATCTGTTCACCATACTATGGGCGGCTTGATGACAGATACTCACACCCGAGTACTCGATACCCAAGGTAAGGTTATTGCTGGTCTGTTCGCGGCTGGTGAAGTTACCGGAATGACCCATGGTTCTAACCGCCTAGGTGGTAATGCCATCACAGATATTACCGTGTTTGGTCGTATCGCAGGTAGAGAAGCTGCTGCAGAATAATTGCTAGCAGATGTTTAAAGATAACATGCCGATCACCTCAGTGATCGGCATTTTTTATCGCCATTTATGCGAGCTGTTTTGAATTATAGCAAGAGGCTAGGTATGAACCTTCTGATGATGATCTGCTTAGTCCCCCTGCTGTTCATGTCTCAGGCATGGGCGCATATCAATATCGAGCAGATAACCGGTACGACCTACACCATACAGTTGCGCCTACAGGATACTCTCGCATCGAAACAAGAGATAAAGGCGTTAGTGGAGCAGGAGCTTGAGAGGGTTAATCAATCTCTGTCAGTTTACCGTGAGGATTCCGAAATTTCTAAGTTCAACTTAAGTGATGCAGGTAAACCTATTTCGGTATCTGCGCGCCTTTGGGATGTACTGCAGATATCCCGCAGCGTTTCGGCACAAACTTATGGTGCGCTAGATGTGACCTTAGGCCCGGTGATCGAATTCTGGGGTCGCAGAGCTCTGCAAGGTAAAAACCGTGGTCAGCTAGAGCTGGCTCGCTTAAAAACAGGCATGGATGGATTCAGCTTGGACTCGGGAACCGTGACGAAAGTAATAAGGGGCCTAGAGATAAATCCCTCGGCGGTGGCGAAAGGTTATGGCGTGGATCGTGTCGCCAACATTCTTGATGATCTGGGTGTGCATCATTATCTGGTAGAGATTGGCGGGTAGCTATGTAAATTATATCGACAGTGATGATAAGACCTTGAGTCATATTATCGATCCGATAACAGGGATGCCGGCCAGCAACAGCTTGGTATCGGCGACCGTGCTTCATCAGCAATACGCCGTAGCCGACTGTTTTGCGACTGCCATGACGATCTTGAGTGTGGAGCGATCGATGCAGATTGCCAATGAGCTCGATCTCGCGGTCATGTTAATCGAACAGACTGACACGGGTCTTAGGACTCACTTCAGTGACAGCATCTCCCCGTACTTATCTAAATAAGAGCATTGAATAACCATGGAGTTTGACAAGACATTACGCACGATTGTCTGCTTGAGCGCTCTGGTGCTGCTGGTATGCACCCTGACTCTAGCTGTGTTTATGGTTAGGGGGGAATTTTCTGGAATCGATATTGTCGTGATAGCTTGCTGACTTTTTTTATTTTATTGAGCGCGTTTGATTATATTTTTACAGATAGGGAAGTTCTGAATTGTTGGATTTTAAAAAAGCATTAATATCATCATCAGTTATATTACTGACTATTAGCCTATTAGTTTCTAATTGGCTTTCATATACCTATATCAGAGATACCACGATTCAGAGTGTTAATGAGAAAAGCTTAGCCTTAATCAACTATGAGTCGAATAAACTTAAAATTTGGTTTGATAATCAAGTGTTAGCGGTAGATTCTGTGGTCAAAAATTATAAGAATGGCATGATAGATAAAGATTTCTCTCTGGTTGCCAGACTGGCTCAGAGCGGCAGCCATTTGACCAATATCTGCTTAGGGTTCGAATCCGGTATCGCCTACTCTTCGACCAGCGATCATGGTTGGATAAACGGCATGAGCCCCGCCGATTACGACCCTAGAGTTCGGCCCTGGTATCAACAAGGTCGGAGTGCCAACGGCTTAGATATTACCGATATTTATATCGACAAATACACAGGTGAACAAGGTATATCGATTGTCGCTAGTCTGGGAGATGGTGCTATTTTTGGCAGCATAGAGCTCTCCAGATTAGAGGCTAGCGTTAAAGGCATTAACTTTCCAGGTGCTTATGCCGTGATAGCAGACGATTCAGGAAAATTTATGGCATCTAGCTCAGGAGATTATAGGCTAGGTGATCGTTTTTCTGACATAGGTTTGAGCTATGTAGAGAGACAGATGCTGTCTAATCTTGAAACGCAGCAGGAGTACCGTCTCGATGGTGTAGATAAGTTGGCTTTTACTAAGGCGATAGAGCTGGTCAATGGCAAGCGTTGGTATTTGTTTATTGGCGTGGATAAAGCGGTGGCTTACGCAGGAGTCGATAAAGCCCTGAAAAATGCGATTATGCTGTCACTGGTCATGTTGCTGATATCAGTTTTGACCTCTCTTGGAATATTAAAAGTCTTATATCGGCCCATTCTTGAACTCAAGGAGATGGTAAGTGCTCTATCTACCGGGAATGGCGATCTCACACGTCGGTTAACTGTCAGTAGTAACGATGATCTAGGACAAATATCGGCAGGAATAAACCGTTTCATTGCCAGCTTGCAGGCGATGATGCTGGAGATAAAGGAGGCAGCAAATAATATCTCTCACAGTGCCGAACGCTTGAGGGCGCAGACAGATTCAAACGCTGAAATATTAAATGCTCACACCCAGGAAACGGAGCAGGTTGTGACGGCGATTGAGGAGATGAGTGCGACCGCAAATGATGTCGCTAACAATGCCTCGGAAACGGCGCTGTTTACTCAAAATACTCACTCTCAAGCGACTAAGTCCCAAGTGGCAGTCGCTGAGGCCGAAGAGACTGTCGCCCAGTTAGCGTTGGATGTTGACAAGACAGCTGCCGATATTGCCGCAATCGATAAAGATACCTTAGATATAACCAATGTACTTAAGGTGATCGGAGATATTGCCGATCAAACTAACCTACTGGCGTTAAACGCGGCCATCGAGGCTGCTCGTGCAGGAGAGCAAGGCAGGGGGTTTGCCGTTGTTGCCGATGAGGTAAGGGCGTTGGCCGCCAGAACTCAGACAAGTACGGCCGAAATTGAGTGTACATTGGCTAACTTGCGTCTTGGAGCCGATGCGGCCATGTTAGCCATGCAAGCGACAAAAGATACCTGTCAAAAAACAAGCCAAGCGACACACCAGGTTGCCGAAGATCTTGGGGTGATTAGTGATTCAGTTGAGCAGATCACCGAGTTGAATACTCAGATCGCGACAGCTGCGGAAGAGCAGAATGCAGTGTCTGCGGAGATCACTCGTAATATATCTTCGATGAGTGAGATGGTTGCAGAACTATCAGTGAACGGAGAAAAAACGGTCAATGAAACAATCGAATTGACTGCAGCACAGCGCCAGTTAAATACCTTAGTCGAACAGTTTAAACTAAAATAACATCCGCTAATGAGTACTGGAGGAATAGAGCTTCAAAGCTAAAAATTGTAGCATACCGAGCCTTAGTGATAAGGCTCTTAAAAGCTGAGTCTGTGTGTTGCTATCTCTTGCGCCAATGGCGCAGTGTGGACATCTTTGAGCGTAGTTCTCTGTCGGTTATATTCTCTAATTCATCCCAGCCACGTCTGGCGATCGCTTCAAGCTGTAATTTGGCACCTAAGTGGATATCACTTATCCCAATTTTGTTTTCTGCTAGAGGAGTGGAGTGTTGACTATTTGTTGCTGAAATTATTTGATGAACATCTCTCGCTTCTTTCCCTTTTATTTGCAGATTTCTGATTATTTTATTTTCATCTCGCGGCATGAGCATAGACTCTATTGATGATAAATATATTTATTTGGTACTTTGTTGAGGTGATTTATTAAACAATGTAAATGTTAAGTCTGAAATCACTGCGAGTATTTTATCTCTAAATTGATAGTAATAATATGGCTTGTCGACAATAGTTATTAAGTGATCTCGTATATTCACGCTGGATTCAAGTAATAAGTGCAACACCCTGTCCCATATAGACCTCAAATGGAGTGAGGCCACCTAATACTTTTCTTGGCGTGAAATTAAGTAGCAAGATCCTTCTTTCAATTTCATCATCTGTCAGTTTGCCCATGTCGAATTTTTTTGGCCAAAAACGCCTGATCCGACCATTGGTATTCTCATTGGTTCCTCGTTGCCAACTGGCATAAGGCTTGGCAAAGTACATATCTGCACCTATTGCCTTTGACACTCGAACGTGACCTGCAAATTCACCGCCATTATCTAACGTCACTGTCTTTACCGTGTGAACGGTTTTCAGCAGAGCAATCATTGCATCGCCAACTTCTTCTTTCGTTTTGCTAAATACACGTTTGGCTAGCGTAAAGCGGCTTGTGCGATCGACGAGTGTCACAAGGTGGGCACTCTGCCCGTGTACCGTGTCTCCTTCCCAATCACCTAATCGCGTCCGCGCATCCACAATATCAGGCCGCTCTGTAATATCGACTCGATCATGAATTAGCCTAACTCCCGCTTTTTTATTACGTTTCCCACCCTTCCACCGTGTTTTACCAAACCTGTGCAACTGACGGTACAGGTGACCACCTTGCAACCTATTCTCTTCAATACGTCGGTAGATCGTCGTATGGCTAAGCGTCTCTGTGACTTTACTTTCAACCGTCATTCGCAGACTAATAGCCTCTGGAGACCAGCCTAAAATGACGGAGCCACGGATGATGTCATCTGTGTGGCTATGACGTTTGTTCGCTTTTAAGGATGTTCGTTTCCGTATATCACTCAGCGGGTGAGCCTCAGCACCTGAGTATCCATTAGGGGGTGAATTTCTATTCAGCTCCCGACTAACAGTGCTGTAATGTACCCCGATCTCTTTGGCAATGCCTCTCAGTCCCATCCCTGTTTTACGAAGGGCTGAAATCTGGTATCGTGGCTCTTGAGTTAGCTGTCGGTACTGTTCGTTGAGTTTATTCATAACGGACTTAATTTTTGTGTGAGAGCTTAGATTGTGCCTTCAGCTGGCTCACTATTCAAATTTCAGCCTGTTGCACTTATTGTATTACTCCAGCACAATGCATTAAAATAAGTGATAGTATTTTTTGTTGCGACGTCGATATTATTATATTACCAATTGTAAATATAGGTGGTTCTTATATCATCAGTAATTATTCAGTGAGGAGATTTAAAAGTTTTATGTATTCTAAAATTATGTTAATTGTGGGTCGTTTTGTCCTAATAGTTACTGTAAAGAAAAAAATTACGATTTAGGTTGCAAAAAAAGTATAACTACTTGCTCTGGATGAACGATTAGTAATAATGAGTCCTCTTATTCAAAGATCTTCTGTCACCGCTGATTCAGCTTAACATTTATTGCCGGGAACTATTATGATGTGGAAAACCTGTTCTGTTCGTTTAATGGCTATTTTTACCTTGCTCATATCGAGTCCACTTATTGCCGATGAGCTTTCCGCTTTCGATAAGATGAGTGGTCAGTTGAATATTGCCGGTGGTACCGCGCATATTCCGGTGATGAAGAAGGCTGCGAGAAACATTATGGGGCATAACCCCAATATTCGTATCACCATCGCTGGTGGGGGATCTGGCGTCGGTGTGCAACAAGTGGCCAACGGCTTGGTGGATATAGGTAATACCGGGCGTGCTTTAAAAAATAAGGAGATGAATTTAGGGTTAAATTCATTTGCCTTCGCTATCGATGGTGTGGCTGTGATCATTCATCCCGAGAACCCAGTCAATGATCTTAGCCAGCAGCAGATCATCGCGATTTATCAGGGAAAAATTACGAATTGGCAAGAGGTCGGTGGCCATGACAGGCAGATACACCTCTTTAGTCGCGATGAAGCGAGTGGTACACGTTCAGTGTTCAGCAAAAAGCTGCTAAAAGGCGCACCGCTAGCTGGCAATGCGAACATAGTGCCATCGAATGGTGCGATGAAAACCGCAGTGTCTCAGGATGTTGCTGCTATTGGTTACAGTAGCGTGGGCTATATAGATGAGATGGTAAAAGCGCCAACTTATAACCAGATTAAGCCCAGTCAGGAGGCTTGTGCTTCTGGGGAGTATCCTGTGGTGCGTCGCTTATATATGAACACTAAGGGAGCGCCTAATGGTCTGACTCAGGCTTTTATCGATTATATCTATAGTAAGCAAGGTGCTCAGCTCATCCAGGCATCTGGTTATATTGCACTCGATGCAAAGCCATAACCATACGCTCACGCAAAATTGCTGGATGCAAGGCTTGCTGATGATTTTAGTGGTCATCAGTGGCCTGATGTTGTTTGCTGTATTCTGTTTCTTAATTTGGTTTTCGCTACCAGTTTTTTTGACTGAAACCAGTCTTGTTTTCAGTCTGCAATGGCAACCCGAACAGGGGCATTTTGGCATTCTGGCCATGGTCTTCGGCACCTTATCACTGGCTCTTATTTCGACATCTGCCGCCTTTGTGATCGCCCTGGGTCTCAATAGCTTCTGCCTGTTATCGCGTCGGCGTTGGTTGGTCGTTATCTTGCGATCTCTGCTTAAATTTATGGCGGCGGTACCGACTGTGGTATATGGGTTAGCAGCCCTTTTTCTCCTCTTGCCGCTGCTGCGTAACGGCCTGCAGCTCGGCTCAGGTTACAGCCTGTTTGCCGCTATCTGTATGGTGATATTGCTCATTTTACCTGTTATCTGTGTCATGTTAGATAACATTACCACGCCCTTATGGCAGCAATATGCTCTCGGGGCTCAGGCGTTGGGCTTTAGCCCTGAGCAAACCTATATGCGAGTCATCTTGCCCCATTGTAAAGTCAATATTTGTGGTGCAGCGTTACTGGGTTTTAACCGCGCTATCGGGGATACCATGCTCCCTTTGATGTTGGCGGGAAATGCCACGCAGTTGCCCTCGGGTGTCTTCGATGCCATGCGTAGTTTGACAGCGCATATCGCGTTAGTGATCGCCACAGATCAAGGCAGTGAAGTTTATAATTCACTGTTTGCTGCCGGAATGATCCTCTTAATGAGCAGCGCGTGCATCTGTTTGTTATCACGTTCTCTGGTGGGGCGAAATTGATTGGTGCAACTAGAATGAGTCGGTGGATAGGTCATTGGGGTAAGCTCTGTAGCCTTTTATTAATCAGTATCATGCTGATTTTAATTGGTTTCATTATATTTAAGGGGTTGCCCACATTAGGGCTGAAACTCTTCTTCGGTGATACAGACCCCCTAGCTGCAATGATGGGGCAGAAGCCAGTTTGGGAGGGGATATGGCCTGCCTGCGTAGGTACGCTCACCGTCGTTTTATGTGCGGTATCTTTGGCTGCGCTCCCCGGAATTGCCAGTGGGATCTGGCTCGCGAGTGCTGCGGAAAAACGGGCTCAGAAAGTGTTTAGTCTAGCGGTAGATATTCTGGCCGGGATCCCATCTATTTTAATGGGACTGTTTGGTTTTAGCCTGATTTTAGTTCTGCGAGCAAGTTTCTTTCCCCAAGCCAACGTCAGTCTTCTACTTGCGGCGTTCTGTTTGGCCCTACTCATTCTGCCTTATATCGCCTGTGCGACTCAAAATGCATTGAGCAGTTTGCCAAAACAGTTGACGGTTACGGGGGCCGCCTTAGGTATGACTCAATGGCAAGCCACTTATCGTCTGCTACTGCCACAAGCCAGCCCTGGAATTATGAGTGGGCTCATGCTAGCGATAGGCCGGGCGGCTGAAGATACCGCGGTGATTATGTTAACCGGCGCGGTTGCAAATGCGGGGTTACCCGGTGGACTTCTGCAGCGATTCGAAGCCTTACCATTTACCATATTTTATTTAAGTGCCCAGTATCAATCGCAACAAGAGCTTGATATGGCTTTCGGCGCGGCGTTAGTCTTACTCATTCTGACCAGTATTATCTTTACCTTACTTGCTGCTCTGCTCAGGCGCCGCAACTGCAATATATTTGGATCAGCAAAGAGCCTGATAAAGGAGACAATGTGTTAGATATCGTTCACAATTCCGGAGATGACATCGTCGGTTCCCTTCGGGGAGTCAGTATTCGTTTTGCCGATAAAACGATCCTCAAAGATGTGAACTTGCGGCTGATTAAGGGGCAGCTACACATGCTGAACGGTCCATCGGGTTGTGGAAAAACAACTTTATTGCGGGCGTTGAATCGGCTCAATGATTGCTTCGACCAGCATGATATGAGCGGCAGTATTTGTTTGAAATTGTCCGGGGAACAGGTAGATGTTAGTCAGCTTGCTCATAAGTTCCTGCCTTTGCTACGTCGCAAAGTCGGCATGGTATTTCAAACTCCCAACCTGTTACCGGGTAGTATCATAGAAAATCTGCTACTGCCGCTAAAGGTTGTGGCAGGATTAAATGCGGCTCTGGGCTTAGCACGCTGTGAGAAGGTGTTAGTGCAGGTGATGTTATGGGGCGAAGTTAAAGATAGGCTCAATGCCGATGCCGCCTCACTGTCCGGCGGTCAGCAGCAAAGATTATGTCTGGCAAGAGCCTTAGTGCTTGAGCCCGAGATACTCTTGTTAGATGAACCAACGGCTTCTCTGGATCCCGAAAATACAGAGGTGATAGAGCAGTTACTTGAGTCATTGAAGCAGCAATACACCATGGTGATGGTGTCACACTGCCCCGCGCAGACTAAACGACTGGCGGATAAGGTATTTAAGCTAGATCGACAGCAGGTTTTTACTTGTTAGTTTTATGAGCCAATTTATAGCAAGTTATCGGGGAGATTGAATCTCTGCGCCAAACAGATAAGCTAATCAGGGCTAATAGGCCCGCTTTCTTCCTCGCTCCATCATGTCTAATGTATTGAGTTTTTCTGAGGTGATTCGGTGAGGGTGAGTGTATATAGTCGCCGTTGGTGTTATATGTTTATTCTAAGTTATTTATTATCCTATTTAGTGGTAGATAGATTCGCTCATGACATATCTGTCTTTTAATATCGAAGTTAAAAAACATAATTGAACTAATTTGTAGCAGAAGTGCCGTATCGACTTGAGTGCTATATCATTGAGCATGGAAAAGTCACCACAGAGGCGTATTAGCCAGTTGGCACGTTGCCAAAGCAAAGACTCCCGCTCTGTTAGTGCAATATTGTGTCTGGGAAGATGAACTAAGCCACGGCTCGTCTGAAGCTGCTTTTGCTTACAGAGATCAGAAATGACATAGCAGTGTATTTCGAAAGGGTATTTGCCTCGGCTCATACGTTGAAGCCGGCTCATTGCTAATCCAAGTTGATCGGGAAACGGGTCATGATAGTCATGGATAATAGATAAAAACTGGCTTGAAATCTGTTGCCAAAACTGGGCTTATCAGGCTTTGGAATTCAAGCGCGTTACTCGGTGAGTTGCACTGTGCCAAGTGGTTTAAATAATCCAGCCGTTTAGGCTTACGTTTGCCTATCTAAGCGGGTCTTAGCTCCAAAACTTGTGCGCCGCCTAAGGTACTGCTTGCGGCGGTATCACGAACAATGAGCTTATCGTGGTGGGTCAGTGACATCGGCGGTTCAAACTGCAACTCGACTAAGGCGCGATGACCTTCGAGTGCCTGTAGAGGTGTTAATTCAGTTAACCAATCTCCCCGTTGCAAGCCTAAGTGAGAGTCAACACTGATCAGATTGACTCGGTCGGTTAACATCTGTTGTGGGCTCGTCACCTAAGCCAAATTTAGTTAAATCGGTGAGGGCACCGCTACCTTGATCTGAGATCAAACAATTGATGTTGCTGACAAAGGTCTGCTAAGGCTTTTTGTCTACCGCAGAGGTGAAGCCTTGAATATGATAGTTACTGGCATGATCTTTAAGCAAGGATTGTGATATTGCTAAGGGTACCTTATAAGATCTGATGTGACTTATACCAACCCTATTAAATATGTGCTCTTTCAGCGGGAGTTCAAAGCACTGTAGGCAAGGTCTATATTTGCTCCTCGGTAACTGCTCCTGCGTTACTCTACCTCCTATATCCCTATAGTCGTGCAATATAGACATTCACCACATCCATGTGGCTTGCGGATGTTTGAAGCTAATAGTTATTCTCGGCAACAAGCTCCTGCATTGCTCTACCTCCTGCATCCATGCAGTCGTATATCGAGAACATGTAACGCAGCATAAAGGGCTTTGCCCTTTTCTTTAAACATCAGCCGCACTACGTGAGCCTCTCAGGCGTTCCACTTCTGTGTTGCACTGACTTAAAAGGGAATAACCATTTCTACATCAATGCGCCTTGAATTGAAAAGCCTGAGTGGCTCTGAACTGAGCAGATATCTAATGAGATTGGTATTAAATGCCCTCAATATCGACTAAGCCTATGCAGGCTCATATGCCTGATAAATTGAAATATAGTACGATTTCGGCCTGACCGTGGGCCAGTATGCTTATCCCATGCATTTCCGCTCCCTGGGCTTACTGATGATGACCTCGGCGACACTTGCACAAGCATTCGAAGCCCTGCCAAATTATTCAGCCCTGGTGAGTAACTCGGCCAGCATCAAGTTGCAGAGAACCCCTGATCGCCTGGGATTCACAATTAGCCCATTACCCGGGGTTGATATTAGCCCTATGTCGATAGATGCATTTTTTGCTACCTTGGTGCATCACGGTGAGCTTATTTTAGGCCATGAAAAGTTTGTATTGAGTGTCGAGCTGATGCGAGCAGAACCTAAAAATTTGCGTCCCTGGCAAAGTTGTTTGTCCTGTCCTATCTCTTTCGATAAGCAAGAGAACTTGATGAATACCGAACTTTCGATCACCTTGCTCTCAGATAAACTCGGTTATACCAGCCTAACCAATTTTTCCCGTGCTTTTCATCGCTGGCATGGCACCAGTCCAGCCGCTTTTCGTCATAGAAGCAAGCCATAGCCTAATGCTACTCACCATTTTTAAATTCAACCTGAGCCAATATAAACCCGCGTTTATATTGGCCGGAAATGATAACCATGGTGTTGCATTAGTGTAATACGTTAGCTCTAGTTGTTAATGCCAGAGTGAGTACCCATGTTGAATAATCATACTAAAATGGACAGCGGTCAGCGGCCTTTTCTCAAGCAGCTTGCCAAAAATATTTCCAAGCAGAGCCTGAAGCAAGGTTTTCGCCCTTGTGGAATTAGATTAAATCGAATCAAGTTCAGCCGTACATTGCTCTTATCCAGTAGCTTATTACTGCTAGCCTGCCAGCCTAAGGTCGATGAGCGAGCCGACATGGCAGCCTTATCCGTTGCCCCCAATGTGGTGGATGCCTATGGTTTTACGCCCGCGACGAGTTATACCCTAGAGGCAAACTCTGCCGAGCTCCCAATCGGCGCATAAATATGTCGAATTGATGGGCGGCGCCGATGCCGTGCTAATTCATGGCAAGACAGCCTTCGCAGCCGGAGAATATCGTTGGGCCGCCGAGCTGCTCAATCATCTGGTCTTTGCTGATGGAGCTAATACATCGGCTAAAGAATTACTGGCCAAGAGCTACGATCAACTTGGTTATCAGGCCGAGTCTGCCGCTTGGCGTGATGTGTACCTATCGGCTGCATTTGAATTACGCCACGGCACTCCGGATAAGGGCATCGGATCTCATGTTCTCCGATGATCTCAGTATCGAGGGCAGCAAGCTGGATCTGCTGAGTTTCTTCTCGCTACTAGATAAGCCTAAAGGTGTGTTCGATATCGTTACACCTTAGATTAGGCCAAGCAGTTCCTAGCTTCAACTAGGAACTGCTTTCCAGCTTGTCTCCGCTTACCGCCTATGGTCCTAATGATACTCTGTTCATCGTTTGAGCCTCGCTGAGTAAATACGATTGACATATATAGTATAAAACCACTTAATGATATTAATAGTCATTCTCACTAAGTGGTTTGTATGTGCCAATGTTTTCCACAGTTCGATAGTCAAGATCCTGCCATCAATGTGCTTCGTCATAAGATACGCCACGGTGAAGAGGTCGATAATCCTAGCCTAGTGTTAATCTGGTTTTCCATGGAGCTAGCTTTTATGGGGGCCTGTAAACATGCTGCCTGGTCACTCCATGTGGCAGAGTATCGATTATTGCTCGATACTTTAGCTGATGACATACTCGAAGGACATTGGCGGTTGTGGTGTCTAGATAACATCTATAAGCCCTTAAGTGCGCTTTCTAGGTTGGTAGATACTGATGTTCAGAAGCTGGAACTTGAGAAGCTTTTCTATGAACTAAGAGTGACTAGCCAGTTTTTCAAAGCAGGCTTGGCCCACTAAGAAAGGACATTGGCCAGTTTATGGGTGTTTAGACAATATCTATAAACCGCTGAGTGCACTTTCTAGGTAGGTAGGTAGGTAAGTAGGTACTGATGTTCAGAAGCAGGAACTTGAGCGGCATGCTCTTAGCAAAGAGCTATGAGCTGAGAGTCACTAGTCAATTCTTTAAAGCAGGTTTGGCCCACTGATTGAACTAATTAGTCAGTAATAATGAAAAGGAAGATCATGACTACACGTATTGAAAGAGACAGCATGGGAGAGCTAGAGGTGCCGGCTTCGGCGCTATATGGAGCTCAAACACAGCGAGCGGTGAATAACTTTCCCATCAGTGGCAAGAGAATGCCTGAGGCATTTATTCGTGCCTTACTTCTGGCTAAATCTGCTGCTGCTCAGGCTAATGCAAAGCTAGCCTTGCTGCCACAAGATATGGCAGATGGTATCTCAGATGCAGTGTCTCAACTACTCGATGATGAGGCCATGATGCAGCATTTTCCGGTGGATGTGTTTCAAACCGGCTCGGGCACTAGCTCGAACATGAATGCTAACGAGGTATTAGCTACGCTAGCGTCTAGAATTGCTAACCAAACCGTAGGTGCCAATGACCATGTCAATTATGGTCAGAGCAGTAACGATATCATCCCTTCCTGTATTCATATCAGTGCCGCCATTGAGTTGGAGAATCGTTTATTACCGGCACTGGAACACCTATTGAAAGTGATTAAACACAAGGCCGCTGAAGTCGATCATCATATCAAGACGGGTAGAACTCATCTTATGGATGCCATGCCTGTGCGTATGAGTCAGAGTCTGCTGAGCTGGGCGAGTCAAATAGAGCAAAATATCGACCTGATCGATGGGATTAAGCCGAGATTACATAGCCTGGCTCAGGGAGGGACGGCTGTGGGCACAGGCATCAATGCCCATGCAGATTTTGCCGCGGAGTTTAACCATCAGCTCAGTGAGGTCACCGGACTCACGTTTACTCCGGCGAGTAATTTTTTCAGCCATATTGGCACACAAGATATTGCAGTTTCATTGTCGGGGCAGTTGAAAACGCTGGCCGTATCTATGATGAAGATAGCGAACGACCTACGTTGGATGAATTCGGGACCCTTAGCCGGTTTGGGGGAGATTGAGTTGCAAGCCTTGCAGCCCGGTTCATCTATCATGCCGGGCAAGGTTAATCCGGTGATCCCCGAGGCGGTCACTATGGTCGCGGCTCAGGTCATAGGTAACGATAGCGCCATCACAGTGGGCGGCCAGGCGGGAAATTTTGAATTAAACGTCATGTTGCCCATGATTGCCGATAACTTACTTTCGAGCATAAGCTTGCTGGCCAATGTCAGTCATCTATTGGCGGATAAGGCCATAGCGACATTCAAGGTTAACGAGGTGCAATTGCAGAAAACCTTGGCTCGTAACCCGATTCTAGTGACCGCGCTCAATCCAATTATTGGCTATGCTAAGGCCGCTGAAATTGCTAAGAAGTCTTATAAAGAAGGTCGAGCCGTACTGGATGTCGCCGAGGAAGAGACCGACATTTCTCGTGAGGAGCTTGAGCAGCTTTTAGACCCAGCCAAACTCACCTTAGGTGGGCTTTAGTCCCTTTAATTCAGAGGAGAAGGGAGAGCTAGTTCTCACTTCTCTGGGTTTACTTATGCGGCTTATCGCTCAGTTGAAACTTGCTGCACATGTAGACAGTCAGAGAGATAAGCGCCGTGATGATGAGATAGCGGTTAAACAGGAGCACAGAGAAAGGATCTTTGCCTAAATGCTTTAATTCACTCACTAGCACAATCATGGATAGGGCAAAGATAATCCAATATTGATACTTGAGTTTGAGTGTCGATAATGGCACGGCACCGCAAGCCAGATAGGCCAATAACCAGCCCAATATCGCGCCAAAGGCGATGTCTTCTGGCCAGTGTGCACCCACCGCAATACGAGAAAGCCCCACCGCAACCGCCAGCATCAATACGCTTAGTTTACACCATAGCTTATCGGCTAGTAGCCAGATGACACCGGCTAATGCAAAGGCTGTCGTTGTGTGTCCCGATGGGAACGCATGCTCATAGCGAGCCTTGCCTATTATATTGATTACCTCGAGTACGGCAGCAGGCCTGGGGGCATCGAAATACTGTTTTAAAAAATGCACGCATAATGCACACAGCAGCGTGGTGACTATGACACGATATAACCATTGAGGCTTATAAGTGAGGCAAATTAAGATTAAGGCTCCGGCGGTAATGCCGTCGCCTAAGTCAGTCACGCACAGTAGTAACCAGCTAGGTAGGCTAGCGCCAAGTTCATTGAACCAGTTGAAGGTCTCTAAATTGGTTTGCGCATTCAAGGTGAGAATGTGGCAGATAAATAACAGCAGTAAAACGGATAGGAAGCTACTGTTAATTTCTGAGTCTTGTGGCTGTTTTACAGTCGCGACTCGACTGAGCTCGTGTGTCGGTAACATAAACTGATACTCATACTTTTATTATTTTTATTCGTGGTAGTTTAAAGCGACAGGTGCGACCGGACTCTTGCGAGAAATGTAGGCCTGAAGCAAATTGTTAACATAGACATAATCTTACCTGTCATATGTTGAAATCCGTTTCAGTCATTGAAAGTTTTGTTTTAGAAATTGATTCGCTAAAGCTAGCGTATATTCAAACACTGGAGATGTAATGTCAATGTATTGCCAATGTTTACACTAGTGAGTGAAAATAGATTAGCGCGGTTAACTTATGATCAGGGAGACCATCTTCAGTGGGTGATTCCCGTCAAATGACGGGAAGTCCTGATGGCAATCTAGCCAGGTATGGCTGGTTACCGTGCGTCCTTGTTTCTCGACGCAGCGAACCAGGGCATCAAACCAGGCCGCTCGTTCGACCTTAGCGACGTTATTACAGCAGATTATGGTGCCACCCGGTTTCGTTGTCAGTAGTGCGGGCTTAAATAGACTCTGGTAGTCATTGATAAGGTCGACGATACCGAAAGGGCTCTTGGCGAAGCGAGGTGGATCGAGAAATACCAAGTCAAACTGAGTCGCTGTTAGTTTAGGGTATTTAGGTAGCTTCTGGTTACGACGCCCACCGACCTTAAGTCCGGCTAGCTGACGCAGTGCCGGGAAGGCATCACTCTGGACAAACTCACAGACATCGTCGACATTATTTAGCTCGGCATTCTTTTTACCTGCGGTTAATGCAAACGATGAGAAGTCCACATTCATCACCCTGCTGGCTCCGCCTACCGCGGCGGCTGTGCCTATGCCGCAGGTATATGAAAATAGGTTGAGTACGGTTTTATTCAGGCTGTTTGCCTTGACGAATTCACGACCCGCTCGCATATCCAGAAACAGCAAGGGATCTTGTCCCTCATGACGCAGCTTAGAGGTAAACTTGATGCCATTCTCATGTATCACCTGAGCTTGGTTAGCAAAGTCTTGGGTAATGACATCCAGCGGGTTCATCACGCGTGAATTCTTATCGGAGCGGTCGTTGTAGATAATGGGCAGATCTTCGACTCGAGTTAGCGAGTCACTTATCTCTTTTAGCTCGACTTCATTCAATGTCTGATGAAAGCTTTGAATTAACCAGGCTTCGCCATATCTATCTATGTTTAAGCCATTTACGCCTTCGGCTGTGCCATGAAATACCCGGTAACAATCTGTGTGGTTCGTTTTAGCTTGGGTAAGTAAGTCTTGACGCTTTTCGAGAGCTGTGGCTAATAATGCGGAGATAGACATGGTCATTGACTCGTATAGATGACTAATATTGACATTGGTGTATTGGCTGTAACTAGTGACAGCGGCGCCATGATAGCAAAACCGATAACTAAAAGTGGTGTTAATCCAAGTTAGTATTTAGAAATAATGAGAAGCGATCAGTGATGACCATAACAGAGGGAAAGCCTAAACTGGTTTTAGTGCATGGTATTTTTAATACGGGATCTGTGATGAGCTGGATGAGAAGACAGTTTGAGTCTCAGGGATTCGAGTGTTTCACCCCGACGCTAAAACCCTTTGATGGTCGCCATGGCGTTGAGTATGCCGCCAATAGCCTAAAGAGCCAGATAGATAAGCGCTACGGTGAACATCAGCGCATAGTGCTTATCGGCTTCAGCATGGGGGGTATCGTTGCGAGATATTACCTGCAACATCTCGAAGGGTATTCAAGAACTAGCCACTTATTTACCATCTCTAGTCCTCATAGCGGCAGCTACATGGCCTATCTGCCTTATCCATCGAAAGCGATGAAACAACTCAGGCCCGATAGTGAACTGCTCAGGTCCTTAGATGAATCTGCAGACCGGCTCGATGGGCTAAAACTCTATTCTTACAGAACATCTATCGATTACACCATAGTGCCGAGTACCAGTTCACATTGGGAGTTGGCTGAGAATAAGACGTTCTTCGTCGCTCTGCATCTTTCTATGGTCTTCAGCAGTAAGATCACTAATGAAATACTCGCTAGACTGAATGAGTAACTGAAATATGGCTAGGCCTAAGATTCGGCCTAGCCATAGGTTAGATTAATTATGGCTCCGGCCTATGTTTGTGCTTTTATCCATTGCTCGACATCGGATTGGACTACAGACATAGGTCTGGCGCCTGGTAGTAAGATGAGATCATGGAAGGCGCGGATATCAAACTTGTCTCCCAGAGTTTGTTGCGCCTTGGCTCTGAGCTCGACTAGCTTCAACATGCCAAGCTTGTAGCCCAGGGCTTGACCCGGCCAGGCGATATAACGGTCGATAGCAGAAGTCACCTTTTTTTGGGTGGACCCAGTCGCTTCGGCAACATATTCTATGGCCTGCTGGCGAGTCCACTTTTTATGATGAAGTCCGGTATCGACTACGAGTCTCGCGGCGCGATAAGCCTCGGCCTTGAGACGGCCCAAGTTACCCCAAGGATCATTTTCATACATGCCCATTTCAGAGGCAAGCAACTCTGAGTACAGGGCCCAGCCTTCAATATAGGCATTGAATGAAGCGTTTTGACGCATCAGGCCAATATCCTTTTGCAGCATGTTAAGGGCTATCTGGAAGTGGTGTCCTGGTACTGCTTCATGATAAGTGAGCGTCTTGAGGCCGTATTTGGAGATAGAGGTCATATCTTTAAGGTTAATAAAGAAGACGCCGGGACGACTAGCATCGAGCGCTGGTGGTATATAGGATCCACCTGCAGCCCCAGCCTCGGTTTCAACAGGGACACGCATGACGATCACCTCTTGTGGTGGCAAGGTCGAGAATAGTTGTGGTGCCTTGGTCATCACTGTCTCTATGTCTTTGCTGAGATCCTTGAGCAATTGTTGACGGCCAGCATCTGAATTCTCGTATAGAAAACGTGGCTCGCTGCTGAGTTGGATCATGCGCTCGCCTACACTTCCCCTATTGTAACCGTTAGCTTTTAAGATGCTGTCCATCTCGCTGGTGATGCGGTTAACTTCTTCGATGCCCAGCTGATGGATCTCGTCGGCACTCAAATTTGAGTCTGCCAAGTAGGTGATGCCATGTTGATAGAAAGACTCACCATTGGGCTGGGCCCAAATCCCCACATCAGTGGGTGCTTTACGCGCTAAACTGGTCATCAGAGCGCTAACATCACGGTATGCGGGATAGATCTGCTCATCGACGAGTTTACTGGCTTGTGCAATGAAAGCCTCTCTATGCTTTGCATCAATTTTATCTGTGGCATTCAGTTTTTCTTGGAAGCTAGTGACCAGGCTGTGTTCACTAGCAGGTTTTGCCGTAAACTTAGTGAGGAACTTGAGCGTGTTGGCAAATAGTGGCTTAGGAAGAATGACACCGTTAGCGGCATCGGCTTCCACTTTGGCCTTTACTTGATTAGTCATTTCAGCCAAGGCAGTTAAGCGGTGCAGATAATCTGCAGCATCGCCTAGGTCTGAGATAGCCTGCTGATCGGTTAATATGGCAGGAATGTCGATCAGTGGCCCACTAATTTGGTTGACTATGTAAGGTAGGTGTCCGCCCCAGGTATCGATATAACCTGCGTTAAATTGCGCATCTCCGGCGTAGTAATTAGCGATTACCTGGTTAACGACGACGTGACGTTTGTCGTTATCAGATAGATTTTGAGTCTCTATACTGGCTAGCTGTGATGCCGCGAACTGCATTTTTTGTTGCAAGGCTTTCATGCCTGTCGGAGAGTAATCGGGGAGCTGGCGTTGAAAGTTTCCCGCAATGTCATAACTGAGATTTAACGAGGTGGCCAATGCTGGCTGAGACTCGATGAAGTCTTGAGTGAACTGCGCCACTCTAGCGTCAATACTCGCTCGTTTATCCGTGTCGACCTTAGCTGTTTGAGCGACTTGTGTACTTTGGGCAGTGACTCCGATCGTATTATTTGCAGATTCAGTCTGTTCATTAGTGCAACCAAACAAGGCCACTAAAACACTTAGGCCGATAAGACTTTTACTAAACATGGTTCATCCTTCTTTGTCACGTTTTTTGTATTTTTGTGAACTATACCCTGATTCTGAGTGGTAGGCATTGGTTAAAAATATTGTGGCATCCTCTGCCGCTGGTTAAGTGGGAATCTTGATATTTCACTGTTCGATGATAGTTATCATGCTCATAACAGCGCCATGAGTGAATCTGAGCATGTCTACATTCAGGCCGGTTTCAGCGAAAAATTGTATCTAATTAGGCTCCTGCCTAATTAGTTTGTAACATCTTATTAACTGAACTTTCTTTTTTTTTCAGAGTCGATAGATTAAGCCCATAGGTTTTTAGCGCGATACGAAAGAGAAAGTCAGGCGCTTATTGCGAGATTGGAGTTTATTGCAAATGGAAAAAATCAGAAACGGTTCACCTTTTTTATCTATGCTTGCGGCGTCCCCCGTACATGCATTACCTGTATTGCTCTTACCTATGCTGGCTCTGGCATCGGTTGGCGCTAATGCGGCCTCCAAAAAATTCGGCTGTAATCCTCGAATCTCACAGTGTTGAAACAAGCTTCAAGCTGACTCATCCAATATTGCCGGCTAATTTGCTAGCGACGAGTGGCAAAGAGCTAGTTATCTTCGGTGTGGATGATTCCCGGCAGAAGTGGTTAGCCGTTTTTGCTTTCGATAAGGTGAAGGGCAAGTATACCGAGTCTTTAAAAGTTAAATTTCCTCGTGAGCTTGCCAGCTTCGATTTGACCCGGCGTGATAACGATAACTCGCCGACTAATGCTAATGAAATGCAGCAATTGATGTTCTTATCGAGTAAGCATTTAATTAGATTCGTTCCCGGTGATAAGTTAAATCCCTTCCAAATTGTTGCCGATATCAACTCAATGTCGCTCAAGCATAGCCCCGACTACATTAGTGACAGTGATTTTATTCGAGATCTTAATGGTGATGGCCTGGATGACATCATCATTAGCGACTTCGATCAGGTAGAGCTGTTTATCGCACAAACCGATGGCAGTTATCAAAGGCAGCCACTGCCGATTAAGCCTCAAGTCCGACTTTATAACGATGGTGTTCGCTACACTCAGTCAAAACTCTATAGTGCCGATATCAATCTCGATGGTAAGTTGGATGTCGTTAAGATAGGTGAGGGGGAGCTAGAGGTGTATAGACAAGATGAGTCGGGCAATTTCGATCCTATCGCTAAATACAGCTCGGTTCGTCTGGCTATCAGCGGTCTGGATTGGTGGAATAAGCGCGACGCTTACGGTGAGCAGTTAGATCAGAGTGACTTGATTTACCGCAAAGTGGAGCAGCTTAAAGATATCAATAACGATGGCTTAACCGATATGGTGGTGCGTTACACCAAGAGCTCAGGTGTGCTGGATAGGGTGAATGATTATGAGATTTATCTGGGTGAAAACATCAAGGGACAGCTGACGTTTCCGCAGAAGCCTAATAGCGTGATTAGAGCCGATGGCACCTTAACAGGGTTAGAATTTATCGATATCGACGGCGATAACAAAGATGAGGTGCTGGTGGCGGGGTTCGACATCGGCTTATCACAGATCATCGGCGCCTTGATTTCGGGCAGTATCGATCAGGATGTGTATCTATTTAAGATGGATGAGAATAGCCAGTTCTCCGATGATGCCAATTTTAGTAAAGAGGTGGAGTTAAGCCTCAGCCTCACCTCGGGTCAAAGTGGCACCCCTGTGGTCAAGCTGGCGGATATTAATGGTGATGGGCTGCAAGATCTGTTGTTGTCAGACGGAGATGATACCTTGCAGATATTTCTAGGCAGTGACAGGCTTTTTGTTAACAGGAGCGAAAAAATCCGAGTCCAGCTGCCTCAAGACGGTGGCATGGTATCTAGCGAAGACCTCAATGGTGATGGTAAAGATGATCTGCTGATCAAGTACGGTCAGCAAGATGATGAGTCACTACAAAGTCAATTTAAGGTGATTTTAGCCGGATAGAGATGTCACAACTTTATGATTTATTGGGCAGAGCAAGACTGAGCTAAGCCAGATTTAACATTGAGATTAGGGTTTCTTTTGTTAATTAACATATGCTCTTACTCGCGATAAAAAAACGGTGCCATTTGAGCACCGTTTTTTATCCACTTACTTTTATATGCCGATAACATGCAATCCTTAGGTTTTCAGCTGGCTTTCATTAACTAGAGTCATCAACAACTAACTTAATCGATAAAGAGTACTTCTACTTCTGCCTCGATTGCGCATCACATTGAGTATCAGCGGGCTGGCTAGAAGGTCTGCTCTTGGTAGGTTAAATGATTGTAGGAATAGTTTATGAAATGTTTTATAAGATGACTTTCTTGATGATCTCTATTGAACCTTTATGACATGTTCCTCATGTTAACTTAATAAACCATTGGTGAATGAGTTGTTGATCTTTCTTTGACATTGCTCAATTTACCACTACCTCTTTAGGGGTGTTCTTCGGGTGTTCACAAAATAATTATATTGAACAACTCCACGGAGATGATGAGCGATGTTAAATACTAAAAAAAGTAAACTCTGGTTACTGCTTGCTGCAGCCATGACTATGGGAGTAGTCGGTTGTAGTGACGGCGAAGATGGTAAAAATGGTGCAGATGGGCAACCCGGTGGTCCCGGTAGCCCCGGTGACCCTGGCACTTCAGGTCTCCATATTGATATGGCTACTGAAGCAGTTGCCAATATCAGTAACGCAACTTATGCCGATGGCATTATCACAGTTGATTTCGACCTTGAAAATAAGCAAAATATCGGGCTTTATGGCCTGAGCGCTGAAAATGAATTTCATGATTTCCGCTTCTCATTAGCTCAATTAGAAACCAATGAAGGCTCTGAGCTAAAACAGTGGATTTCACTGTTGAATGAGACCACAAACGATGCCGGAACAACGTTTGAACAACGTTTGAACAACGTTTGAACAACGTTTGAACAACGTTTGAACAACGTTTGAACAACGTTTGAACAACGTTTGAACAAGGTTTTGAGCAGATAAAAAATTGTGCTGATTGTCTGGTCGATCATAAAGACGGTACTTATACCTACACTTTCGACACTAACCTAACGACTACTGTCGATGCGGCTGGTGTGGTATTCGATCCTGCTTTGACTCAACGAATTGCTATCGAGATGCAGTTCGAATATGCCTCGGGTCATGAGCTGGCAGAAAACGCACACTACGATTGGATCCCATCAACAAATGGAGCCGAAGGTGTTGAGACTCGCGAACTGGTTACACTTGAGACTTGTTATACTTGTCACCAGCCAGATAGCCTTAAGGCTCACGGTGGTCGTCGTCTCGATCTAGAGAACTGTCAGTCTTGTCACAACGGCATAGTTTCAGATCCTAATGGAGTTTCAGTTGAATTAGGTCATATGATACATGCTATCCATATGGGACCTGAGCGTGAAGGTAAAGATGCAGAGGGTAATGTTGTCCCTATGCCTTATACCATACTAGGTTACGGCAACCGTGAACATGCATTCGATTACCCGGCTTTCCCAACTAAACCCTTTATGGACTGTGCAGTTTGTCACGTTCAAGATGAAGAGTTAGCCGACAAAGATCTATGGTTAGCGAATGCTAATGCCAACGCTTGTACAGGTTGTCACACCGATTCTCCGGCACAGCATAAGTCAGATAAGAACCCTCAACTTGTTTGTACCGATTGTCATAGTGCAGCAGTGCATTCTGACCATAAGAAACCTTATGAGGCGGCAAAAGACTATGATGTAACAGTCTCAAACGTAGAGATTAATGCGAATAACTTACTTGAGTTCGATGTACAAATAACCGCTGCAGATGGTGTTGTAGTAACTGATGAAGAGATTTATCAACAGGGCTATAGCAATCCCTATATGGTCGTAAGCTGGGATATCGAGAAAGATTATCCTGAGCAAGCTGAGCAGCCAACAGTTGGTATGACAAGTGTAGGTACTATCTATGATCATAGACGTTTTAGCCTTAAAGGTGATGATTCTACTACCTATGATGATGGCGTATTCCATGTGACGACTTCGAAGAATAAATACAAAGATGAAGTGATCTACAAGACCTATGTATTGGACCTTCCTACTGATATAAATACACGTTCTTTAGAGATTTTACCCGTTGTTAAGGTCTGTTTTGATGAGGGGGCTGATAAGCGTGTTAAGTGTACTGCAGATGGTGCTTATCCAGCCTATCTTCAGGCGGATGCTTACCGTGCTGCGTTAGGAGATGCAGAGGCTGTAGTAGGCGAGCGCCGTCCGATTGTCGATGATGCTAAATGTCAAAGTTGTCACAGCTTTGAGTTTTACCATGATTCAAATGGTGTGAACTGTATGGCTTGTCATACTAACGATAAGAGTCTGAAAGGTAATGGCGAAGCGAGCAATGGCGTAGCATTACTTAACTTAAATCGACCAGTTTCATGTACAAGGCTCACAAGGCTAAAGGACATGATAATGGCCACGGTGGTAGCCTATCCTGAAGACAGATTGTACAACGTGTCACTCAGCTGTAGAGGGTTATGGTGGTCTTAAGTATGGTTTCGAGTTAGGCCGTAATGCGGGCCAAGCCCACACAATTCCTAGCACTCAAAGTCCAGCTGCTGATAAGAGGTTGAGACTTGGTATGCCTCTTCTGATGCTGCTGCTGCATGTATAAGTTGTCACCAGAAGTACTTGTCAGACGCTGCTATGTCGCACATGGAGTTAAATGGTGCGTATATTGGTGCTAACAAAGATGCTGACCATATGGTTGATATGAATGATGCTGGTAATGCAAAAGATGCTAAAGAGGCTTGTGCAACTTGTCATACTCCAGAGAAAATCATGGGTCACCACGGTTTTACTCTGTAATGATTAAGTTCCTAGAGAGGCCATTAAGGCTAGCTCTAGGAGTTTAAGCTCCAAATGTTTTCCTGCAAAGTCAAAGGCACCTTGGGGTGCCTTTTTTGCTTTCTTACTTTTTATATTGCTTGCGCTGCCTGTTCAATGCAGAATTCTGGCCGCGAGCAGTGCTAGCTCCGTAAGAATGTGTAGCTGTTATTAGATGATTAATTGTTGCAGAACACTATTTGTTAACTTCTGTATTGAACTTGGTCACACCAGAAAATTAATGCTGTAGACAAGTATCTAGTAAAATAATATAACTATACCTAAGCAGATATTAATTTATCTATTTATAAATAACACAATAAAAATCAAGATGGCTATCAATCAATTATTCAATGCAGGGGGATAATGATGAGTAATGCCGAAGGTGCTGTGAGCTCGCTCGACTGTTTTCAGGAGTATGTCATGGTAAATAATGGTGTTGGAAATAAAATCAGAAAGCGGATATGGGAGTTGACGCTAGAGGAGTGTAGGGCGCGAGCTAAAGTGCACGATGCAAAATCTGACGATGATAACTTTAGGATTTTAACCTTAAAGCTTGATTCCAGCGATACATCCTGGCTGTAACAGGCTACGTGTGCCTAGGTTTAAAGTAGAAGAGATGAAATTAAAATTACTGCATGCCGCCAGTACGGGTGTGTTTGATCGAGAGCTGGTTCATGCGCAAAAATTACAGACTAAAGTGATGAGATAACATAGCCAGCTAATCGCTAACTCATAACTCCTATGTATTGGACTTGAATCATTTCAGGTGAATATGGATTTTATTGAGTTGATACCTCCCTTGCAGAGATGTTGAATTATTCTGTAGGGGAGTGTTCGAATTAGAATAAACCAGTCTGACTCTAATCATAAACTAGATGAGTTCGGCTAATCACTAGCCCTTGTCTCACCGATATTGGGAAAGGTCAGCTTAGCAATGCAACCTGACTCTTCTCCAGAAGTTAACATCAGTTGCCATCCATAGCGATCGCAGAGTGCATCCACGATCAAGAGGCCTAGGCCGTGACCGTCTTTGTTCTGTTGTGAATCATTCAATCCATGGCCCTGGTCTACGACTTTGATGCAAGACTGGCAAACTTCCAGGGTGATAATCCCTGAATCACTGGCATTGATGGCGTTCTGCAACAAGTTGATCAATAACATCCTCAGTACGGGAGGACTCGGCTGAATGTCTGGTTCAGCAAATATCTTCAGCTCGACCTTGAGATGCTTGTATTTAGCCAGGGGTGACACCTCATCCAAGATCTGCTTTATCTCTTTCTCAACCAGTTTCCTACAGGTGGAACTCTCTCTTGTCTGCTCCTGTTTGACCAGACTTAACAGGGCTTCAATCGTGTGTTGCATATCGGTCGCAGCCTTAGTGATTCTTGCTCTCTGTCGAAGTTGAAACTCAGGCTCTGTACTCTTGTCGAGTAGCTTGGTGGCGCCAAGAATAACGGTTAAAGGAGTTCTTAATTCATGGCTGGCATATTTGGCGAATGACTGCTCTTGTTTTATCAGTATCTCATTTTGATTGCGATATTTATTCAGGCTATTAGATAGCTCAGTGAACTCTAATGCCGAACCTTCCGGGACTGAGAAACTGGTTTCTCTGTGGGCGGACTTCAGTTGCTGACTGAGCTGATTGACAGGCTGCACCAGACGTTTAGATAATTTTGAGATGGCGAAATCGAATGCCAGATAGAGGAGTATCATGATGGCGAGAGAGGCAAAATTGATATATCGCCATTCATCAGGGCTGAGCTCGACCTTTTCAGCTGCCATGGTTAAGTACAGAGGTTTAGTCTCACCTTGGATCTCAAAGCTGGAGTGATAGAAAAACAGGTCGTGGGCTATGTCATCGGTGATTTCATCATTGTAGCCAATGGGGTATTGGCTGAGTGGTTGGAATTGCTTAGGTAATGCCTGGACAGAGTCATAGGCTAAAATATTAGGACCTATGATGAGGGGGGAGTTTGCCCCTTGCTGAAATTGGTCGACGGCAAAATCAGCAGTCTGCTGTAAGTTGCGCTTGTTTATCTCATCTTCGAGCCAGTAGAGGCCCGCCTGACTAAGAGCAAAAACTAATATGCCGATAAGCAGAGCGATGGCATTGAAATAGAGGCTTAATTTTTTGGTTAAGCTCTGAGCCGTGGAACTAGGTGGTTTAGGGGCTTTCATTACTATTATTTAACGTTTCTTGTTGAAGTTTAAAGCCTATTTTTGGCACAGTGACCAGCATTGACTCAGGAAATGGCTTATCTAATTGATTACGAAGTTGATACATGTGGCTACGCAATATGTCGTTACCCGGTGGCATATCACCCCATAACTCCTCGATAAGCTCTTCACGTTTGACTACGTTCGGCGCTCGCTTCATCAATAATTGCAATATTTGATAGCAAGCCGGCGTCAGAATGAGCTGAGTTCCGTTGCGATAGGCTTGATGTTCAGCCGTGTTTAACTCGAGGCTGCCGTATTTTAATATGCCTAAGGCTACTCTTCCTTGCTGTCGTTTGATCAATGCTGAGATACGGGCATTGAGTACATCTAAGTCGAAAGGTTTGGCCAGGTAGTCGTCAGCCCCTGATTCGAACCCGTTGAGCAGATCTTGTTTATCATCGAGGGCGGTTAACATGAGGATCGGAGTGGTACAGCCCTGCTTTCTGAGTTCTTTAGCGACACTGAGGCCATCCATCTTCGGCAGCATTAGATCCAGTATGATGGCGTCAAAATCGGATTCAAGAGCGAGTTTAAATCCGAGCTCGCCATTGGTGGCGAAGTCGACTTCTGCTCCCTGTACTTCAAAATAATCGGCAAGAATCCCCGCGATATCTTGATTATCTTCAACGATTAATAGTTTTGACCTCACCGCACCTTACCTATTGTTTTTTAGAACTGAGAATTATCTCATTTACATGTGTAAAAAATGTCGAGTGAGTAACAAGTCTATGCATTCTGGACATCATGAACTAATATTAAGCTGAAAAAAATGAACGGTTAGCCGATGAACATTTGTTTATTCATCGGGAGTTTATATACTGAACATCATTCGATTTATAAAATGTAAACTGTATTTACCTTGTTGTATATCTTGAGTGTAAATTTATCAAGATGTTCTGGAGTTTTATGTGATCAAAAAAATGAATAAGTCAGTACTGAGTGTCGCTGTGCTTGCGACTAGTATCTTAGTTGCAGGTTGTCAGGTGACTAATCCTTATACAAACGAGAGTCAAAACGCCAAAGCTACCAATGGGGCAATTTTCGGCGCGATAGCGGGCGCTGCAATCGGTGTCATCTCTTCGAGTAAGAGTGATCGTGGTAAGGGAGCATTAATAGGTGCTGCATCGGGTGCTGCATTGGGTGGTGGTATCGGTTATTACATGGATGTTCAGGAAGCAGAGCTGCGTAAGCAGTTACAATCAACCGGAGTGAGTGTGACTCGTAGTGGTGACAATATTGTGTTGAATATGCCCAATGAAGTTACCTTCGGTGTCGATGAGGTTCATCTCAATCCTGGAGCTAAAAAGGTACTTAATAGCGTGGCTCTAGTGGCTAAAGAGTATGATCAGACTCAACTCAATATATTGGGTTATACGGACAGTTCAGGGTCTGAGTCATATAACCTGCGTTTATCGAAAATTCGCGCCATTGAAGTGGGCAATTATCTTGTGGGTCAGAACGTGGAATATGCCAGAGTTAAGTCTGAAGGTATAGGTGAAGCTAGACCTATCTCAAGTAATACCACCGCAGCAGGCAGGGCGCAGAACCGCCGTGTGGAGATTATCTTAAGTCCACTGCCTTAAAGTGAATTGCTGTTTTTGAAGGATTATCAAAAGGCTCCCTCTGGGAGCCTTTTGTCTATCTGTAGGGGCTAATTATGGCCACTTCTTTAAGTCTCTATTCACAATAGAAAGAAGGTGGCTAGCCCGAGGAAGGCGAACAAACCAATCACATCTGTGACTGTGGTTAACACCATGCCACCGGCAAGGGCTGGGTCGATATTCATTTTTTTAAGCAGCAAGGGAATACTGGCACCGGCAAATCCAGCCACCGTCATATTGATCAGCATGGCTCCGCCTATGAGTGCACCTAAGGCTATATCACCTTTCCAGAGCCACACAGCCGCGAATATCAATACTGACCATAATAAGCCATTGAGGAAGCCGATGGCCAGCTCCTTGCCTATCAGCCAGCGAGAGTTACTCTGTCCTATCTGGCCCAGTGCAATCCCTCGAACGACCAAGGCTAAGGTCTGATTGCCAGCGACGCCTCCCATGCTCGGCACTATGGTCATCAGTATCGCTATGGTGGAAAATTGTTCCAGCGTGCCTTCAAACATATTACTGACAGACGCAGCCAAGAGGGCGGCAAATAGGTTGATGGTCAGCCATAGAGAGCGCTGTAAAGTACTCTTCAAGACCGGGCCAAAGGTATCGCTATCTTCATCCATACCCGCCATGCCCATCATGGAGTGCTCGGCATCTTCCCTGATGATATCGACAACATCATCTATGGTTATTCTGCCCAGGAGTTGATTATCTTCGCCGATCACAGGTGCCGAGAGCCAATCGTGTCGTTCAAATAGTTGTGCGACTTCGCTGTCATTCATGCCAACAGGAATGCCCTCCAGGTCCGGGGCCATAATGTCTCTGACTGATGCGCCTGGGTTACAGGTGAGCAGATCTGAAATCCGCATACCACCGAGTAAGTTGTCACGTTTATCGACGACATAGAGGGTGTCAGTCGCTTCCGGTAGCTCACCACGAATTCTAAGATAACGCAGTATCACATCTATGTTGACGTCGGGGCGTAGGGTGACGGTATCGGTATTCATGATACTGCCAGCCGTGTCCTCCGGGTAGGATAGCGCTTGTTCGACTCTCGTCCTATCTTGGCTGCTCATGGACTGGAGTACTTTATTGAAGATACTGTCCGGCAAACTACGCAGGATATAAGCGAGATCGTCGGTATCCATGCCTTGTGCGGCTTTCGCGACTCGCTCTGGTGTCATCTGTTTGATGAGGTTATCTTTTAGCTCCTCACCCAGCTCATCTAAGATCTCACCAGTATGGTCCAGATCGATAAGCTGCCACAACACCTGACGCGTTCTTGGCGGAGATGATTCTAAAATAAAGGCCACATCCGATGCTGCCATATCATGGAGCATGTTTCTGACATGGACAAACATACCACTACCAAGGGCTCGGGTGAGCCGATTTAGACGTTGATCTGTTGTTTCACTGTCGAGCACTTCTATCGGCATAGTGGACGCCCTTTCTTGGTTGTGAATTGATAGTTTGTTTTAGACTAGAGTTAACTAGCTAATTTATAACAGAAAGGGTGCTTATAGTGAGAATAAAAGGTGAGTGTTAACTCGCTTCATCGAATTTGGCGTCGACAAGTGCACATATTGCATCTAACGCGGCATCGGCATCCTGACCTTCGCCGAGTAGTGTGATGGTTTTCCCCATGCCCGTTTCTAGCATCAATAAGCCTAACACACTGGCAGCAGAGGCTTGCTTCTCTCCCTGCACTATGGTTATTTCGGCGTCAAACTCGGACGCCAATATGGCGAGTTTGGTTGCGGCGCGGGCATGGAGGCCGAGTTTATTACATATGGTGACTTGGCGTGCTAATTTAGTCATTGCTCAATTCGCGATGACGTGCCTGAATTTTATGCTTACTGTTACTGAATAACTTAGCTAATTGCTCTGTGACATAAACAGATCTATGTTGTCCGCCAGTACAACCTATGGCGATAGTAAGGTAACTACGGTTGTTTCTTTCAAGATGAGGTAACCAGGTTGCCAGTAAGTTTTCTATTTGCCAGATAAATTTATTGACTATGGGTTGTTGACTTAAAAACAGTTGCACGGGTTCATCAAGCCCTGTCAAGGGTCTTAGCTCAGGTTCCCAATGGGGGTTTGGCAAGAAACGAACGTCAAACATGAAGTCTGCCTCGGCTGGCATCCCATACTTGAAGCCAAAAGATTCGAAGCTAATCACCAGCTCTTTATCGATAGTGCCCAGGAGAATTTCACGGATCTTGTCGCTCAGTTCGTAGATGTTAAGGTTGGATGTGTCTATGTAATGATCGACCATCTTAGATACGGGTTCGAGCAGTTCTCTTTCATGCTCTATCGCCTCTTTAAGAGAGGATTTAGTGCGGGATAGAGGGTGTAATCTTCGGGTTTCACTATAACGTTTCAGCAGTACTTCATCGCTCGAGTTCAAGAAAAAACTGAGTAACTCTGTGCCCTCGGGGAGGTTAGAAAATTGCTTCTCCAGCTCTATATCTTGCTCTGGCATATTACGCACGTCGACACTAATGGCAACGAGATCTGTACTGCCCTTGAGTTGTTCGAGCAAGGTATCCATTAGCGGCAGAGGAAGGTTATCGACACAGTAGTAGCCAAGATCTTCTAAGACCCTGAGTACGACAGACTTTCCCGAACCGGAACGACCGGATACCATCACCAGTTTCATTGTGTTATTACCTGATAGAGTTCTGACTCATCATGAGTTTTTCGTAATTGTTTCACAATAAGCTTGTTATTGAGTTTTTCGGCCATAGATGACAGAGTACTCAAGTGCTGCTCACATTGATCCGCAGGGACTAAAAGTGCAAATAGTATATCCACAGGTTGCTTATCAATGGCGTCGAAGGCGATAGGCTCTTCACACTTGATTAATACAGCAACCGGTTGACTTATATTGTTCAGCCTACCATGAGGAATCGCAATACCATTACCTATACCTGTGCTTCCCATTTTCTCTCTCGCCAAGAGACTTTCAAAAATCTCTTGTGAAGATAGGGTTGGGTACTGGACAGCGGCAAGATCGCTGATGAGTTCCAGTACCTTTTTCTTACTGCCCGGAGTGGCGCAAGTTGTACACTCCGGCTGCAGGATGGTGCTTAATTCCATTATTTAATGCTTTGTTAGCTTCTCTTTGTGTTTAATAACCTGACGGTCGAGCTTATCAATCAGGGAGTCGATAGCGGCGTACATGTCTGGGTTCTCTGACATCGCGAAAACCTCACCACCGGCGAGGTGGAGTTTGGCTTCAGCTTTTTGCTGCATTTTCTGAACATTTAAAATAACGTGTACATTATTGATCTGATCGAAATGTCGTTCAAGCTTAGTGAACTTTTCTTCGACATATTGTCTTAGCGATGTCGTGATCTCTATATGGTGTCCAGTTAGGTTTATTTGCATAGAAATACTCCTTCAGTGTCCAAGTTAACTCTTATGTTGATTGAAGATAAATCTTTAGGGATTTAACTCACAACATAGTTCCCTGTTCTATAAACTCTTACGTTGATTCGATGGTGGAATCAACATGGCTTCACGATATTTAGCTATGGTACGTCTCGCGACCTGAATGCCCTGCTCTGCTAATAGTAAAGCCATCTTACTGTCGCTGAGTGGTTTCTGTTGATTTTCGCTCGCAACCAGCTTCTTTATAAAAGCACGAATGGCGGTAGATGAGCACTCGCCACCATCATCGGTCCCCACATGGCTGGAGAAAAAGTATTTCAGCTCAAATATACCCCTTGGAGTATGCATATATTTTTGTGTGGTGACCCGGGATATGGTGGATTCGTGCATCTCTACGGCTTCGGCTATATCGTTCAATACCATAGGTTTCATGGCTTCTTCACCGAATTCGAAGAAGCCCTGTTGGAATTTAACTATACAGTTTGAGACTTTCAGTAAGGTCTCGTTGCGGCTCTCTAAGCTCTTGATAAACCACTTGGCCTCTTGCAGATGGCCACGAATAAACTGACCATCTGCTTGATTCTTAGTACTTTTCGCCATGGATGCATAATGTTTATTGACATTGATCTTCGGCATATTATCTGGATTTAGCTCAACCATCCAACGACCTTTCTTCTTGGTCACTGTGACATCTGGGATGACATATTCATCTTTGCTAGGGGTAATGGCGAGCCCTGGGCGGGGATTAAGCGTTTGGATTAACTCAATGGCGACTCTGAGATCATCTTCCTTGAGCTTAGTCTTACGCATTAGCAGGCGGAAATCACGTCCTGCGATCAGATCCAGATGGTCTTTGATAAGCAGCCTAGCATTATCTATGTAGGGAGTTGTATCTGCGTATTGTGCCAGTTGAATCAAGAGGCATTCGCTGAGGTCTCTGGCCGCTATGCCGATAGGATCGAAGTGTTGAATACGTTTGAGTACGGCTTCAACTTCATCCTGTTCAATTTCAGGATCACCCATGGCTTCGAGAATATCTTCAATACTCTGGGTGAGATAGCCTCTCTCATCTATGGCCTCTATGATGGCGGTCGCTATGGCAAGATCATTATCAGAAAATGGTGTGAGGTTTTTCTGCCATTCGAGATGCTCATATAAACCTTCGCTGGTCTCACCTTGGAAAGGCATATCGTCGTCGCGCATGGCGCCCGAACTCGAGTTAGGAGATGCGGTATAGACTTCGTCCCAGGTGGTGTCCATGGGGAGCTCTTCTGGTATTGTGTCTTGGGTTATCGCCTCTGAGGTTTCAACCGTCGAGCTGTCGACTGGACCATCACCATCACCATCACCATCGCCATCGCCATCACCATCGCCATCACCAGTGGCGCTAAAGTCATCTGTGTCTATGGTCTTGTCTTCACCATTAACCGGGGGGTCAACCTGTTCTTCATCTAGTTCGAGAAGGGGGTTGGAGTCTAACGCTTGTTGGATTTCTTGTTGCAGTTCCAGCGACGATAGTTGCAATAGACGTATAGCCTGCTGCAGTTGCGGTGTCATGGTTAACTGCTGACCCATTTTTAGCTGAAGTGACACTTTCATTTACCGCTATTCCCTTCATTGTAATTATAAAATGAGAAAGCCTACTTTGACTTTTTTGGGGTTTCTCTGAGCCCCTTGGCCTTAGGCTGACTAAGCCTAATGTCGATAAGTACTCATTTCTTAATGTGCGCTAAGAATGAGTCTCTTGATTAACTATAGCTTGAATTGTTCACCTAAGTACACAGCTCGTACTTGCTTATTGTTCAAGATCTCGGTGGGTGTACCCTCAGCGATTAAATTGCCATGATTGACTATGTAAGCGCGTTCACATACGTCTAAAGTTTCACGCACATTATGGTCGGTGATCAGTACACCTAAGCCGCGACTCTTAAGCTGTTCGATGATTTTTTTAATGTCGATAACCGAAATAGGATCCACGCCAGCAAAGGGCTCATCGAGGAGAATAAACTTAGGGTTAGCAGCCAAGGCTCTGGCTATCTCGACGCGTCTGCGTTCACCACCCGAGAGTGTCATGCCTAGGCTGTCTCGAATATGGGTAATATGAAACTCTTCCAGAAGGCTCTCGAGTTGTTCTTCCCGAGCGTTGTTATCTATATCTGCACGTGTCTGTAGTACCGCCATTATGTTATCCCGTACCGATAACTTCCTAAAGATGCTGGCCTCTTGAGGCAGGTAACCTATACCTTTTCTTGCCCTCAGGTGCATAGGATCTAAGGTCAGATCATCATCATCGATTAAAATTCTGCCTTTATCACTCTGTACTAAGCCTACAATCATGTAGAAAGTGGTGGTTTTTCCCGCGCCATTAGGGCCTAGCAGACCGACTATCTGTCCGGTTTTGACCGTGATGCTGACATCTTGAACTACGGCTCTATTCTTATAACTCTTGGCAAGGTTGACTGCCTTTAGCGTCATCTGGCTCATTGTTTCTCCTGCCTTATGACGGGTAACTGAGTAGGCATAATGTCGTGTTTACCGGTTTGATTATTCGTTTCACTTGGCTTTATTTCTGGTAGTTGAGTCGGCAGCAGCTCTGTAGCGGCTTGTTGTTCTTTGGGCTTCTCTTCGCTCTTATCCTGACTGTTTTCCTGATAGCTTTCTGGCTGAATAATGGTGATAACCCTCTCATTGCCGATGCTTTCTGCTATCAACTGTTGTTTAGCTATGTTGTAGCGAATCATATTACCTGTCACTCGGCTACCATCTTGCTCCAGCGTGGCATTGCCTACCAAGGTTAAGGTTCTGCTTGACAGCTCATACCTAATTTCTTTGGCACTGGCAGAAGCCGGGCGTCCATCTTCCATTATCTGGGAGTATGTCGCGGGATTGCCGATGGCGATAAGTATTTTGCCGCCGCCATCTTCTTTAGAAGTGGCTCTGAGTTCGTCGGCCAAAATCGTGATCGATCCCTGAGTCACTTCCACGGGACCATGAAAGATCATCTGATTATTTTTGATATCGGCTTCCTGACTCGCTGCCGAGATCTTCACTTCTTGCATGAGATCATCTTGCTTTGTCATGCCACTAAAACTGGTGGTACACAGTAGAGCAGCAATGATTAAGTTATGTTTGTTCATATCGTCCTTCAAATGGCGTACTTGTCTTGTTCACAACACATATGGAGCATAGCTATAGGGTATTTTGAGTCTGATTTTTCTGTAAATATGGCTTTGGGCTAGCACAAAACCAAGTTAATTGATCTCATATACTCCTTTAATCTTACTCAATAATTGTATTTTCTGGGCGTTAAGATCACCGAATAAACCCACACCTTGGATAGTAAAATCATTACCTGTGATGTAAACCTCACGATCTGAGGTCATGACCATGGTATTGAGATCTAATTCCAGGTAGCTGGTTTTCATGGTTTGGATCGGTTCATCAGGGCTTATGGAATCAATAATAACATTGTTCTCGAGAACGACTTTGCCTGATTTCTTATTGAGTGTCCCCATCTTCGATTGCAGGCGCCATTTGGCTTGACCTCCGTCGGGATAGATTAGGTATATGGGCTGAGTGAAATAGGTCATATTGGTCTCATCAAAGTGCTCCATATGGATAGCTGTGACTCGGCTACTGACTAAACCTAACTCATTATAATCGACACTACGTAGGTCATCGGCAATGTAATCTGGTCTTAAGCTGACATCGAACGTCATCGCTTCATCGCTTTTCTTGGATTGTACCTGCCAATAAAGCAGCAAGGCCGTGCCGAAGAAAGCTATGATGGCCAGAGTCACTCTATTCATATACTCATACCGTGTGCTGTATCGAATTTATCTTGGCTGAGAAGCAAGAGATCGGTTAACTCTCGTAAGGCTCCGTGTCCGCCTCTGATGCTGGTGACGAAGTCGGCAGCTTGCTTTACATAGGGGTGACCATCCGCGACACAGACAGAAAGCCCAACTTGTTTCATGACTGGCAGATCAACCATATCATCGCCGATATATGCCACCTGCTCTGGATTCACATCATACAAGGAGAGTAGCGCTTGGTATGGCTCTAATTTGTTGTCGACACCTTGGTATATATGCTTGATGCCCAGTGCTGTCATACGGTCTTCGACTATCTGAGATTTACGCCCTGTGATGATCGCCACGGGAATATCACAGGTGAGCAGAGATCTCACCCCGTATCCGTCTCGTGTGTGGAAGGTCTTTAGTTCTTCACCGGCATTACTCATATAGACTAGACCGTCGGAAAACACGCCATCTACATCGCAGATCAGTAGTTTTATCTGCTTAGCCTTCTGCCAAACCTTATCTGCTACAGGACCATAAAAACTTTGATGGGATTGATTCATTTTATATTACTCCAGCCTTAACCATGTCGAGCATGTTTAATGCACCTATAGGGGTGTTGTTATCATCGACTATGATGAGACCATTGATATCATTTTCGTCCATCACTTTGAGAGCTTCGGCGGCCAAAATCTCTTCAGAGATAGTGATGCAGGCTTTACTCATCACATCTGAGATAGAGGTCTCTCTCAGGTTGACCTGAGTATCTATGACCCGGCGGAGATCACCGTCAGTAAAAATACCCACCAACTTGTTGGCACCATCGGTAACGGCCGTCATGCCCAGGCCTTTGTTAGAAATCTCATAGAGGGCATCTGTGACGCAGATATTCTGCTTGACCAGAGGCAGGTCAGGACCTTTATGCATGACATCACTGACTTTGAGCAGTAATTTCCGGCCTAACGTACCACCTGGGTGTGATAGGGCGAAATCATCCTTGGTAAATCCTCTCGCCTGTAACAGTGCCACGGCGAGGGCATCGCCCATGACTAAGGTCGCCGTGGTGCTGGATGTTGGAGCGAGTCCTAGGGGGCAAGCTTCTTCGGGCACTTCGATGCACAGATGCACGTTAGCATGTTTAGCCATGGTGGATTTTGGCTTACTCGTTACCGCTATGATAGGCAGACCCATACGTTTAATGACCGGCATCAAGGTTAAAATTTCTGAGGATTCGCCCGAATTGGAGATG
This sequence comes from Shewanella benthica KT99, assembly GCF_000172075.1. Taxonomy (GTDB): domain Bacteria; phylum Pseudomonadota; class Gammaproteobacteria; order Enterobacterales; family Shewanellaceae; genus Shewanella; species Shewanella benthica_A. The sequence continues at coordinate 43,855 of NZ_ABIC01000006.1, forward strand.
GCTAAGATGATATCGTTCTCGCTGAGTACCCCAAGATCGCCATGACTGGCTTCACCGGGATGAACGAAAAATGCGGGTGTGCCAGTGCTGGCAAAAGTGGCTGAAATTTTATTACCTATATGGCCAGATTTGCCCATCCCCATGACGATGACCTTGCCAGTGCATTCAAAGATCAATTTACACGCTGCAGCAAACTCGGCTGAATCTACATACTGGTATAAGTTATCGAGAGCTTTTCGCTCGATATCGATAACGTTTTTGCCCCATTGGCGTAATTTATTTACATCTAGCATTTTGATCTCTCTGTTTATTCAGTCTGATGTAAGTCTTGTTAAGCAAGAAAAAGGACGAGTTGATACGAGATAAAGGTCAAGAGTAACACGCCTCCATGCCAAGGCTTCAATGCTCTTGCACGGCCACTCAGTAAAATGAGTACGGCAAGGGCGCTACTCGTGGCCATTACCATATAGAAATCTCGGGTACTGGCCGCCGCGTCTACTTCCCCTGGCGCGATTAACGCGGGCAGGGCGAGTACGGCGAGAATATTGAACAAGTTTGAACCGACAATATTACCAATGGCCAGATCGTGTTCTTTTTTCAGCACGCCGGCAACACAAGCCGCAAGCTCAGGTAGGCTGGTGCCTATGGCTATGATGGTCAAGCCTATGATCAGATCCGATAAATGATAGGCTTTGGCGATACCTACCGCGCCCTGAACCATCCAGTCGGCAGACAGAGGCAGTAAAATAATGCCCACGACGAGCCAGAGAACCGCCTTGCGAGTGGGTACGCCAGTCGGTATTTCCTCATCGGCTTCAGCTTCGAGTGTGTCAGCTTGCTTGTTGGTTAAGCCATGCCAGATAAGGTAACCCATGAGGATGAAGAAGAGTCCCATTAACATGACGCCTTCCATGCGTGTCAGTAGGGCATCATGGAGAAAATACCCCGCGATTGCTGTGGCGGCCAACATCAAGGGTATTTCCCGCATCAGGGTTTGGGAACGCACTGAAATGGCCCCTAATAGCGCTGTGATGCCCAATACCAAGGTGATGTTGGCGATATTTGACCCTAATACGTTGCCGATGGCCGTATTTGTCATGCCTTCCATGGATGCGGTGGCCGCGACGAACATCTCCGGAGCCGAGCTACCCATTGCCACTATGGTCAAGCCGATTAACATAGGTGGCAGTCCGAGGTTGCGGGCAAAAGCTGCCGCGCCATAGACAAATTTGTCGGCGCTCCAGACTAAAACGCTCAATCCCGCAATAAGCATGAAAATATTAAATGACATTTAATTCAATTCTAAAATGAGTCAAGGAGCATTTTCGCTGGATTTGAATGAAAATGAAAGTATTGAGGCAAGATAGTGTCGATTCAGTTGTGCCTATTAGCGCAATTACGTACAATTTGCTGCTCAGTTTCTGTCAGACTCGTCTGCCTTCCCCTGGTGCTTGTACGTAATGGATGCGGTATGAACATAGAAGTGTCACCAAAACTCAAGTCATTGGTCGAGATCTGCAACTTAAAATTTAGTCGCGGTGAACACGTCATTTTTGATAATATTAGCCTATCTATTCCCAGAGGTAAGATCACGGCCATCATGGGTCCGAGTGGAATAGGTAAGACGACTCTGCTTAAGTTGATTGGCGGCCAGCTAACTCCAGACTCAGGTTCGGTATTGTTCGATGGTAAAGATGTGCATCGATGCAGCCGCAAGGAGTTATTTACTCTGCGTAAGCGAATGAGCATGCTATTTCAGAGTGGGGCCCTGTTTACCGACATGAATGTGTTCGACAATGTGGCCTTCGCTCTGCGTGAGCATTCAGGACTCGCCGAAGAGATTATCGCCCGTATCGTATTGATGAAATTAGAAGCGGTTGGTTTACGAGGCACAGCTAAAATGATGCCTAGCGAGCTTTCCGGGGGGATGCAGCGCCGGGTGGCGCTTGCCAGGGCGATTGCACTTGAGCCCGATATGGTGATGTATGATGAGCCTTTTGCGGGTCAAGATCCCATCTCAATGGGGGTGCTGGTGAAGCTTATTAAAGAACTCTCAGCAGCTTTGGGTCTCACCTCTGTGGTGATATCCCATGATGTGCAGGAAGTCTTAGGCATTGCCGATTATGTTTATGTGATGGCCGATAAGAGCGTAATAGCCCAAGGGACTCCCGAGGAGTTACAAATTGCCGACAATGAGCAGCTTAAACAATTTATGGGTGGTGAACCTGATGGCCCGGTTCCTTTTCATTATCCTGCAGCAAATTATGCCGAGGAGTTAGTCGGTCAGTGAAAGATAAATATACTAGCAAGTCGCCAATGTGTCCTCCTAATATAGAGAGGGGCGGTTTATGAATATGGCTGAAAGTTTAGCCAATCTTGGCCGTGGAGGCATAGCGCTGGTGACCGGCTTGGGCAAGGCGGGTATCATGCTTTGGGGCGCGATAGCCCATAAGCCGCGTTTGAAAGGATTGCCGCTATTTGTTAAACAACTCTATGTTGTTGGCGTGCAATCTATGGTGCTGATACTGATATCGGGTCTGTTTATTGGCATGGTATTGGCGTTGCAAGGGTATAATATTCTCGTCGGCTTCGGTACCGAGGAGAGCCTTGGTCCTATGGTAGCCCTGAGCCTGCTACGGGAATTAGGCCCGGTGGTGACGGCACTGCTATTTGCGGGGCGTGCTGGTTCGGCGCTAACCGCCGAGATAGGCTTGATGAAGAGTACCGAGCAACTCTCCAGCCTAGAGATGATGGCTATCGATCCGCTAAGGCAGATCATTGCGCCTCGTTTCTGGGCCGGCGTAGTCAGTCTGCCTCTGCTGACATTGATGTTTACCGCTATCGGCATCTATGGTGGTTATATCGTCGGAGTCGAGTGGAAGGGCATAGACGGCGGCAGTTTTTGGTCGATTCTGCAGGCTTCTGTAGAGTGGCGTGAGGATATCGTCAACTGTTTGATCAAGAGTTTTTTATTTGGCATTGTCGTGACCTGGATTGCCTTGTATAGAGGCTATCAGGTGGTTCCTAATCCGGAAGGGATAAGTAAAGCCACGACTCAGACCGTGGTTCAGTCAAGCCTGGCGGTATTGGCTTTAGATTTTTTACTTACGGCGATAATGTTTGGCCGTTAATGGGTTTTATTGAGCAGACTGCAGTTGGCTTAGCATGTAGAGTGGAAATGAGAGTATGTTAACTCGTAAAATTGAAGTATTAGTGGGATTGTTTCTGTTATCCGGCCTGGCTGCATTTTTGATATTAGTGTTCAATGTTGCCAATGTCGAAGTGAAGTCCGGGGCTAATCATTACACCCTCTATGCTAAATTTAGTAATGTCGGCGGGCTTAAAGTGCGTTCTCCGGTCAAGGTGGGTGGTGTGGTTGTCGGGCGTGTGAGTGCGATTACTCTCGATCCTAGTGAGCTGATACCTGTGGTCGAGTTGTCTATGGATAAGCATTTCGATCAGTTCCCCGAAACCAGTAGTCTGTCGATTCTGACTTCGGGTTTATTGGGTGAGCAATTCCTGGGGCTGACTCCAGGATTTATGGACGACGATATCGCCATGCTGATCGATGGTGATAGAATTGATGATACTCACTCGGCTCTGGTGCTCGAAGAGCTTATTGGTCAGTTCCTATATAGCGTCAAGGATTTTAAATGAGAATGTTTAATCGCATCTGTATCTATAGCGCTTCACTGTTGTTACTCGCGTTGAGTGCAACAGCACATAGTGATAACTTGGCAGTGAACACCATGAACCCTTATGATATGGTTGAGGCTGTAGCAAAGAATACTTTTACCAGATTTCATCAGGATATTGACATAATTAACACCGATCCTGACCATCTTAAACTGATAGTCTCAGATGAGCTGATGCCCTATATTGATTATAAGTATGCGTCTTATAAAGTCATGGGTATACATCTTAAGTCAACCACAAAAGATCAAAGAGAGCGATTTGTAAAAGCATTTCAGGGCTATCTGGTGTCGACCTATGCACAGGCGTTCACCGAGTACACAGATCAACACGTGAGGTTTTCCCCCGGGAAAGATTTTTCTGGTGAGAAGATGGTCGATGTCAACGTTGACTTGATAGAACCGGGTCGACCGGCAATTAAGTTAATGTTTAAGGTGCGCCGCCTCAAAGACGGCAGCTGGAAGGCATTCGATCTTGTTGCCGAAGGTGTCAGTTTACTGGCATCGAAGAGCTCAGAAATTTCAAACTTGATCCGTCAAAAAGGGATCGATTCGGTGATTTTAGAGTTAGAACAACGCAATAAAGGCAATATCAGTAATAAGACTAATGGGGATAAACTCTAAGTGGTTGAGTTTATCTGTGAGGGCTCTGTGTGTTGCATCTCAGGTCGGCTCTCACAAGGAGATGTGGTTAAGCTTTGGGGTAAGAGAAAACGCCTGCTTAGTGCCAAGATTAAGGTCATCGACTTGTCGGCACTGAGTTACAGCGACAGTGCTGGCATCGCTTTCATCTTAGAACTGATAGCCCTGGCTAAGAGAGAGGGAAGAGTGGTAACACTCAGTGCTGCATCGAGTCAGCTAGCGAAATTAATTGCGTTATACGATTTAGAATACTTCTTCGATGAAGAAGCAAAACAAGGTAAATAGATCCATGGATACCAACGAAACAGAACAAGCCAATGAAGCACAGAAGCTAAAAGAGATTGAGCAGCTTCTTCAGGATGCACTCTCATTAGATGAAGTGCACGTCACCCAAGCTGGAACCCACTATAAAATCGTGGCCGTCGGCGAGTGTTTCGATGGCATGGGGCGCGTAAAGCAGCAGCAAACCATATACGCTCCTCTGATGGAGCGTATCACCAGTGGCGAGCTACATGCGCTAACTATCAATGCCTTCACGCCGACACAATGGAAGCGTGAAAAAATCTTCAACATGTAAGCCGAGATCTAAATTGGATAAATTAAAAATTCAGGCGAGCGAAGCGCTGGCTGGTGAAGTCGTGATCTCCGGGGCTAAGAATGCCGCCTTGCCTATCTTGATGGCTGGCGTATTGGCCGAAACTGATTTTGTTGTCAGCAATGTGCCGGATCTGAGAGACGTGAGCACAAGTTGTGAGTTGCTGCGCTGCTTAGGCGCCGAAGTGAGCCGTACCAATAACAGTGAGGTGCGTATCTCAACCACCTCTTTGGATCATTTTTGTGCACCTTATGATCTGGTTAAAACCATGCGGGCATCGATCCTTATCTTGGGACCATTATTGGCCCGTTTCGGTACCGCAGATGTATCCCTGCCTGGAGGCTGTGCCATTGGTGCACGTCCGGTCAATCTTCATCTCCATGGTTTAGAGCAGATGGGGGCGAAGATCGAAGTCGAAGAGGGTTATATCAAGGCCCGTGTCGATGGCCGTTTAAAAGGCGCGCATATCTTCATGGATATGGTCAGCGTGGGGGCGACAGAGAATTTATTGATGGCGGCCTCCCTCGCCGATGGTGAAACTATCATAGAGAATGCCGCCCGTGAGCCTGAAGTTGTCGATCTGGCTAACTGTCTTATCGCCATGGGTGCGAAAATTAAGGGTGCTGGCACCGACTCGATTCGTATCCAAGGGGTCAAATCCCTGCAGGGTTGTCATTATCGTGTGATGCCTGACAGAATCGAGACTGGCAGCTTCTTGATTGCCGCTGCGGTCACTCGTGGCAAGATACGTTGTGTCAAAGCCGAACCATCGACTCTCGAGGCTGTGCTTGCCAAGCTTGAAGATGCTGGCGCTAAGATCACCACCGGCAGTGACTGGGTTGAGCTGGATATGCAAGGTAAGCGACCCAAGGCGGTCAACATTAAAACGGTGCCATATCCGGGATTTCCTACCGATATGCAGGCACAGTTTTGCTTGCTCAATGCGTTAGCCGAAGGCACATCAACCATTACCGAAACCATTTTCGAGAATCGCTTCATGCATGTCCCTGAGCTTATTCGTATGGGCGCAAACATGGAGCTCGAAGGCAATACCTGCATTATTCAGGGAATTGAGCGACTCAATGGTGCCCAAGTGATGGCGACTGACTTAAGGGCCTCGGCCAGTCTGGTTATTGCCGGTTTAGTGGCAGATGGTACCACCATAGTCGATCGTATCTATCATCTGGATCGCGGCTATGAGCATATCGAAGACAAGTTTAAGGGCCTTGGCGGACAGGTTGTTCGTATAAGCTAGCTGTAACCGACTTAAACTCGCTGAATAAAGTAAAGCCAGCAAGCCTCCTTGGTGGCCTGCACTGGAAGTTATTATCCCCGAATGCCACGGAAGGCATAATAGGGGTTTATGTCTGCAGTATTGATATAAAATATATGCTGCGGATTTTATATCAAAGTTCATCTAAAAAAATGATTCATTTATCTGTTGTAACGATCACTGAATCATTGCCTAGAAAATGATCCGTTCCGCCCATGCCAACATTCATCACATTTAACATTTATCTATTTTATGGCCTGGTGTTTTTCTCTATAGGCTGTGTTGTCGTATTTCGAAATTTTAAATATAGCCAGTTGTCTATATCTCCTATTCTATGGGCGCTAGCGCTGTTTAGTTTCGCCCATGCCTTTTATGAGTGGTCTGAACTTTATGTCATCCTGTTTAGCGATGAGATCTATCCAGACTATGAGATCCTTATACAGTGGCTAAGGTTGATAAAACTCTCACTTTCCTATGCAGGTTTAATGATCTTCGCTTGGCTGCTGTTTGGCATTAGCGATAGGCTCGGTGCCAAGCTCGGTCAGCTGGTGATTGCTGTGATAGTGATTATCTATACCTCAGGGCTGTTTTTCTTCCTCAGAGGTTATTATCTTCCTGCCGAGACCTTTGCTGAAGCCGCCCTGTATACCCGTTGGTTACTGGGGTTTGGTAGTGCCTCATTAGCGGCTATCGGTATCTCTCTTTATGGATATCAGTTGCAAAAGGCTGCTCATGAATGCGGCCATTACTTTGTCGCAACCGGCGTAGGCTTATTGATTTATGGGGTTTTGTCAGGGCTGGTACCGACAGATTTTCACCCTAGTGTGCCCGTTTTTCGGACCCTGGCAGCAGGCTTAATTTTATTTACCTTACATAAGGCACTGAAATTTTTTGATATTGAGAAGGAGTTGGCTACAGAGGCTAAGCTAAAGCGAGCCATTGAAGCTGATAAGTATAAAGCCATTGGTCACCTGGCCATGGGGATTGCCCATGAAATCAACAATCCACTCGCGTCTTCTCATCTTGCCTTAGATCTGCTCGAACGTAAGCTGCCTGCCGAGAATCTGGCATTAGTTGAGTACCTAGATAGAGCCCGTCTTGGCATTGACCGTGCATCTGAGATCAGTAAGGAGTTACTGACGTATGCCAGACCTAATGATGGCAAGGCCGAGCTTGTGTCGGTTCAGCAAGTTATCGATGGTGCTATTCAGTTACTCGCACATAAAGCGAAAGCTTACCATTTAAGTATTAGCTGTGGGTCTGAGTTAACCCTATATGGGCATAAGGTTAAGCTCGAAGAATTGATGATAAATCTGATCAATAATGCAATGGATGCGACAGATTATGGCGGTAATATTGAAATCATTGCCCATGGTGAGACTGACTATATTTACCTCTCAATCAGAGATTGGGGTGAAGGCATGGACAGTAAAACCTTAGAACGAGCGAGCGAATTATTTTATTCGACCAAGTCAATTGGCCAAGGGACGGGACTTGGATTAGCGATTTGTGAACAAATTTTGAGTGCTCATCAGGGCAAGATGAATATTGAAAGTACATTAGGTGAGGGTACCAAGGTATCTATGACATTTTATAACAGAGGTTTGATCCATGACTAAGGTCTTAATTGCAGAGGATGATAAAGATCTGCGGCTGAATATGGTTGATATTCTCGAGCTTGAAGATTTCGATGTGATCGCCGTACCCTGCGCAGAGGAAGCGATTGCAGTCTGCCAAAAGCACTCTTTCGATATCGCTTTAATGGATCTGGTCATGTCCGGAATGACAGGTGTCGAGGCTATTTCGAACCTGAGACAGGAAAATCCCTTTATGGCTGTGGTTATTGTCACTGCCTACGCCACCGTAGATACTGCGGTTGATGCGATGAAGAAAGGGGCTGACAGTGTGCTGACCAAGCCATTTAAGAGTGTCGACCGAGTGATGACCATACGACGCAGTATCGCTGAAAAGCAATTACTGAAATCGAGTTCTGCTATCGACTCAGATAGCGTCTATGCAGCGTTAGCTAATCCACTACGACGTGCAACGTTAAAGTCGTTGGGTTGCCATAATAGGTTGAAATTTATGGATTTATTTCGTTTGGTTAGCGTGGGAGATCATACTAAGTTTAATTTTCATCTGCGCCAGCTCAAGAAAGCTGGATTAGTGATGCAAAATGAGAGAAAGCTCTACATTTTGACAAGTACAGGATACTTTGTGTTACAACACCATAACTTGCCATAGGTTTTATTTTTCAGAATAAACAGTCACTTATCAAACTTCTGATAACTATAGTTCACCAGTTTAATCTGATTGTGAACTCCCCTTATCTATTCCTTTAGGGGTAACTCATTAATACTGGCTAAATGTCCAAAGAGACATATTAATCGCCCTCTCAGCAATGTTGGCGATATCAAAAAAGCCTAATGAGGATGAACTTATGAACGTAAAAATACCCTATAAAAAGCTAGTATTTGCCAGCATGATAACCATGTTGGTAGCTTGTGGTAGCGATAATGATACAGCAGAACCCGCACCGGTTAATAACGCACCCGTTGTCGTTGCTGATAGCGTAACGGTAACCGTCTCTGAAGTTGTGACCATAGATGTATTAGCCAATGATACCGATGCCGATAGTGATGCCTTATCCATCGTATCCGTTGACTCAGGTAGCGCCGTGATAAACGCAGGAAAAATTGACTTCACTGCCGGTGTAGCGGCTGGGGAGGTGAAGTTTAACTACACCATTACTGATGGTACCGATGAGACGACCGGTGAAGTGACCGTGACGGTTGAAGCGCTGCCTGAACCTGAAGTGCTCGCTTATGTCGGAACACAAACCTGCTTATCTTGCCATACTAATAAATCCACTTATCTTGAGACAGGGCATAACTTTAAGCTCAATAAGATCGTCGATGGCGGTATTCCTGAGTTTCCATTTACCGATGTTACCGGCGCGATTGATTTCATCACCGGAGCCGACAATACATTGGGCGCGCCAACCAGTTATGATGAGGCCAGTTACGTTGTTGGCGGCTACCACTGGAAGATGCGTTGGCTGGATGCCGATGGTTATATTGTGACTGGATCGGGGGTGCAGTACAACATCGAGGCTAACGGCGGGGTCTTGGGCGCCGAGTCTATGGGCGGATATCACGCGGGTGATGTCGATAAGAAATATAACTGTGGTAACTGCCATACAACTGGCTGGAAACGTAATACCACAGAAGACGGCGATACGCGTAACTTAGATGGTCACCAAGATGGCTTGATCGGTATCGATGGAACCTTCGCGGCAGCTGGCGTGCAATGTGAATCTTGTCACGGTGCGGGTAGCTTACATGCTAAGGCACCTTCAAAAGACAATATCACTAAGCTGGCTATGGCTAGAACAACCGAAGATTTCTTAGCCGATGATATGGCCTATGGTAAAGCGGTAACGTGCGCCGAGTGTCATACTCGTGATGGTGAGAAGGACTACCCTTCATTCGTTACTCCTTACAATGCCGCCTTCCCCGAGGGCGCGAAAGTGGGTGGTCGTATCATAGCCAACGGCAGTGGTTTGAGTAAGCACCACCAAACAGCCGATGAGATGTTAGGTGTTAATCCTACTACCGGTGAAGAGCGGGGTCCGAAGAAAAATATGAGCTGTACCACTTGTCACGACTCTCATATGTCAACGGTCAACAGAGACAAGCCAGGACATGAAACTGCGTTAATTAAAGAGTGTAGCGATTGTCATACTATGGAGTTTGTCGATGGCGGTGGATCATATGGCCACAGCACAGTTGCAGAGTGTACAACGTGTCATATGCCTGAGCTGGCTAAAAGTGCAACAACTCGTACATCAAAGGGCGGCGTAATATTCGGTGATGTGAAGTCTCACACCTTCACCATGGATATCTCTGCCGATGCTAAGCAGTTTATTACCAACGCAGATGGTAAAGACACCTTCCAGAACCCTTGGGTTACTGCTGAGTTCTCTTGTGGCGAGTGTCATACTGACTTTGCCGACAAGGCCGCAGCCTTAACTAAGATACATAAGTAAGCTCATTATAATTACCAGTAATCTGTTAATTTAGTCCCTTGTCCATCGAGCCACTCCAATTTATTATTGGAGTGGCTTTTTTTAGTGTTTATCCTCCCTTCAAAAACTTCTTCGTTGGCTTTTGTTTGCCAGAAATCATGAGTCACAGTCACAGTCACAGTCATGAGCTATAAGCTATAAGCTATAAGTCTGATATGTGATATGACGCCGGTAAAGTGGACACGGGGTTTAAATTCTTGATAGCAGAAAGGGGGGGGGGGCACGGCTAGCGCATTTTAATCCCTGACTCTAACAGGGTTGAGCGATACTCGTCGTCCAACCCTGCCATCTTCTTTTTAGCCACTATACTCGCGCGTTTTGTCTGCTCTTGCTTGAACACAGTCATTGCTATTTTTCTCATCACATTAAAAGCAAGCGGACCTCGGCCTTTACGGATCCGTGATTCATCTTCTCTGAATGTCATCTCTAACACCCAATGCATACTTTCTACTTGCCAGTGATTTCGCACAGAAGATAACGCCTGCTCTGCATTTAAATCTAATGAGCTAATGTACCAACGTGTTTCAGTGGTCTCTTTACCTGTCATTTTTTCATGTACGTCTGATGTCACTTTGATAATGCTTTTTAAGCCAACCCACTGATATTTATTATTTAACCAACTTTTATTAACCAGCACTTGCTGACAACGTCTTGTTTCAATTCGCCCTGTAGACCAGAATGATGACCTTTAAGCGCTAGAATATAATCAGCCTTTTGCTTAACGATTAGCTTTGCTATCTCTTTTTCATCCGCTTTTAATCGGCAGATAACACGGGCAATAGTGTCATGCCGAGGAATACCTGCTTTAAAAGGACGATGTTGAAGAAGCCAATCAAGCTTTAGATGTCCAAAGTTTTCAATGTCTTCCCATCCTTCAGAGCCTGACATAACCGCACTTATAGCGAGTAAAATAATATCTAATAAGTTATGTTTTTTACAACGCTCGATACGGGGATCCGCAATCGAATCAAAATGTTTTAAAAAAGTAGCAGTCATTAACATCACCAAAAAAGAGTATTTGGTGATCTGATCGCTACTTGAGCATAAAGTTCAATTTATAATGATCTTGCCGTGGGGGGGGGAACTGGATGCTGAAACAAGTAAGAATAACAGTCATGGGCTAGCAGCTAGGGGTCATAGGCTTGACCCCTGTGTGAACGTTAATTACTGCTCATTGGCAGATTTCTCACCAATGACAACAGGGACATCGTAAGGCCTGCCTTTACGTATGATAGTGATTGAAACTTGCTTTCCCGGTGGTGTTTCGGCGATTCTATCCATCAGCATTTCGACGCCAGGAATATCTTCCCCTGCATATTTGATGATCACATCTCTTGGCTGAAGTTGAGCTTGGGAGGCCGGCCCATTAGGATCGACGCCGGTGATCACCACACCAGTAAGATCCGGTAGATTGAGGATCTGCGCCATTACAGGGCTGATAGGTTCACCGCTTATGCCTAGTGCCCCCCGGATCACCCGACCATTTTTAATCAGTTTACCCATGATGCTATGGGCCAGCTTGATTGGGATGGCAAAGTTTATTCCATGACCACCACCTTCTTCACCGACCTGGAAGGCCGCCGTGTTTATGCCGATCAATTGGCCACGGGTATCGATAAGTGCTCCACCTGAGTTACCGGCATTAATCGCAGCATCTGTCTGCAGGAAATCCATGTAGCCAGAACTGAGTCCATTACGGCCCGTGGCACTGATAATTCCTTGAGTGATAGTCTGACCAAGGTTGTAGGGATTGCCTATGGCTAAGACAACATCACCGACTTGTGCTGGCTCCTCTAAGTTGATTGGCACTATTGGTAGGCTGTCGCCTTCAATTTTTAGTACGGTCAGATCGGTGACAGGATCTGAACCGACGACTTCAGAGGTGAATTTACGGCCATCTTGTAGGGCGACGACTATCTCATCGGCTTGTTTAATGACATGGTAATTGGTAAGGATATAGCCTTCAGCGCTCATGATCACACCAGAACCAAGGCCTTGTAGTGATCTTGAGTTAAGAGGTTGATTACGATTGATACTCAGACTATAGATATTGACCACGGCAGGGGCTGCACGCCTAACTGCAACGGAAAATGAAAGCTCAACTCCATGATCACCACGTTTTTGGAAAAACAGGCTGGTCATATCCTTGTTTGCCAAAAAAGGCGTTACTACCAGAAACACTGCCGCCATAATAAGGCCGAAAAAAATGGCCTTGCCGAGATAGAGTAGAGTGTCTTTAAGGGCCATGTCAGAGAGTATTAAAGAAAAAGTAGCGTAAGATTAGCATGTTTAAAGCTTGAAGGTAATTAAGATAAAGTGATGAAGCAGCAAAGAAGACCAGCATTGTCAATGCTTCGTCATCGCCTTATCTGACAATAAGAAACAGCATAAAGGCTAACCGTAGCCTTTATGCTGTTTTATTGTTATCTCAGCACTAGATATAGGCTGCTGTTGTCACGTCTTATCTTCAATGCGACATCGCCTTGTTGATCGGCTAGTTTGGCCTTGAGCGACTTAATATCTTTTATTAGTGAGCGATTCACACCGACAATAACATCGCCTTTGTGTAAACCACTAACTGCAGCCGGCGAGTTTTGGGCAACATTGGTTATCTCTACGCCTTGCTTGCTGTTTTCTAATGCCGCACCGGCGAGCATGGGATGAATGGCTCCGGCGGCGGTTTCTATTGTCTGACTGTTTTCCCCTAGAATCGCGGTTACGGTTTGTTTGTCACCATCGCGGATCAAGCCAAACTCAACTTCTGCGCCTGCGCCCATGGTGGCAACTTTCGCCCTTAGCTCCTGAAAGCTTTTGATATTGCGTCCATTGACACTGACAATAATATCGCCAGCCTTTATACCGGCTTTATCGGCTGCGCTATCGGCCATGACCTGATCGACAAAGCCACCATGTTGGGTATTTAAGCCAAAACCTTTCGCCAGCTCATGGGTCAGGTCTCGACCCGATACACCTAATACGCCGCGGCGGACTTCGCCGTACTCGATGATCTGATCGATTAGGTTGTTAACCATATTAGAAGGAATCGCGAAGCCTATGCCTACGTTACCGCCGCCGGGGGCTACGATGGCGGTATTGATGCCGATAAGGTCACCATTGAGGTTGACTAAGGCGCCGCCGGAATTACCACTGTTGATGGCGGCATCGGTTTGAATGAAGTTCTCTAGCATCTCAATACCCAGACCCGAGCGGCCCATGGCGCTGACGATACCCGATGTCACTGTTTGGCCAAGACCGAAAGGATTACCAATAGCGACGGCAAAGTCACCGACCCTGAGTTTATCGGAATCGGCACGTTTCAATGCGACTAAGTTATCGGCTTTGATTTGCAATAATGCGATATCTGACTCGGGATCGGTGCCGATAAGTATTGCCTCGACCTCACGTCCATCATGCAGGCCAATTAAGATCTCGTCAGCGCCTTCTATCACATGATTATTGGTGACGATATAGCCCTTGTCAGCGTCGATGATGACTCCCGAACCTAGGCCTCGAAATGGACGTTCCTGTACTTGCTCCCGGGGGGCATTAGGACCAAAAAAATATCTGAAGGCATCGGGTAACTTTTGTTTAGAGACATGGGTCCCCGTAACAGCTACGGCAACTACCGCGGGTGTGGTGCGCGCTAACATGGGAGCCAGACTGGGGATGGATTGTCCATCAACCGCGATTGGAATTGCCGCCTGAGACAGGCTAGGAGCCAAAGAGATCGATGCCGTAAGCAGGGCGGCAGAAAGTAAGCTTAATTTGGATTTCATCTATTTGTAGCTCCAATATCGGATTCAGTAGTATTACTTAAGGATATAGGGATGTTTTTTGCTATATCAAGAAGTAATTATAGATCTTTTGTTACTGAATCCGACAATAGGCTGGAGATGAGAGTTCATTTTTATTAACAAAGGTTAATTTTATTTATGCACAATTATGACATTTTTACGGTTTGTTTCATTGGTTTGGGCGAATATAGAATCTGAGATTACTTCATGGCTAACTAAGTTAGCCAGTGGTTTAGCCGTACTTTTTGGGGCTAAGGTGTTCGCCGCTTCATTCCACTGTTTGTTAACCTTGTTTAATTGCTCCGTCAGCTCGGCGAGTTGTGTATGGTGCAGTTCGAAATGATCAGTGACCTCTTGTTTGTGCTGACTCAATTCTAATCTAGTCTGCTCGTGGGCTTTTCCCTTGCCATTTGACTCACTGTTACGGGCAATGATAGTGCGACCGACGTAACCGAGTAAGATACCGAGAACGAAAGCGGCAATAACTAAGGGCCATTCCATATAAAACTCCTTTACATCAGCAACTAAAAATTTGAATCAATTATTATTGTTGACATGATACCATCTAGCCGTTCATTTAAGCATTAAAGAGATTATTTCACGTGTCCCAGCTAACTCCGTGGCAGCATTACCAGCAAGACTTGACTCGAGATGAGTTTTCACACGATCCAGCGCAGGAACAAGCGGTAAAAAGTTTGCAGCGTGTGTTTGATGAAATTCAGCTTATTAATCGTAAACCGAGCCTGGTGAAAAGAGTATTTTCGTTTCTGGGGGCGAAACAGCAAGGGGTTCAGGGACTCTATCTCTGGGGTGGGGTTGGGCGCGGTAAAACCTACTTGATGGATACCTTCTATGATGCTTTGCCCGGAGAGAGAAAGCTGCGGGCACACTTTCATCGTTTCATGCATCAGGTTCACTTAGATCTCGATAGCCTAAAAGGGCAGAGAGATCCCCTGTTAACGATTGCCAAACAGATGGCCGATAAGTACCAGGTGATCTGTTTCGATGAGTTCTTCGTGTCGGACATTACCGATGCCATGTTACTCGGCACCTTGTTTCAAGCCCTATTCAAAGAGGGGGTGGCGCTGGTCGCGACGTCCAATATCATTCCCGATGAACTCTACCCTAATGGCTTACAGCGAGCGCGCTTTCTGCCAGCCATAGCGCTGATCAATCAACATTGCCAAATACTCAATGTGGACTCAGGCATCGATTATCGTCTGCGTACGCTGGAGCAGGCCGAAATCTATCATTTCCCCCTCGATGCTAAGGCCGATACGAATTTACTCTCCTATTTTAATAGGTTGGCACCCGAGTCTGAGGTGTCAGTGGATGGGATCGAGATCGACGGGCGCAATATAGCGATAAGAAAGCAGGCTCAAGGTGTCTTGTTGTTGGATTTTCTTGCCCTGTGTGATGGCCCCAGAAGTCAGAGAGACTATATGGAGTTAGCCTGCCTCTATCATACTGTCTTGCTCAGTGGGGTTAAGCAGATGGGTGATAAGCTTACCGGCGACGATATTGCTCGGCGTTTTCTCGCCATGGTGGATGAGTTTTATGAGCGTAATGTCAAACTCATCATTTCAGCCGAAGTCTCCCTCGAAGACATCTACACTCAGGGCTTATTAAGCTTCGAATTCAGGCGTTGTCGTTCACGTCTCACCGAGATGCAATCCCATGATTATCTGGCCTTAGAGCATTTGCCATAAGGTTAAATATTTGGGCTTCTAGGGCTAACAAGTGTCTTGCCAAGAGCAGGGAATTATTTAAATTACCTGCTCTGCAAATATTAGGTGATTTTTAGCTCATCTTTGTCTATAATCCGCCACCTGCCCTCGTTACTCCATCAATTAGATGGAAGTTGTAAAGCCTAATTCTTTGCTCGAAGGGGCGGGGAATGGCACTATTTGTGCTTCTTACCAATATTGGTAAAGCATTTGAGACAGAATTTTAACATTGGGTTTTTGTAAAATGAAGACTACTTTTACTACTTTTACTGCTACACCAGAGACAGTCACTCGCGAGTGGTTTGTCGTTGACGCTGAAGGTAAAACTTTGGGTCGTATGGCTACTGAAATTGCTTCACGTTTACGTGGCAAGCATAAGCCAGAGTATACACCTCATGTTGACACCGGTGATTACATCATCGTTATCAATGCTGAAAAAGTTACTGTCACTGGTAATAAAGCGAAAGGCAAAGTGTACTACTCGCATTCGGGTTTCATTGGTGGCATCAAGCACATCACCTTTGAAAAGCTGCAGGCTCATAAGCCTGAAATGATTATCGAGAAAGCGGTTAAGGGTATGTTACCTAAAGGTCCTTTAGGACGTGCCATGTTCCGTAAACTTAAAGTTTACGCTGGTACAGAACATAATCACGCTGCACAACAACCTCAAGTTCTTGATATCTAAACAGGATTAAGCTAATGGCTGCAACTCAGTACTACGGCACTGGCCGTCGCAAAACATCTACTGCACGCGTATTCGCGAAAGCAGGAACTGGCAACATCGTTGTCAATCAACTTCCACTAGATCAGTATTTTGGTCGTGAAACTGCTCGTATGGTTGTTCGTCAACCACTAGAGCTAGTTGAAATGACTGATAAACTAGACATCTATGTCACTGTAAAGGGCGGTGGTATCACTGGCCAAGCAGGTGCAATTCGTCACGGTATTACCCGTGCATTGTTGGAGCTTGATGAAACTCTACGTCCTTCTCTTCGTGCCGCTGGTTTTGTTACCCGTGATGCTCGTAAAGTTGAGCGTAAGAAAGTTGGTCTACGTAAAGCACGTAAGAAGCCACAATTCTCAAAGCGTTAATTTTTCGCTATCGAGAACTCAAAAAACCCAGCTTATGCTGGGTTTTTTATTGCCTGAAAATAGACCATCTCCTTGCCGATTTGTTAATCTAGTCTTAATCCTGTTCAATTTTACTTTAGGCTATGCGGAATTTTAAATTATGTCACTACAGCTAATCATGCTAGCGTTAGGTATTGTGCTTGTTATCGAAGGAATTGGTCCCCTGTTATTTCCTAATCGCTGGAAAGCATATTTAAAGGATATTTCGAACCAAAATCAGCAACTTCTGCAACGTTTGGGTGGTGGTTTAGTCACCGCAGGTATTGTTTTGTTGATTATTTTTTCATAAATTACTTGCCTACAGCCCCTATAGATCTGCTAAAATCCCGTTTTAACCACTAGCGTGCAGCAAATAATGGGCAAAAACGTCGTAGTTCTCGGCACCCAATGGGGTGACGAAGGAAAGGGTAAGATAGTTGACCTACTTACCGAACAGGCTAAATATGTCGTTCGATATCAGGGTGGCCACAATGCCGGTCACACTCTTGTTATCGATGGTGACAAAACCGTTCTTCATCTTATTCCATCAGGGATCTTACGTGATAATGTAAAATGCATTATCGGTAATGGCGTGGTGCTATCACCAGAAGCTCTGATTACTGAGATCAACATGCTTAAAGAGCGTGGAGTTCCTGTTGAGGAGCGTCTGCTTATCTCTGAAGCGTGTCCACTGATCCTGCCATTCCATTGTGCTCTAGATGTTGCCCGTGAGAAAGCTCGCGGTAATAAGGCTATTGGTACAACGGGCCGTGGTATTGGTCCTGCATACGAAGATAAGGTTTCACGCCGTGGTCTTCGTGTTGGCGATCTGTTTGATGCAGAGCTGTTTGCAGAGAAGCTGAAAGATGTGATGAGCTATCACAACTTCATGTTGACGCAATACTACAAGTGCGAAGCTGTAGATTATGAAAAGACATTGAAAGATGCTTTGGCAATCGCAGATTACCTTAAGAGTATGTGTACCGACGTCACTGAATTGTTAGATCAGGCGCGTAAAGCGGGTGAGCCTATTCTGTTTGAAGGCGCACAGGGTACCTTGCTTGATATCGACCATGGTACTTATCCGTTCGTCACCTCTTCTAATACTACCGCAGGTGGTGTTGCTACAGGTTCAGGATTCGGTCCACGTCATCTGGATTATGTATTGGGTATCATGAAGGCTTACACGACTCGCGTCGGAGCCGGACCTTTCCCAACTGAGCTTAAGTGTGAAATCGGTGACTACTTAGGCACTAAGGGTCACGAATTCGGAGCCACAACTGGTCGTAAGCGTCGTCCAGGTTGGTTAGACATAGTTGCCATGAAGCGTGCGGTACAGATCAACAGCGTAAGCGGTTTCTGTCTGACTAAGCTAGATGTGCTAGATGGTCTGAAAGAAGTGAAGATTTGTGTGGGCTATCAGTATCCAGATGGAACTGTCGCGACTGTGACTCCACTCGCGGCTGAAGGCTACGAGAAGGTCACACCTGTACTGGAAACTATGCCAGGCTGGAGTGAGACCACTTTCGGTGCGACTTCTTTAGAGCAATTGCCGCAAGCGGCATTGAACTACATTAAGCGTCTCGAAGACTTGTTAGAAACGCCAATTGATATTATCTCTACGGGTCCCGATAGAAACGAGACCATGATTCTGGTGAATCCGTTTAGTTAATAGTAAGGGGCCGCATATCGCGGCCTTTTTATTGGTGTTGATACGGGCAAGGCAGTGCTCAAGAAATGCGTGATACTGCCGATGACCTATTATGTACCCAATAGGCGAGTATTGATGAGACAAGCTATTCACCGCTAATCGAGTGTCTTGTCTGATCACTACTTATGTTTATGAATTTTTCGCGAGAGAGCTCATGCTAGGAGAAGTGCTAAAATTTTCATCGAAAATCATGTCGCGTTATCTGTTGTTATCGATAGTAGCGCTGATACCGGCTTTGAGCTGGGCCGAGACTCGAGCCGTGGATATCTATAGTCAGGAGCAGTTAATTGAACTGATCAGGACTAAACAATATCTTACGCGAGTCACGGAGGATGATTGTCAGTTAGTCCAGGATATTGAGGCGAGAGCCGAGGTGCTTGAACAGCCCCTGTATCAATATCTTTGGGCCGAGATGCTTAATCATGGTATTTGTGTCAAAGCAAACCCACCGAGAGGGATCTCTTTACTGCGTGACTCTGCCGAGCAGGGGAGCGCGGAAGCTATGCTCAGGATCGCCGAGTACTATCACGATGGACAATTCGTGATACAAGATCGCGACAGAGCCATTCATTATGTGATGCCCGCAGCGGCCAATGGCGACCTGCCGGCACGTATGATGTTAGTCAGACTGTTTGGTGAAGGCTATGGTAGCCCAAGGGATTTCGAGATGGGATATCACTGGCTATATAACGATGTATTTAGTGATGAGGCGACAAAACATAAAGCCTTAGAATTATTGAAGGTGCTAGAGCAGAAAATGCCGCCCAGTGCAGTTGCCAGGGCAAAACAGGAGCACCTGAGATCCCGATAAACAGTACCATTTGTCTATTAGCAATTGGTATGACCCGGAATGTTCCGGTAAAATATTTGAGATATTGAATGATCAAAGATCCGCATTTAAAGCGTGAACAAGAAAATTATGAAAATCCCATTCCAAGCCGTGAGTTTATTTTAGAATACTTACGATCAGAAAAATCCCCGTTAAACCGTGAACGCATAGCACAGGCGCTTAAACTCGAAAGTGAGCAGCAGCTTGAGGCGCTTAGACGTCGTCTGCGAGCCATGGAGCGGGATGGGCAGCTGGTGTTTACCCGAGGGCAGGCCTACGGCCTCCCCGAGCGTATGGACCTGCTTACCGGTACGATTATCGGTCACAGAGATGGTTTTGGCTTCTTGAAGCTGGCTGAGGGCGGTGACGACCTCTTTATCAATAACCGTGACATGATGATGTATTTCCACGGCGACAAGGTGCTGGCGCAGAAAGCCGGAGTCGACCGTAAGGGGCGCCGCGAAGCACGTATCGTACGCCTGGTCGAACAGAGATCCGCCGTCCTAGTGGGACGTTTCCATTTAGATTCCGGCATGGCTTTCGTCATTGCCGATGACAGGCGTATAGGCCAAGAGATACTCATTGCCGATGAGGACCGTAATGGTGCTCGTCAGGGTGATGTTGTGGTGCTCGAATTGACCCGTCGCCCGGGCCGTTATGTGAAGGCTGCGGGTAAAGTCACCGAAGTGTTAGGCAAGCAGCAGGCTCCTGGCATGGAGATCGAGATTGCCCTGCGTAACTACGATCTGCCACATACCTGGTCGAGTCAGATTGAGAAGAAGCTGCGCGCAATTCCCGATGAAGTGACTGAAGCTGACAAAGAGGGCCGAGCCGATCTACGTCATTTGCCTTTAGTCACCATAGATGGTGAAGATGCCCGTGATTTCGACGATGCCGTTTATGCCGAAGCCAAGAAGAGCGGTGGCTGGCGTCTTTGGGTGGCGATTGCCGATGTGAGCCATTATGTGCGCACCGAATCTGCATTAGATAAGGAAGCTCGTGCTCGAGGAAACTCGGTGTACTTCCCATCACAAGTCATCCCTATGCTGCCGGAAAAAATCTCTAATGGCTTATGTTCTTTGATGCCTGAGGTCGATCGTTTATGTATGGTTGCCGAGATGACTATCTCAGCAGCAGGTAAACTCTCAGGATATAAATTCTATCCGGCCGTGATGCATTCTCATGCTCGTCTGACCTATACCCAAGTTGCCGATATGCTCGAAGGCGCAGAGGTGAGTGATAAGCTCAAACCTATATTCCCGCATCTGCAGACGTTGCAATCTCTGTATCTGACTCTGGATGTGACACGTGCACAAAGAGGCGCCATCGCCTTTGAAACTACTGAGACTCAGTTTGTTTTCAATGCCGATCGCAAGATTGACAGCATAGTGCCGAGATATCGTAATCAGGCGCATAAGATCATCGAAGAGTGCATGATTTTGGCCAATGTGGCTTCGGCCAAGTTCGTCAAGAAGCACAAGGGCGAAGTCTTATACCGGGTGCATGAGTCTCCATCCGAGCAGAAGTTGACGAACTTTAAAGACTTCCTCAAGGAACGTGGCCTGACCATGGGCGGCGGGCTTAAGCCTACACCGACAGATTATCAGGCCTTGATGGAGTCGATCACCGACAGACCCGATGCCGAGCTTATCCAGATCATGTTGCTGCGCTCGATGAAGCAAGCGGTTTACACGCCGGATAATGAAGGACACTTTGGTTTAGCCTTAGAGGCCTATTCTCACTTTACTTCGCCTATTCGTCGTTACCCTGACTTGATCTTGCATCGTGTTATTCGCTTCTTGCTGGCGAAAGAACAGGGAGAGGCGAAAGAGAAATGGACGCCTGGTGGTGGTTATCACTATCAGCTAGAAGAGTTAGACCTTCTCGGTGTCGAGTGTTCGACCACAGAGCGCCGCGCCGATGAGGCGACCCGCGATGTCAGCGATTGGCTCAAATGTGAGTTTATGCAAGATCACGTGGGCGATACCTTCGACGCTGTAGTGGCCTCGGTCACTCATTTCGGCATGTTCGTCCGTCTGAATAAACTCTTTATCGATGGCTTAGTGCATATCTCAAGTCTGGGGAGCGATTACTACCAATATGATAATATGCGTCAGCGTCTGGTGGGTGAATCATCCGGTCAGGTATACCAGATAGGCGACAAGGTCACGGTGAAGGTGGCGAGCGTCAATCTGGATGACAGACAGATAGACTTGATGATGGCGGGTGAGGAAGGTAAGTCTACACGTCCAAGCCGTGGCAAGAAGCCAATGACTGCCAGAGAGCGAGTCAATGCCGAGGGTGCTAAGCTAGGCAAAGCAGATAAGAGCGGTAAACCTAAGCGACGCGGTTCTCGTTCAAAAGCGGCGGCGGGTAAAGCTTCTGCCGATTCAGCTAAAACCAATACGAGCGGTGGAGCTAAAAAGTCCGCTGCTAAAACAAAAACGACGGCTAAGAAGTCGAAGGCTAAAAAGTCTTCAGTAAAAAAGAGCCCAGCCAAGCGTAAAGCCAAAGAAAGTAAGTAATAGAGACAGTAATAGATGAAAAAACAAGATATCACCTTTGGTATTCATGCCGTTGAAGCAGTACTGAAATATAGCCCGGAACGCGTAATCGAACTTTGGGTACTACAGGGCCGTGATGACAAGCGTTTCATGCCGATCCTAGAGAGTGCGGCTGAGTACGGTATCTCGGTGCAGCATGCAACACGTAAAGTATTGGATGACAAGTCAGACGGGGGTCAACACCAAGGTGTGATAGCCCGAGTCAAGGCGGTCAAACAGCTCAATGACAAAGACTTAGCGGTCCTGCTTGATAAGATAGAAGTAGAGAAGACAGAGACACCTTTCTTGCTGATCCTCGATGGAGTTACCGATCCGCACAATTTAGGTGCTTGTCTGCGTAACGCAGATGCCGCCGGTGTTCATGGGGTTATCGTGCCGCGTGATAACTCTGTGGGTCTAACGCCAACGGTGAGTAAGGTCGCTTGCGGCGCCGCAGAAGTGGTGCCGCTGTTTCAGGTCACTAACCTGGCTCGCACCATGAAAAGCCTGCAAGATAAAGGTATCTGGATTGTCGGCGCCGCCGGCGAAGCAGAGCAGGATTTGTATAAAGCCGATCTTAAAGGCTCACTGGCGATCGCCATGGGCTCCGAAGACAAGGGCCTGCGCCGTCTAACCCGCGAAAGCTGTGACTCACTGGTTTCGATACCTATGACCGGCTCAGTATCCAGCCTGAACGTGTCAGTGGCGACTGGAGTCTGTTTGTTTGAGGCTGTACGCCAGAGATTAAGCTAAGTTTGTGAAAACTTAGCTATCGTCATTTTGGGAGCATGTATCCCATAGTGCATCGAATGCCGTACCTTCATGGTTACTTATCACCTGCCGTGGGTGCCGTGCATGGATGCACCAATGTCGTGATTACATGGATGTGAATGAACGACCTTATATGCAGATACTTCTGTGACACACTGCTAGTACGTCCTTGTAAGTTCGGCCGTGACATCCTTGTCACGGACGCATCTTATGTGGACTCCCCGGTGTCAACAAAAACAGACACTCTTGAAGAAATAAATGCGAACTTATGTATGAGCTCTCAATTGAGTAGCGAACTCAGGCTCTATGATATTTACGCGAACCAGTTGATAATTCTACACTGCGAGCTCAAGACTCTTTGATGCGGGCTACCTTAACTGGCTGATTTCTAATCTTCGATTGTGCATTTTTGTTGTTTGAACGCTTTTTAAGCTGAAATTAACTCTGCTCTATACTCTGTACCCTGTGTGAGCATGGCGTAGGCGGTTCTGACCGTCGTCTTGGCTTCTCTTTTGACTGACCGCTGACAATGCGCCAGTTATTAACTGGCTTCTGAGAATGCTATTTTTAACGTGTTTTCCTATGGACCCCAGTTTGACCTTTCCACCTGAAGAATACTGAATCGGGGTTAATCCAATACAGGCGGATGCATCTTTTCCTGTGGAAACGACACCAATATCAGCGCAACCTAATGCGATATAGAGAGTAATCGCATTGAGAGTACCCACCCCTTCAATTTTTAATAATTTTTGAGCCTCAGGGTGAGTGACGAGTGATTTTTCCAAACACAGATCATAAGTCGTGATGGATGTTACTACGGATAAATACTGTTGCCAGGCCGCTTCAAGAGCGGCTCGAAACTCAGAAGAAAAATCATTTTCAGCGTTTTCTAACGTGGATTCAATCACACCGCGTAAGCCGCCATTTCTGCTTGACACCATAAGGTTAAACTCTGCCAACAACAAGGTGAGCTGGTTACTCATCGCAGTTTTTTGTTTGATAGCAAGTTCTCGTAATCTCATAATGGATTGAAGTTGTTGCTGCTCGACCGTTTTACCTGTGATGAAATTGACCTCGAGTAACAGTGCGGCCTGAACAATCGCTAAAGCATTATTTTTGTCCGCTTTTTGATTTTGCCTGACGGCTGAGACTAACTTAGCAGAAATTAACTTAGCCTCATGACCAAATGATATTGCTTTTTGTTTCCAATAATTAGACATTCCACACGCTTCGAACACTATGGTTACGGGGGCTAAGTTGGCCAGCCAGTCGATAAATTCATTCGGTGTCATTTCAGTATTTGAATGCACCTTATTATTTTTGAAGACACAAACTTGAATTACATTTTTAGCCAGATCAACGCCAACAATAGTCCCTTTCATTTTAGACTCCGGAATCTCGTGAGAATTGAGATATAACGTAACTGATTAGGAGAGTGGGGAGTCCAATTATCTACACTGGGTTATTCATATAGAAATTTGACCTGGCTCTCTGCCTAACTAATATTTAAAACCTTGAAAAAAAAGACAAACTACCGTAAATTCAGCTAGATGCTCTGTACGTTTGTCAAATAATAGGTTTGTTAATTGTGCATGCGCACTATGCAGCTATTTACTAGCAAGTTATTGAATAATCATTTGATTTTATTTGTATAAAGCTGTGATGCTTGAATGAAATAATACTGTTACTAACAGTGCTCTCTTTGGAATGACTTAATGATTGGAATCACCAAGATCATTCGGCAAATGAAACAAGGTCAAACAGGGCCTTTTTTATGTGAAGCTGATGATGGACACAAATATATTGTAAAAGGTGCAAGAGCGACTCGAACAGGTCTAGTTAAAGAGTGGTTAGTCGGGCATTTATGTCGTGGTTTTGAACTGCCTATTCCTGACTTTGAACTCGCGTATGTCGATGATGTACTCGTTGAATTTGATTATGAAGATCTTGGCGCAGGTGTATGTTTTGCTTCTCGGTATATCGATAATATTCAAGATATTACAGTTGCTCAGAGAAATCATATCGATAAACAATTACTCCGTGATCTATTTGTCTTTGATTACTGGGTTAGAAATGATGATAGAAATTTAACGTCTCTTGGTGGGAACCCCAATTTGTTTATGCACCCTCAAACTAATAGGGTCTATGTGTTGGATCATAATTTATCATTCGAACGTGACTTTGATTTAGATACTTTTAACCAGTGTCATATCGGGGCAGAAGCTTGGAATGAACAAAGGGATTTACTCGATAAGCAATTTTATGAAGAACGCTTTATTGCTTCTTTAGCTACACTTAGAGAAGCAATAGAGCAGCTCCCTGATGACTGGCTTGAAGTATTCGATCTCGATAGCATTGAGGCACAAATCAAAGTAGTATTGCTTCACTACAAACACACTGGTTTTTGGGAGGGCATACAATGAGCAATTTATGTAATTACGCAATAATACGTTTTATGCCGTTTGCAGAAACAGAAGAGTTTGCAAATGTTGGTATTTTACTATATTCCCCAAAGCAGGGGTTTGTTGATTTCAAACTAGCGCCAATACGATTTGCTAGAGTGACTGACTTTTTTGATGATCTTGATGGTGCATTGTATAGCAATGCACTTAGAAGCTTTGCTGATGAGTTAGAGCGAGTTCGTGACTTTGGGCGCAAAATGCTTGGTAGAGAGCAGGTGAACTTCTTCCAAGAGGTTACTCGTTACCGTGAAGGTGTGATGACATTTGGTGAAACGAGCTCAATGTTATGCGATGAGCCAACTATCGCATTGGAAACGCTTTTTGAGCGTTATATTGGAAGAAGCTTTGCGACTAAAGAGTATCGTGAGCAGCAGATGGTCAAAGTGCTTAGACATGAGCTTAAAACCCATGTCGATAATGTTAGGTTTAAACAGCAAAGGTTAGTTGCTGATTATGTGCCAGTTAATATGCCTCTTGTGGCCTGTATTGGCAACATAACTAAGGTGATAAAACCTATCGCTTTTGATCAAACTAGACCACTTAACCTTATAGAACATGGGGAGCAATGGATTAGCCGAGTTAAGAGGTTAATTCAAGCTAAGACTATTAAGCCTGAGCACATGATGTTTACAGTTGAAAATCCTATGACAAAAGATAGAAATATCATAAGGGCTTTTAATGAAGTTTCAAATGAAATGCATGATCTTGGGGTAAATGTTACTCAGTTTGAAGATAAAAAATCTATCTACAGCTTTGCTTCTAACCTTCATGAAAATGAGCCTTTTGAACTCATGAATTAATTATTTTGCCAGTAAATATAGTTATAAATATTTACTGGCATCTCTTCCTTATTTCTTCTTCCATTTATCCCCTAAAATGTTAAATCAGAAGTAAAACTGATATTTATCAAATTCCGCTTTCGTAGCTCGTATGTGTTCACATGAACAGTCAGGTATACGATTACAATGCCAGTCGCTTCCTGAGTGGTGTAGGTCATGGCCAGAAAAATGAGAGTAATAATAACCAAGACACTCAGGATTGTCAGATGAACGCTCACAAAACTTGTTATCAGACTTTTTTTGGGTAACTATGAGGCTGCCCTGAAATGACCCGCTATAAACTTTACCACTTACCACTTACCACTTACCACTTACCACTTATAACTTATAACTTTCCCCCTTCCCAGAACCTAGCCTCTCGAACCTAGGGGTCTTACTGGAACGTATACAGTAAATTGAATGTGGTGATGGTGTCTGTTTGCTCGCTGCCTTCGGGGACGACGTCTGTGTACTTGATGTTGACGCCTATCTTGAAGGCCCAGTCTTGGAAGAGGGTGTTCTTGTAGTTCATATCCAGGGTGAGGGTACTGTTGTTTTCGCCTATTTCAGCGGTGAGATCGGCGTTGAGGCTGGTATATTCCTGCAGTTTTTGCTCAAACTTGGCGGCAGTACGAACAATGATGTCTTTATCGGCCATGGGGTTTGGTTCAGATTCTGTTTCGATAGGCATGTTATATCGGTAACCTGAACCGATTTCTAAGCTGAGCTTAGTATCACTATTTGAAATAGCATCGAAACCGTAACCCACAGAAACCGTAGATATTTGGGTGTAACTACCGAAATGGTCTAAGGTGAAGTCACCTCGACCGAAGACATAGCCATCGTCTAGCCATGAAAAATCATTGTCTAGTTTATAACTGGACTGCAGCTGTACATCATATTTCTCCGCCGTGGTTTTTTCATTGTCGGCCGCATAATAGAGTTTAAATGTTCCTTCCTGTCTAAATTGCTCTGTGTCGTAAACCAGTTTGGTTCGACCATTGAAGCTACTGGACTCGGTATTGCCGGTATTGAGTTGCAAACCTGCCTCGATTTCCGCGGTGAAATCACTGGGCAGCTCTTGATAGTCGGGGGGCACTAAGGCCCAAGCTGACATAGGTATGGATACAAGTAGTGCAGTTAAAACTCTAAACATTATTTATTCTTACTATTATTTTAATGTGGTGAGGTTCTATGACGATAGGTCAACATCATACCTATTCTGTTCTGCATCGGTAAAGTTAATATAGCGATACAATTTCAAATTATCGTTGCCAAGTTTAATGTGGCAATCAGGTTACGGACCAGCAATGAACCTAGCGGGGCACTTGGAAAATTGCCCATATAAAGTGTGCTGTCTGTTTCGATAGATGACCATGAGTCGCAAATTAGCCTAATTGGTTATAGATACTGCTTGAATTCAGGCTTAGATTTGTGTAATATCTCGCGGCTTAAATCAGTCACTTTAATTAGTTCCTTGCCTCTATTTGGTCTGACTGAGCCAGCAACGAGGCTAGATAACCGTAAGGAGCAAAAAATGCGCCATTATGAAATCGTATTTTTGGTTCACCCTGATCAGAGTGAACAAGTACCTGGTATGATTGAACGTTACACGGGTATTCTTACCCAAGCTGGCGGTCAAGTTCATCGTTTAGAAGATTGGGGCCGTCGTCAACTGGCTTACCCAATTATCGAATTGCACAAGGCTCACTATGTTCTTATGAACGTAGAAACTACTGCAGAATCGATTGAAGAGCTAGAAACAGTTTTCCGTCTCAACGACGCTGTTTTGCGTAGCATGGTTATGCGTACTAAAGCAGCCATCACTGAAGCATCTCCAATGGCTAAGCTAAAAGAAGAGCGTGATTCACGCCGTTCTAGCGAAGGCGAGCGTCGTAGCGCGCCTGTTGAAAAAGCTGTTGAAGAAGTTAAAGAAACCGCTGAAAAAGCAGCAGAGTAAGCTTTTCTTTGGCCACAAACCACTTGGTGTTATCGGGAACCATTACGCGTTCCAGAAGCTTTAAAAGCCCAGCAGGCATCGCGCATTGTGTGATTATGCTGGAACACAAATCTCAGTGCTTCGAAGCAGAAATGCTAAGAAGCGTATACTGTCAGATACAAGTGATATTAAGTGGTGAACGCTTTGAAAGCGTTACAGATAAGCTGAAAATCGGCGTGGATATCGAAGTGCAAGGCTTTATCGCTCTCCAGCAGAGTCGAAATGGTCAAAATCGCTTAGTCATACACGCTGAAAATGTCGAATTGAAAACTTAGGAGACTGTCACATGGCACGTTATTTCCGTCGTCGCAAGTTCTGCCGTTTCACTGCAGAAGGCGTTACAGAGATTGATTACAAAGATATCGTAACTCTAAAGAACTATATTACTGAAAGTGGTAAAATTGTTCCTAGCCGTATCACAGGTACAAACGCTAAATATCAACGTCAACTAGCTCGCGCTATCAAGCGTGCTCGTTATCTTTCTCTACTGCCTTACACTGATTTACATCAGTAATAGCGCAATAATCTAGAGGAATTAATAATGAACATTATTTTACTTGATAAGATCGCTAACCTAGGAAATCTAGGTGACCAAGTTACAGTTAAGTCTGGTTACGCACGTAACTATCTTTTGCCACAAGGTAAAGCTGTTGTTGCCAACACTGCTAACACTGAAGTCTTTGAAGCACGTCGTGCTGAATTAGAAGCTAAGTTAGCCGCTACCCTGACGGCTGCAAACGAGCGCGCTGAGAAAATCAACGCACTTGAGTCTATTGTTATCGCTTCTAAAGCTGGTGACGAAGGCAAGCTGTTCGGTTCTATTGGCAACCGTGATATCGCCGATGCAGTTACAGCTGCTGGTGTTGAACTCGTTAAGAGCGAAGTTCGTCTTCCATTAGGCGCTTTGCGTACTACTGGTGAGTTCGAAATTGAAGTTCAGGTTCACACTGAAGTTAGAGCTATGGTTAAGATTTCTGTTGTTGCAGAAGCCTAATACATAGTTTTAAAGCGCACGACTCAATGCCTCGGTATTAAGGCTAAAGCTTTAAAAGAAAACACCGCACTAATTTAATTAGGGCGGTGTTTTTTTATGTCTGTAAAAAAGAAGACGCTGCATCTGTGAACCTCGGGGCTAAAGCCCCTCCTACAGAAAGACGAGGTTGCGTTGTAGGACCGGCTTTAGCCGGGAGATGATGAACCCTAGGCCCTTTCCATTTTAATTCCTGACTAAATCCAACTCGGCTATCAAGTTATCCGCATGGTCCACTTCATCCATCATCCAGAGGATATAGCGGAAGTCCACATGTATGGCGCGGGTGATGCTGGGGTTAAAGAACCAGTCCTTGGTTATCGCTTCATAGGTGGAATCGAAGTTTAGGCCAACTAACTCTCCCTTGCCGTTAAACACGGGAGATCCTGAGTTTCCGCCTGTGGTGTCGACACTGGAGAGGAAGTTTACCGGTACCGAATTAAACGCTTCCGGCTTATCTAAGCAAGAAAATAGCCGACACAGCCAGGTACTGGGATCGTTTATGACTGAGGCGACCTTGTGGCTGCCATATCTCTGCTCTTTAATGGCATCTAGGACTTTCTGTGGTGCATTGAAGGGTGCTACGCCGGTATGTTTGGCGGCTATGCCTTCTAGGTGAGTGAAAGGCTGTTTATATAAGGCATCTTTCGCCTGATATCCGTCGACCATGCCATAGCTGATCCTCAGTGTGCCATTAGCATCGGGATAGACTGGCCAGTCGTTGGCTTGGTAATAGGCGATGATGGCTTTCATGTAGTCGGGGCGAGCCTGAGATAGCTCACCCGCTAAGGTCTTCTTGTCTTTTTCCTGGGCCATATTGGTATCAAAAAGTGCTACGGCAAGACGAATAAAGGGATCGGCACTGGTCTCGAACGCGTCGGCTTCGGCGTCCATCCAGGCTAATCGTTTATCTTGGTTTGTCAGTGAGGTCAGTGAGTAAAGGCCATCTAGCTTTTCAGATAAAGAGGCGGACTCTTGATTATCGATAAGCATAGCGTCCAGGGCTGCCACTCGGTTGTCTTGAGCCTTGTAAGCTTGTAGATCCTGTAGCCATAGGGCTTTATCTACTGAAGTATCGAAGCTAGCATCGATGCGTTTGAGACGAGCCTTGAACATCTTCATGTCTCGCTCTTGATAGCCTTCTTCACGCTCTGCATCGGGCTTAGTCTTCTCTTTCGACAATCGATACAGCTTGTTGGCCGCGGCCAGAAGCGTACTAGATTGAGCATTTTCAAAATAGTAACGTGTCTGGCTCTCGATACGTTTCTTGCTGAGTAGACGCTCGAGTCGATCGAGTTGGGCTTGATAACTCTGGTAGGTCTTATCGGTTGCTAACCATTGCTTGAAGTCATCTTCACGGCTCTGCTTGATGCCTGCTATATCGGTGGCTTTAAAACCATCGAGTAGGCCGTTATATTTTTTCATACGGTTAGCCATAGAGGCTAAGGTGCCGGCATATTTGATTTCAATTTCACTACTGCTGTCTCCCATGGCCTCAATGGTGTCGATACGCAGTTGATATCGAGACGCTAAGGTGGGATAGAGCCAGTCACTGGCAAATTTAAGCTCGCTGGTTAAACGATAGCGACTGGTCGAGCCAGGGTACCCGGCGACAAAAACGCCATCGCCAGCCTTGACACCGTCGGCATTTATCTTCAGATAACTCTTAGGCTTGAATGGCACATTATCTTTAGCATACGCCGCCGGCTGACCATCTTTGCCTACATAGGCGCGCAGGAAGGTGAAGTCTCCTGCGTGGCGTGGATATTCATAGTTGTCTATATCGCCACCGAAAGCGCCGACACTCTTAGGTGGTGCATATACGAGACGCACATCACGGATAATCAGCTGCTTGATAAGATAATATTCGAGGCCGCTATGGAAGCTTTTGACTGAGCAGCGATAGTTGTCATCACTCTCACAGCTTTTAATCAAAGACTTTCTGTTTGATTGGATCTCTTCATAACGCACCAGAGGATCTTGACTCAAGTCTTGGGTTACTTGCTCGGAGACATTGGTCACCGCTTCGGTAATATACAACCTTTCGTTAGGGCCCGCGCTCGGCTCATCGATTTTACTCGTTGCCAGGAACCCATCGGCAATATAATTATGCTCTTTTTTACTGTTGTATTGTATGGCTCTATATGCGCAGTGATGGTTTGTGACAACTAACCCTTGGGGGGAGACGAAACTGGCTGTACAATAGCCGAGTCCGACAACCGCATTCATCGGATACTGAGTGAGGTCGGCTAACTGTGTTGCCGGAATGCTGATTCCTCTTTCGCTAAGCTTGTCTGCAATCGATGGCATTTGATAAGGCTGCCATTGCCCCTCATCTGCATGGGTCTCGAGAGAGATAAATGCCACTCCAGATGACAGCACTAATGCTGAGATCAATGCATTGCGCATAGTGATTCCTTATTTTAATTGTTGTTTGGATAGGAAGTTGTTCACTTCCTGTTTTTATTGAGTTGGTTTTATATCATATTTAGTGTAATCGTTGGGAATTTGGAGATTAAATGTCACAACAAGCTCAAGGTGGCTTCAAGGTAAAACAGAAGCCTAGAGATATCCAGATGGATACTCTTAAGATGCCACCACATTCTTTAGAGGCGGAGCAATCTGTACTCGGTGGTCTAATGCTAGATTCCGAGGCTTGGGATAGGGTGTCTGAAGCGGTTGTTGCAGAAGATTTTTATTCTCGCTCTCATAAGATGATTTTCAATGCGATGGCAACCTTAACCGGTGCCAGTCATCCCATAGACCTGATCACTGTTTCTGAGCAATTAGAAATTGAAGATCAGTTAGAAGATGCCGGCGGCTTCGCCTATCTGGGTGAGATTGCCAAGAATACTCCGAGCGCGGGTAACATACTTTCTTATGCGGGGATCGTACGTGAGCGAGCCGTCGTTCGCGACATGATCAAGGTCGCCAATGAGATCGCCGATGCCGGTTTTAATCCCGAAGGGCGTAACTCCAGCGAGTTACTGGATCTTGCTGAGACCAAGGTCTTTAAAATTGCAGAGTCTCGAACTAATGACAAGGATGGTCCGAAAGACATCAAGGCTATTCTGGAGAAAACCGTCGATAAAATTGAGGAACTCTATAATAACCCTACGGGTGGTGTGACTGGTGTTTCCAGTGGTTTTCACGATCTCGATAAGTTGACGGCGGGTTTCCAGGCGGGCGATTTGATTATTGTCGCCGCACGTCCCTCTATGGGCAAGACGACCTTTGCGATGAACTTGTGTGAGCAGGCGGCGCTCAATGAAGATAAACCTGTGCTGATTTTCAGCCTGGAGATGCCTTCTGAACAGATCATGATGCGTATGTTGGCCTCATTGGGTCGAGTGGATCAGACTAAGATACGTACCGGACAGCTGGATGATGATGATTGGGCTCGTGTGTCATCCACCATGGGGATCATGCTTGAGCAAGGTAAGATGTACATCGATGATGGCTCAGGCCTGACTCCGACCGATGTTCGCAGCCGGGCCAGACGAATAGCCCGTGAACACGGCGGTCTGTCGATGATCATGATCGATTATCTGCAGTTGATGCAAGTGCCAGCTCTGAAAGATAACCGTACCTTAGAAATTTCTGAAATCTCCCGCTCACTCAAGGCGTTAGCCAAAGAGTTAATGGTTCCGGTCATTGCACTATCACAGCTCAACCGTTCATTGGAGCAACGTGCCGATAAGCGTCCGGTGAACTCAGATTTGCGTGAATCTGGTGCGATTGAGCAAGATGCCGACTTAATCATGTTTATCTATCGTGATGAGGTGTACAACCACGATACTGAGCATAAAGGCGTCGCAGAAATTATCATAGGTAAGCAACGTAACGGGCCCATTGGGCGTGTTGTTTTGACCTTCCAAGGGCAATTCTCTCGTTTCGATAATTATGCCGGCCCTAAGTTCGATGAAGACTAATCGTTAGCTCTTTCTCATAGGAAGGCGCAAGGGTGACGTTGCGCTTAAGCCGAGATTAAACTTGATTCGTCTAGAGGGTGGACAATGGATCATTGGCATCACTCTATATAGATTCAATGCTCATATTAATATCACCGCTGGATCGCGCCCAAGGTTCCGCTCCATCGATAAGGTCTATTTTTGAAACCATTCCCACGTGCAGAGATCAGCTGTAAAGCGCTGAAACATAATCTAGCTCGCTTACGCCAGATCGCGCCCTCGAGTAAAATCATGGCGGTGGTTAAAGCGAATGGTTATGGCCACGGCTTATTGAATGTGGCTCAATGCATCGAAGATGCCGATGGGTTCGGTGTGGCCCGTTTAGAGGAGGCAATAGCATTAAGAGATGGTGGCGTGACGGCTAAGCTCATCTTGCTGGAAGGCTGCTTTAGGCCGGTAGACTTGATCACCTTAGTGATGAACGACATAGAGACAGTTGTGCATAATGAGACACAACTGGAGATGTTAGAGCAGGCAAGCTTATCTAAGCCTGTTAACGTCTGGTTAAAGTTAGATACAGGTATGCATAGGTTAGGTTTCACCCCCGAGCAATTTGAGCAGATTTATGCGCGACTTCAAGCATGTCCTCAGGTGGTAAAACCAATCAAGCTGATGTCTCATTTTGCCTGTGCCGATGAGCCGGATAACCCCTATACCCAAGAACAATTAAATAAATTCAATAAGTTGGTAAGAAATTTACCGGGCGACACGACACTAGCCAACTCGGCAGGAACTTTATATTGGCCGGATAGTCATAAGGACTGGGTTCGACCGGGTATCGCCCTCTATGGCGTCTCCCCTGTGACGGGAGATCTGGGTAAGAATCATGGTCTGCAACCGGCGATGGAGCTGATATCTCAGCTGATTGCCGTTCGTGAGCATAAGGCTGGTGAGCCTGTGGGATATGGCTGCTATTGGCGAGCCAAAGCAGATACTAAGCTTGGCATTGTCGCTATCGGTTATGGTGACGGCTATCCGAGAAATGCGCCAGAGGGAACCCCTGTGTGGGTTAATGGACGTCTGGTGCCCATAGTTGGACGCGTTTCTATGGATATGTTGACTGTCGATCTTGGATCTGACTCAAGCGACAGTATTGGTGATGAAGCCATATTGTGGGGCAGTGCCTTACCGGTTGAAGTCGTTGCCGAGCACATAGGCACCATCGCCTATGAACTCGTGACAAAATTAACTCCTCGTGTTGCCGTGTATATGGAATGAACACCTAGATCTATTTTGCTAGTTGTATCGATTCAATGAAGCGGATATTCGTAATCGAGTGAGATAAATTTTGAAATACCATAATTACCCCCTTACTGTGCTGATGCTCTTTAGTGTCATTGCCATTTCTCCTGTTGCGGCAGAAAAGCTCGCGAATCCTGGAATACGTGTTACTGGCAGTGATATTTATGATGACGGCAATGTCGTTGAACCCGTTGCCAGTGCCGATTCTGAGAGGGTAAGATATAAATTTGAGCCTGAATTTGTTGCCGTTCCCTTTATTTTTTCAACAGAAACCTTAAGCACCACAGTTGGTGCCGCCGGGGTGCTCAAGCATGCGGGACAGGCTCAAGCATCCATATTAGGTATCGGGCTCTATAGCAGCACCGATAGTTGGGTAAGCTACTTAGCGGCGAGTAATTATCAACTGCCAAATCTAGATCGCTGGCTATTCTCGGGTGAGTTTTATCGGGCCAATTATAAACAGGGGATCTACTTCGTCCCGGAAGGATCTGCTGGGGGAAGTTTAGTCTCTGGTGCCAGTGATTCGAGCCAAAGAACTCGTATCGTGACCGAGGGAGATAAGTCATATTCCAAAGTGCATATCAAATATGTATTGCCTTGGGGCAAGGGAGCAAATGGTGCGGCAAGAAGCTTGATGCCCTCAAAGTCAGGTGATGATTTTACCTGGGATCCCAGAGAGTCGGGTGTGACCAGCATAGATCTCACTCCTTTCGTGAAAACTCAGGAATTAGTGGGCTATGAAAATCTGCCCACTAAGGCTCAAGGACTCGAGTTAACACTGGATTGGGATAATCGCGACAATGGTAAAAGTAGTACTCGTGGAGGCCACACTAGCCTGACTTTTACTCGTGATTTTGGCTCAAGGGGCTCGTCTGATGGCGCAGACAGTGGTGAAAGTTGGACGACTTGGGAGTTCGAGCAGAGCGCCTTTTTTTCTCTTGAGGGAAGTGCCTGGTTTCCACAGCAGATCTTGGCCTTGAACTTCTATCTTGCCGATACGCCGACATGGAACGAATATGATTCTGGAACTGAACAGTATCAGCGGCCTCCCTCTTTCGCCGGAGTGAGTCTGGGTGGGTTCGAACACTTAAGAGGCTATTCCAACAGACAGCTTGTCGGTCGTAGCGCCGTACTCTACTCTGTCGAATACCGAGTGCAACCAGCATGGCAACCCCTGCCAACTCTGCCTTTTTTTAATCTTTATAATATACCTTGGTGGCAGTGGGTGGTGTTTGCAGAAACGGGACAGGTCGCCGACAACTTCAGTGCCAGTGAACTTCATGATGACATGAAATGGACCTTAGGCGTGGGCGCCAGATTTGAAGTTGAAGGTGTCGTGGTTAGGGCCGAATTTGCCCAAGGTGAGGGCTCCAGTCAATTTTTGGTCATGGTTAATCAGCCGTTCTAATCTACTTGTAGGATAACAAGTTTCAAATATCTTGATTGGGTTCATTGGGAGGGTTTGGTATTTGGCAATCTTCTGAATGCCATTAGTTTGCTGTGATCTAGCGCCTGCCCGGCGAGGAATGTGCAGATACTTCTACGAGTCGCCGTGAACACATCCGTGTGGGCTCTACCAAAACGTCCCTGTTTTGGAAGCTCGCAGCTGCATCTACACCGGGGTAATTATCTCTTCGATTAAAGGTAGCGTAGTTGTTCAGTGGGGTTAACTGGCTAGTCTGGTATTTTTGGAATATATAAATATCATTACAGTATTGATGTTTATTGCTTACAGCAGCCGTATGCGTAAACACTTTTTCGTTACGGTGAATATGGCGTAGCCATGAGCCTATGAACGAGAGGCATGGATGCAGAACTGGCCTTTAGATAGGATATCATTCAAGCACGCTCCCAGTGGGCTCTGCCGTTTCCAACAACGTCCATGTTTAAGAGCCAGTTCGATATCCCTATTTCTCGCTCGGAGAGTTTCACGCTGTGAAACCTCGCCCTGACACCGAAGGTCATAGCCGCATTCGCACCTGTTCTTGTTTCGAGAAAGTTGCTTCTTCGATTTGAATTTTACTGGCTAGTAGCTCACTTTTTTCCATAAACGAGCTAGATTATTTGCTCTAATACGGGGGGCTCAGATGAGAAAAAGTATCTTAGTTTTATTCGAAATTCCTAATTAGTTCCGACCCCTTTATCTGTGAAAAGGAAAACGTACTCAAACTGCTATCCGAGCTTATGGCCACAGTCAGTTCGCTAGCCTCTACTTGCGCCAGCCACCAACACGGCAGCAGCCCAGTACCAAACGAAGCCAGCGACTTCAACAGCCAATCGTCACAAGCCAGCAGCCAAAAGGGCAGACTCGACCCCATTACTAAGTGATAGTTATTTGTTTATCATCTATCACGCAGTATCATCTATCCATATTTTTACTTGTAGGGATTCAAGGTTATGGAAGCCGAATACGTAAAGAGCAGTACTCAACCATTTATGGTTAAGTCCGCGGATGGACAGGAGTCACAACTATTTGTAGTTAAAAGTTCAACCGGTGAGCCAGAACCTTTTATGGTCACAGTATTAGAAAACTTCACAGATGCTGTAAAGGCCTGCGAAGCTTTAAATAAGAAGCAACAAGAGTCAGTACTCATATGTTAGTCCTTAAGGAGCTGTAGCCCTTTAAATATGAGGGGTTATACATTCTCAGACATGAGTTTCTGTTAGTTGTACAAAAAGCGTCTGATTATCTCTTTTAGGATGAGCGCGGCAAGCATACTCACTGAAGTAACGGCACCATTTCCTTAGTGTCTTTTTGATCCTGTATTCACGTCCAGATAACAGTGCTTTTAAAATGTCAGGCAGCCAATCGTTTGCACACCGTGCGACTTTTTGCGTAGATATAGTCACTTGGTGTATTAGGCCGCTCGCCCTCGCGATAAAGCGCTTTAATAGTAAGGTAAGCATGCTCGCCCACACGAGACTTTCGGCAATGCTTTTATCTCGAGTATTGAAGGTTTTTAAACCGCTGTATGACTTTAACTCATTGAAGAATAATTCTATTTGCCAGCGCAATCCATATAATTTACTTACTTTATCAGCGCTGAATTGTGCTCGCTTTAGGTTGGTGATGAGGTAACCAATCGCCGATTTATTTCTATCCCAGAAGGCGATTAATCGATGAGTTCCTAGCTTGCTTTTCCACTGAACATCGAGGTCGGTACTTGAGCGTCCTAAATAATGACTCAGAATAAGGATTGTCATTACTCACACTCGGTCTACTCAGTGAGGCTGTTACGCCCAACTCTTCAAGCTTAGCTTTTATGGTCAGACACTTCATTGGCGCACCATTATCTGAGTGCAACACCAGTGGCTGGTTAAAGCATTGTTCGCGTAGCATGTTTCGTTGCATGAGCTGGGCGGCAAGCTCACCACACTCCCGCTCATGGACTTCATATCCAACAATTTTACGGCTGTAAATATCTTCAAACATATACAGATAATAAAACTGACCTTTGATGACCGAGGCGCAATAAGTGATATCCCAAGACCAAATTTCATTTGGGCCTTTAGCCTGATAAGCCTCAGGCTTACTCCTTGCCGTGATGTGGCGACTACGGCCACGATGATTGACCTGTTCGTTGGCTTTGAGCACGCGATAGTATGTTGATTCAGAAGCAATATAAACGCCTTCATCCAGGAGTGTCGGCACTATCTGCGACGGAGGTAAACTCGCAAACCTCGATTCATTGCACACATCCAACACTTGCTGACGTTCGTGCTTTGTCAGCTTATTGGCAGGCTCAGGCCTCACTGCGGTTGCTCGTCGGTCAGCCTGTACTGTTCCTGCTCGATACCAACGACGATAAGTCCGCTTACTCAGTAAGGCGACTTCACACGCTTTATCCAGCCTTGCACCGCTATGGTGAGCCTCTCGGATTAACTCGACTAATTTAACGCGCTCTGCCAGCGGTGTTAGCTCTCCTCGTTGTCGTCTCCCCACAAGGCACTGAGCTTTTTTCTGAGCACCAATAACGCTGCGGTTTCAGCTAGCGCCTTATCTTTATATCGCAGCTCTCGTTTCAACGATTTTATCTCAGCTTTATCTGCTTTAGCCTGAATTTTTATCTCTTTAGCTTGAGATTTACTCGACTGAAAACCACCTAAACAATCTTGCTTCCACTCCAGTACATGCTCTCTATATAAACCCTTTTCTCGACAATACTGACTAATTTCAGCTTCTGACATCGGGGCTGTTTCGATAATGACTGCAAGCTTAGCTTCAGCAGACCATTCATCACTGGTTAATGTTTTACCTGGCACGGGTTGACCTTCTTTTCTGAGTTTATCGCGCCAATGATACAAGGTTTTGGATGAGACACCTTCACTCTGTGAGACCTCTGCGACAGTCATACTTTGGGGAGGCAATAACTTTTTAAGGATCGCTTCTTTACGTTCTTGTGAATATCTGGCCATCTCGCTCTCTGTTTACCGCCCCTTATGTTGAATTAATGGATGATTTTAAGGGGTGACAACTATCCTGACACATGGGGATCATATGGTTGCCTTTTTTTTTCTTGGGTCCTTCCTATCTCTCACTAAAATGGTTTTATGATCTTCCTTCAAATTCTCCCAGCGTAATTTGCAAACTTCACCAATTCACATACAGGTCAAAATACTAAAGTCCAAGATATCAAGGAAAGGTATCCGGTTTTTTCCATTGGGTCTAAAGTCCATTCTTACTTGAAGGCCCGCTCTTAATCTATCGAGTTCATTCTCTGTCGGGCGGCGCGTTCGCTTCTGACTTTTCCCCACTAAGCCCATTTCTATTAGAACGGGCACAGCATCTTCGAAAATTTGATAGTTGGCGGCGATATCCCAAACAGGCAAAGCTTTTTTCATCACACTGCGAAGGTAAGCAATATCATGGTATATAGTTGCAGGCCCAGTGCCAGCTGCACGTCGATTCTTACAATGCTCAATGAGATCACTGGTCTTAAGCGAGTCACTTTTGATTTTTGCAATATCGCAGTCCATAATCATTTTAATGACATAGCGTTTAGTTCGGCCTGTTCTACCCCATAGATCATGATCTTCAAAATATAAATTCAAAAGAGCACCAAGCGATACCACTTTCTTAGTCTTTAGCGCATCAGTTTTTTGTAATTCGTTAACGCGTGCTAATGCCCATGTGCGCGCCACTTCTTTTTTGGCGCTGTTGTAGCGAAATGTTGTCTACCCTTATCATTGAGCGTAATTGATTGAGGTTAAAGAAAATGAAAACAAAATTATTTGTGAGTAAGCTTAACCAGATAACAAAAACATTTTTATCGATGACACCGGCTCAAAGAGAAGTCGTTCACCAGTCAATTCAGGCATTAAACGCTAAAATCCCCACCGATGAGCTCATTCAACCACTTTTCGATGCGTTATCCCAGTGCCCACATTGCCACTCTCCTCAGTTCAAAAAATGGGGGAAGGCTGGAGCAATACAAAGATACCGATGTAATACCTGTTACAAGACCTTCAATAACAAGACTAAGACACCGTTAGCTAGGCTATATAAATGCCACCTTTGGGCTGACTATACTCGCTGTATGCAGCTCAAGTTAACACTGAGAGAGGCGGCGATATTGATAAACGAACTAAAGAAGGCCAGATCGCTATCCTATTATCCATAGATCGCAGTAAACACATGATCACCCCTATTTTATCTGCTGATACGACTGCAGAAATAGCGGCTAATTTGTCTAAAAACATTGCAGCAGATTCGGTACTTTGCAGTGATGGCTCTTGGGCATATGTAGCGATAGCAAAGCAAAAGAACTGCGATCATAAGCGATTGATAAATAATAAAGTAAGAGTGATAGATAAGATTTACCATATCCAGACTGTAAATGGTGCAATCGCTCACTTTAAGAGTTGGGTTAATGGGCAAATGAAGGGGGTTGCCACAAAGTATTTGTCACATTATCTGGCTTGGTTTAAGGAAAGTAACGCAAAACTAGATAATCTGCAGATATTGAAAGCCGCGTATGGGGGACAACAATATTATGGAACATAGCCTCTTTTTTACTGAATGTTTTTGACTCAGAATGTATAATCGCATTCGACTTTTTTATTCGGATTAAGCAGCGAAAGCTTAATTCACCGTTCGCCTTTGGTCTTTTCTGTATTGTGAATGACGCCATGATACTCACTAAGTTGTTGAATCGTCCTACTGCATTATGGATCCTATATGGATCACCCTGCAAGGAAATTCAGAGAAATTCAAGGCAACTCAGAGCAATTGAAACAAGATGACAGTAGCAACCAAATCAGGCTGTAAGCCAGCAACAGCAAGAAATTCAATAAATCGCACCTTCTCCATCGCGCCTATGCTGGATTGGACCGATCGTCATTATCGTTATCTGGCGCGGATAATGTCTACAGAATTATTGCTCTATACCGAGATGGTGACCACAGGTGCGATTATTCACGGCAAAGGGGATTATCTGGCATATAACAGTGAAGAGAACCCATTGGCATTGCAGTTAGGTGGCTCAAATCCTCAGGATTTGGCAACTTGCGCTAAGCTGGCTGCCGAACGCGGCTATGATGAGATCAATTTGAATGTGGGCTGCCCTTCGGATCGGGTTCAAAGTGGCCGCTTCGGGGCTTGCCTTATGGCTGACCCTAAACTCGTCGCCGAGTGTGTCACCGCGATGAAGCAAGTGGTGGATATTCCTGTGACCGTTAAGACCCGTATCGGTATCGATGATCAGGACAGCTATGAATTTTTGACTGAGTTTGTCGATACTGTCAGCGATGTGGGTTGTGATACCTTTATCGTGCATGCCAGAAAGGCCTGGTTACAGGGATTAAGTCCTAAACAGAATCGTGAAATCCCCCCTCTGGATTATCAGCGTGTGTATCGGCTGAAGCAGGATTATCCTAAGCTGCATATTTCCATCAACGGTGGTGTTAAAACACTCGATGAATGTCGACAGCATCTGCTGCATATCGATGGCGTCATGGTGGGGCGTGAAGCATATCAAAACCCCTATATATTGGCCGAGGTCGATCAGCGACTCTGCGGTAGCAATAAATCTGTGTTGAGCCGAGATGCTGTTTTAGAGAAATTTATTCCTTATATAGAGAAACACCTTGTCGAGGGTGGCAGGTTAAACCACATCACTCGCCATATGACAGGCATGTTTCAAGGAGAGCCAGGATCCAGGGCCTGGAGACGCTACATTAGTGAGAATGCTCATAAACAAGGGGCAGGAATAGAAGTGATTGAACAGGCTAGAAAAAAAATGGATTGCTAGACTCGATTTAGCTATTAAGACCGCCTGACTGGCGGTTTTTTTGATCTCACTGCAGATAAATCAGTTATCTATAACTTCACTTAGTGAATTTAACCAGCCCATGGTTAAAATTACTAAAACCTTATTTACCTTTTCATATCATTTTTGTACACATTCGATACGTTGGTGTCCATGTCTTTGTTGTTTAACGATTTTAGTTGTTCGGTTAAAGTTGGCACGCTGCTCGCTTTATCTAATTTGTTAATCACTCAAGTCGAAAGACACTAATGAAAAGGAAGACATCATGTTTAATTCAACTGTTAGCAAAATAGCAAAAGCATCTCTAGTGGTCGCAGTATTGATGGGAGCGAGCATGGGGGCCCATGCAGATGGTCTTATGCTTACTGATTTGACTCGCAATATAGAGCAGAACATCAGTGCCCAAATGCAAGATATGATGCAAGTCGCCCAACACGAGCTCAGCCTCTCACTACAAACACATCTTGCGGAAGCCATGTTTGAACTAGAAGACAGTGGCAAGGTGAGTGAGTTAGTTCAACTGCAATCTGAGACAGGGATCACTAGCGCTATGGTTAAGGATTAAATATGTGGTTTTCAGCGGATATAGCGACTCTACTACTCATGCCTGTAGTCAGTTTTTCTCTTTGTGCCATGTTAGTTTGCAGTTTTAGCTGGCACAAGGTTCAAGACTAAAGTAAGTCTGGCAAGTAGATTTAAATGGAGAAGACAATGAGTGCCTTTAGTTCAATAGATAGATATATGCGTCGTATGAAACGACCGACTCGCTTGGTATGTGGCGTAGCTGCAATGATGGCCGATAAGTTTAACTGGTCTTGTTTATGGACTCGAGTGGTGTGGGCTGCAGTGATCTTGCTGAACCCGGCGATGGGACTCTTGATCTATTTTGTACTCGCTTTAGTACTGCCTAAATGGCAAGCGAACTCTTGAATTGTCAGTCGAGTCAGTTTGACTGAAGAAGCGACTTAAGTTTTCCTGAGTTTTCTATCTCTTCTCTATCAAGATGCAGAGTCCACGAGGACCCTGATCTTATCCGGTCAACTGGGCTTATAGATTAAAGCCATTATTTTTTGAGAAATGCCTCGAAACGAGTTCTGGCTTCATCACTCTTTAGTCTTACAGCAAACTGAGCTAGCTCATCTTTCATCTGTTGACGTACCAGCTCTTTATTTGAACGTAGCAATGCACGAGATGCCTGAAGTGCCTGTGGTGGCTGTTTAGCGAGTTTGATTGCCTGGGCTAAAGCAAAGTCAAAAATGGTCTCCGAGGGGATGACATCATTGATAATATTGAGTGTTTTAGCCGTATGAGCATCGAAACTTTCTCCGAGTAGCAGTAATTCGGCTGCTTTTTGTGGTCCAACGAGTTGCGGAAGCAGCAGACTCGCTCCGGCTTCAGGTACCAGCGCCAAGTTAACAAAAGGTAACTGAAACTTTGCAGTGTTATCGGCATAAACCAGATCGCAATGCAGTAGCAAGGTGGTACCTATACCTACTGCAGCACCTGTGACTGCTGCAACGATTGGCTTTTTGAGATCTAATAAGTGAAAGAGAAAGTTAAAGGCCGGGTGATTGCTATCTAAGTTACTATTTTTTAAAAAGTCTGCTACATCATTACCCGAGGTAAAACAGTCCTGTTGGCCTTTGATTAAAAAGCAGTGAATTGCGTTGTCTGACTCACCTTGGATAAGGTATTCTGTGAGATTAGTATACATCTCAAGGCTGAGAGCATTACGCTTTTCAGGGCGATTAATGGTGATAATTCTTACGCCTTGTTCATCCTTAACCTGAATTGTACTCATTGCGTTTTCTCCTCTAAGACGAATGGGGTTAAATGGAGTTTAAGACATTGAAGCAAATATTCAAACACATGTTTAACTTTGCCCTGCTGTGTGGGGCATCTTTCTCTGTCATGGCCAATGTTGTGCTTGTCGACGGTCAGGTGAGAGCTATGCCACCTAGCGTGCCAAATACTGCAGCATATTTAATCCTGGAAAATCATGGTCCTTCGATCAAACTCGTTGCCGTAGAGGCCAGTTTTGTCAAAGAGGCTCAGTTACATACCGTTATCGAAGAGGACGGTATGGTAAAGATGCGTCAGGTAGAAAGCTTCACTATCCCCCAGCATGGTCAGTTAACTTTGAGCGAGTCGGGTAAGCACATCATGTTGCTCGGTTTGAAACAGCCATTAGTCGCGGGGGAGTCAGTCAATTTGACCCTTAAGTTCGATAATGGCTCAGAGCTTCCTGTGAGCTTGATGGTGAGTAAGCAAGCCATGACTGAATCGGAAGGTCATCACCATCATCATTAATTTAATGTGGGATTCAACGGAGTGTATCAAATGCAAATGACATGGAAAAAGTGGACGGGTATCGCGGTGCTCATCATATTTATTGGCTACTTCATCAGTGTTTGGTGGAGCGCCGCGCCGGATGTGATTCTGCCGCA
Organism: Shewanella benthica KT99; assembly: GCF_000172075.1. GTDB lineage: Bacteria > Pseudomonadota > Gammaproteobacteria > Enterobacterales > Shewanellaceae > Shewanella > Shewanella benthica_A. The sequence continues at coordinate 87,866 of NZ_ABIC01000006.1, forward strand.
GCAGTTAAAAGCGGGTCAAGAGTCTCGAGTGGTGGGCTATGCGACGACGACGTCACTCATAGTGACCATGGAAGCCTTGCTTAACAAGCGAGGTGGCTGGTTATCTAACGATGTGACTCCGCCCTCAATTTTTATGGATAATATGCCAGCCTTTGAGTTTGGGGCCTTGGAGCAGGCGCGAGATCTCGCATTAATCCTGCGTAAAGAGTTCAGTCGTTCCCAGTCCCAATCTATGGCTGATAAAGATCTGCTCGCCGCTCACTCTAAGCTCAATATCGAGCATACCAGCTGGTTAGTGCCTAGCGCCGAAGGTGAATATAAAGATGCCATCAAATTACTGAAACTTTATCGCGCTAAAATATCAGATACCAACAACCAAGAAGCGCAATTTTATGCTCGAGCGGATAATCTCAACGAGTGGCTCAAAGAGGTGCAGAAACGTTTAGGTAGCATGTCTCAGCATCTCTCTGCTAGTGTTGGGCAAGATAGGTTGAACACAGATTTAGCCGGCGACAGTGAGGCTTCTCAGTCTACGCCTAAGCCGGCTAGCCAACAGATTAAGACCAGTTGGTGGAAGATAGATGATGTGTTTTATGAGACTCGAGGTGCTACCTGGGCATTATTAAACTTTATGAAGGCTATTGAAATTGATTTTGCCGATGTATTACGTAAAAAGAATGCCCAAGTCAGTTTGCAGCAAATCATACGTGAACTGGAAGAGACACAAAGGTCTGTTTGGAGTCCGATAATCTTAAATGGTTCGGGCTTTGGCGTAGTCGCCAATCACTCTTTGGTGATGGCAAATTATATTTCCCGCGCAAATGCTGCGGTGATCGATCTAATAAATTTATTGATTAAAGGTTAATTAAATAATGAAAAAAACATTAGTTGCATGTGCGCTTTTGGCAAGTTTGGTAGGTACTTCTGCACAGGCTGCATCCCTGATAGGTTTTAAGGTCGGTGGCGATTATTGGCAGGCCGATACCAGTGGCACTTTTGCTGGAAATGGTCAACCACAGCAAGATTTCGACTACAGTTCATCTTCTCAAGGTAGCCTTTGGGTTGCCATAGAGCATCCGATCCCTTTGCTACCGAATGTAAAAATCAGGGAGAATCGTCTTGATGCAAGCGGCAATGCGACTCTCGCCAGTGGTACATTGATGAGCTTCGGTGGCACTGATTTTAGAGATAATATTTCGACGAATACCGATCTAAGTAACACAGATTTTATTCTATATTACGAGCTGTTAGATAATGATCTGGTTGCATTAGATCTTGGTGCGGCTTACAAGAAGATGCATGGCTCTTTCCGTGTTAACGATAAAGCTACCAGCGGCCGTGTAAATTCAGAAATTGAACTCGATAGCGGCATAGTGATGGCTTATGCCGATGCACAGGTTGGTATTCCAGGCTTTGGTCTATATGGTTTTGCCGATGTTATGCTAGGTATCGATGAGTCCAGTGTTTATGATTACTCTGTCGGTCTAGGTTGGCAGTTCGATGGCGTAGCTTTGGATACTAAGGTGCGTGTGGGTTACCGTGACTTTAACTTCGATGTGAATGACTTCGATGGTGTAACGGCTAACACTCAGTTTAAAGGTTACTTCGCCGGTGTCGAACTGGTCTTCTAAATTTAGTGCTTCAAGTGTGATAAAAAACCGCCATCGATTAAGAGTGGCGGTTTCTAGTTAAGTTATCCAAAGCGGAGAGCTTAGCAAAATTCTAAATCAGTGTAGTGACTCGTTACTGAGTGGTATTTTGTGTAGCTTGAGCCTGTGCAATCAACCCCTTGTTGATGGTGATAACATCATCTTCATTCAAAGTGCCGGCAGCTTGTTTAAGTGCCAAGATAGAGTTGATGTAACCGTAACGGGCATCAGATAGCTTTCGCTTAGAGTCATACAGATCGCGCGTACGGTTAAGTACGTCGACTATGGTACGAGTACCTACTTCAAAACCTGCCTGAGTCGCTTTTAGGGCACTCTCTGATGAGATAACAGATTGCTCATAGGCACGGATCGAGCTGATTGAGGCGCCTACATTGTTGAAATTATTGCGAATATCCTTGACTACCTTACGGTGAACCTGTTCCATCTTCTCACTCGCTTCTACGTACTGATATTGCGCCTGATTGACTTTAGAGCTGATTTTGAAACCTTCGAAAATAGGTATACTCAAGGTCAGGCCCACAGTGCCGTTGTCAAAATCATTTGCATCATTATCATTATTTTCTTGCTGAAAATTGGTTGTGTAACCCGCATTCAGACTCAGTATAGGCATATGACCCGCTTTATAGAGACTGATAGTCTCTTTGGCAATATCTTTACCAATACGGGTAGTCAGTAGATCGACACTGTTGGTTTCAGCTATCTTAAGCCAATCGATTGCTCTGGTAGGAGACGGGCTGACGGCACTGAAACGATCGGTATCTAAGATATTGATCGTCCTATGCTCTATACCTGTGATCTCACGCAGTGCCTCATAACTATTGGTCAGTTCATTCTCGGCTAAAATCTCTTGTGCGCGGGCCAAGTCATACTGAGCTTGGGCTTCGTGAACGTCTGTGATGGCGGTTAAACCCACGGCGAACCTTTGTTTCGTCTGCTCGAGCTGACGCTCAATCGCGCGCTTTTCCGAGCCCTGAAATTCGAAGGTATCTTTAGCAGATAAAACAGCAAAGTAGGCACTGGTTACGCGGATAATAAGAGTCTGCAGCGATGACGCGTAGGCTGCATCGGCTTGAGAGGCGGCTAACTCGGCCAGGCTCAACCCTACCCAGGCGCTGTGATCATAGATGACCTGATTCAAGGTGACGCCAGCATTTATGCCGCTTGAATCCGTATTCGACATTGTATCTTCATTGTGCCAGCTCTTGTTATATCCCACACTAGCACTTATGGTTGGTAATAATGGGGCGCGGTTTTCTTCAATCTGTTCATACAGGGCGTCGCGTCGAGCCTGAGCCTGCAGTGCGATAGGGTCACTGGTTAGTGCTTGTTGATATATCTGCAGTAAATCGTCGGCCTGTACAGCAGAAGTGCTGAATGCCAGCGTGAGTGCTGCGCATATCGTGCGGATCTTGAATTTCATTGGTTGTCCTTTTAGACAAAATCCTCCAGTGGAGGAGCCGTTTAACTTTTATAGATTTAAGTGATACCACACATAATAGCGAGGCAGTTTGCGCTTCCCGACGCTTCCCGATACATCAAAAATTAATGGCCTGAGCCAGCTAGCCATTTATTAATAGCTATTAAGACATAGATATTAATAAATCACCTGTTTTCAAGTCAACTTAGAAGTGTAACAGTTTTTGATTTTTAATATGCTAATTCTATCTAAATAGAATTTACTCTAGTCTAGTGTGTTTCTTATACACTTTTGCAGATGATTTGATACTGGATTGATCCAGGTAAGGGAGCCAGATGAAACAGAAGTTTGATCAACAAGATGTGGATTTGTTAGGTAAAGAAACGGTGTTTAAGGGCTTTTTCTCTTTAGATGTTTATCGGTTTAAGCATAAGTTGTTCAAAGGTGGCTGGAGCGGTGAAGTTAAGAGGGAGGTCTTTGAACGCGGCGATGCCGTCGTAGTATTGCCTTATGATCCTGTGACGGATGAAGTGGTGTTGATCGAGCAGATACGTATTCCCGTATTTGGCAAGACCAAGAGTCCTTGGATGCTTGAGTTAGTGGCGGGTATGATAGAAGAGGGTGAGACGGCCGAGGCTGTTGCCCGCAGGGAGCTGGTCGAAGAGGCGGGAGTTGCGGCTAAACAGATGTCGAAGATCTCCAGCTATTTCGCTAGTCCAGGAGGAACCAGTGAGAAATTCGATTTTTTCTGGGCTGAAATCGATGCGAGTCAGGCACATGGAGTACACGGGCTAGAACATGAAAATGAAGATATTCAGGTTCACGTATTCAGCAGGGAGCAAGCTTTTAACTTAGTAAATGATGGTATAATTAACAATGCGTCTACTGTTATTGGCCTGCAGTGGCTGGAGCTGAACTATCAGAATTTACGTAAAACGTAAAAGTAAGTAAAAATAGTGTAAATGATGGATGTATCAACTGAATAATGCGTTTACTGTTATTGGGCTGCAGTGGTTAGAGCTGAATTACCAGAATTTGCTAGAACTTAGAACTTAGAACTTAGAACTTAGAACTTAGAACTTAGAACTTAGAACTTAGAACTTAGAACTTAGAACTTAGACTAAACGTGAGGATGAATCGGTAAGTGAGTAGTGCAACCAGCTTAAACCCAAAGAGATATCAGCCGAATATTAATCGCTTTCTCGCGCTGTGTGGGCGTAATTATTACCATATTCTTTGTTGGTTGCCCGATGGCGCTGAGCAGGGGGCAAATTGGCAAGTCAGAGGTGATTACGGGCTGTTAGATATTCGCTTGCTGGAAAATACTCGCTATACCCAATTGATCGAAATCTCAAGAAATGTTGGTAAAACCGATTTTGTCTCTACCCCTAAAATTTCGGTTCGCGTGTATCATGATGCTAAATTAGCAGAAGTGTTAACCAGTCGACAGATTTATCAGCTCAGTCCGGTATATAATTATCCAAATGTACGTATGCACCATCGTGACGAAAAGCATCGAGTGAATGCTTTTTTGGAAGAGTTATTAAGAATTGATAACCATACGAGTGTTGTTTGTTTGGCTGAATCTTAGGGTCTATCTAGTGTTAAAAGAGGCTATCTCTTATTCTCTTGAAGAGAAGGCAAGTGTGAGAATCGTGCAAGTGACCGATCCTCACCTGTTTGCCGATCCCAATGCTCAACTCTTAGGTGTTAATACAGCTAAGAGTCTGGAGTCTGTGCTTAATACCATAAAGGCTGTGGGTTACCCGGCAGATCTTATGTTGGCTACCGGAGATATCAGTCAAGATTATTCGGGGGAGTCGTACCACAATTTTGTGCGAGCGATAACTCCTCTCGATATGCCTTGCCATTATCTGCCCGGAAATCATGATGATCCTCGAGTTATGAATCTGCATATGCAGGGAGCAAAGATATTCGGTCAGCGTCGAATCTTAGCCGGTAACTGGCAAATAATCATGCTGGACTCTACGGTGAGGGGCAAGCCCGGCGGACACATGTCTGACAGTGAAATAGAGATCATTAGAAGCGCTGTTGCCGATCAACCGGAACGTCACATCTTGCTAGTGATGCATCACAATCCTATTCTGATCAAGTGCCGCTGGCTAGATCAACATTGCATGGATAATGGCAGTGACTTTATCGAGCAAGTGGCTCAAATCCCACAAGTCAAAGGCTTGCTTTGGGGTCATGTGCACCAAGAGTTGCATAAAGAGCATCAAGGTATGCATGGCATTATTCACTTGATGTGTACGCCTTCAACTTGCATCCAATTTAAGCCGCTATCCTCTTACTTCGCACTGGATGCGAAACAACCTGGATATCGCCTGTTGGAGCTTAAAGCCGATGGCAGCATGATTACCAATGTATATCGTGTCCCCGGTGATAAATTCGCTTCCGATAGAAACGCCAGTGGTTATTAATACTAATCTTGTCAGCTTGTTCAGGAGTTGATGCCAGATTTTAATGGTACGTCGCTGTAAAAATTAGCTACTTTCCCTCTCTTTGAAGCCTAATCACTTGGTAGAAACGTAAGCAAGTGTTAGCATCCTATTGATCATTTATTAAAATTATTCTCTCACTCCCCTGAGTGATTATTCGATGATGGGAAGAATCCGCCTATGAGGAAATATGCTACTTTATATTCATGGGTTCAATAGCTCTCCATTATCAGATAAAGGGCTGGTAACAGCGCAATTTATCGCTGAACACTATCCCGAACTGAACTTCCGTCAGCCTCAATTACCATCCACTCCCAGAGAAGCGATGGAATTACTGTCAGGATTGGTGGAATCTGCACTCGAGGATGGAGAGACGCTCACCTATATAGGTTCTTCACTTGGCGGTTATTTTGCGAGTTATTTAGCCGAAAAGTACGGTGGGCGAGCGGTATTGGTTAATCCTGCTGTGACGCCTTTCGAGCTATTCGATGGCTTTATCGGTCAGCAGTACAATCCCTATATCGATGAGTGTTATCAAGTTCTGCCTGAACATAAAGATCAGCTTGCCGCTTTTAATACTGACGTTATTCTTAACCCCGACCGATTTTTAGTGCTATTACAGTCGGGTGATGAAGTCTTGGATTATCGACAAGCAGTACAAAAATATCACTGTTGTCAGCTTTTGATTCAATCCGGTGGCGATCATAGCTTTGTGGGTTATGAAAAGCAGATGCACTCTATCTGCCAGTTTCTGTTTTCTTGACAATTAACCATATCGGGCCGCAACATGGCCTTAATAACTATAAATTGTGTGTGCCATGACAAAACAATATACCTCTGATTCCATTGAAGTCCTGAATGGGCTAGATCCCGTTAAACGCCGTCCGGGTATGTATACCGACACCACGCGCCCAAATCATCTGGGTCAAGAGGTTATCGATAATAGTGTCGATGAAGCATTGGCGGGACATGCAACTAAGATTGAAATAACCCTGCATAAGGATAACTCGTTAGAGGTTATCGATGATGGTCGTGGTATGCCTGTGGATATTCACCCAGAAGAGGGGATATCTGGGGTAGAGCTTATTCTCACTAAACTACATGCGGGTGCTAAGTTCTCCAACGATAACTATCAATTTTCAGGAGGTCTACACGGGGTTGGTATCTCAGTAGTGAATGCACTCTCGAGTCGTGTGGAAATTACCGTGCGACGCAGCGGTATTGTCTATGACATCGCCTTCGAACATGGTGATATGGTCGAAGAGTTGCGAGAGACGGGAACTTGTGGCCGTAGAAATACCGGTACCAGGGTTCATTTCTGGCCTATTCCCAGTTATTTCGACTCAGCCAATTTTTCCGTATCTAAGCTGACTTATTTGTTGAAAGCTAAGGCGGTTCTCTGTCCCGGCCTTAAGATTAAATTCACTAACAAGCAGACGGATGAAGTTCAGGAGTGGCTCTATGAGAGTGGTTTGACTGATTATCTACAATCTTCGGTCAAAGATGCGCTGATGCTGCCTGAAGAGCCATTTATTGGTAGTTTACAAGGTAATAAAGAGGCGGTAGATTGGGCTATTACCTGGTTACCGGAAGGGGGAGAGTATCTTAACGAAAGTTATGTGAATCTTATTCCTACTCCCTTAGGTGGTACTCATGTGAATGGCTTCAGGCAAGGTCTGCTCGAGTCTATGCGTGAATTTTGTGAGTTTCGTAACCTAATGCCCAGAGGCGTTAAGCTAACCCCAGAGGATATCTGGGATCGCAGCAGTTTTATCTTGTCGATCAAGTTACTGGATCCACAATTTTCCGGCCAGACCAAGGAGAAACTCTCCAGTCGTCAGAGTGCGGCGTTTGTTTCCGGCATTGTCAGAGATGCATTCAGTCTCTGGCTTAATACGAATATTGAACAGGCACTGGCGCTGGCGGAAATGTGCATTAATAATGCGCATAAACGCTTAAAGTCGGCTAAGAAGGTTGCCCGTAAGAAGGTGACGTCTGGTCCGGCACTTCCTGGTAAGTTGACCGATTGTAGTGGTCAAGATCCTATGCGTGGAGAGCTGTTTTTGGTGGAGGGTGACTCGGCGGGAGGCAGCGCTAAACAGGCTCGTGATCGAGAATTTCAAGCTATCATGCCTCTGCGTGGTAAAATCCTCAATACTTGGGAGGTGGATGCCAGCCAGGTATTGGCGTCAGAGGAAGTACATAATATCTCGGTTGCGATAGGCTGCGATCCCGATTGCAGTGATATCTCCGAACTTAGGTATGGAAAAATCTGTATCTTGGCCGATGCGGATTCAGATGGACTGCATATTGCTACCTTGTTATGTGCTCTGTTTATGAAACACTACAAGATCTTGGTCGAAAAGGGTCATATCTATGTGGCTATGCCTCCTCTGTTTCGTATCGACGTAGGCAAAGAGATTTTTTATGCGTTAGACGAAGCAGAAAAGCAAGGCATACTGGATCGTATTGCCGCCGAGAAGATGAAAGGTAAAGTACAGGTGACTCGATTCAAGGGGCTGGGTGAGATGAATCCACTGCAGTTACGAGAAACCACCATGGACCCTAATACACGTCGTTTGGTGCAGTTAACCATAGATGATGTTGAAGAAACCGTAGCGCTTATGGATATGTTGCTTGCCAAGAAACGCTCAGGTGATCGTAAAATATGGTTAGAATCTAAAGGTGATCTTGCAGATTTTTAGTGAAGCGCCTCCAACAATTAGAATAATTAGGCTTATAAAACAATAATGTTGTTGAATCAGAAAAAAAATAAACGAAGGTGGAGCATACTGTTAGCTTGCGCTGCGGTGCTGTTTAGTCAAAAGTTACTGGCCGCACAGCCCATGATGATCACTGTGACTAAAGGCTTCGGCTTAACTCTCTATGCCTCAGAGCTTGGTGATGCTAAACAGATGGTGCTGGGGGATAAGGGCACGCTTTTTGTCGGTTCCCATAAGAAGGGCACCATAGTGGCTCTGGTCGATAGCAATGCCGATGGCCGAGTCGATAAACAATACACAGTAGCCAAAGGCTTAGATAATCCTGAAGCCATCGCCTTTCATCATGGTGATCTTTATGTCGCCGTCAATGAAAAGATAGTGAGGTTTGTCGATATTGAGAACCGCTTGCGCCGACCAGGACGGGGCAAGGAGGTTTATGATCGGCTGCCGGGAAAGACCAATAAGAGCCGACGTGCGATGCACTTTGGTCCGGATGGTCGTTTGTATGTCGCGATCGGTGCACCTTGTAATGTGTGTGAGGCCGTAGCCCCCTTTGGCAGTATTATCGCCATCGATATAGAGACCGGCAGTAGTGAGCAAGTCGCAACGGGCATTCGCAGTGTGACGGGCTTCGATTGGTCGCCTATGGACGATGCCTTATGGTTTGCCGATCAAGGGCGAGACTGGATGGGGGATCGACTGCCTCCCGATGAGATTAACCGGCTAGAAAAAACCGGAGAACACTTCGGTTTTCCCTATATTCATGCTGCTTCTGTCATAGAGCCCGCCTACGATAAACCTAAGAATCTGAAGATCACTTTGCCCAATTTCGAATTACCAGCTCATGTTGCCCCTACTGGCCTGCATTTTTATCGTGGTCAGACGTTTCCTGCTAAATATCATAATCAGATGTTTGTCGCCGAGAATGGTTCCTGGAATCGTTCGAGCAAAATCGGTTACCAGGTGGTGATGTTAGAGGTTGAACAGCAGAAAGTCGTCAAGCGCAGTACTGTGGTCAGCTTCTTAGATGGCGGTTTTCCCGTAGCCAGGCCTTACGCTTTATTAACGGCGCCCGATGGAGCCATGTATATATCAGATGATCTTAAAGGCAATATTTACCGTTTGTATTACAAAGATATTGTTAAGAAAGAAACAGAACAAACTGCGCAAGCAGAGGAAACTGAAAAATGAGTGATGCGATAAATTTAAGTCTCGATGGCGTAGAGCAGATGTCGATGCGCCGCTTTACGGAAGATGCGTATCTAAATTATTCCATGTACGTCATCATGGATCGGGCCTTGCCACATATTGGTGATGGATTAAAACCGGTTCAACGTCGTATCATCTATGCCATGAGTGAATTGGGTCTATCGGCTCAGTCTAAGCATAAGAAATCAGCCCGTACCGTAGGTGATGTGTTAGGTAAGTACCATCCCCATGGGGATAGTGCCTGCTATGAGGCTATGGTACTGATGGCGCAGCCTTTCTCATATCGATATCCCTTGGTCGATGGTCAGGGAAACTGGGGAGCACCGGATGATCCCAAATCATTCGCCGCCATGCGTTATACCGAAGCGAGATTATCGAAGTTTTCAGAGGTCCTGCTCAGTGAGCTAGGGCAAGGCACTGTCGATTGGGGAGTTAACTTCGACGGCACGATGAAAGAGCCCTTGGTGCTACCGTCTCGTCTGCCGCATATTTTGCTCAATGGTATTACCGGCATAGCCGTGGGCATGGCGACAGATGTACCGCCACACAACACCCGTGAATTAGTGGCTGCATGTGTCGAATTACTGGATAACCCTAAAGCAGATCTCGAACGCTTGATGGAGTTTGTGCCTGGACCCGACTATCCAACCGAGGCGGAGATTATTACTCCCAGGGCGGATATCGCTAAGATCTATTCGACAGGTAAAGGTTCGATAAAGGCGCGAGCCGTTTATGCTGTTGAGAGTGGCGAAATTGTTATCACTGCTTTGCCACATCAGGCCAGTGGCGGCAAGATTTTAGAACAGATTGCCGCGCAGATGCAGGCCAAGAAACTGCCTATGGTGGTCGATCTCAGGGATGAATCTGACCACGAGAACCCGGTCCGTATCATTGTGGTGCCGCGTTCAAATCGCGTCGATTGTGATCAACTGATGGCCCACCTTTTTGCGACGACGGATCTGCAGAAAAATTTCCGAGTGAACCTGAATATTATAGGGCTGAACGGGAAACCTCAAGTCAAAGGGCTTAAACAGATCCTCACCGAATGGTTGGAATTTCGTTTAACTACCGTGACTCGAAGAATCACCCACAGATTGGATAAGGTCTTATCCAGGTTACATATTTTGGATGCCTTGATGGTTGCCTTCCTTAATATCGACGAGGTGATCGAGATCATCCGCTATAAGGAGAACCCCAAGACTGAATTGATGTCACGGTTCCAGATTTCCGAGATTCAAGCCGATGCTATTTTAGATCTTAAGTTACGCCATCTGGCCAAGCTTGAAGAGGTGAAGATCACATCGGAGCAGGATGAGCTGGAAGTCGAGCGAGATAAGCTAGAGTTGCTGCTTAGCTCGGATAGGCGCCTGAAGACCCTGATTAAGAAAGAGCTTATACATGATGGTGAGACCTACGGTGATGATAGACGTTCTCCATTGGTGGAGCGTAGCGAGTCTAAGGCACTGACTGAGCAAGAGTTAGCTCCGGTAGAGGCCGTGACTGTCGTCTTGTCTGAGAAAGGTTGGGTTCGCTGCGCCAAGGGACATGATATCGATGGTCATGCACTGTCTTACAAGTCCGGAGATGGTTTCCTCTGTTCTGCGGTAGGTCGAAGTAATCAGCCTGCGGTATTTATAGGCTCAACCGGTAGATCGTTTGCAACCGATACTCATACCTTGCCTTCGGCGAGAAGCCAAGGTGAGCCGATCACCACACGTTTTAATCTGTCACCCGGTGAAGTGATGGAGCATCTCTTGCTTGGTGATGATGAGAAGTTCTATCTGCTAGCGTCGGATGCAGGTTATGGTTTTGTCGGCTCATATAAGGATATGGTATCGAGGAATAAAGCCGGTAAAGCCCTGCTCAGCCTACCGGCTAACGCCAAAGTGATTAAACCTCAGTTGGTGGATAAGTCGAAAGTCGAGTCGATTCTGGCCATCACCAATGAAGGTAGAATGTTGCTATTCTCTATGGAATCCTTGCCCCAGTTATCTAAGGGTAAAGGGAATAAGATCATAGGTATCCCAACTGAAAGAGCGAAGAATAGAGAAGAGTTGCTCATCCACCTGCATGTGGTGCCCGAAGATATTTCGGTGACTCTTTGGGCCGGTAAGCGCAAGCTAACCCTGAAACCAAGCGATTTGGAGCATTATCGTGGGGAACGGGGCAGGAGAGGGGCGAAACTGCCACGGGGATTACAACGTGTCGATAGCGTAGAGCTAGGCGATGGTAACAGTGAGTCTATCGACTAGCTAATCACGAGTCTGAGATGAAAACGCTGCCGATGGCAGTTTTTTTATCTGAATTTTTTATTGAAATAACCAGATAAGAGTCGTTTGTTGCTTATCAGGCCACTTGGTAATATTTGGGCTCTATGTCCAGTTGTCTCTGGATTATCTGGTCAGCCATCTTAGTACATTTACCACATTGACTCCCTACACCCAAACGTTGCTTCACATCAGCTAGAGAGACATCTCCCTGACTAACGGCTGCTTTTATTTGTGTATCGGTAACGGCGAAGCAAAGACAAACGTACATAGATATAGGCCCCCTAACAAGATGAGCGAATTATAAATGAAAACGATTCTCAATGCTAATATCAAAAGCGTATAAGTCAAAATAGAAACTCTGCTAGCTGTTATACCTAAGTGTGAGTGACGTCTGAAAAATGAAAAAACTGGCGCTGCTGATCATTCGATACTAGTAACCGCGCTCAAAGTTGACTTCATGGGAGAGTCGCTCGCCTCTTAGCAGCTTATGGTAGTTATCGGCAAAGATCTCGACCACCTGCTCGGGAAAACTAGGGGCGGCAATATGTGGCGTTATGATGACATTATCCAGTGTCCATATGGGATGATGTTGCGATAATGGCTCCTGGTTGAAGACATCTAATATTGCATTCTGGTGGATGTTTTCCTTTAGTTGTAAATACAGAGCATCGAGATCCAGTACATCTCCTCTGCCTAGATTAAATAAAATACCAGCGGATTTTATCAGTGATAAGGTCTGGGCGTTGAGCGCTCCTCTGGTATCTGGTGTGCTTGGAAGTATGCTGGCAATAGCATCAGCCAGGGGCAGATAGTGGTGCAGGTTTGCTAGGGTATCGACATCATCGAAACCAATCGTTGGCTTAGCTCCTCGGTTTATCCCTGTGACATGCATGCCAAAGTGCTTCGCAGTTTGGGCAATATGCTTGGCTATATTACCCGTTCCAAGCAGAAGTAAATGCTGACCCTGAAGGGTCTTGAAGCTGGCTGGACGCCAAATTTTCTGCGCCTGTTGTGATCTGTATATCGTGTGTCCTCTCTGGTGAGCAAGTAGATAACCAAACAAGTATTCGCTCATCAAGGGGCCGAATATGCCTCTGACATTGGTCAGCCGATAGTCTTTTCTTTGGTGCGGCTTGACCAAGGCATCGACGCCGGCTATGGTCGATTGCATCCAGATAATATGCTTACCATGAGGCAGTAGCGGCGCGGCGAGAGAAGGCTCTGCCAGCCAAATATTGGCTGGTGAAATCTGCTGGGTTTCATCACCCAGAATTTCAATTTCAGGGAGGTGACAGGATTGCAGTAAAGATCTATATCGCTCATTATCACCGGTGAGTAATAGTAACTTGTATCTCATCTTCAGCCCCCTTATTCTACTGAATAATCTTGTCTATGGATCTTGCATGTGGAACGTATTATTTCAGTATTTCATTAACTTGGGTCTTTGATCTATCCTTGGCTCAATGAGATTTCAACAGCGACATAGGCAAATTTAGCCGAGTTTACCTATAGTTTAGGTTGCTATTGAATTTTTGCGCAATAAATTCGATTTTGCTGTGAAGCCCTGCTTGCGATAGTGTTACTGAGTCTCATCGGCAGGCTTTGAAATTGGGTAAATGTTGGTCTGAATTATGCTTGCAGAGCCTTCATTGCTCGACCCGGGAATTTAGTAAATATGCCATCAACCCCCATCTGTTGTAACTGAGCCATATCCGATGCTTCATCGACTGTGTATACAAAGACTTTTAGTCCACGTGATTGAGCTTGTGTCACTATCTCTTGAGTCAGGCAACTGAGACTCAGGTGCAGCGAGTATGCATCGAGCCGGCGGCTTATTTTTAGGCTAGCCGAAGTAATCCCTCTGAATAAAGGTGCCACTAAAGCTTGAGGAAACCGCTGGCGGAATTTTTCTAGGAAACCGTGGTGAAAGGATGAAATAATTAGCTTTTCGGCTGAGAAATTTAATTGATTAATTAGCTTAGGGTAAGTATCGATAAATACCTCTAAGCAGTTCATCCCCTTGAGTTCTATGTTCACCAGGCAGTTATGCTGGTTTAGGTAGTTCATCACCTGCCAAAGTGTGGGGATAGGTTCACCCTCAACTCTGAGGGAGTCGAGATAACTGCGGCTTACCTCTTCTATTAACCCGGTGCCATTACTCTTGTTATCTAAGCGACAGTCGTGGAAGACATAGAGTTCACCTTCAACATTATGAATATCGAACTCGATGGCACGTGCGCCTAATTCGATCGCCTTCTTCATGGCCGCCATGGTATTTTCCGGCGCGTATCCACTGGCGCCTCTATGGGAAAAAATAATCATTAGCTTCTGATGAGTCCTTGAACCTCTTTACTCTGCATGTTATTGATATGTACTTCCAGCTGCGGATATGCGAGTTCTAGTTGGTTTTCTTGAAGTTTTTTACAGATGGCTTTATGCAATTTATGACGAAGAGGCCAACGGGTATTCATATCCTTGGCATAGGCTCTGACTTCATAATCTTGGGTGTGTTTACCAAATCCCGCAAACCAGACTTCAGGCTCTGGACTTTCTAATGCATCATCACATCCTTTTACGGCTTGATATAGTGCCGCTTCGACCCTCGCCGGATCTGAGCCTCTCGCGACAGAGACATAGACAATAACACGTGTGATTGGATCTGAGAGGGACCAGTTGATGAGTTGTTCGGTAATGAACGCCTTATTGGGGATGATGATCTCTTTCCTATCCCAGTCAATGATGGTGGTTGCACGGATCTGAATCTTAGTTACGGTACCCGTGAGATCTCGTATGGTCACTGTGTCACCAATTCTCACTGGCTTTTCGAACAAGATGATCAAGCCTGAGATGAAGTTAGCGAAGATCTCTTGTAATCCAAAACCCAGTCCCAGAGAGAGTGCTGCTACTAGCCACTGTAACTTGGACCATTCCATACCTAAAGTTGAAAAGCCACTCAAGATACCGAAAAATACCACTAGATAGCGACTCATAGTGGTGATGGCAAAGCCGGTTCCCTGACTCAAATCGAGTCGCTGTAATATGGTGAGCTCGAGTAAACCGGGCAGGTTGGTGGCTATCATCAGTGAGAAGCCGACTATGACAAATCCGAGCAATAATGATTTTAAGGTAATCGGGATCTGTTGCTCGATGCCGTTTACCAGAGAGTTGCTGGTCCAGAGCGTCACGCCATCGAGTAATGAGAATAACGCGGTGTGGGTCTGGGTCCAGAGGCCGATTAAACTGGCTAAGAAGGCCAGTAGCAATAGTGAGCGTACCAGTCCCAGAGATTGGCTGGAGATGGTTTCCAGATCGACAACCGGCTCTTCATAGGTGTCGAGGGGGTCGGTATTGCTTTGTGGATCTTCATCTCGCTCACGTTGAAGCAATATCTCTGCGCGTCTGGCTTTGGCACGATCGAAGGCGATGCGCCTCCTTTCGATGAGCATCCAACGTTTTACCAGTTGATAGAGCAACATGAAGCCTAGGGATAATAACAGGGAAAGTTGCAGTTGTAGTAGCACCTGAAACGCGGTGTAGTAATAACCTCTAAAAGCCAGGATGGCACAGACAGGAGGGACGATTAGCAGTACTGCCCATAGAAATTTTTGCAGTAATTTTTTATTTTTATCATCCTGGTGTTGATGTCTGTTTTTCTTAGATAAGGATAAGATATCTTTATAGAATCTAAACAGGAAAATACTGAAAATAATGAAGGCGCCACGGCCAATGCTATTTCTCAGTACTGAATTATCGATAAACTCGGTAAACCCCATGACAAAAAAGAAAGGTATCGCCATGATAACGAAGGATTTAAACCTTATTTGACCTTGCCTAATTATGGCTTTTTCACCTTTGAAATGGCCTATGAGCAAGCCCCTATTCAGTGCGAGAAGATAGGTGAAGCGGTAGAGCAGGTAGAGTAAACCTACGATTAACACCCCCATGCCGATTGCCGCCGTTAGGTTTAGACTGGATAAGAGTAAGATGGCGCCTGCGGCGATCATCGGCAGGGGTTTAATCACGCAGTAGAGTAAAGAGTTAATCAGGGCCCTGAAGGTGTAGCTGAACAGATCTTGGGTGACATTACCGACAAATGTGATGTCATTGGCCATGGCAGATTTGAACTTAGGTGTTAACAGATCTTGGGCGACTAAACAGAGTACCAACAAGATGATCCACCAAGACCAGTATTCACTCTGCTCATCGAAGGAAACAGAGATGTCAGGCCAAAAAGTTTGGCCCACAAGCCACTTCACACTCTGAAAAATATCTGTGATCCATAATTTATCGATGGAGTTAGCATTTGGCACCCAAAATAGGTGTTCGTTGAGAATACTTTTAAGGGCGATATTCTGTTGAGTTAACTGCTCATATATCACTCTTAAATCAGTGAGTTCACTCAAATAAAGATCTTGGCTTTGCAAGAGTTGCGTGATCAAGTCATGTTGCGAGGTGAGCAGTCTCATTTGTATCTTAGTTAAAGGCTCATTGGCTACCAGCTGTTGGTTGTTTATCGTTAGATCTTGCTCTAGTTGATATCTTTCCAGTCTAGCTTGGGCAATTTTTGTTTGTAGCTTATCCTGATTGGGTGGGGCGGGTAGAGATTGCAGCATCTGCAGAAACCGCTCGCCGAATGCAGCATTTAATTTGATTAAACCTACCTGTTGTTGGATGTTGGTCAGCTGTTTCGCTTGAACTTGATAGAGGTTTTCGGCAGCTTCTTGTGCGAGAACGGCTCGATTGGTGTCCTTAGTGAGGTTCTTTAGCGTGTTGGCATAATCGATATTTAGCTGACTCAGTTGTTGAGTCAGGGGGGATTGCTCTGCAGAAGTCTCAAAAAGATTCTTAGCTATGGTGGTATCTGTCTTTTGTTGCCTCTGTTTAGCAGTGGCTTTATTGATCTCTTCGATCAGGCTCTCTTGTTGCGATAGTTGCAGCCTGACCAGCGACATCTGTTGTTGATTGAGGTTGATGCGTTTTTGGCTGCTCGCCTGTTCGGCCTCCAATGTCGTCAGGAGCTGAATATAGAGCTGACGCTGTGCCTTAAGCAACATATTTTGATTGCTGTCAGAGTGATCTATTTGATTTTTTTTATGCTGAGTCAGTGATTGTCGAGCAGAGGCAATATCAGAGGGTAGCCGGTTATGCTGCTTGATTAAGTCCGTCACTTTGGTGTTGAGTTCGGCTTCTATCTCTTTGAGCTCAGACTGTCTTAAATAGGCGAGAGATGCCTGTTGAGTGGGATCATTAGTCTTGGACCGAGGGAGAGGTGACTTAGCTTCTTCCCGTTGTCGCTCCAGACTGAGTTTATGTCCTTGGTAGTTATTGATTAGCTTCAGGTGATTTTTTTCTATTAACGCTTGCTCTTCGATACTGCGCTGGATATGTGCCAGCTTTTGTTCGGCCGTTAAAGTGGTTGAAGCCGGTTGAGTGAGTCCTAGGCGCTTATTGAGTTCGAGTGGCGAACTTGCGGCTGCACTGAAGCTAGTTAATGCAATGAAAAGAAGAAAAATAGTGCGCATAGTTGGAAACATATTCGGATGCAGGTTAGAGAAAGAGTCAGAGATATCTTATCAATAAAAGTGGCTCAATATAGCTTCTTTTTTTTACGTTTTTTGTGATTTTTTTCATAAAATAGAAATATAAATTAAAATTATCATGGCAAGATCCTGTTTTCTCTCTCTCTAGTCTAGAAAAGGAGAATCAGCTGGATGTTTTTCGATGTCGTTGAGTCTCGAAAATGGCGGTTGCGACGACCAATAAGCCGCCTATTGTTGTCTTGATATCTAGCTGTTCACCTAAAAATAGCAGAGCTAAAACAGCACCATAGAAAGGTTGCAGGCAAGAGACTAAGCTTACCGTTTTGGCACTGAGGTGACGCAAGGCTGTGGTAAAAAGTGCGTGGGGAGCCGCGGTGAACATCACTCCGAGTAATAGTATCAGCCACCAGGTATCTTGTTCTATTTGACTGAATTCTATTGTGTGCCAAGGAGCGAGGAAAAAGACGGCTACACCTGTTTGGTAAAACATAGCGTGGGGACCAGAGTAGGCGGAGAAATATCTCTTATGTAGCAGGTTGCGAGCGGTAAAAAACGCAGCAGATAAAATTCCCAGCGCTATGCCCATAGTCACATCATTGCCCAGATTGGCTTCGGGGATCAGTAGTATGACTCCAAGTAGCACGGCGAGCCCACTAACAAGATCACTTCGTTGAATTCGATTACCGGTGAAGATGGGCTCAATTAAGACTGTCATCACGGGATAAGTGAAGAAGGCAATCATACCGATAGCGACGGAAGAGAGCTGCATAGAAGCAAAATAAGTGACCCAATGTAGGCTGACTATAATGCCTAGGCCCAGGGCGATGAAATAATCTCTAGTGGAGTTGAGTGATAAGTTTTTTTTGCTGAATTTGACTATGCAGGCTAAGACAAGAGCGGCCACTATGCAGCGCAGCAGAGT
This sequence comes from Shewanella benthica KT99, assembly GCF_000172075.1. Classification (GTDB taxonomy): domain Bacteria; phylum Pseudomonadota; class Gammaproteobacteria; order Enterobacterales; family Shewanellaceae; genus Shewanella; species Shewanella benthica_A. Next base: position 106,076 of record NZ_ABIC01000006.1, read on the forward strand.
GATATTTAATGCACTGAGTGGAATAATTTTTGAGAAGAGTGCCGTGCCACCAAATAGCAGCACAGCGAGATGTAACTCTAATAAACCTGATTGTTTACTACTAGCTGTTTGGTTCATTACCACTCCGTATACTGACCAAAAGCTGTTTAGATCCGGTTAATCCTCTATTTTTGCGAAAGTCTGTCCCATGCGGGTCACGGCTTTTGGCACGACACCGTCGGCAAATTCATCTAAAGCATCTTTAGCGAATAGCATGACAACCGTACTGCCTAGCTTAAACCTTCCCATTTCGGCACCTTTTTCAAGGGTTAATGCCTCTGGCCCCTCGGTCGGGTAATCCCAGGTAAATACTTTTTTACTTCCGGGTGGTGTAATGGTACCTGCCCAGACGGTTTCTATGCTTGCGACTATGGTTGCACCGACTAATACCATGGCAATAGGACCTATCTCGGTCTCAAAAATTGCCACCACACGTTCGTTACGGGCGAACAGCCCAGGAACATTTGCTGCGGTTAATGGGTTGACGGAAAACAACTCACCGGGAACATAAGTCATTTTTGACAAGGTGCCTTTCACTGGCATGTGAATTCGATGATAGTCTTTTGGTGCTAAGTAGATGGTAGCGAAATCGCCATCTTCGAAGCGTTTGGCATCATCGGCTTGATCACCAAGTAGTGCAAGTGATGAATACTCATGCCCTTTGGCTTGAAATATCTGACCATCATTAATAGGACCGCATTGGCTTATCGCGCCATCGACCGGATGGACAATATAATCTTGATCTTGTGAAAGCGGACGTACACCTGGCTTGAGGGCTCGAGTGAAAAAATCATTAAACGTCTTATAAGCTTCAGGTTCGCTCTGTGCGGCTTCACTCATATCGATCTTGTATTGCTTAATAAACCATTTTATTGCAGCGGTCGTTATCGAACCTAATTCAGCGGCTGCCAGTTTACCTATCAGGCGAGAGACTAGATGTTTAGGCATGATATATTGTAATGCAATTTTTACTTTATCCACGTGTACTTCCCTTCAAAATATTGCGCTTACCCTATTCTTCTTCGCTGGCTCTAAACTGTCTGGCATGGCGCATCTCATTGAGACTAGCGATAATTTTATGATAATTATTGTATCGATCTGCTGCTATCTTGCCATCATTAAATGCTTTTGTGATGGCACAACCAGGATCATTTTTGTGCTTACAGTCTCTGAATTTGCAAGTGCCTAGATATTCTCGGAACTCGATAAAACACTCACCCACTCTTTCGGGTGGCAGGTGCCATAGTGCAAATTCTCGGACTCCCGGAGAATCAATCAGATCGCCTCCGCTAGCAAAATGCATTAACTTAGCCGTCGTGGTCGTGTGTTGTCCTAGGCCTGAGTTTTGAGAAATATCGCCAATAGCTAGCTCGGCATCAGGCATCATGGCGTTAATGATGGATGACTTACCAACACCGGATTGGCCGACGAAGATACTGACTTTTTCATTCAATAAGGCTTTTATGTCATCGATACCTTGGCTGGTATGACTGCTTATTTGGTAGACTTGATAGCCTATATCTTGATAGCGCTTGAGTGCAGCTTCTACTTCTGGACGATCTTCATCGGTGAGGAGATCGATCTTATTGAGGACGATAATCGGTGAAATACCCGTGTCTTCAGCCGCAACTAAGTAACGGTCGATTATTTGAGTCGTAAAACTTGGGAGAATCGAAGAGACAATCAAAATTTGATCGATATTTGCTGCAATGATCTTGATGCCGTCATAGAGGTCCGGCCGCGAGAGCAACGAAAAGCGAGGGTGAACGGCTTCAACCACGCCGGCTACTCTGGTCGTCATTTCCACGGCCAAGCGCACGATCACCTTGTCTCCGGTGACCAGGCTTTGAATGTTACGGCGAATATTACAGCGCACAACTTGGCCTGATTCGATTTCAACATCAGCATGCTGGCCGAAACGAGATATAACAGTTCCGAGCTGTTCAGGCTCGAGTGAACTATCCTGTAATTCAGGGACATTGCGACCTGAATCTTTACGTTGCAGCCTTTTATCTTGATTGGCTCGCATACGGCGTTTTTGACCCTGACTTAGGGGTTTCTTTTTACTCACAGGTTTGTCATCGTAAATAAGGTGATTTTGTTGCTTAAAAAAGCAGTATGATACACGGTCTTAAACAAAAAAGCCTGAATTTAGGCAAACAGGAAGAATAAGGCAGATCTATGGTTGCAGATGCAAACAATCTCATTTGGGTAGATTTAGAGATGACAGGGTTAGATCCCGAGACCGATAAGGTCATAGAGATCGCGACAATAGTGACAGATAAAGAGTTAAATATTCTTGCTGAAGGACCTGTGATTGCGATTTTTCAGACTGATGAGCAGCTGGCAACAATGGATGAGTGGAACCAAAAGCACCACGGGGAGTCAGGATTAGTCGAGCGAGTGCGCAGTAGTCAGTACAGTGAAGATGATGCCATTGCCATGACCATAGAGTTTGTTTCTCAATATGTCCCTCAAGGTATATCACCTATGTGTGGTAACAGCATAGGTCAAGATAGACGCTTTTTGAATAAGTACATGCCAAAGTTAGAAGACTATTTTCATTATCGTAATATCGATGTAAGTACTATCAAGGAGCTTACCAGACGTTGGAAGCCAGAGCTTATGGATGGCTTTACTAAGCAAGGAACCCATAAAGCCCTAGTGGATATCCAGGAATCTATCGCCGAATTGCAGTATTATCGAGCAAAAGTATTCAAAATTTGACCAAACAGACATTTATTTTCAAGAAGGGGTTGCAGCAATATGAAATTCTCCTATAATGCGGCCTCAACTTTTGCTGACAAGTTAAGTTAGTAAATAGTATGAATGCGACATTAGCTCAGTTGGTAGAGCGATACCTTGCCAAGGTATAGGTCATCGGTTCGAACCCGATATGTCGCTCCAAATTTAAAAATGTTTTGAATACGCCAAATATTCGAGACTAAAAAGTTTTAAGCGACATTAGCTCAGTTGTTAAAGGCAGAAAGACGATACCTTTAGTGATGTTTACAGTTGAAGTTGTTCGAAAGAAAGATTTGCGACATTAGCTCAGTTGGTAGAGCGATACCTTGCCAAGGTATAGGTCATCGGTTCGAACCCGATATGTCGCTCCAATTTAAAAAGATTATGCGACATTAGCTCAGTTGACTCTTTGTTTAGAGTAAAAGGGCGATACCTTGCCAAGGTATAGGTCATCGGTTGTTTGTTTCGAACCCGATATGTCGTTTCAATCTAGATTTAAAGATTTACCAAAATCTTTAAATAAAAAAGTTTTAAGCGACATTAGCTCAGTTGGTAGAGCGATACCTTGCCAAGGTATAGGTCATCGGTTCGAACCCGATATGTCGCTCCAATTTCCCTCTTCGATATCAAACTTCCAAATATAAAATTTTATGCGACATTAGCTCAGTTGTGCCCATCTATTCAGATAGTAAAGAAACGATACCCTCTTTTTTTCCAAGGTATAGCTAGCCTCGAAACAAGAGGCGGTTCGAACCCCTTTGGTTTACATCAAGAGCTCGCTCCAATTTCCTTCTTACCAAAACTCCTATCATCTCAGCCCCAAATCTCTGTATTACCATTGTCAACACACAAAGCGTACTAAGCTTCATTATTAGTTTATAACCCATTACAGATCTCATTCACCAGCGATTTCATGTCTATATCACCTTCTGGCTATTTACGTGAGGAATAGCGAAATTCTTTAACTATTCCTAATGTAGCCAGTTTAAGAAGTAACAAACTTAGACCTTGTTCAAGTATTGCATTGGTGTTTGTCCCCATAATGGCAGCAGTAAAAAATTACTTTAGCCAGCTTTTGGCAAGAATTTGGAGTGCAAACATGCGATTTCAACAACTAAGTGAACTATTAAGTTATGTTGCTACTTGCCGAGTAGAGATGGCGAAACTCTATAGCAGACTGCAAACAGAGGCGGATTCAACCAGAGTGAAGATGATGCTGGAGTATTTCCAACAGCATCAGAGAGGGGTATCAGAGAAGCTGGAAAACTATATTGATTCAGCACCCAAAAAAGTACTGGATACCTGGTATAAAGACATTATTTTTGAAGATTTTATAAAGAGGTGTCACGACACTGTCTTGACTGCAAATATGTCTGAAGAAGATGTCTTAGAACTGCACTTGAAATTGGATAACCTATTGATCGATCTTCTGCAGGTAACCGCCGAGCATTCCTCCTCTGTGGATATCGCTGGAACGTTAAATGAGCTTGTGCGTGTAGAGAGAATTCAACAACAAAGACTGGTTCATAGCAGCATACGTATGGATGATATCTAATACCAATAGGTATTAGACGGCTAAGCTATTTGATAAAGGTGCCTGAGGGCGCCTTTATTGCTTCTCGATAAAGATTAATACACATTTTTTATTACTGTCACCAGTTTCTTCTCCAGTTATCTCTTCATTTTTGTCATTGATGACATTGTTATACTGTCCATTTCTTATGCAAGATCAAATCATGGTTGAATAGGCACAAGGATGACTGAATCTATTAACGATTTTAGGTTCTAATTCTACTAATCTTAATTTATATCAATATGATGTACTCATTCACCCTCGAGGAAGATTCGTTATGTTAGAAAATGCTTCGGTACTTCCTTGTGAACTGTATAGTGCTTCAGAAATAAATGAGGCTGAATTGGGTCTGGTTAGCAGTGGCCTAGCTACTTATATAGATCTGGTCGAATCAGCCGGCGAGGCGGCCTATCGACAGCTAGTCAAAAGGAAAAACAGTAAAACTCCTGTCTTGGTGCTTGCAGGTTACGGTAATAATGGTGCCGATGCCTTCGTCTGTGCAAGATACTTGTTACAAGCAGGTTTCGATGTCTCCTTGATGGCAGTGTCTAGACCTGCTGATCCCCAAGAGGCTAATGTTATCGCTGCTGAGTTTATCCATGCACGTGATGCTTTTAAGGCCGAGGCCGGAGTCATAGAGACTCCGAATATAGAGAAAATAGTGGCGGCGGAAGTCATCATAGATGGTTTATTAGGCTTAGGGTTGAAGGGAGAGCCAAGAGACCCATTTAGAGACATCATTGCTGCGATCAATAGCAGTAAAGCTTGGGTCTTTAGTCTAGATGTACCATCGGGTCTCAATGCCGATACAGGCAGTGGCCTCTGCTCTGTTCAAGCGAATATGACTCTGACCTTCGGCGCTTTGAAGCAAGGCTTGCTGACTGGGCATGCCAGACAATGTGTCGGCGAGCTCATTTTTGCAGATCTTGGTCTCTCGCCCTATTTACCTAGTTCTAAGGTGACTCGTGTCTCGAGTGATCTGTTAGCCAACATGCTCTCCCCCAGAGCAAGAGACACTCATAAAGGTCTTTCGGGGAAAGTCACTGTGATTGGTGGTGATAAAGGCATGGCGGGAGCGATTAGACTGGCGGCTGAAGCCTGCTTAAGAGCGGGTGCTGGCTTAGTCACTGTGCTCTCAAGGCCTGAGCATCAACACACGATTAATGTCGAACGACCGGAATTGATGTTTTGGGGATGTGAGCTAGTCGATATGGAAGTGTATTTCAGACTAGGATGGGCAAACACATTACTCATAGGCCCGGGTCTAGGAAAGGAGTCATGGGGCTACAACTTGCTCAAGGCGGTGGGCTTGTGTGACAAACCATGCGTATTGGATGCTGATGCCCTGAACTTACTGAGTGAGGAACCCGGTAATAATGATAACTGGGTACTGACTCCTCATAGTGGAGAAGCGGCCCGACTACTGGGAATCACCACTATTGAAGTTGAGCTGGATAGGTTTGCTGCGGCTGAAAAGATACAGCAAGAATATGGTGGCATTGTGGTCCTAAAAGGTCCAGGAACCTTAATATCTGATGGGAAAAAATGTGTTGTGGCTCCAGTGGGTAACCCAGGTTTAGCGAGTGGAGGTTGTGGGGATGTGTTGTCAGGTATCATTGCTGCATTGATTTCTCAGGACTTTAGCCTATTCGACGCCGCCATCATGGGGGTTGTTGTTCACGGTGAGGCGGCTGACCGGGCCGCTATTTCGGGGGAGCGAGGTATGCTGGCGAGTGACTTGATGCCCCATATTCGCTCTCTGGTTAATAATCTTTAAATAATGAATTGTTGCGATGATCAGTGAAACCTGTTTTGCTGATCAGTAATTTGGTATAGAGTAATGGGTTCGAAACAGCTAAAAAAGGGTAAAGTCAATACAATGGCATCGGTTAAGGTTTTTCTAGATAATGAGCAAGATACAGTGGAGTTGGGTAAGCGATTGGCACAATTCATTACCCCACCTTTAACGCTGAATTTATCGGGTGAACTGGGTGCCGGGAAAACGACTTTAAGCCGAGGCCTGATCCAGGCGTTGGGTCATGAAGGCGCAGTTAAGAGCCCAACTTACGCCTTGGTTGAACCCTATGAGTTAGGTGATATTGAGCTATTTCATTTCGATCTATACCGGTTAAGCGACCCAGAAGAACTTGAGTATATGGGGATCAGAGATTATTTCACCGATAAGAGTATATGTCTGGTTGAGTGGCCTGATAGGGGGCATGGATTAATGCCGGTAGCCGATATCAGTATTGCTATTAAATATGTGGGTACCAGTCGAGAAGTTGAAATAACGTCAGGATCAACCAAAGGGCAAGTATTGCTCAGTAAACTTAAATAATAATGATAAAAATCGAAAATCTTCTCAAAGCTATTCTTGTGATGCTGACATTATGTATATCTTTTGTTGTCCATAGTGCTACTAAGCTAGATGGTGTGCGCATCTGGGCCGCTCCAGAGTCGACTCGAGTCGTTTTCGATCTCACTCATGCACCTAAATATACCTATTTCAATCTGACTAGCCCTTATAGACTCGTTGTCGATCTCAAGGGGACCACGACCTCATTAAACCTCAGTAAATTAGCTAATAACAGTAAATTGGTTAAGAGAGTGAGGATAAGTAAACCGCCTGCTAAGGGGATCTTACGCCTAGTTATCGATCTGGTAAAACCGGTAAAAGCTAACCTGTTTTCACTGCCACCAACGGCTCCCTATGGAAATCGTTTAGTGCTAGATCTGGATGATAGTCGCTCTTTTGTCACAGTGAGCCAGCCTAGTAAATCAACACAGAAGCTTAGAGACGTCGTGGTCGCCATCGATGCCGGTCATGGGGGAGATGATCCTGGATCTATCGGACCATCTGGGATCTATGAGAAAAAAGTGGTGCTGGAGATAGCTAAGAAAATTGCGGCTAAAATCAACGCAACACCGGGCATGAGAGCCGTTATGACTCGTTCCGGTGATTACTTTGTCAATCTAAATAAGCGCTCTGAAATTGCCAGAAAGAGTAAAGCGGATCTTCTGGTTTCAATTCATGCCGACGCATTTACCTCGCCACAACCTAGGGGGGCATCGGTTTGGGTCTTGTCTATGAAACGTGCCAATAGTGAAATCGGTCGCTGGTTAGAGCATAAAGAGAAGCATTCAGAGCTCTTGGGTGGTGCCGGAGAGATTATCCAAAATACTGATAATGAGCAATATCTGGCTATGACCTTGCTGGATATGTCTATGGATAGGTCAATGGCTATTAGCCATAACATAGCCGACGATGTACTGGCGAACTTAGGTAAAGTCACCAAGCTGCATAAGCACAAGCCCGAATCGGCAAGTTTTGCAGTACTAAAATCACCAGATATCCCTTCTATTTTGGTTGAAACTGGCTTTATCTCTAATCACAAAGAAGAGAGGTTGCTGTCTCAAAGACAGCATCAGAATAATATTGCCAATGCAGTACACAAGGGTATTGTCAAGTATTTCGAGAATAATCCGCCGGTTAATTCTTTGATGGCAAGTAAAAGTTCGCGAAAGCATAATGTTCGTAAGGGCGAATCCCTGTCTGTTATTGCTCACAGGTATCAAGTGTCTGTTACTAGCATTAAGAAGGTCAATAATCTAAAGTCTAACAAGATTCGAATCGGTCAGAAGTTAGTTATTCCAAGAGCCTAGTTCATCTTAAGTGATCTTGTGAGTCCCCCCCCCCCCCCTTGTTTTGAGAGCTAAAAATTATGACAATTCAGATATTGCCACCTCAGTTAGCTAACCAAATTGCGGCGGGTGAAGTTGTCGAAAGACCGGCTTCAGTCATCAAGGAGTTAGTTGAAAACAGCTTAGATGCCGGTGCGACCCGAGTCGATATAGAGATAGAGAAGGGTGGCAGTAAACTGATTAAAATTCATGACGATGGTACGGGGATCCCCAAAGAAGAGTTGAGCTTGGCTTTGTCCAGACACGCCACCTCTAAGCTCAGTACCTTAGACGATCTGGATGCTATCTTAAGTTTTGGCTTTCGCGGTGAAGCGTTAGCGAGTATCAGCTCTGTTTCTAGATTAACCTTGACCTCACGCACGGCTGAGCAGAGTGAAGCTTGGCAGGCCTATGCCGAAGGCTCTGATATGGCCGTTAAGGTGATCCCTGCGGCTCACCCCGTAGGTTCAACTGTAGAGGCGGTGGACCTTTTTTTTAATACTCCCGCCCGAAGACGTTTTCTTAAAAGCGACAAGACAGAGTTTACTCACATAGATGAATGGCTTAAACGTATTGCTTTGGTGAGAGGAGATATACATTTCACGTTAAAAAACAATGGTAAGGTGGTGAGAAACTATCGACCGGCAAAAACCTCAGATCAATATCTTCAACGCTTAGCTCTGATTAGTGGCAAGAAGTTTGCGCAGCAGGCACTAGAGGTCAAGTGCGAACATGAAGGCTTGAACTTGTCAGGCTATATACAGCCGCCCTATTTTGAGGGCCCGGCCAGTGACACCCAATATTTCTATGTGAATGGCAGACAGGTTCGCGACAGACTCGTTAATCATGCAGTTAGACAAGCCTTCGCCGAGCATGTTACCGGAGCTCAGGCTAGCTATGTGCTGATGCTCGAACTCGATCCTCATCAAGTCGATGTCAATGTGCATCCGGCTAAGCATGAAGTGAGGTTTCATCAGAGCCGTTATGTCCATGATTTTATTTTACAGGCGCTGCAATCGGCACTCTCTCAGGTCGGCAGCCCAGTTTCTACTGAAGACCAGAACAATAGAGAAGCATCCTCAAGCTCTTATCAAGCAGGCGTGCAGGAATCTCAGAGAGTCAAGGAGCCAGATGGTCGCGCAGTTCATCTTCCTGTTGACAAAGGGCCAGGTACAAGTCCTGTAGGCACTCAGCATGAGTATTCGATAACATCTCCTTCACCCTATTCTGGAAATAAAAGTGCTCTAAGGCCGAGCTCTACTGCCCGCCCACAAGTTGAGTTACCTTCGGCTGCGGCTATCGCTTCTTATGGGGCCTTATTGACTACTCCTGTGGTTCCATCCTTAGGGCGTAGTGAACTTGTGAATGAGCAGCCAAGCATGCCTCCGTTATTGGATGCTAGATATTGGGTGCTAACCCAAGGGGATAAACTCACATTATTACCGATAGAAGCAATCGCCTCCCGACTGCTACAAATAAGCATATTTGCTAAGCTCGATGGGGGTTTGATCAGTCAGCCGCTCTTGATGCCAGTCTCTATCCCTATGGATGATGACTGGAAGGAGACGATCGAGCTCAGAGAGTTAGTGTTAAGAAAGATAGGAATTGAGCTATCAATTCGTCTAGGGCAGTTGATAATAAAGAAAGTGCCCCCATATTTAAGACAGAGCCAGTTGGTCAGTGTGATCCCCGAGCTATTACAGTGGATACGTTTTGAAGAACCTGCCCAGGAGGCGTTGGCAAGCTGGATTGCCAAGCATGGCGAAATAAATCTCGAGTCTCCGGCTCAAATCTGGCAAGATTTGATGTTAGCGGAACAGAGCCTGAGAGAGGAGTTGATGGCGGACGTCATTAGCTTACCCTGGCAAGTTTGGTTGGGAAAAGAGCACTGATTTACAAAGTTTTTTTGTGAGGTACTGCAAAGTTGGAAGTATATACGAGTGAGTGAAACGAGTTTACCGAAAATAATTACTCTGATGGGCCCCACAGCCTCAGGGAAAACGGCATTGGCGATTGAGCTGGTCAAAGAGCGCAATTGTGAAATCATCTCCGTCGACTCGGCTCTTATCTATCGTGGTATGGATATAGGCAGCGCTAAACCGACGGCAGAAGAACTCGCGGTAGCGCCGCACAGGTTGATCGATATACGCGACCCTTTGCAGAGTTACTCTGTGGCAGATTTTAGAACCGACGCGCTCAGAGAGATTGCCGATATTGTAAAGTCTGGTAAAACGCCCTTGCTTGTCGGGGGCACCATGCTCTATTTTAAGGCTCTGCTAGAGGGATTATCCCCGCTACCGGCAGCCGACGAAGTTATTAGGGCCGAGATCGCCGCTGAAGCACAGACCCATGGCTGGCAACACCTGCATGATGAATTAATGCGCGTCGATCCAGTTTCGGCAGAACGTATTCATCCCAATGATCCGCAACGATTATCCAGGGCGTTAGAGGTGTTTCGCATCAGTGGTAAAAGTTTGACCGAACTGACGCAAATTAAGTCTCCTCCTCTGCCATATGAGGTTATTCAATTTGCCATTTCACCGAAAGATCGAAAAGTGTTACATCTTTCTATAGAAGAAAGATTCAAATTGATGTTAAATCAAGGTTTCGTTGCAGAGGTTCGTACGCTTAGGCAGCGAAATGATCTGCATTTAGCGCTTCCTTCTATGAGGTGTGTAGGCTATCGGCAGTGCTGGCAACACCTTGATGGCGACTATGACTATAATACTATGGTCGATAAGGGGATAATTGCCACTAGGCAATTAGCTAAGCGTCAATTAACATGGTTAAGAGGGTGGGCTGAGTTAAATTGGCTGGAAACTGGCTTAGATTCGAATCTAACGAGTGTATTGCGACATTGTCGCTAGCTAATTCATCCTCGCTATATAATACTAAATCCAAACAAGAAAGTTATGTTGTATTAGTTTTACTACTTATTTTTAATAAAAAGGAAATTATAAAATGGCAAAGGGGCAATCTTTACAAGACCCATTTTTGAACGCACTTCGCCGTGAGCGCGTTCCTGTATCAATTTATCTTGTTAATGGTATTAAATTACAAGGACAAGTTGAGTCATTTGACCAGTTTGTTATCTTGCTTAAAAACACGGTTAGCCAAATGGTATATAAGCACGCTATCTCTACAGTTGTGCCAGCGCGTCCATTCACTGTAAGCACCCATCACGCGACACCAACTCAAGCCGCAGGCTTGAATGGTCAGCAAGATGAGGCGAGCGAGTAGTTGTTGAGGAGTATGCTTTTTGTTTGATCGTTATGAGGCGGGTGAAAGTGCCGTTTTGGTGCATATTAACTTTGCCGATGAAGACCGTAGGGAAGACTTAGTCGAACTACAACTATTAGTCGATTCGGCTGGTGCTCAGCAAGTCGGTTTGATCACTGCGAACCGTCGTTCACCGGACCGAAAATTCTTCCTTGGTTCGGGGAAGACTGATGAGCTCGCGGCTTTGGTCGCAGCGACAGAAGCGAATGTGGTGATTTTTAATCATGCGTTGAGTCCTGCTCAAGAGAGAAATATTGAGATGGTTTGCCAATGTAGGGTCTTGGACCGTACCGCGCTCATCTTAGATATCTTTGCCCAGAGAGCACGTACCTATGAAGGCAAGTTGCAGGTGGAGCTAGCGCAGTTACGCCATATGTCGACTCGTCTAATACGGGGTTGGACTCATCTGGAGCGCCAGAAAGGTGGTATTGGCATGAGAGGACCTGGGGAGACCCAGCTCGAGACTGATAGACGTCTACTCCGTGGCAGAATGAGCACCATCAACAAGCGTTTGGCGAAGGTAGATAAACAGAGAGAACAGAGTCGAAGGGCAAGGAGTCGCAGTGAGCAGCCTACGGTTTCATTAGTCGGTTATACTAATGCGGGTAAATCAACTCTGTTCAACTCGCTTACAGTTTCAGAGGTATATGCTGCAGATCAACTGTTTGCCACCTTAGATCCTACCTTGAGAAAGTTAGAACTACCGGATGGCGCGATTATCTTGGCCGATACCGTAGGTTTTATTCGTCACTTGCCCCATGATTTAGTGGCGGCGTTTAAGTCGACGTTACAAGAAACCCGCGAAGCGGATCTGTTACTGCATATTGTCGATTGTCATGATGAGAATATGGGGGATAACTTTGAGCAAGTTCAGTTGGTGCTCAAAGAGATAGGTGCCGATGAAATTCCTCAGCTGATCGTCTGTAATAAGATCGATCTGTTAGAGGATGTCAACCCAAGGATAGATTATAACGACGAAGGTGTACCCATCAGAGTCTGGGTGTCGGCGCAGCAACAAAAAGGCTTAGATCAGCTTAGAGAGGCCATCAACGACATCGTTGGTAGGGCTACTTTGGAGCTGACTTTGCGGATCCCGGCAACAGCCGGGCATTATCTTGGTCAGTTTTACCGACTTGACGCGATACAGCAGAAAGAGTTTGATGATCTGGGGTGCTGTATTTTATCTGTTCGTTTATTGGAGGCCGATTGGCTCCGATTAGTGAAGCAGAGCCAAGGGGACTTAGAGGACTTTATTGTCGAAGACTCGGCGTAGAGTGATTTTTATTCTCGTTTAATTCATACACCTATGGAGTGCTAAATGGCTTGGAACGAGCCCGGTAACAAGGGAAATAAAGACCCTTGGGGAAATAAGAGTGGTAACGATAAGGGACCACCAGATCTAGATGAAGTTTTTCGTAATCTTTCGAAGCGTTTCGGCGGCGGTAAAGGGAATGGTAAGGGGCCTGTTTTTAGTTCATTTGCCCTTATCCTTGTCTTAGGCATAGCCGTTGTCGTATGGGGACTTTCCGGTTTTTATACGGTAAAAGAAGCCGAGAAAGGTGTCGCACTTAGATTTGGTCAGTATATTGGTGAGGTCGATCCAGGTCTTCAATGGAAAGCGACGTTTATCGATGAAGTGATCCCTGTTAACGTGCATACTGTCCGTTCAATTCCTGCCTCTGGCAGCATGTTGACGACCGATGAAAACGTGGTCTTGGTTGAGCTTGACGTGCAATACCGAGTGACAAATGCATATAATTTCTTGTTCAGTGCAGTCGATGCAAATGCGAGTTTACGTGAGGCGACAGACAGTGCGCTGCGTTATGTTATTGGTCATAATAGTATGGATGATATTTTGACCACAGGCCGAGATAAGATCCGTGTTGATACCTGGTCAGAAGTAGAGCGTATTATCGAGCCCTACAAACTAGGTATTACTATTGTCGATGTCAACTTCCTGCCTGCTCGTCCGCCTGAAGAAGTTAAAGCTTCTTTCGATGATGCGATTTCGGCACAAGAAGATGAGCAAAGGTTCATTCGTGAAGCTGAGGCTTATGCCCGTGCTATCGAGCCTAAGGCTCGTGGTCAAGTTAAGCGCATGGAGCAGCAAGCTAGAGCCTATAAAGAACGTGAAGTATTAGAGGCTAGAGGTAAGGTCGCTAGATTCAACCTCTTGTTACCTGAGTATAAGGCTGCGCCTCATGTGACACGTGAGCGTTTGTACTTAGATGCTATGCAAATCGTATTGAGCGGCACCAGTAAGGTGCTAGTCGATACGAAGAATAGCAACAACATGATGTATCTTCCTTTAGACAAGTTGATGCAGAAGAGTCAGTCGAATACTCAGCCTAGAAGTGTAAACTCTAGTTCTACTACGAGTTATCCTTATGGCTCTGCGGCTCAAACTAATGTTCCGTTGGATACACGCCCGATTCGTGGCGAACGTCAGGGGAGGAATTAATCATGGGTAGACTAATAGCGGTTATAGCTGCCGTGCTAGTGGCGGTATTCTTGTCGTCAATTTTAGTGGTCAACGAAGGTGAACGAGCGATCGTTTCACGTTTCGGTAAGATCCTGAAAGATGATGGTATCACTCGTATCTACGCGCCGGGTTTGCACCTCAAGATACCTATGATCGATAAGATCAAATTTCTTGATTCACGTATCCAGACTCTGGATGGTGCAGCAGACAGATTCGTGACTTCAGAGAAGAAAGATCTTATGGTCGATTCCTATGTGAAGTGGCGTATCAAGGACTTCGAGAAATACTACTTGTCGACTAACGGTGGCATCAAGGCTAACGCCGAGTCGTTACTACAGCGTAAGATCAATAACGATCTTCGCACCGAGTTTGGCCGTCGCACGATTAAGGAGATTGTCTCCGGAAGTCGTGATGAGCTACAACAAGATGCATTGAGAAATGCATCTGAGAGTGCGGAAGATTTAGGCATCGAAGTGGTTGATGTGCGAGTCAAGCAGATTAACTTACCGGCTAATGTGAGTGCGAGTATCTATCAACGTATGCGTGCAGAACGTACAGCGGTAGCGAAAGAGCACAGAGCGCAGGGCATGGAACAGTCTGAGATCATCAAGGCTAATACAGATGCTTCGGTCATTATCATGTTAGCCGAGGCTCAACGTAAAGCGCTTACGGTTCGCGGCGAAGGAGATGCGACTGCGGCTAAGATATACGCAGCTGCATTTGGCCAAGATCCTGAGTTTTATAGTTTCTTGCGTAGCTTAGAGGCTTATAAGGCTAGTTTTCAAGGTGATTCGAATGTCATGGTGCTTGGGTCAGACAGCGATTTCTTCAAATATATGAAGAGCCCTTTAGGCAAATAAGTCTATTTGGATTAAAAGCCCGGCGTATGCCGGGCTTTTTTTTGTTTTAAGCTCATAAGTCGCTAATTTAGCCTCATATGTTATTTATTTTTTTCACTTATCTGTGCATATATGATCGGTATTTCTATCACTAGATGACTATTTAATGTGCTGGGAAGGCTACTTTCCTAACATAGCTAACTTTGTTATTCGATTTACTATGATCTGCTTCTGATTTTTGGCTATAATGAGCCCCGCCTCAAGTTTAATTTTTGAGTTTTGGGGTAAACCGCAATTTTTAAAATAATTTAAAACAAAAATTCCAACATTCTCTGGAGATAAGTGGATGAGCAATGCGCCAGTCGATACCGGACGTCGCAGATTTCTGACCGCAGCAACCGCAGTAGTAGGTGGTGTAGGTGCCGTCGCTGTAGCGGTTCCTTTTATAAAGTCATGGAATCCGAGTGCCAAAGCGAAAGCTGCAGGCGCACCGGTTGAAGTAAATATCAGTAAAGTAGAGCCAGGTCAGTTGATCCGTGTCGAATGGCGTGGAAAACCTGTCTGGGTTGTGCGTCGTACCAAGGAGATTTTAACCAATCTTGCCACACTCGACAGTCAACTCCGCGATCCAGCATCGGCAGAAGAGCAACAGCCTGCTTATGCTAAAAATGCGGTTCGTTCGATCAATCCGGAGTATTTTATCGCGGTGGGACTATGTACTCACTTAGGTTGTTCTCCTACCTATTTACCGGATACGTTCAGTGAGCAAGTTGAAGGCGTTCCTTCAGGCTTCTATTGTCCGTGTCATGGTTCTAAGTTTGATTTGGCTGGTCGCGTCTTCAAAGGTGTGCCAGCACCGTTGAACTTAGTTGTTCCACCACATCAGTATATCGATGCAGGCAATGTCATCATCGGTGTCGATCAAGGAGCAGCGTAATGATTAAGAATCTAGTTGATTGGATCGATGCTCGCATCCCGATGACGGCGACTTATAACCGTCATGTGGGTCAATATGCGACGCCAAAAAACTTTAACTTTTGGTACTTCTTCGGCTCACTTGCCATGCTAGTTCTGGTTAACCAGTTTCTGACAGGTATCTGGCTAACCATGAACTATGTGCCAACTGCAGAAGGCGCATTCGCATCAATCGAATACATCATGCGTGATGTCGAGTATGGCTGGTTGCTGCGCTATATGCACTCCACCGGCGCCTCGGCATTCTTCGTGGTGATCTACTTGCATATGTTCCGTGGTCTTATTTACGGTTCTTACCAGAAGCCAAGAGAACTACTTTGGTTATTCGGTATGCTTATCTTCCTGGTGCTAATGGCCGAAGCTTTCATGGGCTATCTGCTGCCATGGGGACAGATGTCATATTGGGGTGCTCAGGTTATTATCTCCTTGTTCGGTGCCATCCCTTTTATTGGTGATGACCTGACACTGTGGATACGTGGTGACTTCGTTGTCTCCGGGGCGACTCTGAACCGCTTCTTCGCGCTGCATGTTATTGCACTGCCTCTGGTCTTAGTGGTCCTGGTGTTCCTGCACTTGATTGCCTTGCACGAAGTGGGTTCAAATAACCCGGATGGTATCGAGATCAAGAAGAATAAGGATGAAAATGGCTGGCCTATCGATGGTATCCCATTCCACCCTTACTACACAGTTAAAGACATTTTTGGCACCGCTTGCTTCCTGATTATCTTCTGTTATGTGCTCTTCTTTATGCCCGAAGGTGGCGGTTACTTCCTCGAAGGACCAAACTTCGAAGCGGCTAACTCGATGAAGACCCCAGAGCATATTGCACCAGTTTGGTATTTCACGCCTTTCTACGCGATATTACGTGCGATTCCCGATAAGCTGTTTGGTGTAATGGGCATGGGACTCGCGATTGCGGTACTGTTTGTCCTGCCTTGGTTAGATCGTTGTAAGGTTAAGTCTGTTCGTTACCGTAGCCTGACACATAAGCTGAACTTAGCTCAGTTTGCCGTTTCATTCGTCATCCTAGGTTATTTAGGTGCTGTTCCGGCGACGCCTGAGCTAACGATTGCTGCGCGTGTCTTTACTCTGACTTACTTCGGCTTCTTCTTCTTCCTTTGGCTCTACAGTAAGAACGAGAAGACTAAACCTGTACCAGAGAGGTTGACTCACTAATGAAAAAATTACTGATTGCATTAGTTGCCTTAGTACCCACACTGGCATTTGCTTCGGGTTCGTCGGTCCATCTGGAGAGTGCTAACATAGATCTCAATGACACAGAGTCATTACAACGTGGCCTCGATCTGTTCCAGCATAACTGTTCGGGTTGTCATAGCACTCAATATCAGCGATACAGCCGAGTAGCCGATGACTTAGGTATTTCTCTCGACGACATGCGTGAAAAATTCATGTTTGATGCAGATGCTAAGCCTGGCGACCTGATGGAAAATTCGATTCCAGAAGATGCAGCGGCTAAGTGGTTTGGTGCAACGCCACCGGATCTTACTCTGGTTGCTCGTGTTCGTGGTGAAGATTGGATCTACACTTACCTTAAAGGTTTTTATAAAGATGAGAATCGTCCATTTGGTGTGAACAATATCGTGTTCCCGTCGGTGGGTATGCCTCATGTGCTGGAGCACCTGCAAGGGATTCCTGTGAAAGAGGTCGTTAAGCAGGAAGATGGGACTGAAGTGACAACTATAGTGGCGACTGGTGGATCTCTGAATGCCGAAGAGTATGACCAAGTGGTTCGTGATATTACCGGCTTCCTAGTTTACTCTGGCGACCCGGTAAAACTTGAGCGTGAAAGCTTAGGTTGGTGGGTGATGGGCTTCCTGTTTATCTTCTTAGTGTTAACTTACTTGTTGAAGAAAGAATACTGGAGAGATGTACACTAACCCCTTTTAAGGTTAGAATGTATCATCCGCATATTGTAAACGGGGGGCAATGCCCCTCGTTTGCTTTCTGTTTTTTGCTTTTGA
This sequence comes from Shewanella benthica KT99, assembly GCF_000172075.1. GTDB lineage: Bacteria > Pseudomonadota > Gammaproteobacteria > Enterobacterales > Shewanellaceae > Shewanella > Shewanella benthica_A. Next base: position 123,671 of record NZ_ABIC01000006.1, read on the forward strand.
CATCAAATTCCCGGAGGGTATCAATGGCTGTTGCTGCCAATAAACGCTCAATCATGACCCTGTATTCAGGTGCTGACGATCTCTATAGTCACCAAGTTCGTATCGTCTTGGCTGAGAAAGGAGTCACCGTTGATGTACTGGAGGCCGATCCAAGTGAGATGCCTGAAGATCTGATCGAGCTAAACCCGTACAATACAGTTCCTACACTGGTCGATCGTGAATTAGTACTTTATAACTCACGTATCATCATGGAGTATCTGGACGAGCGTTTCCCGCATCCACCACTTATGCCTGTATACCCGGTTTCACGTGGCCAGACTCGTCTGATGATGCACAGAATCGAACATGACTGGTATTCGCTGGTTGATCGTATCAGAAGTGGCGATCGTGCCGATGCGGCTCGTAAAGAGTTGCAGGAAAGCTTAACTGCAATTGCACCGATATTTACCGAGATGCCTTATTTCATGGCAGAAGAGTTCGGCCTGGCCGATTGTTACTTGGGTCCATTATTATGGCGTCTACCGGTACTGGGAATCGAATTAGATAACCGTGCGGCTAAAGAAGTCAAAGCCTATATGACACGTCTATTCGATCGTGAATCATTTAAAGCTTCTCTTACTGAGACCGAGCGCGAAATGCGCATGGGTATCTAATGAAGCCTATGACACCAAATCGCCCATACTTGCTGCAAGCATATTATGATTGGTTGATGGATAATGATCTTACCCCCCATGTGGTTGTTGACGCTTATGTGCCGGGAACTCAGGTTCCGCAACAATATGTGAAAGATGGTCAAATTGTTCTCAATATCACATCGACTGCTGTAGGTGATTTGCAGATAGGGCATGATTTTATTGAGTTTAATGCTCGCTTTGGTGGTGTTTCTCAGCAAGTTGTCTTGCCTATGGCTGCAATTATAGCCATATATGCGAGAGAGAATGGTGCCGGAACTGTCTTCGATATGGAAGATGCTTATCAAGTCGAGGCTGAGTCTGAAGCAGCGGGTCTCTCTGTGGTGAAGCCTGAAAAAGCGACATTAACAGATACCAAGAGAGCGTTATCGTCTGTCGAATCTTCACTCAGTGAGACTCTTGTACCTGAGTCTGCATCCGATAAAAAGTCGTCAGACCCAGAGCCTAAGAGTCGTGGTCATCTGACACTTGTTAAGTAATGCTTACAGGTGAATCATTAAAGCCAGTCATATGACTGGCTTTTTTATTACTTGTGGTGTGATAGCATCTGCCGCTGGCTTTAATTGTTAGGAAAACTTTGTTCCATGTTGTTGATGATCGATAACTACGATTCTTTTACTTTTAACTTAGTGCAGTACTTTCAGCAACTAGGTCAAGAGATCTTGGTTAAACGTAATGACGAGATCACCCTGGAAGAGATAGAGGCGTTAAAACCTGCATATTTGGTTATCTCCCCCGGGCCGTGTACACCGAATGAGGCGGGGATATCTCTTGCGGCTATCGAGCACTTTTCGGGTAAACTTCCCATCTTAGGTGTTTGTCTTGGCCATCAGGCTATCGCTCAGGTATTTGGCGCTAAGATTATTCGGGCTCAGCGAGTCATGCATGGTAAAACAAGTCAGATTAACCATACTGATACTCGTCTATTTGCCTCGCTGAATGATCCCTTAACTGTGACACGTTATCACTCACTGATTGTTGAAACTATACCCGAAGATTTCATCTTAGATGCCTGGTTCGATGATCCCGTGCATGGAAGAGAGATCATGGCCATAAGTCATAAAATCCTGCCTCTATTCGGTGTTCAGTTTCATCCCGAATCTGTACTCACCGAGCAGGGACTCGAGCTATTACAGAATTTTCTCGATCTAGGTACTCAAACCAAGACTCGTTAGCTTGTTACAAGTTTTCTGAAAAATCCTAACTAATCCTTATCCCTTTTGTGATATAAATATGCGCAAAATAATATCAATGACCAAGTATGGCTTTCTTATCCTGGCGAGTCAGGATCATTAAAATAACAGTAGGAAGGATAATGACAGGTTTGCTGCGAAATTCAGTTCTTAGTGTACTCACCATCGCTATTTTAAGTGGTTGTGCGGTATCAGACTCCAACTCTAATATTCAATCACTTGCCCAAGTGAATCAAGCTTGGGTTGGTCCGGCTCTCGCCACACCTCCTAAAGTCGATGAGCTACTCACTCTGAACCAGATCATGGCAGATCCTGATTGGATGGGACTGCTCGCCAAGGGAGCTTATTGGAGTGATGATAGCCAGTCAGTTTATTTTGCCCGTCAAGCACATGCTTCACCTATCAGAGACTATTACAATCAAGGCGTGGATCAAGATATTGCTTCCTCGTTATCGCTAAATCAGCTTCATCTTGCGGATCAGCAACATGGAGTTATTAACAGTGAGATAACTCGTAAAGCCTATATCTATCAAGGTAACCTGTTCGTTAAGGAGCTGGCTTCGGGAAAAATCTCTCAGTTAATCAGGCAGAACACTAACGTCGATGGAGTTCGTTTCCTCGATGGTGGCGACATCGCCTTCTGGCAAGGCGATCAGATATTTCGTATTCATCAAGACAGTGGCATGTTGGAGCAAATTGCTAACATTAACATGGCGCCTGAGCCAAAAGGTGTTCAAGAGCCTGAGACCTATATCGCTAAACAACAGCAAAGATTGATCAAATACCTTGCTCTGCAACAGGATAAAGCCAACAAGAAGCAAGCATATAAGGAAGATCTCAACAAGGTCGACCCAAGCATGGCATCTAAGACCTGGTACTTAGGCGACAAGGAAGTGGTGTCTGACTTAAGCCTTTCTCCCGATGGTCGCTATGTGCTCTTGTCTCTGATCGACAAGGAGTACAGCTGGCGAAGCGAGCACGACATCATGCCTAATTATCTAGGCAAGGAGGGTTATGTGGATGCTGTCCCGGCAAGAGCACGAGTCGCAGAGGATAATCCTCCTGGGGAGAGATTGGTTCTGTTGGATCTGAACACTCACACTAAGAAAGACATTACCATCGAAGGGTTAAGCGGTTTCGATGAAGACGTACTGGCTAAAGTAAAGCGCGAAAATGCTAAGGCGAAAGGTGAGTCTTATAAGAGTGAGAAGGCACCGCGCAAGATCCAGTTGATGCAAGACTGGGGCTGGTCACAGAGCGCGGTCCAGTGGCAGAGTTCGGGCAATGGTGTTGCTATCATGCTCGAAGCCATCGATAACAAAGACAGATGGATTGCTAGCCTTGATATGGGTAAAGGTACATTGAAGACTGAGCACAGACTTCATGACAATGCCTGGGTCAATTACACCTTCAATCAGTTCGGTTGGGTAACGGGTACAGATTCTCTTTATTATTTATCGGAAGAAACAGGCTACTCTCACCTTTATCTAAAGCAGCAAGGGAAGGAAGCTGAACCTCTAACTCAGGGCGAATTTGTGGTTAGCAGTGTCACCTTAGGCCCCAAGGCCGAGTTCATCTATTACAAGGCGAATAAGGCGCATCCTGGCATAGATAATGTCTATCGGGTCAGTATTGCCACGGGTAAAGATGAGCAGCTGACTCAGTGGGATGGCCAGCTCGATTATAAACTCAGTCCTGACGGCAATAGCCTGTTGCTCAATGCTTCTCGTCGCACCGAACCCGCTGAGCTGTTTGTAAAAGTGATTGGTGGTGATCGTAAGCAGTTAACTCATTATACCAGCGAGGCATTTAAGAATTATCCATGGCAGGCTCCCGAAGTGGTTGTCGTTCCTTCCAGCCATGGAGCGGGTGAGGTATATGCCCGGGTATATCTGCCACAAGGTTATGATAAGACTCGAGCTGAAAAGTACCCAGCGGTGATTTTTAACCACGGTGCCGGATATTTGCAAAATGCTCACTACGGATTTTCCGGCTATTTTCGTGAGTTTATGTTCCATAACCTGCTTACTCAGCAAGGTTATGTGGTAATGGATATGGATTATCGTGGTTCTAAAGGTTATGGCCGTGATTGGCGCACCGCGGTTTATCGCAATATGGGTCATCCAGAAGTGGAAGATCTTAAAGATGGTGTGAGCTGGATGGCAGCTAATACCAATGTCGATACGGCTAAAGTGGGTACCTACGGTGGTTCTTACGGTGGTTTCCTGACCTTTATGGCCTTGTTCACCGAGCCTGAATTATTTCAGGCCGGTGCAGCCCTGCGACCTGTGACGGATTGGGCTCATTATAATGCGTCCTACACGTCAAATATCTTAAATACGCCGGACGTCGATGCAATTGCCTATGAACGTAGCTCTCCCATTGAGCACGCTCAAGGCCTGGAGAAGCCGCTGCTTATCATGTCCGGTGTACTCGATGACAATGTCTTCTTCCAGGATAGCGTACGTCTGGTGCAACGTTTGATTGAACTCGAGAAGCCCATGTTTGAAACGGCTATCTATCCGGTGGAACCCCATGGCTTCAAGCAGCCATCGAGCTGGCTAGATGAGTACCGTCGTATCTATAAGCTGTTTGAGCAAGAGCTTAAGTAATTCGTTATCAATAGAAAATAGGTCTCCAAGTGAGGCCTTTTTTTAGCTGGAGATCCTCATGAAAATTGGCTTTATCTGTATAAGCCAAACTCTGATACTTATTGGCAAAGCTAAAGGTATTCAATGCAGTTAATTCTCTGTAACTTATGCTAAATGAAGCAGATTAATGCTAAATTGTAACTATAAAGTTTTTATGAGGAAGTAGCTAAACGTGGCGATATCGGTAGCCGGTGGTGTAAGGCCTGGAAAAATTATTGAGATCGAACACAGGTTGTATCAACAACTTATTGTCGGTAAACAGAAATCTAACTCCATGTTTGATGAGCTCGATGTCGAGCTTGAAGATGATGCAAATAAATTGGCTATCGAGAGGGAGGCGGTTTTAGAGCGATTGGCTAAGCAGATCCAAGCGAAGCAGGTGTTTGAGGAGGTATCGGAACAACTAATCAATACGGTTATTAGTGCGATAGAGCACGGACTTTCTTCTCCTGAACAGGCGTTAACGCATTCAGGTATCAACGAAAATCAGTTGTTGATGTTAGACTTGTTGCAAGGTAAAAACGTAGATATCAATCGTCTTAAACCTCTGATCGAAGAGCAGGCATGGCTAGTGCGTGATCTGCTTAATATGGTTAATAGTGCCTCTTTTCGTCATCGTCGCCCCCAGCGTTCCGATGTGAAAGTCACCGATATTAAGCTAGTGCTTAATTTTATCGGCATCGAAAATATTAAGCTATTGATCCCTTATTTTTGCATTAGGAATTGGTTACCTAGCGGTCATGCCAACTTACTCTGGACCACTCGAAAACTGTGGCGGTACTCGGTCGTGAGTGCTATTGCCGCTCAGGCCTTGGCTAAATTACACGAGAAGGACGGCTCCTTTGTCTATACCTGTACCTTACTCAGTCAGCTTGGTCCCTCTGTGGTGCTGAAAAATAGCGCTAAGCTGTTTGAACAGACCTGGGGTACCTGGCTAAGAGAGGCCAGTGGCTGTAGGGACAAAGAAGTTTACGATGCGGTCGTTGCAACTGAGTTCCCTGCAGAGAGAGTCTACCATCTGGTCCTGGAGCATGGAAATAAGCTCAATTGGCAGTTGCTTCATTATCTCGATTTCAAAGATAGCGCCATGACTAAAGTCTTAGCCGAGCTAGATAATAACTTGAGTTATAAAGATCTTTCCGAGGATGCTGCCATGGTTGCCCGAGCCAATTGCTACGCTAAGGTGGTCTTATTGGAAGAGCTGAGCCAAATTGATCCTCAGGAGAAACGGATGATGTTTGACTATTATGAGTTATCTGCACAAGAGGTCATTCGGCTCAAGGGACAGAATTACAAGAAGCTCAACATCATCTAGCAAGCTGTCATTCTGCTTGATTTACTCAGAACTCGCCGGATTGTAGCATTTGGGGGAAGGGCTTTTATTCGTTAATGATGAGAGAGTTATTTATAAGCATTATGCAATTATCTTAGTCATAGTTGCAGTCATAGTTCGGTTAACTATTCACATATGATGAATAACTAGCTGTTTATGGCTCTAGTAACTTTTTTTATGACTAGTTATGCTGTAAACCCCCGCTATAAGCGCTTGTATAATTCTTAAAGATCAATCTTTATGCATTAAATATGCGAGGCTCGTCTATGATGAGTGTAATAACTGGTATTTTAATCACATTTTCGCTATTAATGACTCTTAAGCAATGCAAACAAGTACCGCCAGTAAGAGTTTTCTAATGATAAGAAGGCGGCAATAGTGGCTCACAGAGCCATTAACGATAATAAAGGATGAGTAGGTATGAGCGTCAACAACACACTGACAAGAGCCCAATTTGATGAAGTCATGGTGCCTAATTATGCGCCCTCGGCAGTTATCCCTGTCCGCGGAGCAGGTAGCCGAGTCTGGGATCAAGAAGGTAAAGAGTTCATCGATTTTGCTGGCGGTATTGCCGTTAACTGTTTAGGCCACTGTCATCCAGCCCTTGTTGGTGCATTGAAAGAGCAAAGTGAAAAAATTTGGCATCTATCCAATGTCATGACTAACGAGCCGGCATTAGAACTCGCGACTAAGTTAGTCAATGCGACGTTTGCAGAACGGGTATATTTCGCAAACTCAGGTGCAGAAGCAAACGAAGCGGCTTTAAAACTTGTTCGTCGTTATGCCATGGATAAGTATGGTGCAGAGAAAGATCAGATCATCGCCTTCGACAAGGCATTTCACGGTCGTACGTTCTTCACTGTGAGTGTCGGTGGTCAGGCAGCGTATTCAGATGGCTTCGGTCCTAAGCCACAGGGCATTACTCACGTACCATTCAATGACATCGCTGCTCTGGAAGCGGTTATCTCAGATAAGACCTGTGCCATCATGATGGAGCCTCTTCAAGGAGAAGGCGGGATCGTAGATGCCGATCCGGAATTCCTAACAGCCGTACGTGCCCTTTGTGATAAGTACAATGCACTGCTGATATTCGATGAAGTGCAAACGGGTGTGGGTCGTTTAGGTGAACTATACGCATATATGCGTGGTGACGTGGTACCTGATGTATTAACCACGGCTAAAGCTTTAGGTGGCGGTTTCCCCATCGCCGCTATGCTGACCACTAAAGAGATTGCCGCTCATCTTAAGATAGGTACTCATGGTTCTACCTATGGTGGTAATCCACTGGCTTGTGCAGTCGCTAATGCAGTACTGGATGTGGTTAATACTCCGGAAGTATTGCAAGGCGTTAAAATGCGTGAGCAGTTACTGCGTGCTGGACTAAAGAAGATAAATGACAAGTATGATGTGTTCACAGAAGTACGCGGTCAAGGTCTATTACTTGGTGCGGTACTCAATGATAAATACCAGGGACGTGCTAAAGAGTTTTTGCTTGCCGGTATTGCCGAAGGTCTGATGAGCCTGATCGCTGGAGCAAATGTTATTCGCTTCACTCCGTCATTAGTCATTCCTGAGGCTGATATCGCCGAAGGTCTTGCGCGTTTTGAACGTGCAGTTGCTAAAGTAGTTACAGGCTAATTGACTGATATGAGCGAGAGATATCTATCTCTCGCTTGTTTGTCATTAGCAATACTTGAACCTTAGCCGTTAGCTGCTGGTCTTAATAGATACTCATGCTAAAGATAAGCAAACGGTTGAGCGACAAGCAAGAGTGAGGAGATACAGAGATGTTAATCATACGTCCTATCCGATCTAGCGACTATGAAGCGCTTTATCAAATAGCCGAAGAATCTGGTCATGGTTTTACTTCCTTGCCCGTTAACGAAGAGCTACTCAGGAACAAGATTGCTCGAGTGGAGGCTTCGTTTCAAAAGCAGGTCGATAAACCCTTCGATGAAGGTTACCTGATGGTACTCGAAGATACTGAGTCTGGTGAAGTTGTCGGCACTTGTGGCCTCGAAGCTGCTGTTGGCATGGAAGATGCCTTTTATCACTATCGTTTAGGCACTGAAGTGTATCACTCCGAGCAGATCGACGTGAGAAACGAGGTGGAAACTTTAACCTTATGCCACGACTATACTGGCGCTGCAGAGCTATGTACCTTGTTCCTGCGTGATACCTATCGTAAAAATAACAACGGTAGACTGTTATCCCGTAGTCGCTTCTTATTCTTAGCGCAGCACGCAGAGCGCTTCGGCGATACTGTGATCGCCGAGATGCGCGGAGAAAGTGATGACGCGGGGAATTCTCCCTTCTATGACTGGCTGCAAAAGCACTTCTTAGGCATAGATTTTGTCGAGGCCGATTACCTTTCGGGACTCGGACAAAAAGCCTTTATGGCTGAGATGATGCCTAAAAATACCGTGTATGTGTGTTTGTTACCCGAAGAAGCACAGAAAGTGATTGGTGAGGTTCATGCTAACACCCGTCCGGCGTTAAATCTGCTTCAGGCTGAAGGTTTCAGGTGTCGTGGTTATGTCGATATTTTTGACGGCGGACCCACGGTCGAATGCAAATTGGCTGATATTCGTTCGGTAAGAGAAAGTCGCTTACTGACGATCACGATCGGTGCTGCTCCAGAATCTGATTTCAGTTTTATCATATCAAATACTCAATTAGCGAATTACCGCGCCACATCGGCTAAACTTCTGCTCACAGAAGATAGTGATGTGGTCACTGTGTCAGCAGAACTTGCAGCAGGATTATTGCTGTCAGAGGGTGAGCAGATCCGTATTTTGGCTATGTAGGAAGAAATAATGACTCAATTTATTAAAGGCCAATGGGTTGCAGGCCTAGGTCACGACGTGACATCTAAAAACCCAGCAAACAATGAAGTTATCTGGAGCAGTAAGACTGCGACTCCAGAGCAAGTGAATGCCGCCGTCGATGCGGCCCGTGATGCTCAGTTCGATTGGTTCATGTTAGGTTTCGATGCCCGTCTTGCCATAGTGGAGGCTTATCGCACTCAACTTGAAGAGCATAAAGCCGAAATCGCCGAAGTTATCGCTCAGGAGACTGGCAAGCCGCAGTGGGAAACCGCTACCGAAGCCAGTGCCATGATAGGTAAGATTGGGCTTTCAGTCGCCGCTTACAATAAGCGTACCGGTCATACTGAGAATGATATCCCAGCAGGACGCGCGGTACTGCGTCATAAGCCTCACGGTGTGGTCGCGGTATTTGGCCCATATAATTTCCCTGGCCATCTGCCAAACGGTCATATTGTTCCTGCATTACTTGCGGGTAATACTGTGATCTTTAAGCCGTCTGAACTCACTCCTAAAGTGGCTGAACTTATGCTTAAACTATGGGAGAAAGCCGGACTTCCTGCTGGCGTGATTAACTTGGTACAAGGCGAAATTGAAACAGGTAAGGCGCTAGCGGCTCATCCACAGCTCGATGGCTTGTTCTTTACCGGTAGTTCACGTACGGGTCATATCTTACACCAGCAGTATGCCGGTGAACCTGGCAAGATTTTGGCGCTGGAGATGGGGGGGAATAATCCGCTTATCGTTAAAGGCGTTGAAAATACCAAAGCAGCCGTACACGACATCATTCAGTCTGCCTATATTTCATCGGGTCAACGTTGTACCTGTGCGCGTCGTCTCTATGTAGAGAAAGGCGCACAAGGTGATGCCTTACTCGAGCAGCTCGCTAGTGCCGTTAAGCGGATTAAAGTCGGTGCCTGGAACGCGCAGCCACAGCCATTCATGGGCTCTATGATCTCAGAAGTTGCGGCTAAAGGCATGGTCGAAGCTCAAACTAACTTGCTTAACTTAGGTGGTGAGTCTCTCGTGGAGCTGACTCATCTAGAGGCGGGAACGGGTCTAGTCTCTCCGGGTTTGATCGATGTCACTCGCGTTAGCGAGCTTCCGGATGAAGAGTATTTTGGCCCGCTACTTCAAGTGATCCGTTACAGCGATTTTGATGAGGCTATCAAGTTAGCCAACAGTACTCGTTATGGTCTGTCTGCGGGTCTTCTTGCCGATAGCCGTGAGGATTATGACTACTTCTTAGCACGTATTCGTGCCGGTATCGTTAACTGGAACAAGCAGATAACAGGTGCGTCCGGTGCTGCACCATTCGGTGGTGTTGGCGCTTCGGGTAACCATAGAGCGAGCGCATTTTATGCGGCCGACTACTGTTCTTATCCCGTTTCTTCGGTGGAGGCCGATGTTGTCAGTCTCCCTGCTAACTTGAGTCCAGGCTTGAGTCTCTAAGTTTATAATGAAGCGATGCCGTTAAGGAAGAAATTGATGCACACAGATATTAATAAACTATTTGACAATCTTTGGAATGACTATATTGAGATGACGCCTTCGGCAGAGCCCGTTCGTCAACTGCTTTCTAGAGGTGAGACCATCATCAACGATCATATTGCCCTACGTACCTTTAATATTGAGAAGGTGAACTTAAAGATATTGGCGGCTCACTTCGAGTCTCTGGGTTATGTCGACTCGGGTGATTATTATTTTGAGGCTAAAAACCTGAAAGCTAAGCATTTTGAACATCCAGATGCGACGCAGCCTAAGGTATTTATCTCTGAATTATTAGTCGAAGAATTTAGCCCTGAGCTACAAAAGACCATTAAGGCTTTGGTTGAGCAGATTGATGTTGCGGCGACTAAGGCCGATGACTTCCTCTATTCGGGACGTCACTGGCAGCTGGACTCTAAGACCTATGAGGCTTTACTTGCCGAGAGTGAGTATGCTGCCTGGGTGGCTGCTTTTGGTTATAGAGCCAACCATTTTACAATATCGATTAACCACTTGCCTGGATATACCAACATCCTAGATGTGAATGAGACCCTTAAGAAGGGGGATTTTGTGTTAAATTCAGCCGGCGGTGAAGTGAAAGGCTCTGCCGAGGTATTACTGGAGCAATCGTCGACTATGGCTGACCGTATTTCTGTTAGCTTTACCGACGCCGAGAAAGAGATTCCAAGTTGCTTTTATGAATTTGCACTGCGTTACCCTAAAGCAGATGGAAGTCTTTATACAGGCTTTGTGGCTGCTTCTGCGGATAAGATTTTTGAGAGTACAAATGTAAGCTAGTCGCGAAAAAGCCGGAACTGAGTCTCGGCTTTTTTTATATTTGAATCTGTCCCGTGTTGAGGTAAATTGGCAGATTATCCTTTAAAGCGTAAGTAAATTTTTAATCCACCTAAGTCGCTACGGGCGAACGTCAGCTTAATCTTATATTGATCGGCTATGTCTTTTACTATAGAGAGTCCAAGGCCATGTCCCATGGTTTCTTCGTCTAATCGTCTGCCACGATTGGTGAGTAGCTTAAGCTCTTCACGGGCGACTCCAGGCCCATCATCCTCGATAATCAGAATAATAGTATTTTCTTCTAGCTTGGCGTGGATATCTACTCGGTCATTGGCCCACTTATGAGCGTTATCGAGCAGATTTCCAATCAGTTCCATACCATCTTCCCTGTGCAGGGGTAATCGAGTGATGTGCTCAGGAATGTCGATATTGCAGAGTAGACGTTTACTGAAGTGAACCTTGCTTAGTGTGTTGCATAAATCTTCAAGATCTTTAGGGATCAGCATCTGTGCTGCGGGCAACATATCTCCAGTGATTCTGGCAGCAGCCAGCTTACGCTCGATCATTTTATGGATGAGATCGAGTTGATTCTGCAGTGCTATTGCGGTATCCGGATCTTTCAGTCCCAGGGCCTCAACTTGTTGTTGCATCACGGCTAATGGGGTTTTAAGACCATGACTTAAATTGCCTATGTTGTTACGACTGCGTTCGATCTGTTTGCTGGAATATTCGAGTAGCTCATTATATGTAGCAGCCAGAGCCTGCAGTTCCGGGGGGATATTCTTGACCTCTAGTGAGCTGATCTCACCCTCTCTGAGCTTAGACAGGGCTTGTTGGATCTGGTTGATCGGTTTGAAAGACTGCCTGAGTACCAGAAAAATACCGGCTATCATGGTGAGTAACATGGCTAAGTTAACCCCTAGCTTAGTACCATATATTTGGGTGAAAATTTTACGGCCTATGCTCAGGTCTTGGGCGACAGTCAGGGTTGCAGCGACATTCAGTGAATCTGAGCTTAATCCCAGTGACAGTAGCTGAATATCATGGTTTTGTGGTCCCTTAGATTGCCATACTCGGCTTTCACCTTTCTCTAACAGTTTGATATTTAACTTCTGATCCCATAAAGAACGGGAGCGGATCTCTTGCTCCGGCAAATTTAATTGGTAATAGCGTCCCGAAAAGACCGGCTTATAAAATCCTGAAAGTTGGCTCTGATCTATGGTGAGTTCGTTATTGCTAAGTCGAGTGGCCAACTGGACTTGTTCTAAATCTTCCTGCAGTCTGGCTATGATCGAGTCGTGAAATGCTTGCCTTAGCATAGTTTCGAAGGAGACTATGCCTATGGCTGTCGAAATAATGACTAAACCCGTTAACCAGAGGCTGAGTTTAGTGCGGATTGACATCATTCTCTTATGCCGTGGAAGATATAACCCTGTCCACGACGAGTCTCAATGGTGGTTTTACCCAGTTTCTTACGCAGATGAGTAACATAGACTTCGACAACATTACTCTCTTTCTCGTCATCGAATTGATAGAGTTTATCGCTGAGCTGAGATTTAGACAGAAGCTTTTTAGGTGACATCAAGAAGATTTTTAGTAACCTAAACTCCATCGCTGTTAGCTCAAAACTCTTACCTTCGACTGACACTGATTGTTGATTTTCATCGAGAACGACGCCGGAAAAGCTTAATTCTTTTGTGGGTAAGCTCGCTTTTCCATGAGCCCGTTGAATGAGAGCATGTATCCGTGCGAGTAATTCTTGAGTATGGAAAGGTTTCCCTAGGTAGTCATCGGCTCCAGCGTTAAAGCCTTCGACCTTCTCATGCCATTGGCTGCGAGCCGTGAGCATGATGACAGGGGTCATGATCCCTTGATTACGCCAGCGTTCCAGTAGTTCTAGGCCATTACCGTCGGGCAGGCCAATGTCTAGTATCACGCAATCGTAATTGGTCTCTTTTAAGAGATAATCTGCTTCAGCTGCTTTATCTGTCACGTCGGTGACATATCCGGCGAGTTTCAGTTGTTTTTCAAGTTCTTCTACGAGTAGTGCATTATCTTCAACGAGCAGTAGTTTCATATTAACCTGTCACTTCGCTAATGGTGTAGTGCTAGTCTTCAAAAGCGCTACAGCCAGATGGCAATGATTTATTAGGATTGAATTGTCCAGTGCTTGCATCCAGACTCAGATTTATAATTTGGTCACGTAGGGCTTTAATTTGCAAATCATAACGCCATTTTCCTTGTTCTTGATAGAGATGGGCATCGATGAGTTTACCGTAGCAGAAGTATTTGATCTTGGAGAGGGTAACATCCAATGACAGGATCTTACCTGCACTGACTAAATGTTTTGCCTGATAATGTTCAAGTTTGATAAGGGGCGAGCTATGGGCGAATACAGGCGTATAAGTCGCAAGAGTGAACAGGATGATGAACAGTGCCCTTGTCATTAATATTTCTCCAAAAAAAAGTGGCCGGATTTTATCTCAGGCCACTTTATCGAAGCTGTCTTAAATCTAACTTAACGTTAACTTAGCGAGTACCGTAAACTACGATAGTTTTACCATGAGCCTGGATCAGACTTTGCTCTTCGAGCATTTTTAAGATTCGACCCACAGTCTCACGAGAACAACCCACGATCTGACCTATCTCTTGACGAGTGATCTTGATCTGCATGCCATCTGGATGAGTCATGGCATCCGGCTGCTTGGCCAGATGAAGTAAAGTTTGGGCAATTCTTCCAGCAACATCCAAGAAAGCTAGGTCGCCCACTTTTTGGCTAGTGCTGTGCAGGCGGAAGGCCATTTGTGAAGAAAGCTTCATCAGAATCTCAGGGTTAACCTGAATCAGTTGCTTAAACTTTTTGTAAGATATTTCAGCGATTTCACATGGCTGCTTAGCGCGAACCCAAGCGGTACGCTGGGCTTGATCTTCAAACAAACCAAGCTCGCCGATGAAGTCACCTTGATTAAGGTAAGTGAGGATCATCTCTTTACCTTCTTCATCTTTGATAAAACGGCTACGGAGCCTTTAACGATATAGTAAAGGGTGTCTGATTCTTCACCAGCGTGGATCAAAGTGCTTTTGGCTGGATACTTATGAATGTGACAGTGTGATAAAAACCATTCCAAAGTGGGATCTGGTTTTGGCTTACCAATAAGAGCCATGCCTATGTTCCTCGACTGTTTGATTTGAATATAAGGATCTTTATTAATAAGCAGTTTACGCTAGTTTATTCTGTAAAACCTCGATAAAGATCTAACTTTAGAATAAATGAATCTTCGTAACTTACTTACAATATTCACTCATTCTGATACATCAGTGATATATGTCAACAACTGGCAAGTAAATATGCTGTGAATGCCTTGAATTCAGCAAAAAAAGCCATGATTTCAGCTCGATATTGCACTTATTACCAAGGAATAAGGTCATATAAAAGTCGACTAAACATGCATTTTTCTCGACTTTAGTGAGTAAATCTGGCTAACTCAAGGAAATAACTGATTTGTACCTTCTTGCTTAATTATCTTATGTCGATAGCTTAAGTGTATTTTTCATGTGGTTATAAACTTTAGTTTTTTGAACATGTTCAAACGAGTGACATTGGATAGGAGTCGTAAGTGAAATATTATCCGTTATTTTTAGGCGCTGGTCTTAGTTTGACACTAATTTTTACATTAGTGACGAGCACTGCCGCGAATGCATTTTCAATTCCTCAGCCCAAAACTGCCGTTGCGGCGAGTAAAGTGGCTCATATTCAGCTAAAAGCGAATCAAGGTAAGCAAGAGGCGCAGTTTTTACTCGGTCTTATGTACTTGTCTGGCCGATTCGTCACTCAAGATCAGCAGCAAGGCATAAAGTGGATTTCAGCGGCTGCAGAGCAGGGACATGCTAAGGCGCAACAAACATTAGCGGACCTTTCATTCGAAGGTAATATAATCGATCGTGATCTGCTCACTGCCGAACGTTGGTATTTGTCGCTGAGTGAGCAAGGTAATAAATGGGCTCAATTTAGACTGGGATTCATCTATGCCGCAGGCGGAGAAGGGGTTGAGCGTAACTGTGGTAAAGCCGTTGACCGCTTCAACTCGGTAGGAGATGAAGTCTCTTTAGGAAATGTAGCCTGGATACTCGCGACTTGCCCTGAAGCCGAATACCGCAATGGAGACAAAGCGCTCGAACTTGCTCGTAGCCTAGTCGCATCAGATCACCAAGATCCCACGAATTTAGATAACTTGGCAGCAGCCTATGCGGAAACCGGCGACTACAACTCTGCCGTAGAGACTCAGCAAAAAGCAATTGATGCGCTTAAAAGCTCTAAAATGGTAAATCGCTCCGATGAGTTCGAGCAAAGACTACAAAGCTATCAGCAGAATAAACCTTTCCGTGAAATTGTTCCTTTGATGGATTAAAACAGGGGTCTAGGGGTTAGATTAGAGTTCCTAGGTGTAACCAATTAGACAATAGCTTGATGGTTTTGATTCAGCCAGTCGGTGTTCCTGACTGGCTTTTTTGATCTTAACGTCCTAGTTCCTTCTTCGCATTTAAGTACTATTTTCCTCAAGACGTAGAGCAATAATTGATATGGAATTTACTTTGAATTAAGTACCTAGGTTCTAGGTCCTTCTTTGAAAAGAATAGCCCGCATCTATGAAGCGGATAGAACAAGCATGGACGTGGAATTTACTTTTGAATTTACTTTTGAATTTACTTTTGAATTTAGTGCCTAGATTCTAGTTCCTAGGATCTTCTTTGAAAGGAATAGCCAGCACACCCATGAAGCGAATAGATCAAGTATAGACGTGGAATTTACTTTTGAAAGTGGAGATTGGAATAGCCAGCACACTCATGAAGCGAATAGATCAAGCATGGACATGGAATTTACTAGGAAAATATAAAGTGGTTTTGGAATAGCCAGCACACCCAAGGAAACAAACAGATCAAGATGGGGGGATTTACTCCCAAGAGCATGCTAACTCATCAGTCTTTCGCCTGAAATCCCGACATGAGCTAGTCTACTCGAACATGCTTAAATGAAACTTAAGTCTATATTATTACCTATCCTATTCACTATCTAAAGAGAGTAGCTGTTGGCGCTTCTCGAGTAGATCACGGATGAGTGGTGTCAGGATCAACTCCATGGCTAAGGACATCTTGCCACCTGGTACAACCAATGTGTTGATTCTTGACATGAAAGAGCCGTCTATCATCTTCAAGTAATAGGGGAAATCTACGTTCTTAATCCCCCGAAAACGTATCACCACAAAGCTCTCATCTAGGCTTGGGATATTCTTAGCGCTAAATGGATTAGAGGTGTCGACAGTTGGGACTCGTTGGAAATTGATATGGGTTCGTGAGAATTGAGGTGTCATATGATTGATATAATCATCCATACTGTGAACGATAGACCCCATCACTTTTTCCCGACTATGGCCTCTTTCCGAAGTATCTCGAATGATCTTTTGGATCCACTCCAAGTTGATTATCGGCACCATGCCGATAAGCAAGTCCACATGTTCGGCAACATTACATGTGTCTGTTTTTACCCCCCCATGTAAACCCTCGTAATAGAGCATATCGGTATTTTCTGGCAAGGGGTGCCATTGGGTAAATGTTCCGGGCATCTGGTTGAAGGGAACGGCTTCATCGAAAGTATGTAGATACGCTCGCGTCTCGCCTTGACCCGTCGCACTATAATCACTGAAACATTGCTCTAAGCGTTCAAAGTCGTTTGCTTCGGGGCCAAAATAGCTAATATTTTTATTATCCGTTTTGGCTTTACGGATCATGAGTTCCATTTCAGGACGAGTGTAATGGTGAAAACTATCGCCTTCAACGCTGGCAGCATTGATTCCGAGTTGACGGAAAATATGCTTAAAAGCCGTGGTTGTTGTCGTGGTACCAGCTCCTGATGAACCTGTTACTGCGATAATGGGATGTTTTGCTGACATTAAATTTCCTAAATGGAATTGAATCTAATTGACTAAAAGGCAGTGACGAGAGCCAAGACCAAGATAAAAGAGAGATGTTATTTCTAATAACATTTAGTGTTATACGGTATTCATTGCGCTTAGGTCAAATTTGCTCTCGAGTTTGTTATGAATTAACACTAGATTCTAGGCTTGATTTACCGACGCAGATGTTCCTTGTGCTTGATGGCAATGGACTCATCATCTTCGCTGAACTCCACTACTAAGATTTCCTGCTTTAGTAACAGTTTGCAGCGTTCAATCGCCGAAATATATACCTGTTCATTTGTATCTGAGAAACTGCCATCTTCGACTTGTGTTAATAGATATTCTTTAATCAAGTTATCCATGGTTGCGCTGGGCAGTTGCAGCAAAGCGTCATAGGGAACAAGCATATTCAGGCCTCTTGAGAAATTAAAAAATGAAGGATCCGCTGCTCTAGATAGTATCTTGGCTTGAAGGGAGTACCGCCATCGATAAAACCTACATGACCCCCTTGTGAGTGCAGTTCATAGGTTACTTGGCTAGCACATTGCTCTGCCGTTGGAATGACATCTGCAGTCATAAATGGATCATCAGCAGCATGAATGACGAGAGTTGGTTTATGAATATATTGCAAGAAATCCATTCCACTCGCTCTTTGATAATAATCATCGACACTATCGAAGCCATGTAAGGGAGCTGTCACTCTATGATCAAAATCATAGAAAGTTTGCAGTTGAGGAATTTGGGATAATGAAACAGGCATATCCTGAGCCAGTTGAGGGTTTTTTACCTTAGCTGTGGTCTTCTGCTGTAGCTGCTTAATCAAGTAACTTTGATATACCTTAGAAAACCCACTCGCTAAACGTTTAGCACATGCGGATAATTGCAGCGGGGCTGAGATGACAACTGCTCGCTCTATTAAGCTGGCGTTAGCATATTCGCCTAAGTATTTGGTGAGTACATTGCCACCTAAGCTATAGCCTACTGCCAGGAGAGGGGAATCAGGATACTTGAGCTTTAATTGAGATAAATTCTCCTGCAGATCTTGGGTGTCACCGCTGTGATAACTTCTCGCTTTGCGGTTCGTCTCACCCGAACAGCTCCGGTGATGGTGGACCACAGCGCAGATGGACTGTCGATGACAGTCATTGAGTAATCGGCGTACATAGTGGGATTCTGAGCTTCCCTCTAAGCCATGAATGATGATCACGATAGGTTGGTGTGCTTTAGGCTGACTTAACCAATCGAGATCGATAAAATCGCCATCACTAAGTTCGAGACGTTGACGTGTTAAGTCTGGTCTGTCCACTTTAGTTAGCACAGGTAAAATCGTTTGAACATGGGGATTTCTGGCCCACCAGGGGGGTGAAAAATGTCGCATCATAAAAATTGGCTATTGCTGAAAATTAAAACGTGTGTTTAATTGTTACTCGTCTTGGCATTCTAGCACATCTGAGATCATGATGAATTATCTCAATCTGGCCGCTTGTCGATGTTGCGATTCAATAACCTGTAGAGTCAATGCGGGTCTGTATCCTCTATAAAAAATAATATGAAGGGATAACATGGAACGACGCACTTTTTTAACAACAGCATTTGTAGGTACTGCAGCATTAGCGTTAGGGGTAAACCTATACGTTCCAGAGCATATTAAGGTCAACAAATCCTTGGACGGTGAGCATAGATTGCTGTTTAGCGTTTTATTACCTGTGTTTCTGGATGATGCTTTACCTGAGGTGGAGAAGCTGCGTATAGCGGCTCAGAATCGCACCTTAGATGCTATTACTCAGACTATTTCATTGTTACCTGCAGATGGACAAGCCGAATTAGAACAACTACTCGATATGCTAGAAAATAGACTCGGTTTACTCGTCCTGACCGGAAGTATGATGCCTTTGATGATGCGTAACCCGCATCAGCTAATAGCCATGCTTGAGTATTGGCGTAATAGTTTCTTAGACATGATGGTGACGGCTTATCAAGGGCTGCGAGAGCTTGTGCTTGCGAGTTACTATTCCTGTCCAGAGCACTGGAATCGCTTGAATTATGCCAAACCTACATTCCTTGATGAATAGGCGGTGAAGAGTGAGGATGGTATTTAATTGATTATTAGTCTTAGATATTTATTCAAAAAATAATAAAAATAACTGTATGTTTGGAGGTAGTGAAGTGGCGATACCAGATCCTATAGTCGAAGGCTTAGCCTCAGGTTGGAAGCATATCGATGCTAGCCAGTTGAGCCAAGATCAAACTTTCGAGGCCGATGTCGTTATTGTGGGCAGTGGTGCCGGCGGCGGCGTCGCTGCTGAAATATTAACAGATGCGGGGTTGACCGTTATCATAGTCGAAGGGGGGCCACTTAAATCTTCCGCAAGCTTTAATATGGAAGAAAGGCGAGCCTATCCAAACTTGTATCATCAAGCGGCTGCAATGAAAACCAAAGATAAGGCCATCGGTATTTTTCAGGGAAGAGCCGTAGGCGGGTCGACAACGGTAAACTGGACCACTTGTATTAGTACTCCCAGGCCTACATTAGACTTCTGGGCCAAAGATAAATCCGTTAAAGGTTTATCGAGAGAGGAGCTGGACCCTTGGTTCGACAAGATGGAGAAACGACTCAATATTGCTGAGTGGGAGCATGAGCCCAACAGAAATAATCAGGCATTGAAGTTAGGTTGTGAAAAACTTGGTTGGGACTACACCGTCATCAAGCGTAACGTGAAAGGCTGCTGGAACACGGGGTATTGTGGTATGGGGTGTCCGGTCAACGCCAAACAATCCATGCTAGTTACCACCATCCCGGCTGCACTGGATAAGGGGGCCACCTTAGTCAGCAGAGCTAAGGTCATTGAGCTAGAGCATCATAATGACAAGATATCGGCTATCAAGGCTCAGGCTTTGAATGAGCAGATGCAGCCGACTGAGGTTAAGCTGATATTCAAGGCTAAACATTACATCATTGCCGCCGGCGCAATCCATACACCAACAATCTTACTGAGATCTAACTTGGCTGATCCCCATAAACTATTGGGGAAACGTACTTTTCTACATCCGACGCTGTTAAGCGGCGGGATCTTTAGCGATCCTATCACTGGTCACAGTGGCGCTCCTCAGTCCATCTATTCCGATGAATTTGTATGGCAACATGGTGCAGCCAGTGCTGAGCTAGGTTATAAGCTCGAAGTACCTCCTGTTCATCCCGTTCTGATCGCCTCCAAAACCATAGGTTATGGTAAGACTCACGCGGCTCTGATGGAGCAGTTCAACCAGCTTCAGGTCACTATAGCCTTGATTCGTGATGGTTTTCATGAACAAAGCCAGGGAGGCCAAGTCCAGCTGACAGATACTGGTTTTGCCATAGATTATCCGCTAAACGAGACTTTTTGGCGTGCGGTTCGAAGAGCGTTCGGCAGTATGGCTGAATTACAGTTTGCTGCCGGGGCTAAGCAAGTTTTGCCGCTCACCGAAGGAGCGCCTTACTTTAATAGCTGGAAAGAAGCTAAATCGGCTATAGAAACTCTGGATCTTGGCCCACTCAAGACTGTGATCGTTTCGGCACATGTAATGGGGGGGTGTCCCATGGGAGAAGACACTAAACTGTCCATGGTCGATAGTCTGGGAAACTCTCACTACTATGAGAATCTATCAGTGATGGACGGATCTGTTTTTCCGACTAGTTTAGGTGCTAACCCTCAGCTGACTATCTATGGCATGACGGCGAGAAACGCGACTCTGTTAGCTGAAAAATTAAAGTCATCTTCATAAGAGTTCTATAGTGTGGGACTAAAGAGGATTACAGTGGGTTTAAAGTTTTAAACCCACGTTCAATGCGAACTAGGCTAGCTCTACCAGCGATGGGTAATCGGCTTTATTTAAGTTAAATAGACTCAGATAAGTGCCTAAGTTTGACGATTCCCCGCTGGGTGAAAGCTGCTTGAGTTTATGCAGTATTAATCTCTGAGATTTACGTTCAAGCATCAGCTCTACATCTAGCATCTGTTGATATTCATCGCTTGCTAAACTGTTTTTACTCAGCTTACGCAACTTGCGGTAGGGGAGTAACACGCGTTCTTCCCATTGATGGGTTTCACTTTGAAGTTGCGACCAGTCCTGGGTACTCAGCAGATAGTCTTGTTTATCTAGCCATAACGACAGTAAAAGCAAGTTTATATTTAACTGGTGATTATCTTGTAACTCTAGACAGAGTGCTTGGTGCTGGTGGTAATAACCATCACAATTTTTCCATAATGAAATATCAAAATGATTCACAAATGTCATGTTGCTTCCTTGAATATCACTGAGCTTTATATTAATAGAGCGTTATATCAATAATGTTTTTATCCAGAGATTATATCTAGAATTTTTATTTAGAGCTGGGAGCGAACCTGAAGTTCAAGCTCTTCGATGCTCTCTTGAACGCCCAACCACTCCATTTCACTCTCTTCCAGTGCTTGAGCCAGTGAGGTTCTCTCGGCAAGTACTTGGGTCAACTTAGCCTTGTTTTCTGCATCGTACAGGCTCATATCTGCGAGCATGGTTTCGATTTCGCTCAAACGGTTATTAGCTTGCTGTTGCGCTTGCTCGAGTTTAAGCTGAACTTTACGCATGGGAGAAAGTTTTTGTCTGAGCTCGGCTTCTAAACGTTTCTGTAGTTTCTTATCCTGAGCCGGTTTAGCTTCGGTATTGGATTCTGTTTTATTCGCGGCCTTAGCAGCATCGAGCAACCATTGATGATAATCATCAAGATCACCGTCGAAGCTAGTCACTTTCCCCTGATCAACCAGATAATAGTCACTGCAGCTTAGTCTTAATAGATGACGATCGTGAGAGATGATGATCATGGCGCCCTCGAAGGTCTGAAGTGCCATGGTCAAAGCATGGCGCATCTCTAAATCAAGATGGTTGGTTGGCTCATCGAGAAGCAATAAGTTAGGTCGCTGCCATACCAGTAGCGCTAATACCAGTCGAGCTTTCTCACCGCCGGAGAAGGGGCGCACGGGAGAGAGCACCATATCGCCATTGAAACCATAGCCACCAAGGAAGTTTCTCAGCTCTTGCTCTCTAATATTGGGGGCGAGTCGGCTAAGGTGCTGTAATGGAGAGTCATCTAAACGCAGACTTTCCAGCTGATGCTGGGCGAAATAACCGATATTCAAGCCTGGGTTGGTCTCATACTTGCCCTTCATCGGGGACAGTTCTTCCGATAACAGTTTAATTAGGGTCGATTTACCTGCACCGTTTCGTCCAAGTAAGCCGATGCGAGCGCCCGGGACTAAGTTAAGGTGTACGCTCTTGAGGATCTCTTTGTCGCCATAGCCCACAGAAACGTTCTCCATGGTCACTAACGGATTAGGCAGGGCCTCAGGTTCTCTAAATGACATATGAAACGGGCTGTCAGCCTGAGAGGGCAGTAATTCGGTCATACGTTCGAGAGCTTTTAATCGACTCTGAGCCTGCTTGGCTTTACTGGCCTTGTAACGAAAACGATCGACGAAGGACTGCATATGTGCCCGTTCTTTCTGTTGGCGTTCGAAGGCGACTTGTTGCTGGGCCATTCGTTCGGCACGTATACGTTCGAAGGCAGTATAGTTGCCTTTATAGTAATTCAGCTTGTGGTGTTCAACATGAATAATTTCATCCACGACACCGTCGATGAAATCTCTGTCATGGCTGATTAAAATGAGCGTGCCTTGATAGGCTTTTATCCACCCCTCTAACCAGTACATGGTATCTAGATCTAAATGGTTAGTTGGCTCATCGAGTAATAAGAGATCTGAGCGACATAGTAAGGCTTGGGCTAAGTTAAGGCGCATTCGCCAGCCTCCCGAAAATTGCCTCACCGAATTACTCTGCTCGGTTTGGTTAAAACCTAAGCCCGCTAATAGACTGGCTGCGCGAGAGTGAATAGCATAGCCACCTATGGCATCAATTTTTCCATGGAGGTGAGCTATCTCATTGCCATTATCATCATGTTGGGCCTGAACGAGTTCGGCTTCTAGCTCTCGATACTCGAAATCCCCATCGATAACATAATCCAAAGCAGAAACGTCCAGTGCCGGAGTTTCCTGGGCTACTGTCGCAATCTTCCAGCCGCTAGGCAAAGAAATGTCGCCTTTATCTAAGGTGATCTTACCGAGAATGAGTGCTAACAGTGAAGATTTACCAGTACCGTTGGCACCCACCAATCCAACCTTGTGTCCAGGATAGATTGTTAGTGAGGTTTCATCGAGAAGCGTTTTAGTGCCACGGATCAGTTGAGCTTGAGAGATGGATATCATTAATTATGATCTGACGATGTTCAGGAGTTTATTGCCACCGATGATATCTCAGAAGTGAGTTTCAGCCTAGAAGCAAAGTCAAATTCAATGACAATGGGGTCAATTGCATGAGATTGTGGCAAAATAGACTTTAGTTGGAAAATAATCCTATGGTAATTAGAAAATAGCAGGTTGATAAAAGTGGCTGAAGTTAGAGTAAAGAAGCGTTTCGTAGCCAGTGCTAAGTGCCCCAAATGCAAAGCTGTAGATAGTATCGTGCTATTTAAAGAGCAGGGCGTGGAGACTATTGAATGTGTGGAGTGTGATTACCGTGAGCAACAAACTGATGATAAGGTCGCCAAGAAGGCCGGTGGAGAGATAATAGGTGTCTTTAAGCCTTAACTATAACTATATAGGCTTGTCAATGGGTTAAGCATTTAGGGCAGTAGAGAGCAAAACTATCTACTGTCAGGAACAGTAATTTTAGAAAATCGAGCTTACGCCTTATTAAAGTATTTTTCTAAAATAAAGCCCATAATCCCTGAACAGAGTAATAGCACCCCCAAGTATCTGTAGCCAAGCGTTGATTGCTCTGGGTAACGTTTCTTTTTTATCCAGATGATATTGCCTTTTGCCCATTGCTGA
This sequence comes from Shewanella benthica KT99, assembly GCF_000172075.1. Classification (GTDB taxonomy): domain Bacteria; phylum Pseudomonadota; class Gammaproteobacteria; order Enterobacterales; family Shewanellaceae; genus Shewanella; species Shewanella benthica_A. Next base: position 147,501 of record NZ_ABIC01000006.1, read on the forward strand.
AACTTCGACAAAGTACTGGCCGCGATTCTCATCGGTTAGCCATCTCTATTCTCCTTGCACCAACTGCAGCCCTACCTTCACTGGTGCGTGTGTTGATGACATTTCTCCATGAAGAGTAAATGTCATTTGCTTCACCGGGTAAAATGATACCTAGTGATTCATATTGATAACGCGTCTCATCGAATAGCTGCTTACTGAAACCTGTGTAGAAAAGCGTGAGCCCCAGAATAATTAATAGACTCTATTCTTGAGTATTCATGGATAAATATGAAGTGGAATATCCACCCATATTCTGGAATATTGAAGTTATCATAGTTTCTTAGCATAAATGCGCTTACTAACTAGTTAGCATTGAAGTAGTAAGAGCAGGAGGGTAAGCTTGGGCTTCACTATGACTTCTATCTGCAGTTTTGGGTTAAATGAAGCTATATAGTGCACACTCTTTTATAGAGTGATAGCCAAGTCGAATGAATAGAAGGTGAGTAAAATGGGCGTAGCCTGAGCAATAAACAGGCGCTTAATGCTTGTTTGTGGGTAAGTCTGGGGGTAACTGGTGAGTAGGCTGTACTTAAATATCATCTTTTAAAATATGTCGGTTTTTATCGAAAAAGCCCTTGCGCTCTGGGCTGACATCCCTATAATGCGCATCCACTGACACGGCAAACCAGTCTTCTTAACGATAGCTGCAACCAGTCAGGCAACAAGTAAGCTTGTTTCTTCCTTTGTTTAAACGATAGGGATAACATTTAAAGCCTTGACGCTAGTA
>NZ_ABIC01000005.1 GCF_000172075.1 Shewanella benthica KT99
TTCCTTAGCGAGTGGTTTTGGGCCATCTACTTTCTCGGCTCAGATAAAGGCAGCATTTCAGCATTGAGGCTCAGTAAACTCATTGAGGTTAATTGGCGAACGGCACGCTTAATATTGAGCAAGTTGAGAACGGCAATGGGTCATAGAGACAGTCTATATAGGCTTTCAGGTCTCATTGAAATTGATGATGCCTTCGTTGGGGGAAAGAGAAAAGGTAAACGCGGACGTGGAGCCGCAGGGTAAACGCCTGTGTTAATTGCTGTTGAAAGCAAAGTGAAACGCGCGGGATTTATCGCTATGCAGGCCGTCGACAGTATTTGTCGTGAAGCCGTTAACGATTTTGTTGCTAGGCACTTAAATGCACAGCAAGAAGTTCATACTGACGGACTAGCCGCTTTGAATATCATAGATAACACTCAACAGCATGAAGCTAGGGTTACACCGAGTGAGTTGGTCGATGAATGGTTGCCTTGGGTTCATATTGCAATAGGTAACTTAAAAGCCTTTTTACTCGGCACATTTCATGGAGTTTCGGGAAAATACCTTCAAGAATACCTTAGTGAGTTCTGTTATCGGTTTAACCGAAGAAAAATGGAAAAAGAAATCCCTAATAGGCGGTTAAATCTGGCAATAATTCATGCGCCTGTACATTCGTACTGAGTGAGGTACATAAGCATGTAACAATATCACCACCCCTTAATGTATGCGATATGTTTCAAATTATCTTTATCTTTGGCTTTATAAGTTAGGGCTGAAACTTTGTATATGTCGAGCCGAGTTTGTCATAAATAAGAAAGTAACCTATGTGGTATCGGTCACTTTTGGTGAGTTATGTGCTGTTCAGGATATTGTTTTACATGGTTTTTACATGATTTCACAAGATTATTACGTGTGTTTAACTTGCTGGGGAGGGCAGGCTTTCTATGATGCTTAATAATGGCGCTGTTGTAGGTCAATGTTGTTTATACTTAATGAGTAAAGTTAATTGATTGAGGGTAAAGGAAATGAAATAAATATTATTTGTGAGTAAACTTAACCAGATAATAAAAGCACTTATCTCTATGACTCCAGCCCAGAGAGAGGTAGTTCACCAGTCAATTCAAGCATTAGATACCTAAATTCATATAGATGAACTGATTCAATCACTTTTTGATGCGAAATCACAGTGTCCACATTGCTCTTCAAGTCAGCTCAACCAATGGGAGAGAGCCGGTGGAATACAAGGATATTGCGCAATAGCGGTAGTAAAACGTTTAATAATAAGACTAAAATTCCGCTAGCTAGGCTGCATAAGAGCCACATTGGGGCAGAGTATGCTCACTGTATGCAGTATCGAATTATCTAGCCTGATTTACGCCTTACTTTCAAAACTTCGCTGGAAATAAGACAGGAGTTTTTAGTCTTTATTTATCAAATGAGATAATATCTGCCGGCTCATACCCTTATGCCGCGAATACTCTACTTTCAACACTATACTATCTGAGTGGGATTGGGGGAATTACGTAGCCTCATTCTGCAAGTTACCATTTATTTTTTGTTTGGAGATGTCGTTGGAAAATCAAGTGCATTCAGAAGCGTATCTTAATCGATTTGCCGGTATTGGTCGTCTATATGGTCAAAAGGCATTAACGCTATTTTCTCAATCCCATGTTGCTGTTGTAGGCATAGGTGGTGTTGGCACTTGGGTTGCTGAGTCTTTGGCCAGGAGTGGTATAGGTGAAATTACTCTCATCGATCTTGATGATATTTGCGTAACCAATACCAATCGTCAAATCCATACCTTGAAGCAGACCATAGGCGAGTCTAAGGTTGAAGTCATGGCGCAACGTATTCTGCAGATTAACCCTGAGTGCAAGGTGAATCAGGTAGAGGATTTCATCACTACAGACAATCTAGGTGAATATTTTATTGGTAAGAAGTACGCCAAAGAAGATCAAACTGGTGTGTTAGATTATGTTGTCGATTGTATCGATGCAGTGAAACCTAAAGCGGCGATGATAGCTTGGTGCAAGCGACAGAAGTTGCCTTTAGTGACTGTGGGCGGTGCGGGCGGACAAGTTGACCCGGCGCAGGTTCAAATATCAGATCTTGCTAAGACATATCAAGACCCGCTGCTCGCTAAAGTGCGTAATTTATTGAGACGTGAGTATAATTTTTCTAAAAATTTACAGCGTAGATTCAGTATCGAAGCCGTGTTCTCTACTGAGCAATTGGTGTACCCTCAGGCTGACGGTAGTGTCTGTAACAGCAAGGCGAATGTCGACGGCAGCATGCGTATGGACTGCGCCTCAGGCTTCGGCGCCGTGACGGTTGTCACCGGAACATTTGGTTTTGTCGCCGCCAGTAGAGTGCTGATAAAGCTGGCGAGTAAGGCTAACAAATAGTCGCTTCATAACCCCTCTCTTTGTTTCTGAACATGGGTTATTACTGCAAACATTGATCAATATCTAAATATTGGCAATCAATATTATTAATAAATTTGTGGCATTAATTTTGCTTTAATTTGCTTAAGCACAGGTTTTTGACACTAGGTATCCTCATGCAGAAAATAAAAACACAGACTTTTAAACCATCGGTTCCTAAACAGCTGATTTTCAGCTCTATGCTTTGGTTAGCTATCGTGAGCGGGGTCTTGTTATTCGTACCTGTAGGTATTTTGACGGCAGTGAACTTAGAAGCTGTGGTCAGTGCTAACTCTTCTTTCATTGGCTTAGGTTTTATCATAGGTATCGCTTATTTGATTACTCAAGTGGTGAGTTACTTCTTAGATGAGGCCATCGGTGCCTTAAAAGCAAAGCGGACTATTGAAATCATCGAGGAGAAGGTGCGGCTCTTGGATCCGACTGAACGCGCTCTTTTACGTGAGTTTTTTCTTCAGGGTGAGACTGTCTTGACTCTACCGCAAAATGAACCCGCGGTTAAAAGCCTACTAACGACGAACATCATCGAGCTGTTAGGTAATCAAAAGAATTATGCAATACAGGGCTCTACGGCTGATTATAAGATTTCGATGCGTGCGAGAATTTATCTGAATCGACAAGTACTAAGATTGCCGGTTGGAGAGCCAAGTCAGGCAGAGATGCTAAATCTGATTAAAGCTAGGCCAACTTTTGCTAATAATGTCACAGGCCCAAGAAAACACGCCGCCTAAATAGCTAGTCAGACATAGATTTCGAAATATTCTGCATTTAGTGTAAAAAATAGGGGGCAATATGCCCCCCACTGCCTGGGGGAAAGCACCTGTTTAAGGCTACCCCATCGAAATCGTTTTTTTGCTTATTCCGGCTTAGACTTTTGAATAAACATCCACATCAGGTATACCATGATGCCTATGGTGCAAAAAATAACGGTCATTGACATCAGTCCGATAGCGTTACCAAACATCAAATCTAACCAGAAAGCCATAGTGAAATCCTCTTTCAAAAATTTATATTTATTGCCTATCCCTAACCTAATCTGGTTTTAATGTCAGCTTGCTGATCTCGATCAATAATCGCTGCGAATCATTATGTGGAGTATAAGATAAGAGTGAAAATTGTTCGGTCAGTTATTTTCTGCTGTTAAAGACTTGCCATTAGTCGTCTCAAAGGTATAATGCCGTCACTTACTGAGGTCTTAGCTACCTTGGTTAGTCTATTTGATTAAGCCGGTGTGGTGGAATTGGTAGACACGACGGATTCAAAAATCAACGTGTCTAAAAGTTTTATCTCGTTAAGGCATTAATATTGAAAGATATTAGCTTATGTAAGAAGCAGTAAAATGCTTGCAAAGTTTTGCAAAGAAATTTGTGAAATCTATTTTGTAAAAGAAATGCCGGTATGGTGAAATTGGTATACACGACGGATTCAAAATCCGTTGCCTTCGGGTGTGGCGGTTCAAGTCCGCCTACCGGTACCATTTCTTTGCAAAACAAATCAACCGACTCTCATGTCGGTTTTTTTATGTCTGAAATCCTCCACATATATTCTCCGTTAGCAGTAATCACAATACCCAATGCATTAAGAAGTTTTCCGTATGCATTTGATTTAACAGGATCAAATGTAACTAGTTCTGTTATGGTTACTTATTGTAACCGATATGAACTAACAAGCAGGAAAGTCAATGACAAATATTGTGCTAGTGCGTAGTCCCCACGAACTTGTAGCCCAGAATTTTGCTGGGTATGGTTGGGAATATATCGATTTCTCGTCGTTTGTAACCTTTAGCAATTTAATGGAACACGTTACAGGACAAGGTATCGATACAGGTCGTAGGCGGAACCAGATGTCTAGGTTTTTCCATATTAAAGAGGGCGATATCGTGGTGGTACCTGTACACCGAGCTATTGTCATCGGGGTTGCTACGGGTGAAAAGGGTTATCAACATGAAGGTGGGTATGGCTCAAACCGTGTGGTGGTGAATTACTTTACGGACGAGCAAGGGGAAGCCATTACCATTCCTCGAGCCAAGCTCACTCAAGGATTGGAAAGCCGGTTAAAGATTCGGATGACTGTGATTTCACTCAATGAGTTTGAGGAAGAAATAACCACATACGTTGACCAACTGCTAGAAAACAACAAAGTCTGTTTCGACAGTCTGTTTCAGCAGAAAAGAGATTTGGCAGTTAGCGTATTTAAGGAGCAGCTGTTAAGTAACCTTCGGACTGGGGCAACAACCTTGAAAAGTGGTGGCTATGGTTTGGAAGAGCTGATCAAGGAATTGATGGAAATTGAAGGGTATACCGCTTCGATTGCAGCGAAGAACAGCACGTCCGATATCTCTGACGTTGATATAATTGCGAGTCGGATTGACCCTGTTTCTAACAACAGAGTTTACATCCAAGCTAAGCACCACAGTGGTATCACCAGTGACTGGGGAATAAAGCAACTTGCGGCGATTGAAGAGGATGAGCATATTGATAAATGGCTTATAACTACAGGTTGTGTATCGGAGGACACGAAAGAAATAGCTAAGCAAGAGAACATTTCGATAATGGAAGGTGGCGCCCTAGTAGATTGGATCTACAGCCGGGTAAATGATTTATTGCCAGCGACAAAGGAGCAATTGGGTGTTGGGTTGCTACCGCAAATAATAGCTTAATGTTACTTGCCGGGCAGTTAGGTTGCATAGCTGCCCTTAAAAGAACGTAAAAAATCACCCAGTTCCGATATTAAATCCGACTCAAAAACAACTTCAGCACTTCCGCAATATATCTCTGGAACCTTAGAATCACCTTCGTTATAGGCCTCCACAACGACATACCTTGCGGTGCTACTTTCTCTATCATCTGGATCAACGTAATCCACCCAGAGCACCAGATACTGCTCGTTTCTTTTAAAATAAAAGCTAGGGCTTGTGTCGTTATGCCAACTTTTATCGACTAAGAATGGGTAATCATTTAGCGCGAAACCAAGCTCGAAGCTTGCGTTAAATTCTTGTTGGTACTGATGCATATTATTATCTTTTAGAGTGAGGTTTAGTTATCGAAAGCTTATCTGTTACAAACAATGCCATTAAGTAATATTGATGTAATGCATTGATTAACAACCGCCTATTAATAGTTAATCTTCGGCACCAATCTCAATTTTAAATACATTTATATCAATGCAATAGGATAAGAAGTTCCGCTCCCACATCTGATAGATATCTCTGGCTTGTTCAAGCGGATATGTCCCAACTAGGTTTTGAAACACGCCACAGCCAAAGTCAAAATCTAGGTCTTTGGCTAGATCGGCCATGTAGCCGCTGCCTACATAACAAAAGTCGGTGATGTAGCTAAAATTCCATTGGCTATGGTCTTTTTCAAGGCGGATTTCCACAGGATGAAAACCACCAGCATCGGCAGAGTAGGTGGGGTCTCTAAAGTTGATGGTAATCGCTTGGTTGTTATCGTGGTCGGTAATTAACTGTACGATGTAGGTGGCGAGTGTTTGGCTAACAGGTAGGCATAAGTTGTCGATATTAATCTTGATGGACATGGTTGTTCCTTAAAGTTGGTCTGCCCAGAGCTAACTGGGCGACAGGTTGGTGGAGGCTGCTGCTATTTCTTGGCGGGCTTGACTGGTTTGGCATTGGACGTTAGTACAGCATCGAGTTCGCCAGCAATGACGGCTTCAATAACGGTGTCGATGGTTGGCATTAGGTTGGTTCTTTCTCCCACTTCAATAGCGTGCATGCCTTTTGATAACTCTAGGGGTTTATTGGCATAACGTACTTCCAAGAAATAACAGTTGTTGCGCTTGTAGTACCAAGGGCTGATCTTCTTCGGTACTCGTACCTTGGTGCGTTCACCCGTTTCTGGATCTTTAGTCCACTTCTCACGGTAGGCTGTATACTCTTCGTCGTTAACATAACAAAGTGCCATTTTTCGTTGTTGGTCGAGCTTAGCCAATAGCTTTTCTCGGCGTGATACCAGTGGATTAGACTTGGTACTTTCTGGACGTGCGATGACCTTGAGCGAACTCAATAATGATTTAGCCATGATATTTACCTTTAGGTTGGGTGGTTAGTTGGAGTTACTGAATAAAGCCAATAGCTTTGGTGGTAATTTTGCGGTTGTTCTCGGTACTTAAAATGTCCAAGCATTCCTCATCCGATAACTTGGTGCTGCTGATGCGTTGGCGGCGTGCCAAAATAGCGAATTCGCCTGGGGTTAAATTCTGTAGCTTGTTCAGTGCTGAGCTGACAGCGTGTGTCAGCGTAGAGCGAGCCGTAACGCTTTTGTAGAGCCGCTGCACTTGATTAGCTGTGAGATATTCGAATGACAACTTAAAGTCGAAGCGACGCATTACAGCTTTATCTAGGCGAGTCGCATAATTCGTTGCTGCAAAGAATGGTTGATTAAAAGCCTCCAATTGTGTCAGTAATTCATTCACTTGTTGGATCTCCCAACTGTTGCGTAAGCCAGTCCTGTCGAGTAACAAACTGTCAATTTCGTCGAAGAATAATATGTGGTTGTTGGCCGTGGCCTCTTTGAAGATACGGGCAAGGTTCTTCTCACTCTCACCGATATATTTATCCAGTACATCGGAGCACCTGATGGTGGTTAGCCCTCGATTGGTGACTTTGGCTAAATGATGGACTACCGCTGTTTTCCCTGTGCCAGAAAATCCAAGTAATAAGGTGCGTATATCGCTTTGGTGCTCGATAGCATGTTGCAATTGACCGATGGCCTGATTGCCTCCTTTGATATTTAAATAATCGACAGAAAAGGGCAGTTGTGGCCTGTAGGTGGCGGTTGTCGTTTCATGGCCACTGGCCTCTAATGTGGCGGTGATTAAGTTCTCGATAGTGTGCTCAGCCGCCTTGGTGGTGGCCGTTATGCAATGCGCCACCATGCTGGCATTACTGATATGGGCAGGCACCAAGTTAGCCTGTGTTGCCAACCGTGCTTTAAACGAACGAGACACCCTAAGGCCTTTAAACTCCTTATCCATCAACTGCTCTAATATTCTGTTATCAGGCACCGTAACATTGAGTACATAGCTAAACCGCCTGATACAACTTTCTGGCACAAGGTCAATATGATTCGTTATCCAGATGGTTGGTATGGCATTGGTTTCTAGTAGGCTGTGCAAAGTGTCCTTACCGTTGCCCCTTGCCGATATACCTTGCTCAAAAATATTCTCGCATTCATCAACCAACAACAGGTTTTTGTCATGTGGCGAGATTAGGTGTTGGATTAGCTGGTGGTATTGCAGCCTAAGGTTGGAGCTAGATGTTCTTGAACCAAAGGCAGGTTCGCGTTCGTTAATATTGTCGCCTAAGGACTTAATCGCAATGAGTGACGCCCCTAATATATCAGCCAGTACCATCGAAAGTTGTGTTTTGCCAGTGCCGGGCGCACCATAGAATAAGACATTAATTCCAATGGCAGACTCGTTGACCGTGACATTAAGGAAGCGGTATAAGGTATCAGGTTCAAGGTAAGCAAAGTCCTTTAGTTTTAAAACCGAAGGGCCTTTAAAATGCATTATCGGCTCTATCAGTTCGGTATAGCAATCGACTTTACTGCCCACCAGCCTGTCGACCAACGCCCTTGGCAAGGTGATAAAGTCCAACATATTGATACAACAGGGCTCAAAGATTCCCGTCTGATTTAAAGCAACCATGATCGAGTCTAAGCTGTTTTCATCTAGCCCTGCCATAGCAGCTAACATGTTCGCGGCTGAGGAATCGTGGGGCATGATCTGCCGAACAAATTCAGCCAGTCCGGTGTTCGCTTCAAGCACAGCGATTAGGCTAATGAACTTCCAAGCTCTAGGTGGCAGGTTTAATGCCTCGGCAAACACTTGGCTGTTATGGTTAATGGCATCGTGCTGGTGGCAGTTGGCTATCGATTTAAAGTGACGTTTCAACAACGTAAGGCTTTTGGCAGGACTCCTTGACAGCGCGGTGGGCTGACCGCTAATGGATTTAATGATGCCGCAATGAATACCGATCAAATCCTGAGGATTGACGTAGCCAGAGTCGAGAGCACTTAACGCATATTGACTGGCTCGTGATTGTAGTGCGCTGGTGGGCGGTTGTTTGTTCATAGTAGATACCTTTGAATGTGCTGATTAGCAGCTAACTCCATGGTATCAGGCAATTTCGGGTATTTTTAGGGGCAGTATCTGACGGACGTTGGCAGGGTTGTTTTTAATAAAAGTTTGGTACCTAGTTTTATATAAAAGATGGTATTAACTATCACTTATTGCAGCTTTCTTTTGATCTATTGAAAAACTTACTTCTGGCTCGTAATTTTGATTGAGTCAGGGGTTTATTTTTGCTCTTGTTCGCCTTAGTATGTGTTGCCTTTGTTGGTGCTAACTCGGAAATTTTGCGCTTTAATTCGGCGATCTCCTTTCTGTGTCTACTATTTACGTCAATAATGGTCACTTCCTGCTCATTCGCTGCTTTGATTTGTCGGGCGATATCATCGAGGTCGTTAAAGTTTTTTATCTTGAGTTCTGCGAGTTTACCTATAATTTTTTCAGTAATCGTTAGGCGCTGTTGTAGCGAAATGTTGTCTACCCTTATCATTGAGCGTAATTGATTGAGGTTAAAGAAAATGAAAACAAAATTATTTGTGAGTAAGCTTAACCAGATAACAAAAACATTTTTATCGATGACACCGGCTCAAAGAGAAGTCGTTCACCAGTCAATTCAGGCATTAAACGCTAAAATCCCCACCGATGAGCTCATTCAACCACTTTTCGATGCGTTATCCCAGTGCCCACATTGCCACTCTCCTCAGTTCAAAAAATGGGGGAAGGCTGGAGCAATACAAAGATACCGATGTAATACCTGTTACAAGACCTTCAATAACAAGACTAAGACACCGTTAGCTAGGCTACATAAATGCCACCTTTGGGCTGACTATACTCGCTGTATGCAGCTCAAGTTAACACTGAGAGAGGCGGCGATATTGATAAACGAACTAAAGAAGGCCAGATCGCTATCCTATTATCCATAGATCGCAGTAAACACATGATCACCCCTATTTTATCTGCTGATACGACTGCAGAAATAGCGGCTAATTTGTCTAAAAACATTGCAGCAGATTCGGTACTTTGCAGTGATGGCTCTTGGGCATATGTAGCGATAGCAAAGCAAAAGAACTGCGATCATAAGCGATTGATAAATAATAAAGTAAGAGTGATAGATAAGATTTACCATATCCAGACTGTAAATGGTGCAATCGCTCACTTTAAGAGTTGGGTTAATGGGCAAATGAAGGGGGTTGCCACAAAGTATTTGTCACATTATCTGGCTTGGTTTAAGGAAAGTAACGCAAAACTAGATAATCTGCAGATATTGAAAGCCGCGTATGGGGGACAACAATATTATGGAACATAGCCAAAATTTTAGAGGTGCATGATAACACCTCTAATTGGGTGACCAAATTAACTATGCCACTTCAAGTATGACTTCAATTTGATGTACCACAGTATGTACCATTAAGCTTGGTGTTGTAGTAAAAATATTTTGATTAACAATTTCTTACGCTGTTAACTTTAGTCCGTCCTCCGTACCAATCCCTTTTATTAGGGAAAAGGAAGAACCTGCCATTGTGCAGGTTTTTTTATGCCTGAATTTTAGTGTAATCATTTATTTATGGCAATAAAAAAGGAGGCTAGGCCTCCCTTTTGAATAGCAGAATTTAATCTAGTTCTGCAATATTTTCAAAGGTAATCCCAGCATGTCATCTCCCGATCCTGCCAGATACCAGATGATGGCTATAAGTGCTCCCACGGTGAGAAAATACCATATGGTTGAGAATATCTGTCCATACCTGTCCAGAGGTAACAAGTGACTCTGGTGGCGTGTCTTCCACTCGAATACTATCTCTAAACTGCCGATGAGAAGCAGGAATCCCAATAGTGCCAGGCCTAAGGCGTAGCTCAAGTAAACGCCAACGGCAGCCCCGGCGACACATGCGCCCAGACCCAAGACGCTGTTCATCGAAAAGCTGATGCTCTTTAATATGTGTCCACCGTCTAGTGGCAGTATGGGTAATAGATTAAATAGGTTTAATAGTGCATTAAATGCGGCCAGACCGGCGAAAATTTCGTTACCAGTCAACCAGTAGGCTATCAAAGCCATGATGGACATGAGTAAGCCGAATGTGGGTCCCATGATAGATATCACCACGTCTTGCCAACGGGTATTGATCTTCTCGTCGCTCAGCGCCAGCCCACCCATGAATGGGATCAGGTAGATGCCCTTGGTTTTCATGCCGAAATGTTTCATGGCTCTGATATGGCCATATTCATGAAATACCAAACAGGCAATTAAGGCTAAAGCAAATTGGAAGGAGAATAACCAGGAATATGCGGCAACACTGGCGCCGGCTAACACTACCTTGATGACTTTGACGCTCTTAAGCAGCTTGAACCCCAAGGAAGCCAGGCCGACTAGACTGACTTTTCGTTTCGCTTCGATAGGCTTGACCGGTACTTGCCGCTCGATATCTTTGGTGTTTCTAGTGCCGCTATTGATGACCTGCTCATCTTTTATCAAGCGATAATCTAAGTTAAATGGCCGCCAGGTAAGATTGATCTCAAGACTTATCTTTATAGCCTGGCTGGCTACTGCTTGTTCAATACTGGTATCCGGGTCGCTGTTGACCGGATTGACTTGTGCGGCGAGTTCAAACTCATGAGTTTTTAGCCCCTCATTATCCACTGATGCCTGTTTGACCGAGACTAAGGTCTCCCCCCAAAAAAGTTGTTGCCAACCCGCCATAGAGCCTTCTAATCTCAGTTCCTTGCCTAAACAATCAATTCTTAATAATTCCACAAATATTCTCTTAGCTTTCTTGGTCATTAATCCGGAGGGATTATGCATGGGAAACTGGTGGGAAGCGAGAGGGGATAAGTGGATTTTAATGATGTGAGGTGACGAGAGCATGGGGGAGGAAGAGCAGACAATATGACTGCTCTTGCCTCTATTTTTTAGTCTTTAAACCAGACTGATCAAACCAGAACCATTAAGCCTCATGCATTAAGACTAAGCCATTAGCCGCGATTGTTATAATCGAAGACTATCTCTTGATCTTGATTGAATACCATACAGGTACTGTATTCTCTCTGAGTTCGGCTAAAGGCTTTACCTATATGAATCTCGACATTGGCAAAAATGTATTTATGAGCTTCTATGCGGTTGTCTTGGTAATAGCTATCAATTTCCTGTTTGATGACCTCATATTCAATCTCTTCCCTTGCGAGTTCATTGGTGATGCGTTGCTTTTCATCCAGCATCATATTGACTTGTTCCACCATCATGGCATCACCTTGCCATTCGCTCTTTGGGGGCAATTTCCTGATCCGAGCTGTGATCGCTAATTTGGCCACAACCATAGCCTTAATACCTTGATCTAGCTCTTTGAGGCTTGCCTTCAAGTCGCCTTGTTGCATGGCACAAAACACTTCCGTTTTAGTGCCGGCAGTAGCGCCTATGATAATGGCTTTAAGTCCCTTGTCGGCTTTAACTATTCCGCCGATGAGATCGCCTCTTCGGCCATTGGCATCGCTGACTGTGAGCTTCTGTCTGGTCTTGGTATAACTGTGCAGTAGCTGTTTAGTGACCAGTATCTCACCCTGAGCATCGAGATTTGAATATTGGATGAATTGCGCGCAAATCTGGCCCTTAGCGGTGATCTTAGTTGACAGCTCATTTTCTTTGAGCTGTCTGCCTATGATCCCCTTACTGACAATCACATCGCCTTCGGCAATTAAGGTCGATGAATCGACAAACCCCATAACGGTAATGTCTCCTGAGCTTTTGACCACCATGCCCTCGTGTACATCTCCAGTGATCATTACGCTGCCTTTAAAGTCGACGTTGCCATAGCCGACATCGACATTTTTGATATTGAGTACATCATCGACTTTCATGCTTGTCTTAGTCTCAACGGGTTGGCCTGCAACCGTTGCGATCAAGTGATTCAAATTTGCAGGATCAAGCGCGGTTCCTTCTCCTTCGGCGAGTTTGAGATCTTTGCCGGGGACGGGGGAGAGTACTGCACCATGTATGTCATAGCCTTTAGTCCCTGGTGTTGCTGGGTGTTTTACCATCAAGAGATCTTTTGGCTTCACCATGATAACGGCGCCTAAATTACGCATATCTACTGTGCCATCTTTTCTCTCTTGGGGCTGCAGTAAGCGCTCTCTGGCTAGGGGAACTCTACGTTCGAGTCTGGCGTTGGTGCCGTTGACACTGGGCTTACCTGTGGCGATGACACTACGGCAAGTCTTACCCGGTTGAAGTCGTGTTAGTTGTTTCAATAGCGTCTGAATCTTAACTTTGCTCAGCCCCATGCCGACCTTATTGGTTTTAAGTGACTTCAAGATATCCTGGATGGTGACTTCCTCCCCCCCCCAGGCTGCTGTGAGTTGCATCTCTGCACTCATCTTATCGTCACTTATCTCTACTTCGATTAATCCATCGCGACGCTCGGCAATCTGAAAAAATTGTTCGAATTGACCGTCATCTTGGCCACAGACTTGATTGACCTGGATCACGGCCTGTTGAATGTTAGGCTCAAGGGGGAAAAAACAATCGAAACCGGGGAGCGTTAAGAGGGTGAAGATGGCCTCTTCGGTGAGTGGACCATGTGTATTCGGTGTCACTTTAAATTCGGCAAAACTGTTATCAACACTTAGTTCAATCAGTTCAGGAGATAGCATAGTCAATTCCAATGAGTCATTATTATTTTTATGTTTTTATGTTTTTATCTTGTTTTACTGCTGTCGGAGTATAACAGTATAAAGTTTCGGCTAAGAAGCCCTAACTGACTGAAAAATGAATGGAGTCTAATAAGATCAATATTAAATTGATTTTGAGCAATAAAAGGGCCAGAAGTGTGTTCTCCGGCCCTAACATAGAATCGATGTTAACTTGTGCTTATCGTGTTTGTTTATTGAATTTATTGGTGTAAATCTTATACTTATTGTTTTCGGCTATCACGTTGACCTGGCCAAAATTAGCCTCGATGGTGTCGCTGTATGCTAGATGTCGATTGGCTACTATGTGCCACACACCGCCTCTTCTGAGCTTTTTCATACTATCGCTTACAAATTTTTTGGCTATCTCGCTCGTGCTCTTGAGTCCATCATGGAATGGTGGATTAGAGATGATGCCATCAAACTTATCTTGGGTTTGGTCTAAGCCGTCTGATGGGTAAGTTGTGGCGATAAAGTTATTGGCTGTTAATGTGAGCTCACATGAAGCTAGCGCCATGGCATTGATGTCGACACATTCGATTTGTAATTTGGGTTGTTCCTTGAGTAGGGCGGCAGTAATGACGCCGGCGCCACAGCCAAAATCTAATACTCTACCTTTCATCTTTGGCAGATTCGATAGCAATAATTTAGTGCCTTCATCTAATCTTTTCTCGCTGAACACCCCAACTAAATTACACACAGTAATTTCGCCCTGAGGGGTCTCTAGCTGGTATTGACTGACCCAATCATCGAGTCTTATTCTGGGTGCCTGCTCGATAAGCTCACAGATATAAAGCAAACAGTGGCGAGCATTGTCTCGTTTAAAAGGTTTATCAAAATAGCTGGGGATCTGTTTGACCAGAGAGCGAATTCCGCTTTTATTTTCACCCACTACGACTAGCTGTCCACCTGGTTTCAAGTGTTGCCCAGCTAAGTTGATGAGGTAGGCGGCCAGCGCTTTCGCCTTAGGGTAATAAATGATCGCCGTATCAAACAGCTCTTCATTGGGAAGGCAATGGCTGAAAAATAGTGACAGTTCTTGACTGGTCTCACGCTCCATCTGTAGGTGGTGATGGAAGTCCAATGCCAGTGCGGTGACCTTATTGGCATGCTCTAACAGATGTTTAGGAAGCAGATCGTCTTCATAATTGATTACTAATACATTTTGATTTTCGAATAAATTGCTATTTCTGAGAATGACTTGAGATGGATTAGTTAACACGACGACCACAGTTAGGAAATTTGAGCGCTTATTATATCTCAAATTTAAACATCTCTAGCAGTTTTAGTCTGATATATACAGATATTGAGTCGGGTAAGGTTATAGGTTATTGAATGTTTCTGCTTCTTACGCAATAAATTTCAAGCGGCATAAGTATTCTTTGCCTAGGCTGTAGATACGTGAGGTATTAGTATCTGCTTGACTTGCTGATACAGCTGCATGGCTTATCAATAGCTTATGTGTGGATAAAGGATTGTAAGGAGATGGGTTAATGCGCCTCTTGGCCACATGGATGTTTGTGCTGTATCTCTTTTGTGCTCATTCGACCGCAGCTCAGGTCATAGTGAATGATTCAGCCATCGATTTCCCCTTGCCTGCTTCAGAGTTACGCCTGATTTTTTCGATGCAAAAAGTCTATTGGCCCGACGGTCAAAAAATACAAGTATTAATTCTTACTCCTGGCTCTGAAGTCCATAAAGAATTTTGTTTTAAGCCGCTGGATATGATGCCATATATGTTACAGCGGAGATGGGACCGCTTAGTTTATTCTGGTACTGGAGAGCGGCCGATCATCTTAAAAAATGAAGCCGAGATGCAGGCACAAATTGCGAGAACGCCTGGTTCGATAGGTTATGTCGCAGATCCCGTACTCAGTGGTGGCAACAGAGTGACTAGGAGTTTGTATGAAACGAGTCCCTAGTCGTTTTTTCAGCTTAGTACTGCTTCTTGCACCCTTTTATTCTTGGTCCTCGGAATGGCAATTCAATGGTTTTGTCGGCCAAGGTTATATTGCTGCTGACGACACTCAGCTCGTGGTCGGAGAGGGTGACACTAGCTTCAATATCACCGAAGCCGCATTCGCTGTGTCATGGAAGCCTATCGAACACATTCGTATAGCCAGTGCACTCAGTTACAGGCAGTGGGGCAGCCTCGCCGAAGGTGATGTTAATTTCGATTATCTATTTATCGAATACAGCCATCAAGTGGCAGAAGGTATGCTAGGTATTCGTGGCGGGCTATTTAAGAATGAAACGGGATTCTATTCCAGTACCAGAAACGTTCCTTTTACCAGACCGAGTATCATGCTGCCTCAATCTATCTATAGCGATTACTTTCGTGATGCCCAGCTGCATATCGAGGGGGTAGATTTGTTTGGTATGCATCAAATCTGGGATGGAGCTGTAGATTGGCATGTTTCTGTAGGTAAGGTTGACGTCACCGAAGACTTAGATAGAAATGTGATGGGCAGTGCGAAGTTAGGTAGCTTCGACTCTGAGCGTTATTACTCCACAGATATAGAGTTTCAAAATGACTACCTGAGATTAGGTCTTACCTATTTTGACGCCGAAGTCAGCTACCTCCCATCTATGGAGGATTATTATCCCGGTGATATAAGGCTAAAAAAATGGGTGTTCTCGGGACAATTTAGATATATGAATTTTGAGTTCACCGCCGAATACATGACCGGAGATAGACTGATTAATGGCCTGGCATTTCCTCCTATGGCCGATGAATTAGTCGACTCTGGCATAGGCTATTATCTAGATCTCAGAGCCTATCTTCCCCATGAAGTAGAACTTTTTGTCCGATTCGATAAACATATAGATGATAAAGATGATACCGATGGCAAGGAGTATGAGGCTGTTACGGGTCTCCCGGCTTATTTCGCTTACACAGATGACTGGACCTTCGGCGCTCGCTGGTTTTTGAATAATGATTGGTTGTTGGCCGCAGAATATCATTGGGTCGAAGGTGCATCTTGGGTGACCCCGATAGTGGCACCAGATCCATCCACGCAGTCGCAGCATTGGTCCATGTTTGCACTGCAGATCTCTTATCGATTCCAGTGGTGATGCTATGACTATGCTGCCTGAAGGTCGGACAATATTTATTAGTCTAAAATGGAAACTGTTAGTAGCGGTACTGATCATACTCACCATCTTAGGAGGGATTTTAGGTGGTTTCGCATATCGACAGCTCATCAACCAGCAGAATTATCTGCTGGAATCTCAGCGAGATAAATTAGCTCAGAATCTGCAGACTTCTATCTCCTTGAGCGTCGACCACTCCTTGTCTGCAGCGCAACAAATAGCATTGCTGGTCAATGATGCTCAGCAAACTCCTTCGGGCTACCAAGCCATGTTAGCGCTTCGTTGGCCCGATCTACAGCTCTACTGGGAGCTTGATCGGCTGAGTCTGATGTCGCTATCTGGCCAGGTGCGCGCTCATGCCGGTAAGTTAATCGACAGTGCTGAGATGGACTGGTTTAAATCGGTTGCGGTTATGTTGGAGCCACATTGGCGCATCGTATGCTTACAAGAGTGTGTCATTCAGGTCTTAGTGCCTAACTTGTTACAGGGTGAACCACACTTTTTATTTATGGAGACGGGGCCTGACGGATATTTTGGCTCGGTTTAGGATTAATGAAATATTTGAACTCGCTGTGCTAGCCCCTTCTTCTGATGTGGGGGAGGGGCAAAAATATTGGGGCAGAGAGGTCTATAGTATTAGTAATAAACACACCAGTTTAATTCAGCTAGAACAAGCTGCAGCTCAATTTAGCTGGGAACAGATAGAGAGCAGAGGAGGCGTCTATCAGGTGGGAGGGGAACTTTCTGCTCTGTGGATTTTTCCCTTGGCTAAGGGGGAGTCTCCGCCGGCGATATTGGTGATCAACAATATCAGTGATTGGCAGTCTCTGCTCAATGAGTTTCAGGAGAGTATGTTGGGTACTCTGCTGTTTAGTTTTGTCCGGAGCTTTGGTCATATTGGCTGCCTGGGCGCCTGTGGTTAGCTTGAGCCGTCACGCCACTCTACTTCCTATGCTCGCTGAACATGATTTTGACACGTTCAAAGCCTTGTCACCTAAGACCTCTTCATTTATCGTCGATGAAGTGGACTTGATCAATATTGCGACGCTAAACCTCGCCGAGCGGATGCAAAATCTTGAGTTGGAAGTTGACGAATATACTTGTGAATTAGAGCGACTCGCCATGTTAGACACTCTGACCGGTTTACCTAATAAGGCCATGCTCAATCATGAACTGCAGAAGACTATCGCCTGTGTCGGGCGCATTCACGATAAGATAGCCTTGATGTTTCTCGATCTTGATGAGTTTAAATGAATTAACGATACATTAGGCCATAGTCAGGGAGATGAGCTATTAAAGATCGTGGCCAAGAGGTTGAACCATAGCGTCCGTGCTATGGATACAGTGTTCAGGCAAGGAGGAGATGAGTTTCTTATTCTGCTCAGGGGGATTCGCTCGGAAGAGGATGTCCGTAAGGTTATTCATAAGATATTTGCCTCCCTGCAACAGCCTGTCGTGTTAGGACGCCATAAGCTGATCGTGACCACGAGTATCGGCGTCGCTTACTGTGATAGTAATAATGTCAAGGCCGAAGAGCTGATTAAATACGCCGATCTGGCCATGTACCAGGCGAAAGATGCGGGGCGTAGTAATTACCGGGTGTTTACCCCGGAGATGCTACAAAGGGCGAATAACAAGTTGATGATAGAGCAAGATATCGGTGCTGCAATCGAAGAGAAGCAGTTGTCACTCTCCCTGCAGCCGATAATGTCACTCCCCGATGGCAAGGTGAAAGGATTCGAGGCGTTAATCCGCTGGCATCACCCGGAGAGGGGCTTGATCATGCCGGGTGATTTTATACCCGATATTGAGGATAGTGAAGCCATCATACGAGTGGGAAATTACGTACTCGAAGAGGGAGGAGCCATCTTATCTCGGCTGATTGAGCAGGGCTGGGACGATCTCTATCTTGCGGTCAATTTGTCAGCGAAACACTATATGGATCCTGGTCTGATCCCTCTGGTACAACGTATCTTGTCAAAATACAATATTCCGCCTCAGAGTCTGCTGTTAGAGGTCACTGAAGAGAGTGTGATTGAGCAGGTGGACCTCGCCTTGTCGGCGATGAAGTCATTGAAGCGTCTGGGGGTACGGATTGCCATAGATGATTTCGGAACCGGTTATTCCTCCCTAAGTTAGCTTAAGCAGCTCCCCTTCGATGTACTGAAAATCGACCGTTGCTTTACCTCAGGTGTACTCGATAATAGCGTCGATTCTCATATCGTCACCACGGTCATAGATCTGGCCCACAATATGGGCAGAACCGTAGTAGCCGAAGGCATAGAAACCCAGGAACAGTGTGACTTTCTCGCTGCTGCCAGATGTGAATTGGCTCAGGGTTATCTGTTCTCGAAACCTTTAGAAGAGAGGAAGGCGTTCAGAATACTCCATGAGATAAAGGGTCATGGGGTGTGGCCGGTAGAATCACAGCCCCAGCTCGCTAAGCTGGGGAGTTAACGCTTGGTTTCTCTTATAATTTCTTTTTAGGCAGTAAACTGATTAGCTTAGTCGCGATATCTGTGTTGTCCTGATAACCAGAAAATAGACTGGCCGCGGGGCCCATTGCGAATACTTGTACGTCGACGCCTGTGTGACCGACCGTCGTCCAGCCTGTGTTTGAGCGGCTATCTATAAGCTGTTTGATACTTGTGCTCATCACCTCTTTACCCTGCATTCTCGCTCGAGATAACTGAGACAGTTCATCATCATTAGGCTCGAAACCTAAATTTAATGTGACTCGAGCTCGCCAGTCACCATTGGCGAGGGCATCGCTGGCGATAACGTCCGGGCTGGCTTGTACGCCTCTGATGATACTCGTGTCCCAGCTATACTCGCCGTTGGCACCTATGCTTAAGCCGCCGGTATTATGATCTGCCGTTACCACCATCAGAGTATCGTTATTTTTCCTGATGTACTGTTCTACGACTTCGATGGCGTTAGCGAACTCTTCCATCTCTCCCATCGCCGTGGCTATATCATTATTGTGTCCTGCCCAGTCTATCAAGCTGCCTTCGACCAGCAGCACGAAGCCTAGGTCATTTTGCGATAATAACGCTAAGGCCTTCGTTGTCATCTTGCTCAGTTTATTACTGTCACTATCATCGATGGCCCATGGGAGTTGCACATCGGCAAATAGGCCTATGACCTTGCCTTGTTTGACCGAATCGAGCTGGTTAAAGTCCGATATATACTGATAACCCTTAGCCTCGAATTTTTTTATTAGACTGGCAGGGAAATACTTCTGACCGCCACCTAACATCACATCGGCATCGGTTTTAAGGTAGCTATGAGCTAACTCATCGTAATTGCTACGGCTTTCATTATGGCTGAGAAATGCTGCCGGAGTAGCATGGTTGATCTGTGATGTCACCGCCACTCCGGTGGAGAGTCCCAGGGCTTTGGCTTTTTCCATTATGGTGGCAATAGGCTGTTTATTGGTATCGACAGAGATGGCGCCATTATAGGTTTTAGTCCCAGTGGCTAATGCCGTTGCCGAGGCTGCCGAATCTGTGACGTAACCACTCACCCTAGCCGGATAAGTGCTCGATGTTCCTACTAGTAGTCGGTCGAATACCGTCTGTTCTATCTCTTGAGTATCTGGGTTGTCTTTATAGTATCGATAGGCACTGGTATAGGCTGGGCCCATACCGTCACCGATCATGATCACAATATTTTTAGGGACGCTTGGTGCGTCGCCTAACATGGTTTGCATCTGAGTCTCTGCCTGAGCTGTGACGCCCATGCTGCCTAACAGTGCCACACCTGCCAAGATACATCGTTTGAAGAACTTCATTTTTTTCGTCACGCCCATTATCAACATCCTAGCTTGTTTTAATTCGTGCTTCGATTGCGTCCATGAGCATAACGGTAATGTCCACATCATATAACCGGCTTAAATCCGTGCTTTAATTCGTGCTTCGATTGCGTCCATGAGCATAGCGGTAATGTCCACATCATATAACCGGCTTAAATCCGTGCTTTAATTCGTGCTTCGATTGCGTCCATGAGCATACCAGTAATGTCCACATCATAAGCTGCTTCAATCTCTTTGATACATGTCGGGCTAGTGACGTTGATCTCGGTAAGCTTATCGCCAATCACATCCAGACCGACGAAGATGAGTCCGCGTTTCTTCAGTTCAGGTCCTATGCTGCGTGCAATATGCCAGTCACTCTCAGATAAAGGTTGAGCTACACCACGACCGCCGGCGGCTAAGTTGCCGCGTGTCTCGCCTTTTTTCGGGATACGAGCCAGGGAGTAAGGCACGGGTTCACCATCGATGACCAAGATACGTTTATCACCCGAGGTGATGTCGGGAATAAAGGCTTGGATCATGGCATATTGCTGGCCGTTATCGGTCAGTGTTTCGATGATCACGCCTAAGTTAGGATCATCTTTCTTGACTCTGAAGATGGAACTACCGCCCATGCCATCAAGGGGCTTGAGTATAATATCGCCTTTTTCCTGATAGAAGTTACGGATACGGGTCTCATCTCTGGTCACTATGGTGTCTGGGGTAAACTCGGAGAACCAGGCTGTAAATAGTTTCTCATTGGCGTCACGAAGGCTCTGGGGCTTGTTGACGATCAGCGTACCTTCCTCTTCGGCTCGCTCGAGCATGTAAGTCGCGTAGATAAACTCAGTATCGAATGGTGGGTCTTTACGCATTAACACCACATCAAGATCTGACATGGGAGTGTCGATCGCTTCTCCTAGCTCGAACCAGTTGTCAGGGTCTTGTTTGACGGTTAAGGCGCGCATATTGGCCATTGCCTTACCATTGACCATGGCCAGATCTCGCATCTCCATGTAGAAAAGCTGGTATCCACGGCTTTGGGCCGCGAGTAACATGGCAAAACTAGAGTCTTTGTTGATGTTAATGTCGCTGATTGGGTCCATCACTATGCCGAGCTTGATCATCTATTCTCTTCCTTCTTTCGCCATCTGCCGATGGGACAATTGAATTCTGTAATCTGCTTATGTAACAGGTTTAGGCTTTAACTTTTGCACAAATTATTTTGCTAGAACCTACAAGTCACCAAATTTGAGTTGTAGGGCACTGATTGCCGTTAGTGCTGCAGTTTCTGTTCTGAGCACTCTTGGGCCCAATAAAATATCGGTAAATTCATCTTGCTCAGTCTGCAATATTTCAGTGTCTGAGAGCCCGCCTTCGGGGCCGATTAAGAGTCTGACTTTAGCGACCTCTAGAGGCAAGCCTCCGATGCCGTGTGCAGCTCTGGGGTGTAGATTTAATTTAAGCGAGTCAGTTGGTTCACCGCACCAGGCCTCTAATGACATGGCTGGCCTGATTTCTGGAACCCGACTGCGTCCTGATTGCTCACAGGCAGCGACGACAATCTTCTGCCACTGTTGTCTCTTTTTCTCTAATCTGTCACCGGAGAGTTTTACACCACAACGCTCCGAAAACAGAGGTGTGATGGTGTTGACGCCTAACTCTACCGATTTTTGAATGGTAAAGTCCATACGGTCGCCACGGGAGATCACCTGTCCCAGATGAATATGCAGCGGTGACTCACTGGCGTTAGTGTTCGAAGATAAGACCTTAACGGAGATATTTTTCTTACTGGCAGAGATGATCTCAGCCAAATAGTCATGGTCGCTACCATTAAATAGGCTGATTTGTTCGCCTGGGGTCATTCGCAGCACTCTACCTATGTGCGAAGCTGCCTCATCATGGAGCGCCAAGCTGTCACCGATTACCAACGGTGAGTCTTGATATATTCTTGGGATTCTCATCTATTTCTTGCTCCGCAATCTGGGTGTTTATAGCAGGTGAGTCGCATCTTTGTTTGACAAAAGGGTTATGGTTTCCCTGTGTCCGGGCGATCGCTTCGTCTCTTTTATACCATTCCATATAAGTATCTGGTCAGTTCAGAGACTCTCAGTTTTTTCAATTCAAGGCGCATTGATGAGGAAATGGTTATTCCCTTTTGAGTCAATGTAACACAAAAGTGGAAACACTGAGAGCCTCACGCAGTGCGGGTTTCAAAGCCCTTTATGCTAGGTTGAATGTTCTCGATATACGACTGCATGGATGCAGGAGGTAGAGCAACGCAGGAGCTGGTTGCCGAGAATAACTATTAGCTTCAAAGATTCGCCTTGCCTACAGTGCTTTGAACTCCCGCTGAATGCTCAGATACTTACTCGGAATGATATTACACTCGATAGCATCAACTGGATGAGTTTTATCCCATGCTTTGAACAGTTTTAATTGGCTTGTGGCGATCTTTAAGCCATGTCTGCTCTTTTGCGGAATTTTACGGGATGAATGGGAATAGAAGCAAGAGCTTGGTAGGAGTAATACCCTAGCTATAAGAAATTTATAAGGTATTAGGCTCTTTTAAGCTGCTGTTTACAGCATCTGCAACGATACTGAGTCTCACCGCGGAGCACCTTATTATGACGTCGAATACTCAGCGGGATACTACCGCAATCGCATAAATAATCGAATGTTTTTCCTGATACTGATTCTGTATTTAGAGTATGAGTCGTGGCTGGCTCTAGTTGATAAACCTCAATCATCAGGGCTTGCCATTCCTTGCCATGGGGCTTGACCTTGCCATATAACTGATAAGCTAGCAGATGGCAGATCTCATGTGGCACAACCTGATCGATAAAGGCCTGATGGTTTTCAGCGAGTAAACTAGAGTTGAATCTGAGTAGGTTGAGTTGCAGATGCGCCGTGCCCGCACTCTTACCCTTGAGTGTAAACTGGATTTCAGGACATGGAAAAGTCCGTTGCAGATAGGCCTCTGCTTGTCGGTAACAGTCTACTACCTGCTCAGCAATCTGCTGGTGGCGTTCGTCATCAAATTCATAATTTGCATCGTCCGTTTTATAAGATTTGGTGCTGTTTTTTGTCTTGAACAGTTTAAACATAGTATTGAAAAGTACCTAACGCTCGCCATTAAAAAAGGCACTCAAGTTATCATTGAGCACCTTTAGTTTCCTATGAGAGTGATAAGATTTACTTAGCTCCCAATCAATATCGCTTAATGATTATAAGCTTTTTGCTCCGGCAATTACCATGGCTCTTATCTGCTCTACTATGTCGGTTTCAGTCTTAGCATCATAGCCCTTCACTCTCGGGGTATGGATATGACCGACAGGAATTTTGCTGTTAAATTTCTGCTGCAATAAGACGGTGCGGTATGAGATCTCATTCGATAGATAACCACCACCTGAACCTTCAACTGAGGTAGCAGCTTGCAACTCGGATAAGGAGGTAGCGTTAAACTTGCCTCTAGCCAGTGTGGTGACACTGTGGTTATCGTTTACCTTCCATTTCGCCGCATCTCCCTGAACCGATTGCATGGCTGCAACCGGGAGAGAAAACTCGACAAACTCGGGACCGTTAAGCGTCTTACCATTAAACATAGGCGCTATCGGCTTTTCATTGTTGCCGCCGGTTAATACATTTAAGTTATCCGTTGCCGCCGCGCTGCGATTACGCCCAGGGAAGCGCTCGAGATCGAAATCGTCTCTGCCCATGCTGAGAGTAATAATCATATCCAGGCTATTTTCGCGGTAATAAGGCGTGAGCAGAGATTCGATCATACCTTGATCGAAGTCGGCGAAGCGTACCGGGATCATCACCGTCTGTATTTGTGCTTGCTTGCCATTCACCGAAAATTGATAGCCATCGAGTGCCAGTGCCGCTAAGCCTGAAGGATTGCTCTGATCGATATTTCGGTCGAGGAAGAAGGGATCGAATCCGGTCAGCAAAATTTTGACCTGAGTATCGGCTGCAAAGCTAATGTTACTGAAGCCTCTGGAAGACTTTTCTACTGCACTCAGATTGATATTGCGCTGCCAGGGAGCGATCCGGAACGAAGGGGCTTGTTGTTTGAGCAAGGTCTTCATGGCCAGGCGCCCCCAGTACAGAGGGCGGTCATCTTGCCCTCCCGATTGCACATCTCTGACTGCTTGCTGCCATAGGCGCTCTCCCTGCCGGGCAACCATCTGCGTCATCAGCAACTCATCGGTTTGCTGACGGTACTGCTTATCTAAGCCATCGACTAAGGCTTGATAGCGTTCGACGACTTCAGGCATGGCTTGGGTCGCGGTGGAGACGCGAGCCTCTTCTATATCCAGGCTAGCGATAGCTATTGTGCTGAACATTGCACCAGTGAGGAGTCCTGCAACTGCTAAACAGGATTTCGTCATGGCTTGCTCCTTCTTCTGTGAAATAAAGAGTAATGTAGAATTGATTTTATTTTTGATGATTATTTATCAATTTTAGCGGGTTATCAATTTGAATTTACTATAGTCAAGGCTTGATATCTGTGGGTATGAGTATGCACGACAAGCGAGAGCAAATAAAGTATCTCATTTGTTGGGTTTTATGATGTGGACTTGTCACTTTAAAGGCATAAGTCATAAGCGATAAGTTTTAAGTTGTAAGTTTTAAGTAAAATAGATTTCTTCAAGTTTCACTCGCCGTTCTAAACCTGTATAAGCAGCTAGCTGCTGACCTGAATCTTGGTGAACACTTAGCTTTTACTTACCGCTTTCTCTGCTCTGTCTCTGGCTTATAACTTACCGCTTGCTATGCTCTATCTTGAGCTTATAGCTGCTTTTAAACTTACATCATCAAGGATTGCAGTGATTCCTGATTGCTGAAGCGTTTGGTGAAGAAGTCTAAGAATACACTGATGTTGGTGGCGAGTTGTCGTCGGCTAGAGTAAACACCATAGATTTTAAATGCCTCGATGGGCCATTCTTGCAGGATTGGCACCAGGGAGCCGCTGGCCAGCTCATTTTTGCATACCGAGTTAGATAACATGGCGATGCCAAAATCATCCTGAACCAGTTTTTTTACCATCACGGCGCTGTTGACCCGGACTTTACGTTTGAAGCTGACCATGGTTTTTCTGTTGCCTTTTCCCAGGGGCCAGATGGGCGCAGAGCGTGAGGTACCCAGTAAGATACCATGATGATTGGCTAATTCTTGTGGTGTGGCCGGAGTGCCATTGGCCTTCAGGTAACCTGGGCTGGCGACTAAAATAGGCTTACGTTCGAACAAAAGGCGGGCGACCAAGTCGGAAGATTGCAGTGGGCCATACTTGATTGCAATATCATAGCCTTCGCCTACCAGACTCACTTCGCTGTCGGTAAACTGGACATCCAGCTCTACATTCGGGTAGAGACGCATAAAGCTGCTACATAGGTTGGCGATAAGTTCTTGACTGAATGAGACGGGAATCGCGATGCGCAGGGATCCGGAAACATGGTTATTGGTGTTTTCTATGGTGGCCTTGGCTGCCTCTATTTCGTCACGAATGCTGATGCAATGCTGATAAAAGAGCGCACCTACCTGAGTGAGACTCAAGTTTCGAGTATCTCGCTGCAGTAAACGTACGCCTAACTGCTCTTCTAATCGAGCAACCTTACGACTTATGGTTGATTTTGGTATGCCTGTTTCGCGGGCCGCTTGAGAGAAGCCTTTGGCTCTCACTACCGCCGCAAACAGCATCATACCGTTAAGATCGGGCATGTTTTTATCACTGTCTCAAATATGGAACAAAGTGTCTATCCTAGTTTAATGGCATTTGACACCTTAACAAAGTTATATTTACTCGCTAAAAATTTTAGAGGCTAAGCAGAGGATCAATGATGACCAGCAATAATCAGCCCACAAACAAGACTCAGGCTCAATCTGCCGACCCGCTTTTTCTGAAAGCAGAACATCTGGCACAAGACTTTTCACTGTTTCCTGAACACAGTAAACAGAGCCTAGCCGAAGAGATCAAGGGTCTCTTGGGTGAAGATACTATTCAAGCTAATTTAAAAGAGTTAGAGCAACTCGATGTAGACGGTTACGTCACTAAGGTGATTCAACCCACATTAGATAAAAATCGCGCCGGTGCTAAGCGTGTGATTGCCGATCTTAAAGGCAAACTTATTGCCGAAACCCATCAGGGGCCTTTTTATAGTGCCGAGATCGAATTGAACTTCGGCATTCGCACTCGTCGTATCGGTTTTATTGCGCAGGAACGAACCACTAATAACGGCGCCTGGATGCCAGAGCATCACTTGGCTGCATGTAAGGCCATTCGCAAGTTTGCAGAACTGTCTATGCCTATCATCTATCTAATCGATACTCCAGGTGCCGATGCGGGGGAGGTGGCTAACAGTCAGAATCAGGCTCACAGTATCTCTAAGGCGATTGCCGAGAGTGTTAACGTCGATGTGCCTACCATAGGTATCGTGATCGGTGCCGGTTATTCCGGTGGTGCTATCCCCCTCGCTTCGGCTAACATCTTATTGTCACTGCGTGATGGTATCTTCAACACCATTCAACCTCAGGGTCTGCAGAGCATCGCCCGTAAGTACAATTTGTCTTGGCAAGAATGTGCTAAATCTGTGGGTGTTGCACCTGAAGAGCTATATACCTCAGGTTGTATCGACGGCATCATCGATTTTTCTCCGACGGATAAAGATGAGCGTCAACATAACCTTCGCCGCGCTATCATCAGCAGTATCGAAGCCGTTGAAAATGCCGCCGTGCAGTTTGTGAGAGAATCGAAAGACTTGCGTGAGCATTATGATCGCAGTTTGGCGCGTTTCCTGAATCCGTCCAAGAGCCTCCAGGCATTAGAGCATCACGCCGAGCTTGCGGTAGCAAACAACCCAACTATGCACCTGAACCTGTTCGGTTGCGCATACCGTTACCTGCGTTACCTGACGCTACGTAATCGTATCCATTCGATCTCTCAGGAGCAATATGGTCGCCTGTCTAAGGTGAGTGTGCCTGAAGGTGACCT
Source organism: Shewanella benthica KT99 (assembly GCF_000172075.1). Classification (GTDB taxonomy): domain Bacteria; phylum Pseudomonadota; class Gammaproteobacteria; order Enterobacterales; family Shewanellaceae; genus Shewanella; species Shewanella benthica_A. The sequence continues at coordinate 27,068 of NZ_ABIC01000005.1, forward strand.
ACTCGCGCGTATTCAGCAAGAGCAGGACCGCGTGTTCCAGTCTTGGCTATCTAACCCGGATAAGCTGGTTTATGATGAAGAGCTAAACAAGCTCTGGGTTAACTTCACCGCTAAACGTGATGAGGTTTCTACCGAACGTAATATGCTGACTCGTTTGATCTTAGGTGAGCCGAAAGAGAACTATAAGAAAGCCCGTAAGGCGCTTATCTTCAATATCAGTTGGTCTCTGTTTCACCGTTGGAAAGGCAATGCCGAGAATAACTTCAAAGGCTTGATTCAGTATTTGGAGACTCTGCCATCTGAAGTGACTCAGGCAGATTGGCCTGAGGTTAATAAGCTCACTGTGCTGGATGTAGTTGTTCACGACGAACTCCGCGAAGACTTTATCTGGCAGTGTCACAACATCCTTATCTTCAACGCGCTTTATGACAATGTCGTTGGCAACTTAGCCTCTATCGCTAAAGAAGCCATGATGTCTAAAAGTTTGTCACGTGCATCGGTTGATAACCTGCTACACAGCTCAATTGACCGTGCATTGTCGACTCAAGATACGGCCAAGGATAAGAGTAAATTTTACAAGTGGCTCAAGTATTTTATGAGTCAGTCGAATCGAGCAGAGCTACTGACTAAGACTGAACAGTGGAAGAGTGTTGGTTTCCCTCAGCTAAACGACAGCCTGTTCGTTATCTTGACTTACTTCTTCGAACGCCTATTACCTGAGTATTTCGATAGTGAAGAAGAAAGTGGTGAATACACAGGTGCAATCAACCCTGTGCGTATCGGTCGCCGCAAAGATTTCTGGAACCGTCTCACCATGGGCTATCAGGACCTCTTGATCCAGAAGGTACTACGTGATGATAAGCGTGCCGGTAAGATGGGTTGGGAGAGCGTTATCGCTAAGTTCTTCACCGGTTTCGATGAGATCAATGGCGATAAGATGTCGGCCAACTCACTTAACTTCCCAGGGTTCCGTCTTTCCATCGAAGATGCGCTGGATAAAGGCATTCGTCCTTGTGGTCTCATCACCGGCATGGCGGATTTCGAGCGTAACGGTCAACAGATGCGTGTCGGTGTTGCCGTTTCAAACATTGCCTTCCAGGCGGGGGCTTTTGATATGGCCAGCGCCGAGAAGTTCAGTGCACTATTGATTGAGTGTGCTAAACGTAAGCTTCCTGTCATCTGTTTCATCAGTTCAAGTGGTATGCAGACCAAAGAAGGCGCGGCTGCACTCTTCTCTATGGCGGTGGTCAACGACCGTATTACTCGCTTCATTCGTGATAACGAGCTACCTGTACTTATGTTTGGTTTTGGTGACTGTACCGGTGGAGCACAGGCGAGTTTTGTGACTCATCCGTTAGTGCAAACCTATTACCTATCGGGTACTAACATGCCGTTCGCGGGTCAGATGGTCGTGCCGGCGTACTTGCCGTCTACAGCGACTCTGTCGAACTACTTGTCGAAAGTGCCGGGTGCGATGAATGCCTTGGTGACTAACCCATTCAGCGACACCATCGACGACCAGCTGAGCAGTATCGACCCTCTGATGCCTAAGCCAACGGCTCAGATTGAAGATGTGATTGCTAATGCGCTTTCAACTTTAGTGCCTGAGATGATGGCTGCCGATGAAGAGATAGTTCAGGACGACCCTCGTGAACTCATGAAGCCTATCAAGAAGCTATTGATTCATGCTCGTGGTTGTACTGCGGTTAAGCTAATTCGTAAGGCCCATGATAACGGCATCGATGTTGTTTTAGTGGCATCGGATCCGGACATGACCTCTGTGCCTGCCGATATGCTTACAGGCAACGACAAACTTGTTTGTATCGGTGGTAACACCTCAGATGAGAGTTACCTCAACGCATATTCTGTGCTTAAAGTGGCCGAATATGAAAATGTCGATGCCCTGCATCCGGGTATAGGTTTCCTATCTGAAAGCCCTCAATTTGCCGCGCTTTGTGTCAATAACGGCGTTAACTTCGTCGGACCGAGTGTTCACAGCATGACGACCATGGGTAACAAGTCTAATGCGATTAAGACGTCCCAGGACAATGGTGTTCCCGTCGTTCCAGGTAGTCACGGTATCTTGAGCAATGCAGAGCAAGCGGTAAACGTAGCAAATGAAATCGGCTATCCGGTTCTGCTTAAGGCGGTACAAGGTGGTGGCGGTAAAGGTATTCAGGTCGTTGAGCGTCAAGGAGACATGATCAGCCTGTTCCAACAGACTGCTACCGAAGCGGCTGCGGCATTTGGTAATGGCGACCTTTATCTAGAGAAGTATGTCACTTCACTGCGTCATATCGAAGTACAGCTTCTGCGTGATAAGTTTGGCAATACTAAGGTATTGGGTATCCGCGACTGTTCCGTTCAGCGTAACAACCAGAAGGTTGTCGAAGAGTCGGGTTCGACCATGTTGCCGCCTGAGCTGAAAGATAAGGTACTTCAATATACTCTCGATCTTGGTAATGCAACAGATTACATGGGCGCAGGCACGGTTGAATTCATCTATAACTTAGACACTAACGAAGTCTACTTTATGGAGATGAACACTCGTCTTCAGGTTGAGCATCCGGTTACCGAGGCAACATCAGGCATCGATATTGTGAGTGCAGGTTTCGATATTGCCGCGGGTCGCTCGATCGAATCTCTGGAGCCACAAGACAAGGGTTACGCCATCGAAGTTCGTGTCACTGCCGAGAAGGCTGCATTGGACAACCATGGTGTGCTTCAGCTGTTACCTCATCCTGGTATGATCACCGAATACGTGATGCCTGAACGTGATGACATAGAGATCATCTCTATCGCAGAGGCGGGTAAAGAGGTTTCACCTTACTATGATAGCTTGATCGCCCAGATCATCTGCCGTGGTGAGAGTCGTGAAGATGTGATTAACAAGCTGCACGATTATCTCGCCGACCATGTAGTCATTAAAGGGATTGCGACTAACATTCCACTACTGACTCGCATCTTGAAAGATAGCACCTTCAACGAAGGCGTATATGACACTAACTACTTGCCTCGCCTGATGGCCGAGCTAGACGTACCTGAGTTGATTGCCGAGATGGAAGCCGCTGCGGAAACTGTCGGCGTCGACACAGCTTCACTGCGCGTCGGTGAGAGTAACGAGCTGAAAGTGATGGCACAAGGCGCGGGTATCTTCTACACCTCTCCAGCGCCTGGTGAGGCTGATTTCGTTAAAGAAGGTGACATAGTTACTGTGGGTCAGACTTTAGCGCTTACAGAAGCGATGAAGATGTTTTCACAGCTTAGTTTGGCTGGTTATAATCGTCCTGATGCGGTTCTGTATCCTGAAGATAAGAAGTATCGTATCGAGCGTGTGCTTAACAGCAATGGTCAGCAAGTGTCTCAAGGTGACCTGTTGTTTGTGGTATCGCCTGTCGAGAGCTAATGCTTTATCGCGCATTGCAATGCATGCGCTTTAATCGCAATTAAAAATATTGATCCCCGTCACATGTGATGGGGATTTTTTTATGCTCACGCCCGCGCCCATGATCATCCGCAGCAGTTTGAATTTTGAAGAAGTTGAGAGAAATGAGCCGGTTTCTAGGTCAGCTTAAGATATTGCCTAATGAGGTATTTATTCATCATAACGCCAAGGATGCCGCCGTAAGGCCTGGATGTTGGCATTATTAACTGTGGTGACAGCGGTTCTTGTGTCTTTTATTGTTTATAAGACGTTAAATTCTCCGTTAAATAGCATCACCAATAAGTTTGAAGAGATAAGACCTAGTCAGGACTGTCATATTTTGCTGCCTAGGTTCCATCGAAGATGCTACAGGCCGGATTCTTGTCCTAGGAGCGACGCGGAGACTATATCTTAGCTAGGGATTAAGATGCTATCGATAAACGAGTTGAGATAGTGTGCTTACTCGTTTAACAGTTCATGATCTTCGGGAAGTTGTCTACTAATCCATAAAACCAATTTGTGTTTCATATTTGGCCCGTCTTCTTTATCGACTGCTAGGGGTTGAATGAGCTTATCGGTAACGAGCAAGCGATAGATGCATTCGACTTTATCTTTTGGTGAAATTCCTTTGCCGAAATCGTCAAATCCACGCTTCTTAGCATAGCCTACGCCTATTTCCATGGCGAGTTTTAGCAGTTGTGGGTCATGTTTACCTTGCTTCATATGAGGTCTCTCAAAAGGTGTATTGGTCTTTTAATCAAATTACCTGAATTGAATGATATAGCAAGGAGAGGTTTCACGTTTCAACTCATAGATCCTAGGAACTTCTATCTGGTTAAATCTGTATATCATCTTGTCTTCAATCTCCTATGCTCGACTCCCTGTAAGCTCTTAGGTTGAGTTAAACTTTTTTCTTGGCCTCAGCTGACACTCGATAAATTTCAATAAGGTCTACAGAGCTGTTTGACGCCTTAAAGCCTTCAATCTGGCAGCTTGTAACTAATTGTTTTTGCTGTGTTTATTTTTATTGGTTTCTTGGCTTGTGAGTGTTAGCCTTGGGTTTTGGTAACTGGTCTGATGTAGCAGAGGCGTTAATTGAATAGAAAAAATGTGGTGTTCGAAGGGGTCAACTTTAGTCATCAGGATATGAGTGATTCACATTTTGAGCAGTGTAAATTTTATAGCTGTAATTTTAACCATACTGATCTCGGTGAAAGTCATTTTGTCGATTGTTCTTTTATAGAGCAAGGTGCTGAGAGTGGTTGTGGTTTTGAGTACGCTAATTTACAAGATGCGAGCTTTAAAGATTGTCAGTTATCTATGGTTAATTTCAAAGGTGCTAATTGCTTCGGCGCCGAATTTAGGAATTGCGACTTGAAAGGGGCTAACTTTCTCAAGACACGTTTTGCTAATCAGATAAGCAGGCAAGTGTATTTTTGCTCTGTATATATGACGGGGTGCAACTTGTCTTACGCTAATTTTGAGCGGCAATGTATTGAGAAGTGCGATCTATTTGAAAACAAATGGACAGGCGCAAATCTGTATGGAGCTTCGTTTAAGGGCTCTGATTTGAGTCGAGGTGAGTTTTCCAGTGACGCTTGGGGTCAGTTTAATCTAAGGGAGTGCGATCTTTCTCATACAGAACTATATGGTTTAGATCCGAGAAAGGTGGATCTGAGCGGCGTTAAAATCTGCATGTGGCAGCAGGAACAGTTACTCGAGCCTCTTGGATTGATTGTTGGACCTGACTAGCCAGCTAGAAATACGTTAATAAAAAACCACCTCGAAAGATGGTTTTTGCTTTTAAGCTTCATGCTTTACAGTTTATGACTCGCAACTCGCAACTCGCAACTTCTAGCCTATTTAGCCGAGAAATCATTATCGACTAGCGGCTGCTTGTTATCAGCTTGAGGAACATGGCACTGGGTACAGTTGTAGTAGTGCTTGTTCAGTTTACTATCGGCAAGCAGGTGAGATACATCTATCTCAGTCGCTTTCATGCGCTTAGCTTTCGCTGGGCTGTGGCAGTTCATACAGCTGTTTTTCTTGAGGTTGATCGGGTATTGCGCCTTATGGGGGATCAAGGGGGGCTGATGCACAAACGTACGTTCGATGGACTTACCGCGCTTGGGGTAAGTTGGTATTACATCGGCGGCGCGCACTTCAGTGATCTCTGATTGCCCGAGAGAGGTGATATTAACCGGATCGGCTTGAGTGTTTGCTTGTTGTCCCGAGCATGCATTGAGCATAAATAACATGGCGACGGCAGTAAGTAATTTTTTCATTTTATCTCCTAGGGACGAGCAAGCGCCCGTCCTCTGTGTAGGTCGATGAATCTCTATTGTTGAATTTGACGGTAATTTTTAATTAAACTTAATGCTTATTCGATTTTACGTTATCGATCTGGTGGTAGATCCGGTTGCTATTAAGCACGCCTTATATGGTTTCGACGTTATCTAGAATAGATGTCTGGGTTTCACCCTCTAAGGTGATCACAAACTTACCTTGCTCGGTAACGGCATGGATATCCGTGCCAGTGAGTGCATAGATTTGAGATTCAACCTGAGAAATGGCCTTAGGTGCAGCATGCACGACTAGGCTGGTAATATGGTACTCCTGACTCATCGGCTCGTTTACCTTCAATTAGAGACAGATAGCTGCGAGGACGGGTTTTGGAGAGCTAACTGTCAAAGTATGCAGCGAGTTTAGACCATAAAATAATTGTGGGTATACCTAACAAGAGATATTGGATCTATTTATAGATCAAGATCATCTTTTTCGATGTGATCTAACTCCCAGTTTAATAAGTAGCCATATTCATGAGCAAGCCCTTAATTATCAAAGCTGGACGAACCGAGATAATTTAGTCAATGCTCATATCCTGTCAGTTCCATATAGCCTTCACCTCTATGGCTCCCCGAGACAATGACCGGCCCTTCCCAATAGCTGATACTTAAGGGCACTCTTGCATCTGGATTGAGTGCCTCGGTGCGAATATCAATATTTTCAGAGGGTATCGAAATATTCCACGCAACAGGGTAGGAAACTGAGTCTATTTCATGCCAATTTGCTACTTGTAGCTGGATATCTTTGGAGGCTATATTACGGCCGCTGCCATCGGCAAACATTCTGCGGCCGCTATAGAAGCTAGGTTTGTCCTGTCCTCTCAGCTGGAACAGCATCAAAGTTGACCCTCCTGCTAATCTAAGGGCGAACCAGTCCCAGCCAGCCTGTGTCTTGTTGAGAAACTGCGAGCTCCACTCTCGGTCTAGCCAGGCATCGCCGCTGACCTTATGATCTACTCCATCGATAGCCACAGTGCCTGAAACCTGGATAAAAGGTTGGCTGTAATAATGGGAGGCCACAGAACCGTCGGCGCTTTTAATGCTGTAACCATTCTCACCCTGGAGCTGATAGGGCGCACTCGTTTCCAGCGTTAACTGATAGCTAAATTTTTCGGCATTGACCTTAAGTGTGGCGGGAAACAGGTCTGCTCCTGTACCGGTCCACTGCCAGTCATCTATCTTTATGGTGAGGGGATCGGTTGAGACATCGGCCAGTCTTGGATGGCGCCTCGACCATCTCTCTTCGGCAAGGTGTGAAGTTTCAGTGGTGATGGCCGCATGGGTCATAAAAATTTGCTTGCTGGCCCAGCCTGAATCGGTGAGCTTAGTGTGTGACGCTGATTTTTCAGAGGATTTCTCAGGCGATTTTTTTGGAGACAGGGCGACACGAAACTGAGTCCATTGCAGCCCCAATTGTTCACCCTCATCAGTCTCTAAATTCGCCGTGAGGTACCACCACTCCTGACGAAAATCATCGTGAGACAGATGATCTTCGGGAAAGCTTATTCTCCTCTGTTTATCAACGACCGTATAGCCAGCAGCATTATCGCCTAACAGGCTTGCCATAGAGCTAGGTGTAGATGTAAGCGTCGATGGCTTAGAGCAGGCAGTAAGCGTGGTGATCGTCAGCGCGCAGAGTGTTAGCACGAGCAGTATTTGTTTCGGCATCATATCACTTCCCTCTGCAGGCTGGATATTAGCGGGCGTTTGGTTTGCCTATATAGAGGGAAAGCCACGGCCAACAAGCTGGAGACCAGTGCCAGTAAGACCACTTGGCCATAGGCGAGCCAGTCCCATTCCATGGCGATACTCCAGCCGAAGGCTTGTAGGGTGATCTTATTGATCAGCAGATAACCTAAAATAGCGCCCATTGGCAGGGCTACCAGGCAGGTAAACAACACGATAATCAACATCTGACCGAAGACGAGAGTGGTCAGCTGACGGCGATTGACCCCCAGGGTGTAGAGCCTGGCCATGGGGGCCATTCTCGCTTGGGTCAGCATGAAGCAGGCGCTAAATAAGCCGATGGCCGCCACGAGTAGGGTCAAGCTATTTAATACCTGAGTGATAGAGAAGGTGCGCTTAAACATGATGATCGCCTGCTGTTTAATCTTTTCCTGGCTGAATATCATGGCATCGGGTATAGAGAATGCCTGCTGTAGCTCTTGTTTGAATTTGTCTGTGTCTCCGGCAACGTTTATGGCCAGGCTCAGGGGTGCCTGTGGAAATCCATTGGCTTGCCAAGTCTCCGGGGAGATGATGACCTCGCCGTAGGGATTGCCGTAATCGTAGAACACACCGCCCACGGTAAAGTGATCATTTGGCAGAGCCTGTAAGTCAATGCCGTCCCCTAGTTCGAGATTTAACTTGATGGCGAGTGGCTCGCTGATCAGCACGAGTTTATTAGCAAAAAATGCTGGCCACATATTTTCGACCGTCTCTTTAAAAACGGTAGTCTCGGCTAAGGACTGTTTATCTCGAGTGACAATATTGATCGGCAGCTGGTCTTGTTTACTGCTTAGGTACCAGTGTTTATAGAGGGCATCCACATCTTTGTGCTTTTTCAAAAAGGATTCAACCTCGGCCATCTGACTCGATGCAGGCCTGATATAGAGCTCGGCGTGGAGTCTGGCATCGAGCCAGTTTTTCAAGGTGCTCTCGAAGCTGCCCACTAAGGTGTTCATGGATATATTGGCTGTCAGCGCCAGTAACATGGCCATCATGGCCAGCGATAGGGGGGCGATTAGCTCCTTGGTCTCGGCGACCTGATAATGTAATAAACCCTTAGGTGTCACCTTTAGCAGCTGGTTGACCATAAATGCCAGAGACCAAGGCAGGGCTAAGGGAATGGCGATGACTACAAGGCCAAGCAGGATCATGGTGTAGCGATAGTCTTGGCTAAAAGGCAGTAATATTGATGCCACTAATCCGAGTGTGATGGCAATGAATAATTGATATCGATAGATCTTATCGGCACTTTTTTGCTGAGTGAAGTGACCCGAATTCCCGGCCAGAGGCTGACGGATTAGCTGAATGAATAATGACGCTGAGGCTGCTAGAGCGGCGAGAAAAGTCAGGCCTATGGCCTGAAACAACCAGCTCCATTGCCAGTGACCCGGAAATATCTTCGCGCCATAAAGCTGCTCCAATGTGACCGATACCATAGGTTGCAGCCAGTGACTGAGCTGCAATCCCAGCATAAACCCTATGATAGAACCGACTATGACCAAGAGCAGAAGCTCGATGCACAGAGCCAACATCAAGGGGGCCTTGGCTATGCCTTGTTGTTGAAGTTGTGTCAGTAACCTCTGTCTCTTGAGTAAGCTATAGCGAACCCCGTTATAGGCGATAAACAGGCCGACCACGAAGGCCAGCAGGCTCATGGCGGTCAGGTTAAGATGAAAGCTCTCGGTGAGGGCGGTGAGGCCCTCGCCATTATCACTCTCAATTAACATGCCTCGATTGCCAATAAGCCGCTCTAAATGACTCTTATTACTGCTTACGTCAGAGAAGAGGGCGATATAGCTGAGTTCATTGGGCCGCTTGAGTATGCGCTGAGCCAGAGAGATATCCATTAAGATATCCGATCCCAAATTGCTGGCATCATCTAAGGCTATGACAGTTATCTTCACCCCCCCGAGTACTAAGTCACCGTCTTGGGAGATCTGTTCTGCCAATGATTTACTGGTCAGTACTAGGGGCGCGCCGGATAAGATATCTCCTATGGGAATATTTAACGAGAACAGCCCGCCGCCAGCTTTAGCTCTGGCTTGACTATTTACTTGAGAAGCGGAGCCAGGGAAAGAGGTGAGGGCGGCCATAAGGTCGCTGCCCTGAATGCGCCAACGTTTGCCTTTCGAGTCGCTGGCCACGCCTTGCAAGACTGGCAGGCTATTGCTGAAACCGTCGGCGCGCATATCGAAGTATAGGTTTTCATCCAGACGCTGACTGCCAAGTGGCGGAATGACAGACCATTTGGCTTGCTGGCTCAGTAGCTCGGTGGCAGAGCTGTAGCTCTGAATGGCGTTTTCATTGGTGGTGCGAACCCCGATCAACAAGGTGACAGCCAGTATAATACCGATACTGATGGCGCCAGCCTGCAGAGGGGCTTGGCGATAATGGCCGAAGAAGACCTCAAGGCAGAGCCGGGTCATGCGAATGAGTTTGGTATTACTCATGGATCTGGCCATTATCCAGATGCCAACGCCGCCGCATAAACTCGGCGCATTCCATGCTGTGGGTGACCATAATTATGCCGGTGTCTTGCTCTCTTGCCAGTTCACACAAGAGCTTCATCACCTCTAAGCTGGCGAGCTGATCTAAGTTGCCTGTGGGCTCATCGGCTAACAGGAGTCTGGGTTTATGGGCCAGAGCCCGGGCGATGGCGACTCGCTGCTGTTGACCACCGGATAAGGCTTCGACATGACGCTTGAGTAATGGCCTCAGACCTAAGCTATCGACCAGATGATCGCACCAAGTGTTCCAATCTAAGCCATTGAGCCTGAGTGGGAAGGCAATGTTATCTTCGACATTAAGCGGGGTCAGCAGATTAAATTGTTGAAAGACCACGCCTAAATAAACCTGCCTGAAATGACTCCAGTGACTGTCGTTCCATGGTGTGGTGTTTTCGCTCAGCAGGCTAAGGGAGCCAGCATCGGGGCGTTCAAATCCGGCGATCAGATTAAGCAAGGTGCTCTTGCCACTCCCGCTGGCACCTGTGAGCGCAATCGTATCACCTTGGGTGAGCAGCAGGTCGAGTCGGTCGAGGACCTTGTGACTGACTCCTCCATCGATAAACTGTTTGCTGATCCCTTGCAGTTGCACTATCTGTTCTGTCATAAGGCTCCAATCGCCAAGGCTAATTCCATTATGGGTCAAAACTATGAGTCAATAGTCAGTGATCATACCGAATCATACATCATTTTCAACCTGGATCCGCTGACCTTTACAGAGCCAAGAGCTGCACTAATCATCAGCCTAGCTTAGAGGTAACATCTTGGGGTACAAGCTATAATTTGCTCAGCATGTCGAGTTGGATAATTTAAAATTCCCGGTAGTGTTAGTGCAGGAATATGGCCTGAGATGAATTTTTATGGGGAGCGTGGCACACCTCAGGGCATGGCACAATTGACGCCTTACCCAGATGGTTATTTTCAATTACACGGCATGACTCAAGATATCACCCCGTTTAATAACGGCTTAGTGGCGAGCTGTTAGCGAGGCCGCGCCAGTACCCTGAAGCCTTGGCGAAGAACTTTTAACTTTAATACCTATTGGTATAACTATCAGCTGCCTGATCCCTGTCTTATTCTCTCTGCCGGAACCCTTAGCTGCTGCATCAGATAAACTTTGAAATCGGCTTGGTAAGGCTGATTCTCTATGGCTTGTTGCATGCAGTACAACCAGGCTTCACTTTCTCTATGGCCCACCGACAGATGTTTATGAGCGGCCGGGATATCGATGGAGCCATAATGCTCAGAATACAGCTTAGGGCCGCCAAGCCAGCCGGAAAGGAAGTACGCGAGTTTCTGACGGAGATCAGTAAGGTCACTAGGGTGCATATCCCGGATCTTCTTTGATGAGGAGAACTCATCCATATTTTGGTAAAACTGATCAACCAAGCGAGTCAAACCTGCTAAGCCACCCGCCATTTGGTAGGAGTTGTCACCAACCCCATATTCACAACTTCTTGAATTCATAACTTCTGCCGAAATCTGCTGTAGGGTTAACTCCACTGCCTTTTGCTATAGAGCTAATTCCACTGATTTTTTATTTAGTGCAATATCGTACTTTGTTGCAGAAGCCATCGCCAGTAGGTATGAAGTTTTTTCAAACTTTGTTTGGAGGTGTGTGGCCTTGTAGCCGAGGAATATTGGATGAAAGTCGTGGATATCAAACTTGAATCCTTGGCTACCAGCTGGCTGAAGTCTTATTTTTTATATTGTCTTTCCGGCAATGCTTTTGGGCCGGAATCCATCACTTTATCTGTACCTTCTAACTTGATTTTGAGTATGCGCCTTACGACGGAGAAGGGATTCCAAACGAAGTTTGGACCAGTACAGCGAAGCTGATGGGCACCAGTAACGTTCAAAGTTACCCCATAAACCTTTACCACCTAAAGGTTCTCAAGTTCCGACTGACATTGAATACATAACTCTGCGATAGCATGTATCGTGAGCCGACCGAGTCCAATACTCTCACCACATTCGAGACAGAAGCCATACTCCTCGGGTTCGAGCAAGATCTGCTTGATACGCAGGAGGTGCTGTTGCATCAGCACTTCACCGGCTTGTGCCATCTGTTGTTGCTGAATCGCGTCTATGCGGGATACTCGGCCAACCGCTTGCTGGTCGAGTCGCACCGGGGCGCTGCGTTGGTGGATTGATTCTATTTGCTGCTCTAGGTCACTAAGTTCATGTTTAAGCTTAGTGAGTAGCTCTTGTTTCTCGGTTGAGGTGAGATCTGCTTGTTTCAAGAGTCAGTCTCCGATTTGGGATAGAACCGACTAAATTATCTGACTTCTTCTCGTAAAACAAGTGGGTATAGCAGGGGATGACAAGGGGTAAACAAGGACTAAACAAGAACAATAAAAAAGGCGCACTCATATTTTTATAGTGCGCCTTACAGCATATTCTTCCTAGTTTCCTAGTTTCCTAGTTTCCTAGTTTCCTAGTTTCCTAGTTTCCTAGTTTCCTAGTTTCCTAGTTTCCTCGTTTCCTAGTTTCCTAGTTTCCTAGTTTCCTAGTTTCCTAGTTTCCTAGTTTCCTAGTTTCCTAGTTTCCTCGTCTTAACTTTCATCTTCAAGCGAATACGGCAGTGGCTTAATCGTCAGCGATGAAGTTTCATCTCCTGCGATTCTAAGCTTGGCGCTGTCTGCCGTGTCATTAGGTAGCACGGCCGTCAGTAAGACTTGATCGCCTGATTGAACCAGTTCGATGATGGTACCCGTTTTCTTGAAACCATCGTCTAAGGCGAGCTCTAGTCTGGTTTCCAGACTGACAGTTTCGCTACTGGTGCCGCTTAGGATATACAGGGCGCGTTTATTGCCACCGCGATACTTCATGCGGGCTATGGTTTCCTGGCCCATGTAACAGCCTTTCTGGAAGCTGATGCCATTAATGCCCTGCAAGTTGCACATCTGAGGCACAAACTTGCTCTGATGTGAGGCGGCCAGGTTGGGATAACCGGATTGGATCTCCAGAGCCTGCCAGGCGGTGGCATCGACTATTTCTTGATTAATAGAGGTAAGTAAGGGCGCAGCGGCTTCCTTGTCCATCACTATGATGAAACGGTCATTGTCTTTAAGCAGCAGGCCACCAGCAATCACGGTGACTTCTTTGTCTATGCTAGTATTGTCGGCTGGGCCAAACCGCTCATTGACCCAAGCTTGTGCCTGTTCACCGGCGACGCCTAAGAGTAAGAATTTGTCGGTAACATCGACCAGATCGGCCTTGCTGAATACCGCATATTTAGCGAGTTGTGTTAGATCCAGGGCCAAGGTATCTGACGGCATCATCATGATCAGGGCATCTTCGAGGGCGAAGGTTCTGAAGCTTGCCAGCATCTTGCCCTTGGGATCGCAGTGGGCTCCCCAGCGCCATTGGTCATTTTCTAGAGAGCTGATGTCTGTGGTGACTTGTCCATGGATAAAGCTGCGGCCTTGTTCACCCGTCACGCTCATTAGTCCCAAGTGGGATAAGTTAGAGAAGAATAGCGATGGAATTGGGTCATTCAAGTTCCAACTGGGCTGAGAAACTGAAAGAGTCATATCATGATCCTAGGAAATAAACGGGCTGGAAAGAGCTGATTGTAACTCTAATTTGCCAATGCTTGAAATGAAATAGCCCGCATAATGAGTAAAATCATACGGGCTATTCATTTTTAGTCTCAGACTGGTGTTTAGTGCAGTAAGCGAGTTCTGATTGTGCCTTCGATGGCCTTCAGCTGCTCTAGTGCCTCTTCGGCTTGATTCGAATCGACCTCCATCACCACATAACCAATTTCAGCCGTGGTCTGTAGGCACTGATGTTGACAGGCGATGTTGATACTTTTTAGAAAAGCTTGAAATGAAATAGCCCACATAATTGATAACGTTATGCGGGCTATTCATTTTTAGTCTCAGACTGGTGCTTAGTGCAGTAAGCGAGTTCTGATTGTGCCTTCGATGGCCTTCAGCTGCTCTAGTGCCTCTTCGGCTTGATTCGAATCGACCTCCATCACCACATAACCAATTTCAGCCGTGGTCTGTAGGTACTGGGCGGCGATGTTGATGCCTTTCTCTGCAAACGCTTGGTTAATCTTGATCAGTATACCGGGACGGTTGTGGTGGATATGCAGTAAGCGAGAAGTGTCTTTATGCTGAGCCAGAGACACTTCCGGGAAGTTGACCGCAGTCATGGTTGAGCCATTATCTGAGTACTTCGCTAGCTTGCCTGCCACTTCGATGCCGATATTTTCCTGGGCTTCCTGAGTGCTGCCACCCACATGCGGTGTCAGGATGACGTTATCCATGCCGCGTAACGGGCTGAAGAACTCGTCATTGTTAGACTTAGGCTCAACCGGGAACACATCGATAGCAGCGCCCGCGAGTTTTTCACTGCGGATGGCCGATGCGAGAGCGTCAATGTCGACAACGGTGCCGCGAGAGGCGTTGATTAAAATGCTACCTTGCTTCATATAAGCAATCTCGGCTTCACCTATCATCTCTTTGGTCTGCGGTGTCTCAGGTACGTGCAGGCTGACTACATCAGCGACAGACATTAATTCTTGCATCGAGTGAATTTGCTGGGCATTACCCAGTGGTAACTTATCTTCAATATCGAAGAAAATCACGCGCATACCGAGCGTCTCGGCCAAGATACCGAGTTGAGTACCAATATGACCATAGCCAATCACACCTAAGGTCTTACCGCGGGCTTCGAAACTGCCTACGGCACTCTTAAGCCATCGGCCTCTGTGCGCCATGGCATTACGCTGTGGAATACCACGAAATAACATAATAATTTCGCCAAGCACTAACTCGGCAACACTTCGAGTATTTGAAAATGGCGCATTGAAAACCGGGACACCCAGTTTTTCAGCAACATTTAAGTTAACTTGGTTAGTCCCAATACAGAAACACCCGATACCGACAAGTTTCTCGGCTTGGCTTAACACTGCTGCGGTGATCTGGGTGCGGGAGCGAAGGCCAACAAAATGAGCATCTTTAATCGCTGTGGCTAAGGCCTCTTCCCCGAGAGATGCTTTGTGGTATTCGATATTGTTGTAGCCTGCACGCTTAAATACATCAACCGCAGATTGGTGGACGCCTTCCAACAGCAGGATCTTGATCTTATCCTTGTCCAGCGAATGTTTCGCCATGATTTGAGTACCTTCTTCGGTTATGGGTATTATGTTATTTGTGTAAACAGTCAATTGTCCGACCAAAGTAGCATTTTTTTATGCACAGTGGAGGGCTGGATGGCTAAAGTTATTATTTTTATATCAAAACAATAGAGTTTATCCGTATATGAGGTTTTTATTTTGAATAAACAGCTTATTTGGGATACCCAGTCGGATATGGGCATGGCGTTGGTGGGGGCGATAATGTGCCTAATTACACTTGCTAGGTTTCATGATTCACAGCTGGCTAAATTTAACGGCTAACTAGTGAATTATTTTATCTTATATGAAGTCTACTGGTTTTTTATGCTTTAAAAGTCTAACTATATAAGATTTTAATAACTAAAGTTGATAAAAACAGACTTTTCATCATGTTTACATTTAGTTAATACTTTTTTACTATGGTGTTACAGTTGAATTTATTCGAATCTACTAACACTATTCAAAATAGTAATCATTCTGGTTGATAGGGAAGATTGACCATACCCTTACAGAGAGCAAGTAAACTTTTCAGGGAGAGAAGTGAATGAGTAAGATTTATGAGTTGGTGTTCTTGCATCAAGTCGCGGCACCATGCCACCTGGCTATTTTGGCCGAGTCTATAGGGCTAAAGACACGTATTGTGAAGCAGGTATCTGAGCTAGAGCCTGAGAGAGACAATAACTGCTTCTATTTGATAGAACAGGAGGGAGCCGCCTTAGATAGTAAAGGAATACCGTTATTGGCATCTCGCCTAGTGTCCCATGTACCCGTCGCACTCTATCAGGTTAATCGTGAGAAACTTGAGCCAGAATCTGCCTTGTTATTGGGGATTCGTGGTTTGCTCTATGCCGATCAGCGTATGGATCTTTTGTTGACCGGTTTAAGAAAGATGGTGGCCGATGAGCTTTGGTATGACAGGGCTCTGATCAGTAAGATGTTCCGTCAATTGGTAAGTCGTTTAGACCGCACCAAGGATTATTCGCAAGATAACGCAGCCATGCTGCAGATGTTGACGAAAAGAGAGCGCACCATCATTCAGATCGTATCCAGTGGTGCTAGAAATAAAGAGATCGCTCATCGACTCTGTATCAGTGAACACACGGTGAAGGCACATATCTCCTCTATTTTCAGGAAGACACAATCACGTAATCGTGTGGAGTTATTAAGATGGGCGCAAACCTACCAGAGTCACTTCGAGTTATGTTCTTAGTAAGTTAATAAGCTATTATTTATTGAGGCTCAGCTAAAGATGGCTGATTGCTGAGAGATATTTTGAGAGATAGTCACTAACGGAAAAGCTAAAACGGTCTCAATGGCCGTTTTTTTATGCCTGCAAAACCCAGATGTTAAGAGTAATTAACTAGGCTTGTATAAATTTCATTCTATCCTAGAGGCTTTTATGCAGATTTTGTAAAAAATTGTCACAGCTTGATAAGTTGGTGTTCGGCCTTGGTTTTAATGCCTGTTCTTGATTAAGCATTTGATTTTGACATGCTTAACACCCATCTTGAGCCATTTGTTCTTATTTTCGTTAAATCCACTTTATTTTTTCTTTGTTTTACAAGTGTTTATAAGTCGTTAATGTGATTTAGATATCTTTTTTTTATCATCCAATTCTGTAAGAATCCCTAGGTACGTTAATAGAAGTTAACGGCAATATTATAAAAATGGGGTTGAATGAATGGATAATGTTAAAAAACTGTCAATGCTTGCACTGGCGATCGCCGCGGCTCTGCCTATGATGGCGAGCGCCGATATAATTATTAGTGAATACGTCGAAGGCGGCAGTTATAATAAGGCTATCGAGCTGTACAATACGGGTGATATATCCGTCGATCTGGACGGTTATAAGCTAGTACGCTTCAAAGATGGTGCGGAAACATCATTAGACCTGGTGGCCTTAGATGGTCAGTCGATCGCTTCCAAATCTGTTAAGGTCATTACTCACCCAAGTGCCACTATCACTTTGGGCGCGAATGTCGATTCGATGACTGGTAATCTTCAATTCAATGGTGGTGACGCAGTTGCCCTCTTGAAAGACGGTGCTATTGTCGATGTTATCGGTACTATTCCTACGCCAAATGGCTGGGGATACGATAAGACATTTCAACGTAATGACGATGTGACTGCGGCTAAAACCGTGTTTGATGCGGCGCAGTGGAGCGAACTTGCCAAGGATACTTTTAATGGTTTAGGTACTCGTAGCGGCATTTTTGTCGGTGGTGAAGTTGAGCCCGTTGAGCCATATGCCTGTATTGGTGATATTACCGCGATTTATGATATTCAGGGTGATGGCCAATATAGTCCTCTGACATCGTCTTCATATCCTTTTCTTTCTGCCGATGCCGTACTGGTTAAAGGTGTGGTGACGGCTCGCTTGGATAAAAAGAAAGGCTTCTTTATTCAAGAGGTAGTCGGTGATGGTTCGACTGCAACTTCCGATGGTATCTTTGTTTCATTAGGCGCAGTAGCACCAGCAGAAATCGTACCGGGTAAGCTAGTTTGTTTAGAAGGTAAAGTTAAAGAAAACTATAAGCAGACTGAAATCGTCGGTAACCCTGAAAAACTGGTTATTACCGGAGATGCAGAGCTTCCAGCTGTGATAGCTCTTGTTATCAATGATGGCGAAACCTTAGCCGATGCATTAGAGCGTCATGAAGGGATGAAGATTAAACTCGACTCCGGCAGTGATATGAAAGTCACCAGCCCATATGGGTATGATGGACATGGAAATACCATGTCACTGTCTCACAAGGCACCTCTGTTTAAGGCTACTCAGGTTCACCCTGCAGGTTCTGAAGAGGCGGCGGCATTAGCGCTGGCTAACTCTAAGAATAAGTTGGTTATTGAAACTGGTCTCTCTGCACCTAATGGGCATATTGCTTATTTCCCTACCTTCAATGCTGAAACCGGCTATATGCGTATTGGCGATCAGCTCAACAATATAGAAGGCATGGTTAACTACAGCTATAACGCCTATCGCTTATATGCGACCAATGAGATTGTCGCCGGTGACTTCATCCGCGAAAATGACAGAGTCGGTACGGCTGAGATAGCGACTAAAGGTGATATTCGTGTTGCCAGCTTTAACGTGTTGAATCTGTTTACCAGTGACAGCGAAATTGGTGGCCCACTGAACCCAACCTGTGCAGATCAGGCCGATGCCGATGCGAGCCGAGGTTGTGGCCGTGGTGCTCACACCCTTGATGAATACCTGCTGCAGCGTACTAAAATTGTTAATGCACTCATAGAGATGAATGCGGATATCGTTGGTTTGATGGAAATTGAAAATAATGGCTTTAGCGAGTCCAGTTCAATTCAGTATCTGTTGAATTCGATTAACGCAGAACTGCCAGCCATCGATGCATATCAATTTATCGAAGCAGCCGATGCCGATAAGTACAAGGGTCAGTTTATCGGTAGTGATGCAATCGCCGTCGGTATTCTTTACCGCCCTAACAAGGTGAAGCCAACAGGTGATGCATTCATTATTGCTACACCTGAGCAGCACGCCGCCGAAGGGGTCGCGACCCGCGGAGAAGGTGACGATGTTGAAATTAGCCCTGGTTATGACAAGTATCAGCGACACAGTCTGGCGCAGACATTCCAGATCCATGACGAGAAGTTAACTATTGTCGTTAACCATCTTAAGTCTAAAGGTTCTGGTTGTCTGGAAGATTGGTTGGAATTCTCTGAGAGTAAAGATCCAGCCGATCTGCAAGGCAAGTGTAATGAGTTCCGTGTATCTGCGGCCAAGGTTATCGGTGAAGCTATCAAAGATATCGAGGGTGATATCCTGGTTATTGGTGATTTAAATGCCTACGGTATGGAAGATCCGGTTCGCGTGTTAACCGATTATGATGCCGCGACGTCGACACGCGACGTTGTTACCGCATCATGGACTACGATTAATGGCGAAGTCTATGAGCAAGAGGGGAGTGTGATTGAGAAAGGTTTCGGCCTTATCAACCTCAATACTCAGGCTCATGGGGCGGAAACCTACAGTTATAGCTATGGCGGTGAGTTGGGTAACCTTGACCATGCCTTAGGCAACGCAAGCGTTGCAGCTAGACTGGTCGATATTCAGGACTGGCATATCAACTCGGTTGAATCCAGCTTGTTTGAATATCCGAACAAGTACACGGGTGACTTGGTTAAGTCTGAGAATGTCTTTAGCTCTTCAGATCACGACCCTGTAATTGTCGCGTTAAGCTATCCAGCGCCGACTCCAGTTCCAACACCTGAACCAACTCCTGAACCTAAGAAAGATGATGGTGGTTCTTTAGGATATTTAGGCTTGGCAATGCTTTCATTACTTGGTTTACGTCGTCGTAAACACTAATTATTGAGATGACTCATTGTTAATCATAAACCGCCTTTAATTCATTAAAGGCGGTTTTTTTCTTGGCCATATCCTAGTCATTCTTGTTCTATTTGGTGCTATACCAGCAATTTATCAGTATTTGTCGGTTTTATATGGGGGGAGTCTCTTTTCTCTATTTTCATTGCGTTCAGTTGTAGGGTTTTACACTATCTAACCTATAGAAATGGTATGACAGCTAGGCCAGCCTTAGCTTTTTACTCCTCTTATCTGTTTAAACTTACAGCGCTAGCCAGTAGACTGTGGCTTAATTATCAGAAGAATGGATGTAGTGATGAGTATTTGGTTTAGACCGGTGAGCCTGGAAGATTGCGCTAAAATGGATGCGGGCATGCATGGCAAGGGCACCTTGATGCAAACTATGGGCATCAAGATCACCGAAATTGGGGATGATTATATGGTGGCGACTATGCCTGCCTCTCCTGAGGTTCATAATCCACTGGGAATCGTCCACGGCGGAGCCAATGTGGCATTGGCGGAAACGGTTGCCAGTTATGCGGCAAACTTCGCCGTAGATTTTGAGAATTACTACTGTGTCGGCCAAGAGATCAATGCCAATCATCTTAAAGCATCTAGAAATGGCACCTTGACTGCGACGGCAAAGCCGGTGCATTTAGGTAAGCGAAGCTCAGTATGGGAGATACTTATCCATAACAGCGGCGGTGATCTTTGCTGCATCTCACGCATGACAGCAGCCGTGGTTAAGCGTTAGTGATACAGGCTTTAATGCACTAAACTTGTTATCTAGGTTTGAATCGATTGTTAGCTGTGGGGAATAGGTAAAATGGATAGTGCAACAATTTGGGAGTGGGTCGGCTACTTAGCCTCAGTGGTGGTAGCCATTTCGCTGATGATGTCGAATATTAAAAAGTTACGCTGGTGGAACCTGATCGGTGCTGGCCTTTTTGTCGCTTATGGTTTGGCCATCGATGCCATACCTGTGGCTTTGGTCAACTTCTTTATTGTATTGATCGATGCTTATTATATAGTCAAAATTTATAAAGCCGAAAAGTCGATTAACCAACAGCCTTGAGCTAGCCTCTAGCCTTCGCTGAGTTGAATAGACAGCTCTGAGCTAATTAGAAGCCTTGCGCTGAATAATTGGAGCCAGTTAACTGCAGACGTTAGCTGGCTCTTGTTTTATTACAGATGTTCATTATCTCTAATGAAATCTATCGTTTTCTGGTTTTAACTATCTGTTTCCAAATGGCTGATTTCAACCTGCTGTTTTTAATGGCAATAGTGTTCACCCTCCAGCGTTTACCCTCTGGTTTTATCACCTTGTTCAACATATCTCTCTACGAGACCACCTTTCACTAGAGCTTAACTATTTATGTGTATTTTGTTGATTTACATCAGCATTAATACCAATAAAAGGCGTAACCTCCAATAGTGATAATGTCTTTCTTTGTCGGTATCTGTGAGTTATCTCTCATATCTCTAATCTTTAAAGTGAATTAGGTTAATCTATTTTAATCGTTTTTATTCATTTCATTTTTGAACTAATATTTATTCATCGACAGGGTTTATGTGAAGGTTTCTAGAGCTAAGCGGCTTAACGAAAGCGAAATGGATCAATAACTATGGCCACAATATTTGATGTTATCGAAGACTGGTTGAACTAATCGACCAGTACGACTGAATTAGAAAATTAATGAATAACAAGCATTGGAGAATAATATGACTAAAGAAGCTAACTACTTAACCAGCCAAAATGGCGCGCCTGTTGCGGACGATCAAAATTCAATGACGGCAGGTGAGCGCGGCCCGGTACTATTACAAGACTTTCATCTGTTAGAAAAACTTGCTCATTTTAACCGAGAGCGTATTCCTGAGCGTATAGTGCATGCCAAAGGCACGGGTGTTTACGGTACTTTTACCCTGACCAAAGACATGAGCGATTATACTATTGCCGATCACTTCAATGGTGTCGGCAAACAAACTGAAACCTTTATTCGTTTCTCGACCGTGGGCGGCGAGATGGGATCGGCCGATGCTGAGCGCGATCCTCGTGGTTTCGGTTTACGTTTCTATACGGCCCGTGGTAATCACGACATAGTGGGCAATAATACCCCGACTTTTTTCTTGCGTGATGGCATCAAGTTTCCGGACTTTATTCATACTCAGAAGCGTAATCCGCAGACTAATTTGAAAGATCCACAAGCCATGTGGGATTTTTGGGCATTGAATCCCGAAGCCCTGCATCAGGTGACAATCTTGATGTCGGATCGCGGCATTCCGGCTAACTATCGTCAGATGAATGGCTATGGTTCACATACCTATTCGCTGTGGAATGATAAAGGCGAGCGTTTCTGGGTTAAGTTCCATTTCAAGACTAAGCAAGGCATAGCGAATTTGACCCCAGAGCAGGCCGATATTCTTAAAGGGATTGATCCTGACTCATCTCAACGCGACATGGTCGCGGCAATTGCTGACGGTAACTTCCCTCGTTGGGCGGTTAAGGTGCAAATTATGCCAGAAGCCGATGCCAACACCTATCATATCAATCCATTCGATCTGACTAAGGTATGGCCACACGCCGATTATCCACTGATTGAGATTGGTGAACTTGAGCTTAATCGCATGCCTGAGAACTACTTCGCCGAAGTAGAGCAGGTCGCATTAGCCCCGAGTAACTTAGTACCGGGTGTGGGTGCATCACCGGATAAGATGTTGCAGGCTCGCTTGTTTGCTTATGCTGATGCACAAAGATACAGAATAGGCACTAACTATAATCAGCTGCCGGTGAATTGCCCGCACGCTACTAAGGCAAATCACCACCAACGCGCCGGTGCCATGGCGGGAACTCAATGTCCCTATAACGGCAGCCAAACCGGTGGAGATGCGAGTCCAAACTACGGGCCGAACAGCACAGAGTCTGCGTTAGTCGAGCCGAGTACTTTTGCCGAGCCAGCACTGCGTCTCGATGGTGAAGCCGATAGATACAGCCGTTATAATCAGGATGACTTTGCTCAGGCTGGCAACCTGTACCGTATTTTCCCTGAAGATGAGAAGGCCAGGTTGATCACCACTATCTGTGGTAGCTTGAGTCAGACGACGCTGGATGTGCAGCAGACCATGGTCGAGCATTTTACCAAGGCGGATGCAGATTACGGTAAGCGTATCAAGCAGACGTTGGGCTTGTAATAAAAAAAGCTAATAGATAAAAGGTAAGGCTCTAGTTCCTAGGAACTAGAGCCTTTTTACTTTTCTTGTTAAAACAATAGTGTCGCTACACCGAGTAGTGCAAACAATACGGCGCATCCTCGATGGATCAGGGTCAGGGGTAATTTTTCTGCGCTGAAGTTGCCGGCTATGACCACAGGGACGTTAGCGATAAGCATGCCTAAGGTGGTGCCCATGACGACTATAGCTAGAGCATCATATTTCGCCGCTAATACCACAGTGGCAATTTGAGTCTTGTCGCCCATCTCGGCGATAAAAAACAGAATGAAAGTGGCAATGAAAGGCCCCATCTTGTAGAAACGACTCTCTTCACAATCGACCTTGTCGGGGATCAATACCCACAGAGCGATAGAAAAAAATGAAGCGGCGACTAAGTAGCGGGCCAGTTCCGGGCTAATCAAGCCAACGGCCCAATTACCTAGCCAGGCGGCGCCAAAGTGGTTGAGCAGAGTCGACAGAAAAATACCGAGAATAATTGCCGTTTTACTGCCCTTTATGTGGCTAAATCTGGCGGCGAGTATGAGGGCTAACAGCTGAGTTTTGTCACCGATTTCGGCGATAGCAACCGTGAAGGTTGAGGCGAGTAGTGCTTCCAAGAGACTTCCTTATAGGGGGGCAACAATCTGAGTACAGAAAACCGGCCCCCCTTTTTTATGGGCGGTCACTGCACTCAGGTCTTGCAAAACAATATGAGTCATCACGTCATATTGTTGTGAGCACCATGGCGTTGTGGCCAAGTATGTTGACACTCACTCAATCTTTGCCTCGAAGTAAATCGATTCAGACAACAAAGATTGCTCGCTACTCCCCTGAAGTAGAGGCGAGCATTATACATTTTGAGGGTCGAGTGGCAATCTCTGAGTGCTAGAATTGATGATTATATTGAGTGAAAAAATCTCAGGTAACGTAAGTGTTTCCCCCTTGTTGGAAACTTACTGAGCCAGTGTTCAAACTTGTTTACAGCTGTTATAGATGGCTTGCTCACTAGGTTTGTAGCTGTTAATGTCCCTAGCAGTCATTTTAGAGAAAGAGCTCTCCTTCAAAGTTGTTCTAAATCTGAACTACCAAAAATGTAGAATAAAAATATATCTAACAGGACAATTTTGTGAATTTAAAAATGCTCGGCTCCATCGCTATCGTTGCGGGAACTGCAATCGGTGGTGGTATGTTAGCCCTACCTTTAGCGACTGCTTCTTTGGGTACATTACCTGCGTTTCTCTTGCTCGTTGTGATCTGGGGGATCTCCATCTATACATCTCTGCTGATGTTAGAGATCAACTTACGCACTAGAGTCGGTGATAACGTCCATGCCATTACCGGCAAGATTTTAGGCAAAGTCGGTCAGTTAATTCAGGGGGCCTCATTTATGAGCCTACTGTTTGCCTTGACTATGGTATATCTGATGGGCGGCTCGTCTCTGCTCGAGACTCGCTTCGAGCCTCTGGGTATCACCATGAATAATCAGGTGGCTGTGTTGTTATTCACTGTCATCTTCGGCGGCTTGATAGCCGTTGGGGTCAAATGGATCGATAAGGTTTCCCGCGTCCTCTTTACATCCATGGTGGTACTCTTAGTGATCGTGGTGGCCTTCTTACTCCCTGACGTGGATATGTCTGCGCTGCTAACCAGCACAGGTAGTGAGC
The DNA here is from genome assembly GCF_000172075.1 of Shewanella benthica KT99. Taxonomy (GTDB): domain Bacteria; phylum Pseudomonadota; class Gammaproteobacteria; order Enterobacterales; family Shewanellaceae; genus Shewanella; species Shewanella benthica_A. The sequence continues at coordinate 51,410 of NZ_ABIC01000005.1, forward strand.
TTGTTTCTGGCAGCGAATTGAACAACTTATGGTTGGCAGCTATTCCTATCGTATTCACCTCGTTTGGTTTCCATGTGTGTATCGCGACCATAGTGCGCTACTTAGATGGCGATGCCGTATCGTTACGTAAAATTTTGATTATTGGTTCCACCATACCGCTCGTCAGCTATATGCTCTGGCTGATGGTGACTTTAGGTACCTTAGGCGGCGACAGGGTATATGGCTTCGAGGGATCATTACCCGTGTTGGTGATGGCTTTACAAGGTCTGGCAAATTCAGAGATTTTGAAGCAATGTATCGATATCTTCGCTAACTTGGCGCTGATCACTTCCTTCCTGGGTGTGACCATGAGTCTGTTTGACTATGTGGCTGAGTTGACACGAGCTAGAGATGATATTGCGGGCCGGGCTAAGACCTGGCTTATCACCTTTATTCCGCCACTGCTGTGTGCGCTTTATTATCCAGAGGGTTTCATACAGGTGCTGGGTTTTGCTGCTATTCCTTTGGTGATCATGATCATCTTCCTGCCGATTGCCATGGCACTGAAGCAGCGTAAACAGAATCTGGGAGGCTATCAGGTCGCTGGTGGTAGTGCGGCTCTGGGTGTTGCAGGTGTATTAGGCGCTGTAATTATTACCGCTCAGTTACTGGTTGCACTATAAGTTGTTGGGCTATAAGCCCAAGCTGATGGCAAGCTAAGTTAAGTTTTTCCTTTTAAATAGCGTTGAGTTTTACTTGAAATAGTAAGGGGATAAGTCAAAGCCTGTCTTAATGGCGGTGGCATATGATAAAGTCGGGTCCGAATAGTAATATTTGGCTCGGCTTTTTTATTGCCTGAGTTTTAGCAAGATGGCTATATGCTACATAAACAAGCACAAGTAAAACAGAATAAGAATTATCACTAATAATTAAAAAATGGACTTAACAAAATGAAGACATGGCTTCTCACCGTCGCTGTCGCCGCCACTTTTGGCGCACAGGCCGACGAAGGTATGTGGCAACCATACCAACTGCCCGCAATGGCTGATGAATTAAAGGCTAAGGGATTAGAGATTGATGTGGAATCTATCTCTAAATTAACCGAATTTCCAATGAATGCCGTCATTAGCCTAGGCGGTTGTACGGCATCATTCGTCTCACCAAAGGGGCTGGTGGTCACTAACCATCATTGTGCCTATGGTTCGATTCAATATAACTCGACGCCGGAGAAGAACCTGCTTAAAGATGGCTTCCTGGCCAAGTCTTATGGAGAAGAGCTAGAGGCTACACCGGGTTCACGTATCTATGTGACCGAAGCCGTGACAGATGTGACCGATAAGGTTAAGAAAGGCTTAGAGAACAAGCTTGGCAACGCCTACTATCAGGGCATTGAGCAGAGAGAAAAGTCATTAGTTGCCGACTGTGAGGCCGAGGATGGCTATCGTTGCCAGGTATACAGTTTCCATGGTGGTTTGGAATATTATCTGGTTAAGCAACTAGAGATCCGCGATGTGCGTCTGGTGTATAACCCAGCAGCCAGTGTAGGCAAGTATGGCGGCGATATCGATAACTGGATGTGGCCACGTCATACGGGGGATTTCTCTTTCTACCGTGGCTATGTGTCTAAAGACGGTAAGCCTGCGGATTTCAGCAAAGACAATGTCCCTTATGAGCCAAAAAGTTTCCTGAAGGTTTCGGCTAAAGGCGTGAGTGATGGCGATTTCGTTATGGTGGCAGGTTACCCTGGCCGCACTAACCGTTACCGCACGGCCAATGAAGTCGAGAATCAGTTCGAGTGGGCCTACCCTGAAGGTAAGATGTTGCGTGAGCGTTTCATCGAGATCATCAAGGAGACAGCACTCGAGGGCAGTGATGAGCGTATCAAGTATGAAAGCCTGATCGCCGGTCTGGCAAACTATGCTAAGAATTTCACCTCTATGATCGAATTTTATGGCAAGTCTCCCATGCTCGATGATCGTAAGGGTCGTGAGTCTGAACTGGCTAGCTGGATCAATAAAGATAGCAAGCGTAAGGCAAAATACGGTAAGACGCTGGCTGAGCTAGATAAGCTGATCGCCGAAGGTCAAGAGAATCAAGCTAGAGATATTATCTTAGGCTATATTCGCTACACCACTATGGTGCCAACGGCGCGTAAGTTGTATCGCTTAGCAAATGAGAAACAGCTGGATGACATGGCGCGTGAGCCTGGCTATCAGCAACGTGACATGATCCGTTTCAAGTCGAGCATGGAGCGTATCGATCGTCGTTATGCAGCCAGTGTCGATAAGGCAATGTTGTTTGACATGCTTAAGCGCTACGCCGTACTACCGAGTAGTGAGCGTATCGCGGCTCTGGACAAGGTATTTGGCATCGGCAAGAAGCTCGATGAGAAGAAGCTGTCTAAGACTCTGGATAAGATGTATGCCAAGACGACACTAGGCGACATGGATACGCGCCTGGCTTGGTTAGACAAGTCGGTTGCCGACTTTAACGCCTCGAACGATCCTTTCATTCAGTTTGCCGTGGCCATGTATGACACAGACATGAAAACCGAGAAGAAGGATAAGGAGCTGGCGGGTAAGCTGATGAAGGTGCGCCCTCAGTATATGGACGCCATTATCGCTTACAACACCGAGCTGGGTAAGCCGGTTTACGCCGATGCAAACTCAAGCCTGCGCGTGACCGTGGGCCATGTGAAAGGTTACTCACCTCAAGATGGTTTGAAGGCTGTGCCGTTTACGCGTCTGGAAGGTATTTTAGCGAAAGACACTGGCGCGAATCCATTCGGTGCGCCATCTAAGCAGCTGGAACTCATCAAGCAGAAGCAGTACGGTGATTTCTACATGAAGTCTATCGACTCTGTGCCGGTTAACTTCCTGTCGACGCTAGATACCACTGGTGGTAACTCAGGTTCACCGACCTTAAACGGTCGTGCCGAGCTTGTGGGCCTGTTATTCGATGGTGTTTACGAGAGTATTATCGGTGATTGGGGTTACGATCCTGAGACTAACCGTTCTATCCAGGTCGATAGTCGTTACATGCTCTGGGTGATGAAGTATCTGGATAATGCAGATAACTTGTTAGCCGAGATGGAGATCGTTTACTAAATTAGTGAATAGCTACGAGTTCCTAGGTCCTAGGTCCTAGGAATTTGAACCTAGGTGCTCACTTCGAATCGAGAGTTAAATGTTGAAGTTAAGCGGTCACTTAGATGACCGCTTTTTTATTTGTCAGATAACAAATTGAAAATATCTTTATGAGTTGGGTTCATTGGGCTGTTTTAGTACTTGGTAGTATTCTGCATACCAATATTGCATTGTTATCTAACGCCTGTCCGGCGAGGAATGTGCGCTCTTACTTTGAGAAGGTTCTGTGACATGGTGAATATGGCATAGGCATGTGCTTATGAACGAGAGGCATGGATGCCGAACTGGCCTTTAGATAGGATATCATTCAAGCACATCTGACCTCCAAGGATGGAGGCAATGCTAAATTTTGTATGGAACAAAATTGGCCCTGTGGGCTCTACGACATCAAACAACTTCCATGTTTAAGAGCCAGTTCGACATCCCTATCTCTCGCTCGGATAGTTTCACGCTGTGAAACCTCGCCCTGATGTCGAAGGTCACAGCCGCGTTTACACCTGAGTGTTTATCTCTTCGATTTTAGTTTTTTGGCTAATAACTCACTTTGAACAAAAACGTTTTAGATCATTGAGTCGAATAAGCCTGACATTGATTAGAAAAAGTATCTTAGTATATTCGCAATCCCTAATTCGCTTCAACCCCTTTATCCAGGCGTTCTAAATTAACCGCCCTCGGCAACAAGTTCCTGAGTCCATTCAGTCGTGTGCGGAGCCGCATGCAGGGAGGTGTGGGGCTGGAGGCTAGATACCTCCAGCTACCCGATTAGTTGCTCTTATAAACATGTGATCTGTGGGCTACTTTAACGACATTCACAACAAGAAGACCATCTTTTATCTCATATATTATGCGATATAAACCTTGTCGAACTCTATAGCTTTCTTTGGCTGATAACTTTATACAGCCTTCACCGCGCGGATTCTCAGATAAAGAATCAATTTTACTTAAAATCTTTTGTATATCGCTTTTCGGTATAACTCGTAAATCATTAGCTACAGACTTTTTAAAAGTGATTTTATATTTTGCCATGTGACTTCAAATCGTTTAGCAAATCTTCATAAGATATCTCTGGCTCGTTGGCTCTTTCTGATACCGCAGCCAAATCTTCTTGGTCTTCACGCATTAATAATCGAACAGCTTCATCGATTAGCTCAGAAACTGATAGGTGCGCAGACGCTGCGCGCATTTTTAAAGCTTGATGTATGTCAGGTTCAAAATATACAGTCGAACGTTTAGATAAGTTACTCATGGTAATAGCCCCATTGATTCAATAACAACATTATAGCACTATAACGTTATGATGTCACAGAGCACCGAGGAGCAAACTAACGCCGCATTAAGCGGACTAAAATAGTGGGTTATATGTGCAGCGAAGCGAAGTTAAACCTAACCTACTGTTTTAGTTTAGTTTAGTTTAGTTTAAACGCCTTGCGTGCGCCCGGCATGGGCATGAACTAATGAGGTGAGAGTCCTCTGTAAGAAGGTCACCGTTCAATAACATGCTGTTATTAAACGTTAACTACTAGCGAATGGCAAGGGCTTATCCGTGAGGGTTGGTCTGAAGGAAGCCGCTAGCCTTCCTACTCATTGAGAGTGCGATCTGATGAACAAGAACATCATATGAGGCGTTAAAGGTGAGTTGGCATAGCCAACGCTTACCAAGGATGTGTCGACTTAGACCATTGGATCGTAACCGTTCACCAGCCCCTTATTGACACGATCAATTGATGATCAATAAGGTTTGGTCATATCGCTATTGAACGATCTCTTTGCCGTGTCAAAATAGCTTCATGAAAAAGAAAAAACAATTCGCAACAGAGCCGCCTACGGTTGCTGAACTCGGTGAAAAAAAAGCAAACTTACTCATTCAAGAACTGTGGGAAAAGTTACGTGAATATGAAGACCGCCTAGCATTGAGCTCTAGAAACTCATCCAAATCACCATCCTCTGACTCCCCTGCGGATAAGGCTGAGCGAAAAAAGCTCAAACGCCTCGTAGTGGAAATAAGGTTGGCGCTCAACCTGGACATACGGGGCATAAAAGACCATTAGCGGAACTCAGCGCAACCGATGAGCAAGTCGCTTGCTTACCCGATTCATGTTGTTCTGATTGTGGTGGCGAGGTCATTGCCAACCCGACTCCAAGCTATCGTCATCAGGTATTTGAATTACCTAAACCTGCACTTGATATAACTGAATACCAGTTATTTCACGGGCGTTGTCAGCAGTGCAACACCGTGAGCAAAGGAGCCTTGCCTGAAGAGGCTCCCGATGGTCAGATGGGGCCACGATTGCTCAGTTACGTGGCTGTGCTCAGTGGCTTGTATCACCTGAGCGTACGTAAAATTCAACGTTTACTGCAAGACCAATACGGGACTCATTTCTCTATCGGTCTGATTTCTGAAGCGCAAGGGCGAGTCAGTAGTATGCTGACGCCGACACACCAAGCTCTGCATCAACACATAAAAAAAGCGTCATTAGTGCATGTTGACGAGACGACGCACAATCGTAATGGTGAAGAGCATACCCGCTGGGTCTGGTTGTTATCGAGTGAGGATGCCGTATTCCAACAGGTGAAATATTTTCGTAATAAGGATGCAGCCAAATCGATATTAGGCGAGCATACCCAAGCGATTGTCGTGAGTGACCAATGTCCCAGCTACAACTGGATTGAGCCCGAACGGCATCAATTTTGCCTTGCCCATGTGCAGCGTAATTTACAACAAATGGCCGATTATTCAGGTAAGGGGCTTACCGCGAGTATCGGCAATCGACTGGTATTGCTATTCAAGTCCGTATTTCGCACTCAACATAGATATGAAGCCGGTGACGTTGACGAAATAATGTGGCGTCGGCGAATGCAACGACTAAGGCGCAATATTAAGCGCTGGCTTGAGTGCGGGGAAAATGTGCCCGCTTCACGCTACTCAGGCCGATGCCGGCATATTCTCAAATATGAGCAAGGTTTATGGGTTTTTCTCAATCACCCAGGGACACCTTTGACCAATAACGAAGCCGAGCGTTGTTTGCGTGGCAGCGTGATCATGCGCAAGATCTGCTATGGCACCAGTTCAGATAGGGGTGAGAAGTTTCGATCTCGGATCCTCTCAGTCGTTGAAACGTGCAAGAAGCGCAAGTTATCCCCGATAACAGTGATCAGCACTATCATTGCGGGCGTGGTGGGTAAATGCGACTACCCAGACGTATTTGGACTAACCTCAGCTTAGTCAATCCCCCTCTGGTGAATGCTTACATTGGATCCGTCGTCGCGTGCGTATGTGACTTTCCAGTTATAGGGAATGGCGTCAGTGGCGAAGCTCGACTCTGGTTAAAATCTTTGACCAGAGATACTGCAAGCACTGAGTAATGCAAAGCTCGAAGTAAGAGTTAAGAAAGCGGGTTTATGTTCACTAAGAGATGGATGGATGGATTGTAATTCACTCTCGAAACAAAGAAGCTAACCAGAAAGTCTAGGTTAGGCGCTCTAAATGAACCGCCCTCGGCAACAAACCTCCTGAATTCATTCAGTCGTGTGCGGAGCCGCATGCAGGGTGGTGTGGGGGCTGGAGGCTAGATACCTCCGGCTACCCGATTATATGCACGTTATAGGCAATATTCTATTAGTGCATTTCTACGCTTCTTTCGCTGCCCTTTACCTTTAGTAGCATTCATCATACTAGACTTATAAATCGAAAATGAATCATCTTCTTCAAAATCTGAATCCATATATCCTTGGTAAAAATCATGAAGGTTATTTTTAACTTTTTTAGTTTTTATTTTTTTAGCGACACAATAATATGAAAAAGCCCATAAGCCATATAAATGACTTACACCTGAAACATTATAATCTGAAAAATTCACTTTCATAGCCGTAAAGAAGCTAGAAACATTGTTCATCTGTAATTCAAGATCAGCCCAATCAATTTCAGCACTATTAGCATATTTTGCATACAGCTCATCTAAAACTTTTGGTGATGAAGCTAACTCCCCACCCTCTATAATAAGAAAAATGAACTCTGAAAATAGTTCAATATCTTCCATTCTATTTTTATTTGTAATTAGTAATTCATTTTTCCAAAACTCCATTTGCGAGAATTTATAAGCTAGATCCACAAGCTTTGAATCATAAAATTTGGCATTCCTTAGCTCTTGTCCATTTAATTTCTCACCACTTCGATTCAAGCGATCAAATATTTTCTCTACAGTCTTGTTATCCTTTGTGTAAACATATTCAACGGGTATAGGATATCCCCAAAAATCACTTAAAACTTCCTCAAATTCATCTTTCTCTAAATCTGACATTTTCAAACCTGCTAACTCTGGAGAGTGTAAAACATCGGCGCTGTTGTAGCGAAATGTTGTCTACCCTTATCATTGAGCGTAATTGATTGAGGTTAAAGAAAATGAAAACAAAATTATTTGTGAGTAAGCTTAACCAGATAACAAAAACATTTTTATCGATGACACCGGCTCAAAGAGAAGTCGTTCACCAGTCAATTCAGGCATTAAACGCTAAAATCCCCACCGATGAGCTCATTCAACCACTTTTCGATGCGTTATCCCAGTGCCCACATTGCCACTCTCCTCAGTTCAAAAAATGGGGGAAGGCTGGAGCAATACAAAGATACCGATGTAATACCTGTTACAAGACCTTCAATAACAAGACTAAGACACCGTTAGCTAGGCTACATAAATGCCACCTTTGGGCTGACTATACTCGCTGTATGCAGCTCAAGTTAACACTGAGAGAGGCGGCGATATTGATAAACGAACTAAAGAAGGCCAGATCGCTATCCTATTATCCATAGATCGCAGTAAACACATGATCACCCCTATTTTATCTGCTGATACGACTGCAGAAATAGCGGCTAATTTGTCTAAAAACATTGCAGCAGATTCGGTACTTTGCAGTGATGGCTCTTGGGCATATGTAGCGATAGCAAAGCAAAAGAACTGCGATCATAAGCGATTGATAAATAATAAAGTAAGAGTGATAGATAAGATTTACCATATCCAGACTGTAAATGGTGCAATCGCTCACTTTAAGAGTTGGGTTAATGGGCAAATGAAGGGGGTTGCCACAAAGTATTTGTCACATTATCTGGCTTGGTTTAAGGAAAGTAACGCAAAACTAGATAATCTGCAGATATTGAAAGCCGCGTATGGGGGACAACAATATTATGGAACATAGCCATATATATACAGCTAAATGGGTGTTGTTATCGAACAAAGGGGTCGTAGCGAATTAGGTAGTTCTCATGATTTAAAATTGTTTACGGGCAAGGTTAAATAAATAACCTTCTTTTGAAGAACTCAGTGTAGATGCGGCTGCGAACTTCCAAAAAAGGGACTTTTTGGCAGAGCCTACAGGGATTGTACTAGCGGCGATTCGCAGAACCTTCTCAAAGTAAGAGTGCACATAAGGTCGTTCACTCACATCTGACCCATAGGGATATGGGAAATGTCTTGGGATGTAGGGAACATCTCTGACCATGTGAGCACGACATTTGTGCATTCATGCACAGCACCCGCTGCAAGCGATAGATAACAATGAAGGTAAAATTAATAAATATATTTCCCAATAACCAAGTCGCCAAATGAACCTAAATAAAAATGTAACTAACCTTCATTCGAAGGTCGACAGCTCTCTAAGAGAAGCGCCAGCTCATTGGTAGTCAACTCCCTCATCTCTCCCTCTTCTAGCTCACCTAGCTTAAGGGTCTGTATCTGTACCCGTTTAAGATCTATCACCTTATAGCCTAATGCCTGACTCATGCGGCGGATCTGTCGGTTAAGCCCTTGGGTGAGTATGATCTCAAACTTGTCATCATCGAGACGGGTCATCTGACAGGGGAGGGTAGTGACATCCCGGTAGCTGACGCCCTGGGCCATACTGATTAAGAAACTGTCATCGAAATTGCGATCAACTAGCACATGATAAGTCTTGCTATGGCCGAAATCCGGGTGCATTAACTTCTGCGTCAATTCACCATCGTTGGTTAATAGCAGCTGACCCCGGGAGTCCTTGTCTAAGCGGCCCACAGGGTAGAGCCTGGGGCTGGCTGGCAGCAAATGTAATAGAGAACTGGGGTCGTGGGGCAAGAGGCGGCAGTCTGTGCCGACAGACTTATTGAGCATCCAGTACTGTTTAGACTCGATTCCCTGAATAAGCACACCATCGAATTTGAGTATCTCTTGGCTGATAAAGCCTGAATCGCTGTCGGTTAAGCTGATGGTATCTATATGGTTGGCGAGGCGTCCATCTAGGGTTATTTGACCGTCTCTGATATAGCGAGTCGCGGCCCTGCGGGAGCAGAGCCCAGTCATGGCAAGGTATTTAGCCAGACGAATACTAGGGTTATCTTGTGTCATTGTTCAGCGTCGTGAGGGTATAAATATAGTTTAGCCGCAAGGTTAGCATCTAAACCCGTTTAACTGCCACTATGTTTAAAGAAGGGCTGCCAGCCAGGTTTAAAGAAGAGCAGTGAGGCAGGTTTAAAGAAGGGCTACCAGTCTGACATCTGCTTCTGTGACTCTAGATAATGCTGCTCAATGGCTAATTTTCTGATATTTAGTGCCAGTAACACGCACCAGAGCATGGTGATATTGGTTTGCAACCACATATTTAGCGCGACCCAGCAGACGTCGCCTTCTTCATGTAAACAAGGGGAGAAGTCTAAGGTGTTCCAATCTAGCTGATAGATGAGGCCGGATGCACTGATAAAACCAAAGATGGCCAATATAAACAGGGGTCTTGAACAGATCTCTTTATGGGTAAATCGAGTGGAAATAGTCAATAGGTGGAGCACAAATGTGGCCAACAGGAAGCTGGTGGACACCAGTCTGTGTTCGTCTAAATAATTTATGGGAAAGACACCAATGAGCATAATAGACAGGCGACCCAAGATCCTGTAATCGATAAAAAGTGACTAAAGTCGCCTAGCTTAAGCAAATACAGGCCATACATGGCGAGCAGAATACATGAACCAGCGATAATCAGTGACATGTTAAAGACATAGGCCAGAGGTGAATAATCACCGAGGAAGTCTGAACGTCTGAAAAAGACCTGCATGCCGATATCTTGATATTCAGCCCAGACAGAGATAGAGATCCCCACCGATGTGACAGCGGCACCGACTAAGATCATCAGCACCACTAATCTGTGTAGATCATAATGGGTTGAATGTGTTTTTAATTCACTTTGCATGGGTTTTCGCTTTTCTCAGTACGGATTACGGATTGCAAAAATAAAAAAGGAGCGCAGTAAGCTGCACTCCTTTACTTGTATCGACGTTTACAAATTACGTCGAAATTGAATATCCCTATCGTTTTAGCTAAACCTAGCTCTTGGGAGCAATATTAACTTTAGCTTAACTGGATATCAATTTGCTCTATTTAAGCTGCATCTGCAATACCACATTAGTTGTAGCCGTTTTTAAGATACACGGCGAGATTAGCTGGCACGCTTACGAAAGATGACAATTGAGATAGCCACTAAGGCCAAGATCATGCAATACCAGGCGTGAGTTACCACTGCCAGTGGCGAGATGCTAAAGGTCGATGCGATAAGCAAGGCCTGAGCTCCATATGGAATGAGTCCCTGAATAATACAGGAGAAGATATCCATGATGCTGGCTGCGCGTTTAGGGGTTACGTCGTGTTTCTGTGCCAGCTCTTTAGCGATATCGCCAGTTACCACAATTGATACCGTGTTATTGGCGATACAGGTATTTGTTAGGGCAACGATGCCTGCTATGCCTAATTCAGATGCGCGAGTCGAAGCGTCACCTTTGGCCTTGGAGAATTTCGCGATTAACTTTTCAATTTGCTTACTGACGAATGCCAGACCACCCTGCTGTTGCATCAGTGCCGCTAGACCACCCACTAACATGGAAAGGATGAAGATCTCTTGCATGTTACCAAAACCGGTATAGATATCCTGACCGAATTGGATTACGCCGTAATCCATAGTGACCAGGCCTGTGATACCAGCGAGCAGGATACCGATAGTCAGTACGACAAATACGTTCAGGCCTGAGACTGCGAGTATTAAAATAGTTAGGTAAGGAATGACTTTAACAAAGTCTATCTCCTGAGCGGCCACATCGGCCTGGCCTTGACCCGCGAAGGCGAAGGCAATCAGGGTAATGAGCGACGCTGGAATCGCAAAAATAAGGTTCTCTTTGAACTTATCTTTCATCTCACAACCTTGGGTACGTGTCGCCGCTATAGTTGTGTCAGAGATGATAGAGAGGTTGTCACCAAAAAGTGCACCAGAAATCACCGCGCCAGCCATCAGGGCTAGCTCTATCTGAGCCTCGTTGGCAACGCCAAGAGCGATAGGCGCGACTGCAGCGATAGTACCCATAGAGGTACCCATGGCAGTAGCGAGGAAAGCTGCGATGACGAAGAAGCCGGGTAAGAGTAAGTTAGATGGCACAAGTGACAGACCTAGCGCAACAGTGGCATCCACACCGCCAGTGGCTTTAGCCACGGCAGCAAATGCACCAGCAAGCAAGTAAATCAAACACATGGCTATGATGTTTGCATGACCTATGCCGGCAATAAACGTCTCTATGCTCTGGTTGAGCTTCTGTTTCGAGATGATCAAGGCAAAGATAATTGCTGGCAATATAGCGACGACACTGGGTAGCTGATAGAAAGCAAAATCAACGCCCTGGCTCTGGAAGTAAACTCCGGCACCGATAAATAGGCCGAGGAATAGAAATAACGGCAGCAGGGCAACAAATGAGGCCGTTGGTGTCTTGGTACTCTTTGTTTGAGCGCTTGCTGAGGGATTGGTCGATGTGGTCAAAGTCTTCTCTCTTATCTTGTCTCTTTAGTCTTAAGCTCAACATCGGTCGGCATAAGCAGAATGGTAGATCTCAATAGTCGGCAGGATATGAGATAAATAGACGTCTGTCAATCTGGACGTCTAGATGTTTTTACTTCCACTTTGTTTTTTCTTTTAAGATTGCTATATATGTGTAACCGTTCACCAGCCCCTTATTGACACGATCAATTGATGATCGATAAGGTTTGGTCATATAGCTATTGAACGATCTCTTTTCCATGTGAAAATGGCGTCATGAAAAAGAAAAAACAATTCGAGCAAGAGCCGCCTTCGATTGATAATATCAGCGAAGCCAACCTGTTTATCCGTGAGCTTTGGCAAACGCTACGTGAGTATGAAGACAGGTTGATGCTCAGTTCTCGTCACTCATCCAAATCACCCTCCTCTGATTCCCCTGCGGATAAGGCCGAGCGAAAAAAGCTCAAACGCCTCGTAGTGGAAATAAGGTTGGCGCTCAACCTGGACATACGGGGCATAAAAGACCACTAGCGGAACTCGGCGAAAACGATGAGCAAATCGCTTGTTTGCCAGGGGCCTGTTGCTCCGATTGTGGTGGTGAAGTGACTGCCAATAAGTCTCCCAGTTATCGTCATCAGGTGTTTGAGCTGCCTGAGCCTAAGCTTGATATCACTGAATATCAGCTATTTCATGGACGTTGCCAGCAATGCAACACGGTGAGCAAAGGCGCCTTACCTAAGGATACTTCTGATGGCCAGATGGGACCAAGACTGCTTAGCTACGTAGCTGTGCTCAGTGGTTTATATCATCTGAGCGTACGAAAAATTCAACGTTTACTGCAAGACCAATATGGTACTCATTTCTCTACAGGCCTGATTTCTGAGGCTCAAGGACGAGTCAGTAGTATGCTGACGCGGTATTCCAAGTGGTGAAATACTTTCGCAATAAGGATGCCGCCAAATCGGTATTAGGTGCACAGACTCAAGCTATCGTAGTGAGCGACCAATGTCCGAGCTACAACTGGATAGCCCCTGAGCGTCATCAGGTTTGCCTAGCCCAGGTGCTACGCAATTTACAACAAATGGCCGATTATTCAGGAAAAGGCCTCACTGCGAATATTGGTAACCGACTGGTATTGCTTTTCAAGTCCGTATTTCGCATCCAGCATAGATATGAATCCGGTGAAGTTGAGGAAATAATGTGGCGTCGGCGAATGCAACGACTAAGGCGCAGTATTAAGCGCTGGCTTGAGTGCGGGGGAAATGTGCCCGCTTCACGCTATGCTGGCAGATGCCGTCATATTCTCAAATATGAGCAAGGCTTATGGGTATTTCTTAATCACCCAGGCACTCCTCTGACCAATAACGAAGCAGAACGCTGCATACGTGGTAGCGTGGTAGCGTGATCATGCGTAAGATTTGCTATGGCACCCGTTCAGATCGAGGGGAGAAGTTCCGTTCCCGGTTACTGTCAGTGGTTGAAACATGCAAAAAACGGCAGTTATCGCCAATTACAGTGATAAGTAAGATCGTTACAGCCGTTGTAGGCAACAGAGAATACCCAGACGTGTTTGACCTGGTGTCAGCTTAGTCAACGCCCTTCTGGTGAACGCTTACATATATGTTGCTATATCACTGTTTGTTGGCGATTTTACTCTGCTGGTCGTTTTTATACATTGGGACACTCATTTTTCTGGCATTTTGTAGAAAGGGCCGAAACCAAGTTATTTTATTCTAAAAGAGTAAGTTCAGGCTATACAAGCCATGATAGGAAAATTAAAATGTTTGTCTTGAAATACAAAGGGTCAAAGCATGAAGTTACAAGAGATAGATAAAGTTGTATATCGTAAGCACCTGAATATCGTCACAATCACCCTAGTTGCTAGTCTCATCTTGCTATCCTTGGTTTTTGGGAGCGGTTTTATTGCCTTGTTTGGTGATGCTAAGGACATGAGCGCTGAGACGACGGGGAATTTTCAATGGAACTTACTCGGTGTGATCTTGGCGGCCATTATTTCTGTGGCCATATTGACGCATTTTAAACATCATCCTTATCTGGTTGAGGTCTATTATATATGGAAGCTCAAAGCGTTGCATAACCGCGTCTATCGTCGATTGAAGAAGATCAAGGCCGCTGCTGTTAACTATGATATCGATGCCTTGATCATATTAAGCTTCTATTATCAGAGTCAGAAGCAGGTCTATCTGTTAGATAACAACACGCTTACCCTGAGCAAGTTGGAGAAAGATATCAGTGATCTTCAAGGCAGAATTAGTGAACGCAATCTGACCGTATCGGCTAAAGACTTTAACGCCGCATTACTCAGTAAGTTTAAATAGCGGCTAGGATCCCAGATCTTCATCGGTGGTATTATACCAATCGGTATAAAGGTGTGGTCACTCAGCGAGAGTTTAGCGCTTTAGAGGCAAGGCAACGAGTGAGAGGCATAGTTATTCTACGTTTAAGCTCGTTAACGCCGTATCTAAAGTGCTAAAACTCGCCTTTCAGGAGTGTTTTTGGCAGCCTACTTCTATGTTGAATGAGTTCATAATGGATCACCATTCCCTCACTCATCCGCCTTGAATTATGCAGCCAAAAATAACTCTGAGTTGGCCACTTTCTTATACTGATTGGTATTATTAGAGATAGTGAAGCCTCGCGACTTCTCAGCTAGGTAAGTTGACTCGTTTGTAATATGACTTATGGCCTAAAAACCTACCACAGAGAATGGTGGTGACCGATACGAAGTGTTAACTGCTTATTAAGCATGGGATCACTGAGTTTAAGCTGAACCTGTGTGAGGTGGTAGAGTTAAACATTCTCCTTCGACAAGATATGCTGGACACAGGCCGATCTAAGCAATGAGGTGAAATTCTTTACATCACCGTGATGGTTAAGCGCTTCTATGTATAGGCTCGCGATAAATTGGTTTCTTTTTACACCTTGGCTCTCTGCAATCTGATCTAATAGATCCCAAAACAGCTTTTCCAATGAGATGCTGGTTACATGCCCCTGGATGCGAATGGATTTCTGAATCGGCAAGTAATGGCTGGTAGGGTTATCGAAAAACAGATTATCCATAACTTTGATTCGCACACTCGATGTCATTTAATTTGTTGAATTTTAAGGTATTATACATATTAATTGTCTTTATTACCATTCAGGGGCGTGTACAAATTCTCGAATTTAGCGATTTATCACAACTTATGATTTATTATCCGGTTATGCGTGTTGGGATAAGATGATAATTTCAGGTTCTTGAGCGATGAGTTCAGGCATCTCTTTTTTTAGACGTTTGCGGTGTCCGGTATTTTGATGTTTTTCGAATGCAGCATGGTCGACAAAGCTCTTGATGAAGATGAAATGTCCATGTTTGTCATTTTCTTGGTGAAGTTCATATTTGACACAGCCCAGTTCATTTCGAGTCGGTTGAACTAAGCTCTTGAGGAGCTCAAGAAGCGCCTGCTCTTTACCACTTTGTGCCTTAAAGCGTGTCAATACATTGATCATGTTTGTGCCCGTAGTCAAAAGTTACTACCGATAACGAAAGGGTGAGTTAATGTAAGTGACTTGACTGGTGAAGGGGTAGCAAAGGGGTACTACATTCTAGTTATTTAGACTAAGTAACTTCTTTCTTTACAGCTCTTTGTGTCTGATCACTTTGTAAATAAACATAAATTTATCGCTAGGTTGACCCGTGTAAAAATGTATCTGAGTTAGCGTTTTAGAACAAAAAACTGATGCCAATAAGATTAAGTACATCTTCCCTTCTATTTGTTCGTCAAAAACATGACAAATAATAACGATTTTATCAGACACATATTGCACATCTTTTATAAAAATAATGGGCCTGTCGCTGGTTTATACTTTCATTCATTTTGAGTCACCGAATAAAGCACTCTCTTTCATGGCCGGAGTCACTACTATTAGTGATATTCAGCGTACGACGGATACTCAACCTAGGATGGTTACGGTTTGTCACTGACGTAAGCGCTTATGTCTCTTGGTAACTATTGTTTACTCTTGATTAAATACTTCATCAAATATAGCTTTAAGTAATTAATTTAATTTTGCTATTCAAAAGCTATATGAATTTTTAGTACCAGTTTCATCTCTGGAGAAGAAACTGGTGCCATTGACAAGATGACAGCACACTGGAGTGATTATGCAACAAGTTAACGATTCAGGATTAGTGAAGCTCAGCTCTTACATAGATGGCAAGTGGAGTGATAGTCAGTTGGATGGTGGGAGTGAGCGATTCGATGTCATCAATCCTGCCAATGACCGAGTCGTGGCTCAAGTATGCAACGCCGGCATTGCCGAGACGGAAGCGGCCGTTATCGCCGCAAAAAAAGCCCTGCCGACCTGGTCTAAGAAATCGGCCAATGAGCGTGCAGCTATCTTGCGTCGCTGGTTCAACTTGATGATGGAGAGTCAGGATGATCTAGGCCGTATTTTGACCTTAGAGCAGGGTAAGCCGTTAGCCGAAGCTAAAGGTGAAATTGCCTATGGTGCGGCTTTCATCGATTGGTTCGCCGAAGAGGGCAAGCGAGTTTATGGCGATACGATTCCGGGTCCTGCCGGTGATAAACGTATTATCGTTATCAAGCAGCCTGTGGGCGTCGTCGCCTCTATTACGCCGTGGAATTTCCCTAATGCCATGATCGCCCGTAAAGCGGCAGCGGCTCTGGCAGCTGGCTGCACGTTCGTGGTGCGACCTTCAGAGTCTACGCCGCTGTCGGCGCTCGCTATGGCTGAACTTGCCGAGCGGGCTGGCGTGCCAGCCGGTGTGTTCAACGTGGTTGTGGGGTTGGATTCATCTGGTATGGGCAAGGTACTGACTCAGCATCCGGACGTGGCTAAATTCACCTTCACCGGTTCGACAGCGGTTGGCAAAATATTGATGACCCAAGCGGCCACTACGGTTAAGAAGGTGTCGATGGAACTCGGCGGTAACGCGCCATTTATCGTATTTGACGATGCCGATATCGATGCCGCAGTCCAAGGCGCACTGGTGTCTAAATATCGTAATGCAGGCCAGACTTGTGTCTGTACTAACCGTATCTTCGTTCAGCGTAGCGTGCTTCAGGAGTTCACCGATAAGTTTGCCAGTGCGGTGGCCGAGCTTAAGATCGGCGATGGCCTGGTCGATGGCGTTAACTTAGGCCCGATGATCACATCACAAGCGGTCGATGGCGTGCATAAGTTAGTGGAAGAAACCGTCGCCGCTGGGGCCAAAATTATTGCCGGTGGTAAACGCAGCGCTGCAGGTAACAATTTCTATGAGCCGACAATCTTGACCGGTGTCACCAATGATATGCCCTTGGCAAGCAATGAAATATTTGGCCCGGTCGCGCCCATCATCAGTTTCGACACCGAAGAGGAAGCTATCGCATTAGCTAACGACACTGAGTATGGCTTAGCGGCTTACTTCTATTCCCGCGATATTGGCCGAGTGTGGCGCGTCGCCGAAGGGCTTGAATACGGCATGGTCGGTATTAATGAAGGCATCATATCCAATCCGGCGGCGCCATTCGGTGGGGTTAAGCAGTCAGGCAACGGCCGCGAAGGCTCTAAGTATGGTTTAGACGACTATATGGAGATCAAGTATCTGTGTATGGGTGGGATAGATAAGTCGTAGGACCGGCTTTAGCCGGGAGAGAATAAACCTCTAAATCCCCCTCCTACAAGGGAGGGAATAAACCTATAAGCCTCGGGGCTAAATCCCCTCCTAACATAGGTAAGGCGGCCGAGCATGGCCTCATTCTGCTTGCCTGTGGCTGCTACGGTAATGTTATTCGTTTCTTACCAGCCTTGACCATATCTGATGAATTAATCTATGAAGGTTTAGAAAAGTTTAACCCGCTATTTAGTGCTCTTGCGCGCTAAACTGGAATCACTTTGAAAATGAAGTGAGTCTGCACATTCATAAAAAAGAGTGGCTTTACCGTTCTCGGGACCAGAGATAGGTTAGGCAAGATGGAAGGCATTTGGAGAGATGTGACACTATTGGAGCGAAGAAGCCAAGTCGAAGGTATCGAAGTTTAGCCATAATCTCTTATCTGGCTCAAATAGCCATGGGGATATTTTAAGAAAACTTGCTAAGTCACTAAGTTCAGCGTAAAACAGCCCCATATAACCTAAATATTTCTACTTTTAAAAAGAAACTGGAAGGCTGAATTTGGATCATTTTGTTTGGAACGTCGACCCCGTATTGGTCTCCTTTATGGGGCTTAAAGTGCATTGGTATGGTGCTCTGTTCGCGACGGCCATCGCCTGTGGTTTTCAGGTGATGAAGCGCATCTATATCAAGGAGAAGTTGCCCGTCGAGTCGTTAGATAATCTGCTGATGTATTGTGTAATAGGCATTATCGTCGGTGCTCGCCTGGCTCACTGTATCTTCTATGACCCGGCCTATTACTTCAGTAACCCACTGAAAATTTTCGCCATCTGGGAAGGCGGACTCGCCAGCCACGGCGGAGGTTTAGGCGCAATTCTGGCGCTTTACTATTATCGTCGTAAGATGGATATGCCCTTCCTGTTCCTGCTGGATAGATTGGCCATCGCCACGGCAATTTTTGGTTTCTTCGTGCGTATGGCCAATTTCATGAACTCAGAGATATTAGGCCTGCCGAGCAATGTACCTTGGGCTATTATCTTCGAGCGCATCGACATGCTACCTCGTCACCCGGCTCAGCTTTACGAAGCCTTCGCTTATCTGGCTATCTTTATCGGTCTTTGGGCAATTTACAAATACACTGAGATGAAGCAGAAAGAAGGCGCTATTTTCGGCCTGTTCCTGGTATTGGTGTTCAGTGCTCGTTTCGCCATAGAGTTCGTCAAGGTCAAGCAGGCGGCTTACGCTGAGGGAATGACCTGGAGTGCGGGCCAATGGTTGAGTGTACCTTTCCTCATTGTTGGAGTTGTACTCTTGGTAATGCCTTATTTAAACAAGAAGGTTAAGGCTTAACCGAGTTATTGGTATTAGAATAATCAGGCGTCGAAGGAGCGATAGAACTGGCGCATATAGTATTCTTTGTCGTGCCGTTTTCGATACTGCTCCAAGGCGGCGCCATAGAACCCTTAGCCAATAAGCTAAAACTGAATAACAAAAACTAAGTTTTTCTAATTTTATGAGAATGGCATCAATAGTCCCAGCTCTCCAAGGCGCCATCCGAGCTTAGGGTCATTAGCTGACCGCTGGGGTTAATGGCCATGTCGAGCACTGTGGTCCCGGTGGTAAAAGCTGTGATGTCCCAGTGCTTCTTTTCCTTGCCTGAGCTTATATCCCAGCTGATGATCTTCTGTTTTGAGCTCGCTGTGATGAGCGTCTTACCTCGGTCGACAAATAACGCTTGTCTAAAATAGCGATAGCGCTCTAGGAAGGCCAACTGGCCGATACTCTCACCAGAATCTGTGTCGGCTACGATGTGTTTATCTAAGGCATCGGCGATAAATAGTCTTCGTTCGGCTTCATCGAAGCTGATGCTGGTGATACGCAAGGGCAAGCTAAAGTCCTTGATAACTTGTCCATCGCTACTGGCCCAAATGAGCGCATGTCCATCATGGGCTGTCGACAATATTCGTTCGTCATAGGAGATAAATTCAACATGACTGACGGACCCGTCATGGAGTTGAAACATAGATAATTGGTTGTTTTCGAGATCGACGCTAATCACCGAACCTTCGTTCATACCGAGTAACACTCGTTTTCCGTTTTGATTCAGAAACAGGCTGGAGATACGGGCATCACTATCGAAGCCCTGTGCAAGCCAGGAGACCTCGAGTCGGCCGCTGTTGAGATCAAATATCGATACTCGATGCTTTCCCGTCACCGCCAGATACTGATTATTTCCGGAGAGTGACACCAAGTAAGTAGGCTCGTCGAAGTCTTCTATCTGCCATTGATGTAACAGAGATTTTGAGGCGTTATCCCACACCGATAACTCACGGGTGCGGCTCAAGGTGACTGTAAGCTGGGCATCGCTGGACAGGTCGGCATCGATGAGATGGTCTGCGACATATCTATGAATCGAGTTTGCTTGCTGTTTGGCCACAGGTTTACTGCAGCCTGTGAGAATAAGACCGAATGCCATCAGCGAAACGGTAAGGATTATAGAGGCGAGCTTATTTGAGTAGTTATGTGACAAGATCAATCTGGCTCGAATCAATTAAGCGATAATCGATACTAGCATATGCTTTGCTGGTATCGGTTATTCGTCATTTAAATTGATGGATCTTGAATAAATTGCTTTGAATCAATGAACTTTGGTTATTTCAATTTATAAACCACTTCGACTCTGTCTCGAATGGTGACTTGGCCTTGTTGATAGCTTTCGGCGATGTCATAGCTAGGACCGGCGTTCATGCGTAGCATCACCGGCTGAACCGGGCGTTGATTTAAGTAACGAATCTCCCAGATCCTCTGGATCTCTTCACCGAAGCCCTCGGCGAGTTTCTTGGCTTTTCGCTGAGCATCCTGAATGGCTGCCAAGCGAGCCTTATCTATGTATTCCTCCTCCTTGCTGGTCTTGAGCGCGATGTTATTTATTTTGTTGATGCCCTCTTCGAGCGCCGAGTCTAAGATTTCATTGAGGCGGGACAGATCATCGACTGTAACAACCAATCTACGGCTTGCGCTATAGCCTGTTAGCTCGGCGGGCTTGTCTTTCTGATAATGATATTGTGGCTGCAGGTTCAAGTTGGCGCTGTAGATCTTGTCTCTCGCAATGCCAGCCTGCTTTAAGCGGGCAATAAATTTGGCAACGGCTTGGTCTGAGGTGTCTTTCGCAGCCTTGGCAGTCTTCTTCTTGACTGTCACTTCGACATTGATCTCGGCCATATCGGCGTCAACCTGGAGTTGGCTAGTTCCCACTGTTTCAAGGTGAGGGAAACTTAGCTCTGCAGCTTGAATGAGGGGAGAGACAAAGATAAGGCTGCTCGATACCAGTGCGGCTAAAAGTGTTTTATTCATAGTTTTCGACTCCAATCTTAGAAAAAAAGTTAAATACGAGTTCTGAAGTTATAAACGCGGGGAAAACAGAAAAGGGTTTTATTTTCTTTGACTATACTATGGCTAACGGTGACTCGCTGTATTTGTACCTGGGATAATTAGCGCAAGCTATGGAGGTGGTATGTACTTTATAAGAAGAAACCTGCTGTTAGGTTTAGCCATTGTCTTATGCTACCTAGCTGTCATCCTCTACACAGGGAAACTTGAAGATGTGTCCCTGTCTGATGAGGCTCATGTATATGGTACCGAACAGGCCTATGGCAGAGCCGTGGTAGATCACCGAGTCTCATTGTCTGATATTCGTGCAGTGGCTCAAGTTCAGGCAGCAAGGCCGCATGAAACAAAAAACACAATCACTATAAGCCGTTACAATGAATTTTCCAGTGTGAACAATCCCGCTATGGCCGAGGTAGGCACAAATAATATAGGTCGGAGTGTTCAAGCTAACCTGGCTAACACCAATGTGGTTAAAAGCAGTGCTAACGTGAATACTCGTTCGAGCGTTACGGCTAGGCTCGAAGCCTTGAGGAAACGACACTCGGACCCCAATTACAAGGTAGAGCTCGAGAAGAGACGAGTGTCCAGTGTGCTCAATACGGCTATCTTCCTCCTAGGTATTGCCATTATTTCATTGACACTTAGCGGGGATAATCAGCAGCGAGAGTTCGATGAGAAGATGATTTTCTTGTCGGCGTTAATCTTAATCGATGTTGTGTTTATTGGTGGCCAATTCACCATGTTAATGCCCTTGATAGGCTTAGCGGTACTCTATGGTAGACAGTATTTAAGCACTAATTTCACCCCCCATCAGGAGTAAGGTCATCGCTTCATTTTTGGTGTCCATAGACTCAGTTTAAGTTTAAGCGGAAGAAACGTGAGTACCGATTTAGCGTTCTAATTTTTGTTTACTGCCAACCAGAGGCAACAGATTAGAACGCTTGTTTTTACTGGCTTGTAGACTTGGTGTTAAGCCGAGATCTGGCTTGCCAATATCTCCCTGACCATAGTCACATACTCCATCAGGGAATATTTTTTCCAAATGCCCCTGATAAGCCCCAATGGAAACATTGCCGTATACGCCTCGCTCTATGGCATCACCAACCGAGATGCGACCACACTTGAAGATACTGCCGGCCCAGGGGCCACCTGCTTGTACGCGAATGTTGCTGTAAATGGGATATACCTTGCTGCACTTCCCCAATGGCCGATCGTTCCATTCGCCATCCCACACATCTTCCCCCTCAAATTGCACCTTACCCAGGTGGTCTATGCAGGCATCGACTAAGTCAGCGGGTTTACTGGTGACAGGATCTTTATCTTCGGATGCTCTTATGGCCATCAGCCATCGGTCAAGAAATGCTATACCCTTATCGATGGGAGTATGATCTTTATGGGATATCCATACCACCTGATTATCATGGTGTCCTTGATATTCCTGAATCCTTAGTCGGGTCTCGAAAGAGGCTAAGGTGTGGTGCATGTTGAGATCATCCTCCAGATAGTGACGGATCTCTAAGATTGGCAGCTCGGCCTTACCGATGAATATCTGTCCATATTTATAGCCGTTAACGATCGCCTGGGCATCGGCGGGTTTTCGTTTAGCTATGTGGGATTTTGGCTCAGTGATATTATTGCGACTCCAGAGGCTTAGCCAGATAGGGAACCTCATGCCAAAAGGCGTAAATGCCGTTTCTTTACGCATTTTATCTTGTGGCACCCAGGAACCGATATACTGATTGAGGTGAATAAACTCTTCGATGTTGATATCTCCCCTTTTCATGGCCCTCAGGCCATATTGAACGCCCTCATTGCCCCAGGTTGTTCGTGCAAAGCCATGACTATCAGTGCCGTAAATCTGAGCTAAATCTTGCCAATAGGTCCAGTTAACCTGCTCTTTTACCTTATCGGAGAAGTAAGGTTTGACGAAACCTTGCTTAGGATTGTAGAAGAAAGTTGCGGCGATGAACCAAGAATATACACACTCGCTGCTGCCATTGGGCATGGAGGGCCAGACACCTGCAAACAGTTGGTTGAGAGGGACTAAGAAGGTATAAGGATGATCGAAACCATTAATGCCATTCATGCCCTCTATTTTTTCTCTCTGCTCCCAGTCTTTCCACTTACTATTACCGTTATCCGTGACGTTAAAGTAGTGCTGTAGCAGGTCGCAATCGAGCAGGAATATCGATTGTGACACCATATCCGGATAGCTATAGATAGGCATCAAGCCATCTAAAACCCCAGTGCTGTTTTGGGCGATAAGGTACTGGGCGAGTCCACCACCTGAGCCGCCAATGCCTAAGGTATAGAGGGGATCACCATAGAGAGATATGAACTGTGCCTTGACTCTTCTGGCGGTATCTTCGGCGAGCAACATGTTATAGCTGTAGCTGGTATTGTTGCCACTGGAGGCGATGACGGCGTAGCCTTGTCTGAGCAAGGTGAGGCGTCTGTTAATGAGGCGTTCAGCCCCCATACGTCCCTGTCGAAAACCTATGCTGGCTCCGCCTTTGAATTGATAGATGAGCTTATTATTCCAATATTGCTTATCTTGGCGTTGTCCAAGCCTCTCTTCGGGGACCAACATGGCAATGTAATAGATATAGCGGTTGATGCTACCTCTCTCTAAACGGAAGATCTCCGGGACCGGCTTGCCGTCGATCTCAGTGGTCGCAATCTCTGCTCTTGCTGGTGGCTTGTCGAGATCATAGGCTCGTATTTTATCTGTGCCTGTTAAGGTATAAAAATAGTCTATTCTTGAGGTGACCATGCAGTCTTTGCTATAGCCTATTACCTCGTCGTTTTCGTCGTAAATCGTGACGCCGTATCCCTGTTGATTATCGACCAGGGGCTGGCCTAAACCTGCATCGACTGTCATACAGTAGAAAGGGTATTGGCGCATACCCGAATAGAGGCTATCGGCTGGGCCAACTTCATCGAGTTTGATTGGGAAAGGGAAGGTTTCACTGGGTCTTTGGGTGAGGCTTATGTGCTTATCTACCTGTAACAATAGGTTTTCTTGATCCATAGGCGCAATGGAGATTACCTGACGTTTTACCAAGGGATCTTGCCCGCAGGCGGTTAAAATGCTGGTTAAAAAAAATAATAATATCAAGAGTCTTTTGCTCATTTCTAACTCCCGTCCTTATGTAGTTCTCCTCTTAAGTCTTGTTCGATTCGATAAAAAAGCAATAATTATGCTGAAAATAATTTATACCATTCCGAGTAAGTATCTGATCATTCAGCGGGAGTTCAAAGCACTGTAGGCAAGGTCTATATTTGCTCCTCGGTAACTGCTCCTGCGTTACTCTACCTCCTATATCCCTATAGTCGTGCAATATAGACATTCACCACATCCATGTGGCTTGCGGATGTTTGAAGCTAATAGTTATTCTCGGCAACAAGCTCCTGCGTTGCTCTCGATAATTGCTCCTGCATTATTCTACCTTCACCCGTCCATGGGCTCGTACCTCCTGCATCTGACCTCCATGGTCTTAAGCGTTCCATACGCTTTCAAGACATTTCCCATATCCCTATGGGTCAGGGAAATGTCTTATTTTGTATGGAACAAAATAGACCATGCAGTCGTATATCGAGAACATTCAACGTAGCATAAAGGGCTTTGCCCTTTTCTTTAAACATCAGCCGCACTGCGTGAGGCTCTCAGTGTTTCCACTTCTGCGTTACATTGACTTAAAAGGGAATAACCATTTCCTCATCAATGCGCCTTAAATTGAAAAAACTGAGAGTCTCTGAACTGACCAGATACTTATATGGAATGGTATTAGAGGTTTAAGCCGCTATTCGTTTCGGGCTAGCCGCATATTCAGTGGACTGCATCTCCTGTAAGCGGCTGAAGGTTCGTCTAAATTCGAAGCTTAGAGCGCCTTCGCGGTAGAGTTCTTCTAGGGGGACTTCGGCTGACAGATAGAGATTGACTCGCTGATCATAAAGCTCGTCGATTAGGGCAATAAAGCGTCTGGCCGGGTCATCACCCACAGCATAGGAGAGCTGACGTTCGCCGGTTTCGGTGGCGATAGCACCATCTTCCGTGCCTCTGGCGCGGATCCAGGATTTAGGGCGGCCGCCGAGTACGGGAATATCGCTGACAAACAGGGTATCGAAGCGACTGGCCAATTCAATATAGTCCAGCTGAGATCTGGGACCATCACATAAGGCATCGAAACTAAACCAGGCCTGATTATCACTGACCTTGATGACTGGAATACTGCGGCCTAAGATCTGTATCGATTCATTGCGATAGGTGTTCCCGTCAGCTTTCGAATCAAACAAGTCATTAAATTTTGCCTGCTGACCCAAGAAATAGATCTGTTTAAACTCCAGGGAACGCAGTCGATGATCTTCCTTGCCATCTAAGTGAAACTCGCTGCAGTGGGCCTGCAGCAAAGCAATCGTAGGCAGGAAACGGTCTCTTTGCAGCCCGGATTCATACAGACGTGGGATAGGTATGTTGGAGGTGGCGACTAATATCACTCCCTGTTTGTATAGCGCCTCGAACAAGGTGCCGAGGATCATGGCGTCACCTATGTCGGCGACAAAAAACTCATCGAAGCAGATGACCTTGCACTCTTTAGCAATGCGTTTAGCGATGCGAACTAAGGGATCTCTTTTACCTGATTCGGCCAACATGTCTTTATGGATCCGCGCCATAAACCGATGAAAGTGCAGCCTCAGCGTCAGTTTGTCATCCAGTGCGTCGCAGAAAAGATCCATCAACATGGTCTTACCCCGGCCCACATCCCCCCAGAGATAGACTCCTTTAACCGAACTCGCTGGAATCAATTTTTTGGGTGAAGTGAGTTGCTCGAACAGAGTATCGAGTAAAGTCACCGCCTGCTCTTGCTTAGGGTCGAAGCTAAAATCTAGCTGAGTGAGTTTCTGCCGATATTTAACGAGAGGAGAGAGGCTCATATTGACTGGGTATATCGATTGGGGATGGGCGCAAGTATATCAGTTGTGCCGTTTTAACGCAGGGACAACTGATATGACTCGATTCTGTTCATGTTTAGCTCTCTATAACAATCGGTATTATATTTTATCCGATAGCAGCTGAGCGACTCAAAGTACCTTAAGGTTCTATCTCTTCAATGTGCCAGTCGGGTAATTTATCTTTTAGATCGCCACTAATTTTATCGGCATCGCCTCTGAGTAAGATGTAGGGAGGCGAGTTGAAAATAGACTGAGACATCTGTATTAGCTCCTCGCCGGTCAATTCTTTTATCTGGATCTGAATATCAGCTAGGTCTTCGCTGCTGCGTTTGAGTGTCAGTTGTTTAATATACTGTATCTTATTCGAGTACTGGGACTGCATGGTTAGCGTGTACTTACTTTTCTCAAAGATCTTCAACGCCAATAGCTCGGCGCTGGCAACTTCTTGTTCGGTAGCGAGTTGCAGGTGAGCTAAGATACCAGCTACAAATGCACCCGTGTGATGCAGTTGGTGCTGGCATAATATTTGAGTGTACGCGACAGAGGGTTATCGAAACAGCGGCCATAGATGCCATAGGTCAACCCGCGTTTTTCTCTTAAGTCGTAGTAGAGGCGACCGGAAAAACTGCGACCCAACCAATTGGCGAGTAACTGGCAGCTCAAGGGATGGCTAGACGAAAAGTCACTATTCAGCGTGTCAGTATCAGAAGCTGAAAGTGGCAGTCTATATCCCACTCTCACCTGCGTCTGCACGGCTCCAGGCGCATCTATCAGGTAGATTATCTTGTCTGTGTTGATAAAAGACTCTGCAGCTGTATCTGTCTCTTGCAGTGCTTTGACTAAAGCCGCAGCTTCTTCTGTTCCTGCACGCTCCTCTTTAGCTGTAACAGCAGAAGATCGGGTTAACCGTTTAGCAAGCCGCTCAGCCTCTTCTATTAAGACTTCCTTCGTGAGAATATTGGCTTGGGCAAGATTTGAGACTCGATGATTCGCGGGCAGCGACATAAACAGATGCCATTTAGCGCCTACTCGCATCTCTTGCTGTAGCTCAGCTAGCTTGCTAAGGCTTAGCTCATCTTGCAGTGCTAGGTTGTTGAGTGCCTGATTATAAGGATGCTTATCTCCCAATATGATATCGGCCCATACTTTATCAATTTCCGCACCGCTATAGGCATTGATATGCTTATTAAGCTTTAGCTTTCGTCGGACATTATCTATATCAATTTGCTCAAATGCCCAATCCTGCCAACTGTCGGCGAGTATGCTCAGTGATTGCGCTATCTCTTGAGCTGGGCAGGCCATCTTTATGCTAATGCTATGCATTCTCGCACTAATTCGTAGGCTCTCGATACATGAGATTGGATGCTGAGACGCTAACCAGATACCGCGCTCATTGAGCGCGGTATTGAGAATATCTATGTTATTAAAGGGCTGGTGTGAATTTATCAGTACCAGCTCGACATAATTAAGCTCTGATGGGCTAGGCGGGAAGAGGTGCAGGGTAAAATCAGCCGTCAGTGGATGAACTTCTGGAGCCCATGATTCGGTACTTAGGTTTAATTCTGGCTTGATTCTATGTGGCTGCGGGCTCCTTCGAGCCGGTTAAATGTCGGCGTGACTGGTGCTTGCTCGTCGGTGAACACTAACTTGGTCTGTTGGCAGCCGAGAAGCGGCAGTAACAGCAAGATGCTTAGCCGGTATCTTGGCGAGTTAATGTTAGGTTTATTAAAGCAGATCATAAGACGCTATCCTCTAAGCTGTCGGTTAGCCCTGCGGGAAGCCATTCCAGTAAGGTTTTCTCCATCTGAGATACCAAGGTGGCAGCAGGTCTAGCCTGACATAGCCGTGATTAAAGTAGCGACCGGTTACCCTCTGCATATCGACCGTTGTCACCGCATTTATGCGTTCCCAGGGGCCAGTTAGAGGAGCAAGGCGATCTTGAGGTAATGTGGCCGATAGGGCTCTTGCTAATGCTGAAGGGCTATCGACTTGCCTGAGTTTAAGGTTGAGCCATTGGGCCTTCAATTGGTCCAAATCACTCTGGCTTATTCCTTGGCTACTTAGTTGATTTATCATCTGCTCAATATTCTCCGCCAGTTGGTCGAGAGAAGTCTTGGCCCTTGGCACCATGACCAGGTTGGTGACTCCCATATGCTCCATGGACAAGGGTATCGAGTAGGTGAGTAGTTGCTGCGGATCCCTCAAGCCACTCTGCTTGATGATGCTATTTCGATTTTGAAACAGGTAGCCTTCGAGTAAAGTGACGGCGGCGGCATCGCGATGAGCTTGTCCTACCGTATGCCAGGCAAGCAGTAATGCGGGCCAGGGGCCCCGGCTATCGACTATTTCAGCGCGAACAGATTCGTTGGTAAAAATGACGCTCTTGATGAGCGTTAACGGGTGTGGAAGGTTTAGCCCAGTCACCGAAGAGTGATTGAATCCACTCTGTGGTCTGCGGCGGAAGGCTACCGACTATGCTGAGCTGAGCTGCATTGCGTCGGGGCGATAATGGTTTTGATGGAACTGGTTTAGGCTCGCTGGCGTCGACTGCGCTATATCTTGTTTAGAGCCGATGACCGCGTGTTGATAGGGCGTGCCTTGGGCTTGCTTTAAGAGAAACTCCATCGCTTGGCGTACATAGGGCTGATTATCTATGCTGCTGGCCATCTCCTCTAACACGGTCGCCTGCTGATTTATGACTGTCTCTTGAGTTAAGGCTGGGCGAATGAAGCGGTCGGCTTCTATCCATAGGGCGAGCTCGAGTGCTGCAGATGGAATTGTCAGATAGTAATTGGTGAAATCGAAGAAGGTGGAGGCATTGAATTGTCCGCTGAGTGAGCTCATCGTCTGGGCGTAGCTGTCGCCGGGGGCATTTTTACTGCCCTTAAACAGCATGTGTTCAAAAAGGTGCGCATAACCGGTTTGTCCCGGCGCTTCATCCCTAGAGCCGACACTGAACTGGCTGGCAATAGACACACTCAAGGTGTTATCCATGGGGAGTAATCTGATCTGCAGTCCATTGTCTAACGTCTGGTAGTCGATCTTCTGCTCTAGCTGGTAAAGAGGCGTAGCCAGCAGCTTAAGATTCACCTCTTCTGCCAAGGTGTTCGGGCTTATAAAAGCGTAGGCTAGCAGGCCATACTTTAGACTGAATTCCGTTTTCATGTTATCGCTTAATCTGGCTGTTATAGGCTATTTTATAACAGCTTTTTATCTGCTAGAGCTAGCCTTCTATGCTCAACTCCAGTTTATTTCAGCCTCAATCGCTTAGCTAAACGGTGCAGATTGCCCGAGTCTAGCTTTAACTTGCGGGCTGTGGCGGCCCATTGTCCGTTATTTTCGGCTAATGCCTGTCTGATATATTGAGATTGAAATTCGTCGGTTGCATCTTTTAGGCTGTTATCGCCGATATTAAACTTGTTGCTCTCTTTGCTGGCCTGACGGGAAATATCGGGTTCATCGGCTTGGGTTATTGACTCCAGATGATGAGGCGATATCTGGCATAGCCCACCGCGAGATTGCGCTCTAGCGAGTACGGCCGCTCGATGCAGGACATGCTCTAGCTCTCTGACATTACCTGGCCATGAATATTGCTTGAGCTGGCTCAGGCTTGCCGGGCTTAAACTGAGATTATTAATGCCTAGCTTCTGCCTGCACCTCTCTACAAAATATCCGCTCAACAAGGTGATATCATCGCCTCGCTCTTTCAGTGGTGGCACCATCAAGGGGAAGACGCTGAGTCTGTGGTAGAGGTCGGCTCTGAATCGTCCGGCTAACACTTCTTGCTTTAGATCTTTATTGGTGGCAGCAATAATTCG
This sequence comes from Shewanella benthica KT99, assembly GCF_000172075.1. Taxonomy (GTDB): domain Bacteria; phylum Pseudomonadota; class Gammaproteobacteria; order Enterobacterales; family Shewanellaceae; genus Shewanella; species Shewanella benthica_A. The sequence goes on from NZ_ABIC01000005.1 coordinate 81,124, forward strand.
CACATCTACTTTTCGGCTGCGATCATCGCCTATCTTCTGTAGATCGCCATACTGTAATATTCTGAGGAGCTTGGACTGTAAGGTGAGCGGTAACTCGCCTATCTCATCGAGAAACAAGGTGCCTTTATCGGCGAGTTCAAACTTGCCACTTCGATTGCTTATGGCACCGGTAAACGCGCCTTTTACATGGCCAAACAGCTCACTCTCAGCGATAGATTCGGGTAAAGCCGCACAGTTGAGGTACACCAGTGACATGTCTTTACGCTCTGAGCCCTGATGTACTGCCTTGGCAACCAGTTCCTTACCTGTGCCAGTCTCACCTAAGATAAGCACGTTGAGATCTGTGGCAGCGACCATTTCTATCTCATCGTGGAGTGATTGCATTATCTCGGATTGAGCTATGACCTCTACATCTGTATTGGTGTCTATGCCGAGCCGCATCGCCAGTAACGAGTCTTGTGATTGCACCGCGAGCTTCTCTAATCTATCGATCATCAGGGCATTACTGAGTGAGACTGCGGCGATGGCACTTAAACTTCTAAGCTCGCTATTGGAAAACTGATCAAATTGCCGCGGATCGAAGCCATCTATGGTGATGGCGCCGATAAGGTTTTCATTAGCAAACAGGGGCAGACCGATACAGGCGTGGACCTTAAGTTTATCACCTTGATTGGGGATCAAGCCGTCATAAGGGTCGGCGAGTGTGCTATCGGAGGGAAACCTGACAATATCCCCGGCACGAGCAATGGCTTCTAATCTTGGGTGCTCATCCACAAGAAAGCGTCTTCCCAGTACATCGGCATTGAGTCCATCAATGGCTAATGGGGTAAATTGCCCGTCCTGAAAGGCGAGTAGCGCCGCCGCATCACAATGTAGATTCTGCCTTATGGTATCGAGTAGCCTGGAAAATCGATCGCGGTTGGACAAGCCAGAGGTAATATCCAGTGCTATCTGTGTGAGTTCAGTTTGACTCAGTGCCATATCTGCTCCTAGGGATCACTTATGGTGATATTCAGTTGTTCTCAGAGCGTGAAAGCTACCGAGGACAGAGGCTAATATACCGAAGGATCATCCTTGTTAGGCCGAGTCTTGAAGCGGCGATGTAGCCACATATACTGACTGGGACAGCGGTTGATGATCCCTTCGATGATTTTATTGCCTCGTTTAGCATCTACAACCTCGTCTTCTCCGGGGAAGTTATCCAGTGCTGGCATGATCTCTATGCTGTAGCCTTTATCGTCGGCGTTACGGACCACACTGAAGGGCAATACCTTAGCCTTGCCCAGGCGAGCCAAGGTGGTAGCACCTGTGATCGTTGCCGCTTCTTGCATGGCGAAGAAGGGAATGAAGGTGGCACTGGAGCGACCAAAGTCTTGATCCGCCGTGTACCAGATAACATCAGGGTTTCTCAGGCAACGTATCATCTTACGCAGATCCCGTTTAGACACTAGAGCCTTATTGGATCGCAGGCGGCCCTTGACCTGCAAATATTCCATCACTGGATTGTTATGGGGGCGGTAGACACCCACGCTGGGTCGAAACATGCCCAAAATTCGTGCACCCATCTCCAGCGGCAGACAATGCACGGCGAACAGGATCACTCCATGGCCATCAGCGAGTGTCTTTTCGACATGTTGCTGGCCTTTTATGCTCATGTGGCGTTGAACCTTAGCATCGGACCACCACCAGGCGTTGATGGTATCGAAGATGGCCTTACCGGTTTCTTCAAAATTACGCGTCAGCAAGTCTTGTCGTTCACTCGTGCTCATCTCGGGGAAGCAAAGCTCCAAATTACGCTTGGCAGTGTGGACACGACTGCCCATGATGGCTTTAGCTAAGTGCCCGATAAGACTTCCTAGTTTCATCTGTATCGATAGCGGCAGTAGTTGTGTCAGGCGCATCAAACCTATACCGAACCAGAGTAGCCAGTATTTTGGGTGATAAAGATGTGTCGAAAATTGGGCTTTTTCTACCACGGATAACTCTAACATGAGAAAAGTGAGTGCTTATTCTAACGTAAATACCCCAGTAGAAGTTGAAAATACCGAATATTATCACTGCCACTCATCAATAAAATTAGCTACTATTGATGATAAATTATACAGATTAAGATATGAGTGTTATGCAGGTTTCTATGGGCGAATGGGTAAGATTTAAACTTATGCTTGCTGGAGGCTATTTGAGCATTGAAATCATCGACTACAATAAGGCTGAGTTGTGATTTGGCTCGCACTGGCTTTGAGTGCTAGCTTTTATTGGAGTGATTTTTCACCTCATCTCGAGCAAGCTAATCAGGATACTCTGGATGAATTTTCCAGCTTAATACATAGAAGTTTCAGCACTCAGGCATCGCTACATCTTCCCATTTATATGTATTGGCGTAAGCCAGCCCTCCGTCGCTATTTTGAGTCTACCTTAGTGAGTTTACTTGGAAGAGATGGCGCCAATCTATGGCTACAAGAGCAAAGTCTGTAAATCCCGCTTTTTAAGCTGAATGCCTTAATTCGAACAAGTGGTTCGAGATACCCGGATGAGTTCTCCAGCTTCTCCTACTTATCTTGCTTAAATAGGCAGAAGTTTCAGTGTATGGCCATAAGAGCTGAGTATGTTAATGACTCTATAAATCTCGCTTTTTAAGCTGAACCTTAGCTGAACAAGTAGCCGATATCTCGCTGATCAACTTAGTTACTCAGGTATTCGCCTATCTGGTTTGATAGCATCTTAGGATGAGTAGGGTACGCAACTAAGTACTGAAACAAGATTGGGGGATCCGTCATGGCCAAACGTTCTAAAGCGCAAACAGAACAAACTAGAAAGCAGATTTTGGATGAGGCGTTACAGCAGGTTCTATCGATCGGCTATGAGTCAATGTCTTATACTACCTTGTCTGAGGCGACCGGGATCAGTCGCACTGGTATCAGCCATCATTTTCCTCGTAAAGCTGAGTTTCTGATTCGATTAGATGCCAATATCGCAAGCCTGTTTATTAATGACTTGGATTTTTCTACATCAACGGCATTAGAGACATCTTGGATGAAAGCCATTGAAAGCCATCGTTTCTGTGCCATTTTACGTCTGTTTTTTAGTCTGTGTGGTTATTCGAGTAAAGATATCACCATGTTTAAGGCGATCGATATGGCTAGAGATACGGCAATATCAAACTTGGGCTCAAAGGGGGAGGGTGTATTCAATGATCTGTTGGGAAGAAGTGCCGTGGTATTGCTGTCTCGAAGTTATGGTATTGAGGCTGCGGCGTAGGCGAACGTTTCGTTAGACACAAAAAAGGAGCTAGATGCTCCTTTTTTTATTAAGCCTCAACGTTTCTAATTATCTATTCTCACGTAACACCAGACTGGCATTATCTAACCAGATGCTGATATTTTATGCAAGCTAGTTTTACATTAGAAATGCCACTGCAGGTATAAGGTCTGATAGTTACTGCCGCCACCGATGCGGCCAAAGGCTGAGCTCTTCTCATAGATGCCGGATCTGTGGTGTATGCTGTAGCCCATCCACATCTTATCCATGGTGCGGCTATTAAATAGATCGCCCATATTCACATCTAAGGAAAAATCCAGATAGTTGAGTAGCTTGGATGGCTTATAACCTTTCTCTTCCAGTTCTGAGCCCTCTATATAGGTGACGCTTGATACATAGGACAGGCCTTCCGCGACACCCAGGCGCCATCTTGGGCCGAATTCGAAGGTGTAGAAGGCCTTGATGGCAACGACGCCTTCGGCCAGATCACTCTGTACTTGAGAGTCGTGGTGCCAAACCAGGCCTGGGGTGAAGTAGAGCTCAATAGGAAAGTTAAACAAGGTTTCGGTGAGACGCGTACCGTAGAATACCGAGGTGAATTGATTATTATAGGGATCTGTCTGGGTCTGCCAGGAGAAAATGGCGTTCAGGTTCGAAGGCGTGGCCCAACCATGTGCAAGGCGTATAAACTCACCATCACTATTATCAGAAGTTGAGACTCTCGATTCGGACTTAGTCGTCTTATCCTTAGTGCTTGTATTACTGAAGTCCGGAAAGAAGCCGAAACCGAGAAAGGATTGATATTGAGGATCCATGGTCGGCAGGTTTGCCGTGTCGTCATCGATGCGACCCACAGCAAATTGTCCTAATAGGTATAGGTTGCTATAGAGGTGATATCGGCTCTTAATACCCGCATTAAATTCAATCCCACCACCGACTTCATATTGATCTAAGCCGTAATAGTGTTGGTTAAAATCGGCACTCTTCCAATGAAACTCGGCATAGGGGTTAAGATACCAATCGCCATACTCCCAATGATATTGGGTTCGGGTGTAGCCGTAGCGGCGTTTATTCGAATCAGACATGAAGGCGACATCAAACTCCCAGGCGTCTTGGAGGAATCGATACTGCAGGCCTAAATCGAAGGCCTGAGATTGCGATTCGTTCTGTAGCTCCTGGGGTATGTCGACGAAACGAAATCGAGTATAGAGGTTAACCTGATGCTCATCATTCTTCTAAAAGTGCATACCCGCTTCCATGCCGTTGATGAAGAAATAATCGTTACTGTATTTTATCAGTGGCAGCACATCGTACACTTCGTCATCTTCTACAGCAAAAGGAATGTCGCCCCTTCTTACCCCGATCCCCAGTCCCCAGGTTTCAGTCTGGAATTGTGTGGCATAGATCTTAGGCTGCGGCTCATCTGGCTGCACCGTTTCTGGAACACTGTGCTCAGATGATAGTGCCAGCCCGCTATATAACGCGAGAGTTAGGGCGAGAGGCTGAACAAAAAACTGTGATGACGATAGGAGCTGAGAATGATTATTCATAGGCTTGTTTTTAGAGACCTTTATTGGGCCAGTATAAAATGAAAATAGAAAGTTAAAATATTTATTATCTGTTACTTAGCTGTATCTATGCTGAATGCAAGCACAGATTTTAGCCTCAAGCTCAGAAAAGTGCTCAGGCTTGGAAGATAATTCAGTCTTGACCTCGCCGGATGACTCACGTTAATACCCTTATAAATACTGCTGTTTATCGATTCCCTAGCCTCATTGTGCAAAAAAAACCGCTCTATATTCCAAAAAGGTATTAAAAATCAGATTTTATTCTTTTTTGCTTTTCTTTATAGGGGCTAAGCTAACTGACATCACACTGATATAGGGCCGTACCCATGTTGTTAAAAGAGCTTTCATCACTCGCTTCGCCACTGTCGTCAGGGCAAGTGGATAAGTTAAAGCAGCTCACCGCTGAGCTGAGTGCCGTGCAACTTGCATGGGTAAGTGGATATTTATCTGCTACTGCGGAGCAAGGAGCCAATCTTCTTGGTAACGAAACTGCTGCTCAAAGCGCTCCGGCACAGACCATCACCATACTATACGGTAGTCAAACCGGTAATGGTCGTGGGGTAGCAAGCGAATTAGCCGCGAAAGCGCAAGCCCAGGGGTACGCCGTTAACCTTGCTTCTATGGGGGATTACAAGGTCCGTCAACTGAAGCAAGAAACCATATTACTGGCTGTGGTGAGTACCCACGGTGAAGGCGAAGCGCCCGATGATGCCATCGAATTGCATAAATTCCTGGCATCTAAGCGAGCGCCTAAATTAGCAAACCTAAACTATTCTGTGTTGGCTCTGGGGGATTCGAGTTATGAATTCTTCTGCCAGACAGGTAAAGACTTCGATGATCGCCTATCTGCATTAGGCGCTAAATCACTCCAAGCTCTGGTTGAATGTGATGTCGACTATGAATCTGCCGCGCAGTTGTGGCAAGAGAGTGTGTTAGAAGCCGTTAAGCCACTAATCGAAACCTCAGGTGCGAGTGTCGTGCCACTGTCTGGTTCGGGCATCCCTGGCGTTGCAGTGAGTGAGTTCACTAAGCAAAAACCCTATACAGCCGAGCTTCTCGTGAGTCAGAAGTTAACGGGTCGGGAATCGGATCGTGATGTACGACATGTTGAAATCGATTTAGGTGAGTCAGGACTGAGCTATCAAGCCGGTGATGCGCTGGGTGTCTGGTTTACTAATGCAGCAAGCTTAGTCGAAGAGTTATTGACTAAATTATCCCTCGACGGCGATGAAGCCGTAACCGTGGGAAAGGATGCGCTATCCCTCAAGCAAGCGTTAATTGAGAAGAAAGAGCTGACTCAGATTTATCCCGGTCTGGTTAAAGATTGGGCCGCACTTAGCGGTAATGCCGAGCTGTTGAGTATCAGTGATGACAAAGAACTGACTCGTCAGTTTGTGCGAAATAATCAGCTAGCGGACCTGGTGACAACTTACCGCGCAGAGGTGACCTCTACTCAGCTGTTAGCCATGCTACGACCTATTACACCTCGCTTGTATTCCATTGCATCGAGTCAGTCTGAGGTCGAGTCAGAGGTACACTTGACCGTTGCCTTAGTCGAGGATGAACGCGAAGGCGGCGCAAGATTTGGTGGCGCTTCACAGTTCTTGGCTCAAGCACAAGAGGGCCAGGAAGTTAAGGTTTATGTCGAACCTAACAAGCATTTCAGGTTACCGGAAAATCCAGAGACGCCAGTGATCATGGTGGGGCCAGGGACAGGTATTGCACCGTTTAGAGCCTTTATGCAAGAGCGTGCGGCTCAAGGGATTGAAGGCAATAGCTGGCTTATCTTCGGCAACCCACATTTCGAGCAGGATTTTCTTTATCAAACTGAGTGGCAGCAATATCTGCAAGATGGCTCGTTATCTCGTATAGATTTAGCCTTCTCTAGAGATCAAGCCCATAAGATCTATGTGCAGCACCGAATTGCCGAGCAGGGTGAAGAACTGTGGAAATGGCTCGAGTCCGGCGCGCATTTCTACATCTGTGGTGATGCCGAGCGTATGGCGAAAGATGTGCATCAGGCCCTGCTCGATATCGCGGTAAAGTTTGGCGGCAAAACCGAGGAGGAGGCCGAGGCCTACTTTGAGCAATTACGCAGCGATAAGCGTTATCAGAAAGACGTTTATTGATATTTAGAAGCCTTGCCGGGAGCAATACCCGGTAATGAAATCTTCTGTTTAAACCTAATATAAGATGCGATGCCTATTTAGAGCGTCGCACAAGAGATGAATGAGGCGGTAGCCATGTCAGAGAAAAAAAGTGTAGAGCAAGCAGAGCCATTATCAGTCAATGAGCATCTTAAAACCGACAGTAATTTTCTGAGAGGCACCATTCAGGAAGGCTTAGATACCGCTGTCACGGGATCATTTAGTGAAGGCGATCAGCAGCTGATTAAGTTCCATGGTTTTTATCAGCAAGATGACCGCGATCTAAGAAACGAACGTAAAGAGCAGAAGCTGGAGCCGCTTTATAGCTTTATGTTGCGCGCCCGTGTTGCTGGTGGTGTGTGTAGTCCGGATCAGTGGCTGGGTGTCGATGAAATAGCATCAACCTTGACTAGCTCTAACAGCATACGTTTGACTACGCGTCAGACATTTCAATATCACGGCATCTCTAAGCGTAACTTGAGAACCCTGATCCAGAGTCTGGACAGTAAGGCGCTGGACTCGATTGCCGCCTGTGGTGACGTGAACCGTAATGTCATGTGTAACCCAAACCCCGTAGAGTCTCGCTTACACGAGCAAGCCTACTACTGGGCCAAGAAATTGTCGGATAACTACTTGCCACGCACTAAGGCTTATGCCGAGATCTGGCTTGGTGATGACAAGGTTGCCACCAGTGAAGGTGATGATGTCGAGCCTGTATATGGTAAGACGTATTTGCCGCGTAAGTTCAAGATGGCCGTTGCCGTACCCCCTGATAATGATGTAGATGTATACACCAATGATCTGGGTTTTATCGCGGTAGCGGAAGAGGGCGAGCTTATCGGCTTTAACTTAGTGGCTGGTGGCGGCATGGGTTCAACCCATGGTGAAGTGCAGACTTTTCCACGTCTAGCCGATGATTTTGGCTATATTAAGGCCGAAGATACATTGAAGTTTGCCGAGGCGATATTAAAAGTTCAGCGTGACTGGGGTAATCGCTCTAACCGTAAACTGTCGAGACTCAAGTACACCATAGTCAAATATGGTTATGAGGTATTTAAGGCCGAAGTAGAGAAGCGCGCCGGGGTTAAATTTGAGCCCAAACGTGATGTGGTCATCGGCGATCGCGGTGATCGTTATGGTTGGATAAAAGGCGTCGATAACCAGTGGCATTTGACACTATTCATCGAAGGCGGCCGCATCAAGGATTTACCGGGTCAGCCGTTGCAAACCGGATTAAGGGAGATTGCCAAGATACATAAGGGCGATTTCCGTATGACCTCGAATCAAAATCTGATCATAGCCCGCGTTGCCGCAGAGGATAAGGCCGAGATCGAAGCCTTAGCCCGTAGCCATGGTCTGATGGGGAAAGTGATCACACCAACCCGAGGTCGCTCAATTGCCTGTGTTGCATTGCCAACTTGTGCCCTTGCCATGGCCGAAGCCGAGCGTTATTTCCCGGACTTCCTGACGAAAGTAGAGTCATTGCAGGAGAAACATGGCTTCCTGGACCAAGGAATAGTCATCCGCATGACGGGTTGCCCTAACGGTTGTGCCAGACCCTTCGCGGCAGAGATTGGCCTGGTAGGTAAGGCGCCGGGTCGCTATAACCTATATCTGGGCGCGAGCTTCGAAGGTACACGTTTAAATAAACTCTATCGCGAGAATATTCAAGAAGCAGAGATCTTATCTGAGCTTGATAGCTTGTTCGCCAGATATGTGGCTGAGCGAGAAAAGGGCGAAACCTTTGGTAATTTCACGGTACGCATAGGCGTCGTGGCAGCGGTAATTGATGCCGCTAAGGATTTTCATGGACAGACTAGTCATGCCTGAATCAAATAATCAGGTTGAATCAGTGGTTTCTGCACCAGAGCTGTTAGCCCTGTTAAGCGCGCCGGCAGTCGAGCAGAAGAGTGAGCTTGAGCGTATCAATCACTTCCTCACAGAGCTGAACCCTAAGCAAAGAGTGGCTTGGGGATTGAAGTATCTTCCGGGTACTCATGCGTTATCGTCGAGCTTTGGTATTCAAGCCGCGGTGATGTTGAATCTGGTGAGCACTGAGAAGCCAGATATTCCGGTGATCTTGATCGATACCGGTTACCTGTTTGCCGAAACCTATCAGTTTATCGACGAGCTGACCGAGCGTTTATCGCTAAATCTTAAGATATTTGTCTCCCTCATGACTCCTGCCTGGCAGGAGGCGCGTTTTGGCCAGTTGTGGGAAAAAGGTCTCGATGGTTTAGACCAATATAACCGTATGAATAAGGTCGAGCCAATGCAACGGGCCTTAGCTGAGCTCGAGGTTGGCACCTGGTTTGCGGGGCTGCGTCGCAGTCAATCCAGTACTCGAGAGGCTCTGCCAATCTTGGCTATTCATGGCTCACGTTATAAGATCTTACCTATCTTAGATTGGAGCAATAAGAATGTGCATGAATACTTAACTGAGCATGACTTGCCTTATCACCCGCTTTGGGAACAAGGCTACGTCTCTGTTGGCGATACACATTCCAGCAAGCCATTAGAGCTGGGTATGACCGAAGAGGAGACGCGTTTCAATGGTCTCAAGCGTGAATGTGGACTGCATTTCGAGATATAGATTTTAAATTTTGGTACTTGGGTTATCAGTGCTAATCAGCTTTGTGGTCTTGAGTTTTTTGTTTAGCTTAGCCACATCGTTGTACTTTTGTTGTGTTTTTAAGGGGGTAGTTCAATCTTACGCACAAATTTATACACAGTTAAAAAAACTAGTTTATAGTCAGGATCCCCCGTAGAGGGTTTTGGTTGGCTTGCTAGCGCCTGCTTAATCAAAAGCCGTTACCCCTGAATAGCCCGATGCGGCTATTCAGGATCAGCCCAGAATTCTAAAGCTTCCCGCCGCCATTCCTGAATTTATTTCCGTCAAATATCACTTCTGTTTTTTAGACCCATTTATTTGGTAATCTATTGTAGATAAAAGACGACGCTGCGCTTATGGCGCGGGCTCGCTAATGTCGGTTGTAGGAACAGAGCATGACCCCATAAGCCTCGGGGCTGGGAATGAACCTATAAGCCTCGGGGCTAAAGCACCCTCCTACAAGGGAGAGAATAAACCCATAAGCCTCGGGGCTAAAGCACCCTCCTACAAGGGAGGGAATAAATCCATAAGCCTCGGGGCTAAAGCCCCTTCCTACAAGGGAGGGGATAAATCCATAAACCTCGTTGTAGGACCGGCTTTAGCCGGGAGAGGATGGAGCTAAGAACCTAGAACCTAGAATCTAAGAGCCTCGGGGCTAAAGCCCCACCTATAGACAAGCCATAGGACATCTTCTTCGTTTTAGAACCTTTTTCTCTACATATATAGTATATTAGTGGGCTAGAAAATTAAGTGTCAGGGCGTTTCAACATCCCCCAAATACAAATTTCGATCTATAAAATGGAGTTTAATGAATGAAAAAAATACTAATCGCTGCGGCTGTGGTTGCCGTCGGTGCCGGTGGATATTGGTTTAGCCAGCAGTCCGGAGGGGAAGCGAGTCAGTCTAATGAAGTATTGGCTTCGGTACCTGCAGATACGCCTATCTTTTCGGGTCAGTTAACGCCTTTCCCCATCAAGTCTTATATCAACTCATTGTCTCAAAGTTACAAGACCTATCCAGAGGATATGTTTGCCGAGTTAGAGCAGTCTGATGATGCTAAGGCCAAGTTTTTTGTCAGCTTGAGTCGGACCTATATGGATAGCATGGAGAGCGGTCAACAATTTGTGACCACTTTTGGTTTAGCCGATGAGGTCAGAAGTTATTTTTACACCTTAGGCTTGTTACCTGTACTCAAACTTGACGTCGAAAAGCCTGAGGCTATTTGGGCTCTGCTGGATAAGGCGGAAAAAGACAGTGGCTTCAGTCACCAGATGAAGACCTTGAAAGGGCTCTCTTATCGCTCTTATACGTTAACAGATGCAGGCGATGCCGAACCTATTGAGTTAGTGTTTTCACAGCAAGATGGCTTGCTGACGATCACCTTAAATGCATCTATACTTGCCGAAGAGACTCTCGAAACGGCTCTTGGCATTAACCCTGTGACACCTTCCCTAGCGGATTCAAAGATATTACAAGATATCATTAAAACCCACGGCTTTAGCGATGCAGCTGTCGGTTTCATCAATCACCAAGAGTTAGTTAAGGCCATTACCACCAAAGATGGTAATCAGCTGGCCCGCCAGGTGACGGCTATTCTTGCTCAAGAGGGTGAAGACCCATTGTTGGAGCTTCGCACCCCCGAGTGCCATAGTGAGTTTACAGCTATTGCCGCTAATTGGCCGCGAACCGTATTTGGTTTGAACAGTATTTCAATAGGAGACCAAGAGACTAGTCTGGATTTCTCTACTGTGATTGAGAGTAAAAACCAGACATTTCTGAATGCACTTAAGAGCATGCGTGGCTTCATTCCAGATTACGTGAAGAACAGTCGTGATAGCGTATTTTCCATGGGTCTGGGCATTGAATTAAATCAATTGGTTCCCTCACTAACTGCCGTATGGGATGAGATGCTACAACCTCAATACCAGTGTCAGATTTTACAAGAGTTTCAGCAAGAGATGTCGGGTCAAAACCCTGCGATGTTAGGCATGTTTACCGGCATGGCGAATGGGGTTCGTGGCGTGAGCGCTGCACTGTTTGATTATAAGTTTACCGAGCTAGCCGCGGGCGCGCAGGGTGAGCCCAGTTTAGAGAGTGTCGATGCTATTATAAGTCTGTCAGCAGATAACCCGAGTATCTTGTTTAATATGGTGAAGCCTTTCGCACCTGGACTGGCGAATATTCAATTACCACAAGATGGTAGCCCTGTTGACCTTTCTCAATTGTTACCACTTCCGCCGGAATATGGCATCTCTCCTAAGCTGGCGCTGAAAGGCAAACATTTAGTCCTGTATACTGGGGACAAGGCTGAGGCTGTGGCTAATAAGCTGGCTGATGAAAAATTAGATAACAACGGCTTATATAGTGTCTATCTGGATTATAGCAAGGTGTTTGCGCCGATCTTAAGCTTGGCTGAGATGACTGGCGAGCCATTGCCGGAAGAGTTTCTATGATGAAAGATTACAATATGCAGGTGCAGATGGGTCTGGACATCAATGACCAGGGCATCGTATTTGACTCATACATGAATAGTAAAGCAGCACCCGGTGGTGAGTAAATATTAGTATAAAAAAGAGCCAGCCCAGCTGGCTCTTTTTTGTGTCATACCAATCGATATACTGACGGTATTAAAGATAACTGTAATAAAAAATTAGCAGGTGGAGGTAATAAGTGGTCATTGCTGGACTGTTTTTAAAAGCAAATGAAGTGAGAATGGTAAGTCTGAGTGGTACGCGTGAATCCCATGAGCTTGTGGCACCTAAGATAAACAAGTTAGCGCTCAATAAGAACCCCAGCCGGGAAGAGGTCAGCCAGTTTGCTGCAGAGGTTAAGGCCTATTGCGGCGAGCATCAAGTTGAGAAAATCGTGATGAACAGGCGTGCCAGTAAGGGCCAAGGCGCCGGCGGTGCAGGGACCTTCCTGATGGAAGGGGTTATATTGGCAACCACGTCGATAAGTGTCGACTTGGTTCATCCTGCCACAGTGAGAGCGACTGATAAACGCACTGCTACCCTAAAAGATTTAAAACCTAAAACGGTCGATTTAGGTAAGGCTTATGATCTGGCGTTTGAACTGTTAAACTAGCCGAAATAATATAAGTTTTTGAAAAGTTACTGTAATTGTAGAAATTACGTTCGTGGGTTTGGTTTTTGGAATGATCTTGTTCCCATGAAAATTTGTTTTAATATTCCATCGAAGTCTTAAGTAAGGTATAACGGCGTTATGAAAATACCGAAACGCATTCAGCCTCTCGTCGATGAAGGCTTAGTTGATGAAGTCCTTCGCCCCTTGATGAGTGGTAAAGAGGCCGATGTTTATGTTGTCCGCTGTGGCGACGATGTTCGTTGTGCCAAGATTTATAAAGAAGCCGAGAAGCGTAGCTTCAAACAGGCTGTACTATACCGGGAAGGCAGAAAGAGCCGTAACAGTCGTCGAGCTCGTGCCATGGAGAAGGGATCGAAATTTGGCCGTAATGAGCAGGAAAATTCCTGGCAAAATGCCGAAGTTGATGCCCTGTTTCGCCTAGCCTACGCTGGCGTTAGAGTCCCGCAGCCTTACGGCTGTTTCGATGGTGTGCTATTGATGGAGCTGATCACCGACGATCAAGGATATGTGGCGCCAAGGCTCAACGACATCACCTTGACCCGTGAGCAGGCACTAGAGCAGCACAAGTCAGTGATGAAAGATGTGCAGCGTATGTTGTGTGTCGGCTTAATCCATGGCGACTTGTCTGAATTTAATGTGTTGCTGGACAGTAATGGCCCGGTGATCATAGATCTTCCCCAGGCGGTCGATGCGGCAGCAAACAATAATGCTAAGAGCATGCTTGAACGTGATGTAAACAATATGACCCGGTTTTATGGTCAGTTTGCTCCCGAGCTTCTTAGTAGCAAGTACGCTAAAGAGATGTGGGCCCTGTTCGAGTCGGGTAAGTTAAATCCTGAGTCTGAGCTGACTGGTAAGTTTAAAGAGAGTACTAAAGCTGCGGATGTAGAGTCGGTGCTCGCTGAAATTGAAGCGGCCTTCGATGAAGAGCAAGAACGCAAAGAGCGTATCCGCGAAGCTGAAGAAGGTTAAAGAAAAGGTTCTAGTTCCTAGGAACTAGAACCTAATATCTAGGAACTAAATACTTTTTTCTATCCCCAACTGTTTCAAATTCGCGGCTATATCTTCTGCTGCTGTTGGAGCATTAATATCTTCATCTATCTTAATGATTTTGCCATCTTTGCCTACATAGAAGGTGACGCGACTGGCGACACGGACGAAATTTAGCACATCGTAGGCCTTTGCCGTTTCCTTGGTGGGATCGCTCAACATGGGGAAATCGGCTTTCTGTTTCTTGGCGAAATCTTGATTGTCTTCTAAGTCATCGACACTGGCCATCATATAGACCGCATTATATTCCCTGATTAAGTGCCCCTTCTGAACCAAGGAGCGACATTCCAGTGTACAGCCATGAGTGTTAGCCATGGGGTACCAGGCGAGGACCAGAGTCTGCTTACCTAAGTAATCACTTAGTTGATAGAAATTGCCATCTGTAGATTGCAGTCTGAAATTTGGTGCAGTATCTCCAACCTTGAGATCGGTCGCCATGGCGGAGAAGCTGAGTATGGATAATAGGATAAGCTTGAATGACATTTTAAACATCTTTAGTACCTAGTCTGTATATTGCTTGTTATATCAATCGGTATTACCGATATAGGGTCCTTTCAAATTAACACATTAGCAGGTGCATGTAATACCATTCCGAGTAAGTATCTGAACATTCAGCGGGAGTTCAAAGCACTGTAGGCAAGGCGAATGTTTGAAGCTAATAGTTATTCTATATCGAGAACATTCAACGTAGCATAAAGGGCTTTGCCCTTTTCTTTAAACATCAGCCGCACTGCGTGAGGCTCTCAGCGTTTCCACTTCGGTGTTACATTGACTTAAAAGGGAATAACCATTTCCTCATCAATGCGCCTTGAATTGAAAAAACTGAGAGCCTCTGAACTGACCAGATACTTATATGGAATGGTATAAGCTTATGAGAGATGAAGGCCAGGTATTTAGCTGAGTTATTTTAAGAGATGATTGAGCATGATGCGGTGATTGTTAACCTCTCATCTTCCTTTATTACTGTGCATTCTTGCTGTTTTCTAGACCTATGAGTAAGTTTGCATAGTTTATCCAGTCAATGATGAGTGCCTTCACCATCATTTGAGTACCAGGGTCTACCTGAGGGTGTTGTCCTGTTTTTTGCAGGGATTCAACTACCCCTCTAACGTCCAATGGGACCAGATCTATCTTGAAGTTGTCTTTGGGACTTGGGTTATTGTCAGCTTGAGGATTGATGGGGCTGCACATTTGATTTTGTACTGTGAGTGCCAGTTGCGGATTCATGCTGCGCAATAGGGTGACTGTCATACGTAAAGCCCCCCGGCTAAACGTATCGGCGGTGAACACTAACTCTTGCTGACTCGGCATATCCCTCTCCTATAGACCCTCACTTGCTGCGGCTGTCGACTTTTTATAATCCGAGCTAACCGAACACCTAATTGTTACCTATTATAGTGATTAAGATCTTAGCTCTTAGGGCTTTAATGTTTGAACGGCTAGATCAGCGCTGGTATGAATGTCTAGTTGTAACGCCACTCGTGACTCTAGAGTGCTAGTCCCATCCGAGCCTTGCACGATATTTAATACCCGCTTAGCTTCAGTATCGGGACTCTTGTGAGTGTAGACGCTTTCTCGATCTTGCTGCTCACTTTTTATCAGTGATAACAATCCTTGCCAGTTTATAACCTCAGTGATGGGTAGCGGAATATCGGGTTGAGTTCCTAGGCTAGATAGCAATTTCCCTTGCATGTTGTAGGTGAGGCTCGCCGTAAGCTCAATCTTTATGCCGCTGTTTGGTAAAGTGAACCCATACCGTCTACCTAAGTCTCCAGAAGTCTTCTCGCCGATAAGTGTCACTCGTGACAATGACTTGGCAAAGTAGGCTATCCACTCACATTCCCGTCGGCACTCTGGGCCTATGATTAAGCCGAGACGACTGGATATTGGCGTGGCTGACTCATCTGTGTTTAAAATTTTAGCCTGTGGCGATCTTCTTCCATACCAGAGACCGAACCTATCAGTCTTATTCAAATCAATCGTTTGGCTTGCGCGACTGAACTCCAGTTGTTCGAAGAAATTAAACTCATCAAAAGGAATAAAGCCCAGGGGCCGGAGAAAGTCGGACTTGAAATCGAGGGAGCGGCGATATTGCCCTAGGGCAATGAGATGCTGTGGCGCCTGTGTCTGATGATAGCCAGATGTGGGGTTAGGATAATGACGGGCGATGAAATGTAACAGCTTATCACTGTCGCCAACGGCACTCCTCAGATCTATGATAGTTAACGCTTGCCGTGAAGCTTTCTCCAGGCTTGTCACTAGCTCTGGGTCGCTATCATAGCGAGATAACGAATCGATTGAGACATACAAAGGCTGACTCGCCGAGTCTGCATCGCTCAAGCTGTTCACCATACCGGCGATGAGCTCTCTGGGAGGATGGATCTGGTGTTTGGCAACTGGCAAGATTAACTGAATGTTGGAATCCTGATTATCGCTGAGGGACAGGGTTACCTGATCTTTGAGAGGCAATCCCATGTCGTGCCTGAGAATATCCAGCTGTGAAAGCCAGTGCACGCGCGCACTGATGCTCCCATTCAGAGGTTTCGAGATAAATTTCTGACTGGCTTGTTCCCAGCGAGATAGAGGAAGGCCGTCGATATGAGTAATGAAAGGATGATCGGCATCTATCGGGGTGGCGTTTTCATCCAGTGCAAGCCAGGAGTCTGCAAGTGGCTTGAGGATCACAGGTAAAACCGGCAGAGGCTCATTGGGGGATGTGACTATCACTCCCGGATCTTCGAGAGTGGCGAGTAGCTTTACGATCTCAGCATAAAAATATTGGCTTTCGAGTGAGTTGGTGGCTCGGTAGGTAAGAGGCTCGACATCGGCTTGTATCTTAGCGAGGCGATGCTCATCTAATGCGGAAAATGCTGAATGTAACTCAACTTCGTTTATCAAGGCTTCCAGGTCTTGGTGCATTTCACTCTGAGTGAGTCGGGCTTTATAGTCGACGGGATATAGGGTTAATCGTGCTAACTGCAGGGTACTTATCAGCAGGCAGAGTCCAAATACATTGACTATTTGTGGAAATCCGAATTTCAATATCTCTCCTTGATATACGTCTGATCACTCGTTGGAGGTAAGATCCATTGGCTTGTTAGCAGGCCGAACTGAAGCGATTAAAATGGTGTGAATACAGTCAGCTGAATTATAGTTTATCTATAAAAAATCGTTGGGGGACGCGCCGAACCCTATATCTAGAGTGTGAGCATTATAGTCGATAAGACTCTCCCCGTAACCGTTAAAATTATCGAGTGTAAATTCTAAGCGCCTGCACTTAATAACTAAAACGTATAACAGTAAAGAAATAACTATTTATTAAGTTATAAGTAGGCGGTTATATTTACACTATTAAAATCGAGTGTGGGGCATAGAGATGGAAATAGTCACTTTACCTGGCCAGAGAGCCGGTGGCAAAGTTTGGTTGGTGGGTGCGGGGCCAGGAGATGTTGAGCTGTTAACGCTCAAGGCATACCGAATCCTCCAGAGCGCCGATGTTGTCCTCTATGATGCCCTGGTCAGTGAAGACATCATGGCTCTGGTCCCCAAGGATGCCGAGAAAATTGCAGTCGGTAAACGCGCGGGTAAGCACCGTTCCGCTCAAGATGAGATCAATCAACTCCTAGTCACTAAAGCCTTTACTAAGCAGAATGTCGTGCGACTCAAAGGGGGGGACCCGTTTATTTTTGGCCGCGGAGGCGAAGAACTGCAGAGCTTAGTCGAATCGGGTTTAGAGTTTGAAGTGGTTCCGGGGATCACGGCTGCCAGCGGCACATCGGCCTATGCGGGCATTCCATTGACCCATAGAGATTATGCCCAAGGGGTAACATTTATCACGGGTCATTGCCAGCTAGAGAGCCGCCCAATGGATTGGAATAGCTATGCAAACCCCAATAATACCTTGGTCATCTATATGGGAATATTGAATGCTGGCTTGATAAAGTCGGGGCTGTTAGAGGCCGGACGAAATATCGATACCCCAGTGGCCATTGTTTCCAAGGCCACGACACAAGATCAGCGGTGTTTCATAGGAACATTGGGAGAATTAGAACGCTTAGCATCAAATCCTGCGCTTAAAATGCCAGCCTTGATGATCATAGGTGAAGTAGTCGAACTCGCAGACACCTTGAACTGGTTTAAACCTGATTCTATGCAACATGATTCAGTTCAAAACCAATTGCTACACAGAGAATGGGCCCAAGGATTGAGTCAAACATTAAAGGCCGAGCTAGCACACTAAAATCAATCGGTATAAGCCTAGCTTCAGCCGCTAGACGCTTATACCATTCCGAGTAAGTATCTGAACTGACCGGATACTTATATGGAATGGTATTATTCTATCTTGAAGTCTTTGGCGAACAGAGTCCTCATGGCCTTGGTATATTCACCGTCAGGTTTAGGGTGAATAAGCTGGGTGAGTTCATCACCAATCGGCGTTAAACGATAATAGTTAACTAACAGATGGCCGCTTTTAGGGGTCAGTTTCATCTTAGTATCGAACAAGGTAAAATGGATAGGTGTCTTGCTGTTTAATAAGCCTGTTTCAAATTCACTTCGGTGGAGTATGCCCGCATCGATCAAGGTGAGAATGTTGGAATAAGGCAGGCCAAAATTTGATAAGCCAATATTAATGGGTGATGATTTTCTGAATATCTGGCCAATGCCCCCCGTATATCGATAGCCAATGATGAGCTTTAAACGAGTCTCGTTATTGACCTTCACAGCCATGCCTAAGGCTTTCTCTAATATCTGTGCTTCTTTGTGAGTTAACTGTTGCAGTGTTGTCAGGGTCCTTAGACTAAAGTTACCTGGATTGGTGATTTCATTGGCGAGAATTCTGCCCCATAACTCCTGCATTTTTCGGTTATGTATCTGCTCTGCGATTTGAAAAAACTGATGTGACCAGTCGGGATCGAGATCGGACCCGGTTACGTCTGATGGCGTGATGCTCAAGGCTATCTTATAGATGGTTTCCAGATTGATTTGATACTGGCTCATCAACTTTCGCTGCCTGTGTTCTGCGCGCTCTGCGACCGAGGCCGTGTTCGCCCGATAGCCCTCTTCACTGCTTAACCCAAGCTGACGGCCTAACAGGAGTGCTTTCTTGCGTGCAGAGACATCAGATTGCGCTGACTTCACTTCGCTGATTTTCGCTATTTCGGCCATATCAATTCCAGTTTAATATACATACGTCTTGTACTTATTATTTGAATCTAGCGCTTATTGCCTTGGGTTACTGAGCTGAACATTTTTTCTGGACCAGCTCCAATTGACTTCGTTACCCTGAGACGGAGCGTTAGGAATATTTCGGGCCAGCACTAGGGAGCATACCGCGAAGCCTGCCCCTATATAAAATACAGCTTGTGGTGAATATAGCCAGAGTAGACCCAGTAAAACCGGGATCACCACGGCGGCAATATGATTAATAGTGAAGCTTACCGACATGGTGGAGGCAATATCTTTACCATCGGCAATCTTCTGAAAATAGGTCTTGATGGCGATCGCCATGGCGAATAACAAATGATCGATAACATAGAGGGCCGCCGCGATTTCGGCTTGCTGCACCCAAGCATAGCTGACAAAGATGATGATCAGGCCTAGGTATTCGATGGTGAGTGCTCGGCGTTCGCCGATCCGGCCGATAAAACGACCTATTGCTGGCGCAAACAGTAGATTAATGACGTAATTAATCAGAAACAGACTGGTGATTTCACTGACGCTATAACCGAATTTTTCCACCATCATAAAGCCGGCGAACACCATAAAAATCTGCCGCCTGGCCCCGGCGAAGAAGGTGAGCAAGTAGTAGAGCCAGTATCTCTTCCTGAGAATGATCTTCTTATGTTGCACTTCACCTACTTCAAATTTAGGAAAGTATAAGGTGATGATCAGTACCATCAACAAGCCCAAGCAGCCTATCAGGGCATACATATACACATAATCGAGTTCTAGCCAGCTCATCACCAACCAGATACTGGCATAACCCGAGAGCGCAGCGGCAGAGCGCCAAGCCAATGCTTTGCCGAGAAATTCTGCTGTGTCTTTTTTGTCTATCCACTGTAGCGTCAACGACTGATTTATGGTTTCGAAGTAATGAAAGCCCACAGACATGAGTACTGTGGTGATATAGAGGCCGAGTACCTGAGGGAAAAATCCGCTAACCGCGACGCCTATGGATAAAACGGCCAGAGAGACTAAGGCGAAGGTTTGTTCTCGGATGAGTAATAGCACGAATATGGCAGTGAAGGCGAGGAAGCCTGGAACCTCACGCAAGCTCTGAAGTATGCCTATTTCTACACCAGTAAATTGCGCCTTCTCTATGACGAAGTTATTGAGCAGTACCTGCCAAACGGCGAATACCAGCGACATGATAAAGGTCATCCAAAGCAGGAGACTCTGCGGGTTTTTATGTTTCATTAGGCCTTCCATATGACAATAAGCGCGGGTACTGGACGTCAGCTTTAGCTCGTATCTGATAGCGAGTTATAGAAACACAACATCGGTAGCTAGGGCCATTCGGTTGATTTACTATTCAGGGGAGAGCAATTTAACAAGGAGTCTACATGAGTTTTTTCTCCATTGGTTAGCGATTATTTGTTCATTTTACTTATCATCATCTATCTAGTTTCCGCTAAAACTGGCTGCAATTAGCCTCTCTATCGAGTAGAAACGCCTCAAATTATTATCTGCACTAGTACAAATTACTCATATTAGCCATTACAAATGTAAGTTTCTTGTAAATGCTGTCGCAAAGCGAAGTGTAAATTCTAATGCAAATGATTTTTATTTGTAGTACTTTGTTCGCGAATTTAGGTGATGCTGTTAATTTGTGCGGAGAGATAAATGAAAACCAAGTTAAGTTTGTTGGCTTTATGTATAGCTGGCTTTAGCTGTACTAGTGCCATGGCGGCAACAGACCCGGCTCAATTAGAGCTGGCAATTGCTAAACAGGAAGCGGAACTCAATAAGCTTAAACACGATCTCGCCGAGTTAGCAGCCCAACAAAAGATGCAAATAAAGCAGCAAGAAGAACAGGCTGAAGTGGTTGCAACTGCCAGAAAAGCGTTAACTGAAAGTAAATGGAGCAAGTTTTCTTTCAAGTCATACGGCAGCATGACTTACACCAGCGATGAGTATTACCAGAACGTACAGGATACCAGTCCAGAACGTCGTGGCCGTTTCGATCTCGAACGCATAGTCACCGAGTTCGGCTACCAGTTCAACGATGAATGGGATATAGAAGTCGAGATCGAGTACGAACATGGTGGCACGGGTACGGCCCTTGAATATGATGGTTTCGATGAGTTCGGTGAGTTTGAAACTGAAGTCGAAGCCGGTGGTGAGGTGATGATCGAGAAGGCTGAGCTGAGATATCGTCCCAGTGATGAATTCGGCGTCAAGTTCGGTAATATCCACCTGCCAATCGGTTTATCAAGCATTTTACACAAGCCTGATCAATATCTGACGGTATTGCGTCACCGCAGTGAGGCGGCCATGTTACCCGCCGTCTGGAATGAGATGGGTGTCGGCATATTTGGTGAAATGGCTAATTTTCACTATCAAGCTCAGGTTGTCAGTGGCCTAAACTCCGAATATTTCCGTACCTATGACTGGATAGCATCCGGCCACCAGAAGCGCTTTGAGGAGATTAATGCCGACAATCTTGCCTATGCACTGCGTCTGGATTACGGCAACTTCAAGCAAGGCAGCGCCGTTGGCGTCGCTTATTACTATGGCAATACCTCAGGTAATCGCCATAAGAGCAACAAGGTTATCGGTGATGGCACGGTCAGCATCTTGGCCATATCCGGCGCCTTCGTACAGGGACCTTGGATCTTACGTGGTCAGTATCTGCATGGCACCTTGAGCGATGCCGATGCAATCACTCAGGCAAACAAGACCACTCCGGGTCTAAAACCTGGGGTTTTTGCTCAAGTTGGCTCAGAGTCTGAAGCCTTCTTCGTCGAGGCTGGTGTGGATCTGAGCTATTTTACTCCGATGCCCATTACCATTTTTGCCAATATCGATTACTCGAATCCGCTAGCCGATGTCGATACCGGCACCGCGTCTAAGCGTTATGAGAATACCTGGACCAGTATCGGCATTAACTATTTCCCCATTCCTGAAATTGTTATCAAGGCCGAAGCCGGACGTCAGCAAGTCGCCGTGTCTTCAATTCCCGATACTAATTTTTTCGCCCTGGGCGTGGGTTACCAGTTTTCTCTATAACACCTAATTATGAAGTAAAAATGGAGCTTTACATGAAACAACTTAAGTATTCAGCAGTCGCAATAGCACTCATCTCTACGCTCGCCGCATGTGGCGGTTCGGGTAGCGATGATACAACAACGCCGCCTACCGATAACCAGTTTGAATTTGCCGCGACTGAGATGATCACTAACTTGACCGACGATGTGATTGTCAGTGGTTACTCGGCGCTGGCAATTAAAGGTGATGAACTCTTACAAGCGACTCAAACTTTGGTGAATAACAAGACTCAGGAAAACCTGCTTGCTGTACAGGACGCCTGGAAGGCGGCGCGTCAGCCGTGGGAGCAAGGTGAGTCACACATATTTGGTCCTGTCGACTCTCTGAGTATTGACCCACATTTGGACAGCTGGCCACTGAACACCGTCGATCTGATCTCTGTATTGGCCAATAATACCGGTGGTTTCGATGCCGATACCATCAAGGGTTGGAACGATGATATCCAAGGTTTTCACACCATGGAATACTTGCTGTTCGGTGACGGTGTTGCCGACAACGAGAAAATTGTTGCCGATCTAACTACGACCGAAACTGAATATCTGATGGGACTGGCGGAAGTGTTTCTTAGCTATACCAAGACCCTGGATGATGCATGGCAGATAAGTCATGACGGTCAAACGGGTAGCTATGCCTATGGTGAATTTGTTAAGAACCCGGGAACCGAGTGGAACAATATTTATGCTTCTCAAGTCGGTGTGATTGAAGAGCTGGTAAACGGCATGATCGCAATCGTGGATGAAGTCGGCAATGGTAAGATTGCCGATCCATTCGGTACATCGATCGCAACAGCCGATACTTCTCTGGTTGAGTCGCAGTACTCATGGAATTCACTGACAGATTTCAGCGATAACATCATAGGTGTGCGCAATGTCTATCAAGGTGAGCTAACGGGTGCCAGTGACAAGCAAGGCATTGTCGATTTCGTTATGGCTGCCGATGTGACGCTTGCGGCTCGAGTAGGCAGTGAAATTGATGATGCCATCATCAAGATCCAGGCTATCAAGGGGTCTAATAACATGCCATTTCGTCAGGCAATCGCAGATGCAGACGGTCGGGTAAAAATCCAGACTGCCATCGATGCTCTGTCTAAGCTGCAGGCCAGTCTCACGGATGAAGTTTTGCCTCTGCTTAAAAATTGGAAAGTGTAACTCCCTATCTAATATCGATGTGATTGGATAGAAAAAGGAGGCACAGGAATGGCCTCCTTTTTTACTATACCAATTGGTATTAGACCTGTTTTAGCAGTATCCAGCTCAGGATAGAGCGATACTGCTTAAGTAAAATGAGTGTGGGATGAAGATGATGAATTTAAATCGCTATAAATATACCAGTTTAGCGCTCGCTATCTGCTTTGGCTTAACTGCCTGTGGTGGCTCAGGAGATGATGTCCCTGAACCTAAACCCGAAGAAAAAGTATACCCAAGCTTTACCGATATCAAGGCCAGCGGCGGAGACACCACCACCTTCGATGCCTCCGAGTCGGGCCATGGTTTCTCGACTCCCGCGCCTAATTTATCCGCTGTCAGTCTAGAGCATCACCTTGAGGGGGATCTTAGTTTTGAGACTGCCTTCACCACGGCGCCAAACGTCGAACACCCAGAACTCGATGGCCTGGGCCCGGTGTTTAACAATACCGACTGTAACTCATGTCACCAACGAGATGGCCGCAATTCGACGCCTTTAGTTCCTGCTGGACAAGAACGAATGAAGCTTGGCTCTGAAGCCGGGCTATTTTTACGTATCAGTATGGCTCCTGCCGAAGTATGTACTCAAGGTACGGCAGCAAATGATTACTGCGCGCCAATTCCAGTGCCTAATTTTGGCGGCCAGTTATTCCACCGTGGCGTGCTTAAGGCGCGTTCAGATTGGCAAGATAATATGTTTGGCGGCCAGGCGGATGTGTACCTCTCCTATGAAACTAAGGAGATGACTTATCCTGATGGCTCAAGCATCACATTGAAGCAGCCATTGTTTGCAGTAGAAAATCCCTATGATGCACCGGGTGAGACCCTAACTAGTGCTAACGTGACATCGGACCTACTCCAAGATGATGTCTTGATGGGCTGGCGTAACGGTATGCCTGTATTTGGCCTAGGTTTGCTTGAAGCGATTCCAGAGGCGGATATTCTGGCCTTGGTGGATGAGAATGATGCCGATGGCGACAAGATCTCCGGCCGGGCTAACCTGGTATTCGATGCAATAAAGGCACGTGCGGGTGACGCTCATCCGGTTTCTCTGGGACGTTTTGGCTGGAAGGCCAACACCCCAAGCGTACGAGTACAATCTCTGGGTGCACTGCGTGGTGATATCGGCATCACTAACCCACTGTTTCCCGACGAGAGTGTAGTCGGCACCGCCTTGCATGATAGCTATCTGGCCAGAACCGGCTATGTGGATACCGGTGAAGGTGTCAATGGAGAGCCTGAGGCGAGTGCCGAGTTTAGTGACTCTGTGGTCTTCTATGCCGAGACCTTAGCTGTGCCGGCCAGACGTAATGTCGGTGATGCTAATGTTCGTGAAGGCGCGCGCCTGTTTGAGCAAGTTAACTGCACAGGCTGTCATAAGGCCAGCTTCGTGACTAAGTCGAGCGGCGATATTGGCGGCGCACCTATGATAGATGCGCTAAAGGGGCAGACCATCTATCCTTTCACCGATATGTTGTTACATGACATGGGTGAAGAACTAGCGGATGGCCGTGCTGATTTTCTTGCTGACGGCAACGAGTGGCGAACCCGCTCCTTGTGGGGCATAGGCTTGACTCAGACCGTGAACCCACTGGCCGGTTTCTTACATGATGGCCGCGCCGCAACTCTGGAGGAGGCGATATTGTGGCATGGAGGCGAAGGTGAAAATAGCCGTGTTGCCTTTATGGAACTGACTAAGGCGGAGCGAGATCAAGTCATCGCCTTCCTGATGTCGCTGTAAAGCTTAACTAGCTAACGTTTAAATCTATAGTTTCAAATACGATTGTTTGAAATCCATGGCGGAGCAAGTTCATTGCTCCGCTTTTATTTGTACCTCTATTCTTCTCTGCTCTACCTATTTTTAGATACCTAAGATAATAATTTGTGATACAGGTAAAGGTATCGCTGACTTTAGCCCTGTGCCTCGTGATCTGTTTCAAGTAAAAAGCCACATATTTACATTAGTATATTGGTATTGGATCTGTTGAGAAAACCTTGGAGGGCTGGTGAACAAGATCTTGATTATTTATTCCAGTGTGCATGGCCAAACCAGAAAAATTTGCGAATATATTGCCAGTCAGCTAAGGGCTAGTGACTATGGTTGTGAAGTTAGGCTAGCTAGCCTTGAAGAACAATTTGATTTAGACAGCTTCGATAAAATCATCATCGGAGCCAGTATTCGCCACGGCAAACATAACCCTGAAGTTTATCATTTCATTGACACCCATCTTGTGGCGTTAGAAACTAAATCTAGCAGCTTTTTCTCTGTGAGTTTAGTCGCGCGAAAAGCCAGCAGGAATACTCCCGAGTCTAACCCCTATATGCAGGCTTTCTTGAGTAAGACCCTATGGCGGCCTAATTTAGTTAAGGTGTTTGCTGGGAAACTGGATTATCAGGGCTATAACTGGTTAGACAGGAGCATAATTCGCTTCATCATGTGGATAACCAAGGGGCCAACGGCGGTGAATACTAAGATTGAGTATACGGATTGGCAGTTAGTCGATGTTTTCGTCAAGGAACTCGAGCTGCTGTAGTGTTCGTTAGGGAAAGTAAAAGTTATATAAGCAGGGGTTTTAATGGCTAATTCTTCTTCAGTTTTAAGTAGGCTGCTTACTAAGCTGGTCGACTATCAACATGTCGGTATTATTATCTTATCTGTATTTTTAATATCCTCCAGTGGCTGGATTTTTATGGGGCGAGGTTTGCGTAACAGTGCTTCAATATGGGATTATTTACATGTGTATTTGGGGTTAGTCATTGCCGGGCTATCGGTGAGTATGCTGATCACTCATTGCGTGAGAGGTCAGTGGCGACAGATGTTTCCTTGGCTGCTGGCTGACTTTTCTCAGCTCAGCAAAGATCTATCCGGGCTGGTTAAAGGGAGAATACCTGTGGCTGGCGGGCGTGGCCTGTTTAGCTGTATCGAAGGCATTGGGATATTACTCTTAGTTGGCGTTGGCTTTAGTGGCGTGATCTGGTTTTTTCTGCAAGGCAGTACCGAGGCTTTAGTGTGGCGCGGTTATCACATCCTGCTGGTGAAAGGTTTTATCGGGTTTATCTTGGTACATGTTTTCTGTGCATGTCTGCATCTACTGGATTTCATCAGAAATTGATCTAGAAACTAGCGCCTAGTTTCTAGATGCTTCTTAGGCTTATATCTACTTGCGCTCAACTGCCAAGTAATTAATGAGGTCGATAAGTTCACTAAGAGTTCGAATAGAGCTCATGTTGACCGCATATTTGTCGTTGACAACAAATGCCGGGACACTCTGAATTTGGAACTGTCTCTGTTGAACCCGCCATAAATCTATCTTGTCATTTACCACTTTACTGTCGGCGATTGCATCATATTGGCTGAGCGCTTGCCGTTTCGGCAATCTGAGTGAAGTGCTTACCTTCTTCAAATTGTGCAGCAAAACTACTTAAAGGGGCTAAAGCCAAAGTTAACGCTAATGCTATGTGCTTAATCAATTGATTATCCTCAAAAGTGATAGGTTGAAGCTGGCTGATACCGACTGGTACTCAATATCGAAATTCTGCCTGAAGAACAAAACAAGCTATCGATATGCCATACTCTAGCTAATGAATCCAGCATAAAAGCTAAAGCTTAATTATGACTGAATTAACTAATAGGACTAGTGTTTACACTGTGATCTAGCTTTGAGTTTCGAGGATATTTTAACGTTTATCTGTTAAAGTTTGTCACGTTTCACAACTTTTACGAAATTGAGCAGCATCCCCATTAGGGCGATCTGGATGCCATATCTAGGCTAATTTGCACCATTGCTTGCGGTTTTTAGATGATTGCTGGTGGGAGTTAATTGCATAAAAGGACTAACTAATATAACTTATTTATTCTCCTGAGAACTTTTCTTTTTTAAAGCAGAGTAAAATATTGTCACAACTTGGTCCTATTTCATTCTTTGTCGCTCTGGTCTATTTAAGTAGAGAGAGTTAATCATGCGCACCTTGAGCATTGTCTCTAGCTACTTAGTCCTGTTTTTTATGCTGGTAGGCATCATACTCTCGGCCGGGATTGGATACCGTTTTTATCAAAACGAGACGTTAGCCATTGAGTCCGATTTTAGGCGAGATGTTGATGATAAGGCGGCAGCCTTAGAACGAGAGCTGCTGATTAATTTAGAAGTGCTCTATGCGATCAAGGGCTTATACAATAGTTCAGATAATGTGACCGAAAGTGAATTTAGAAAACTGGCCAGTAGCTTCTTGGTTAGGCATCAAAATATACAGGCATTAGAGTGGATCCCTCGAGTGAGCCTGGGCCAGCGCGAAAAATATGAGCAGCACAGAAGACAACTTCACCCAGATTTTGAATTCACCGAGCGTGAGTTTCAGGGAAGTATGATCCGAGCGACTGAGCGAAAGGAGTATTTTCCTGTCTATTATGTCGAACCCATGGAAGGCAATGAGGTGGCTTTCGGTTTTGACTTAGCATCAAACCCTAAACGAGAACAAATTCTCAAGAAGTCACGGGATCTAGACCTCTCATTGGCGACGGCCAGCATCACCTTAGTACAGGAAACGTCTAATCAGAAAGGATTTCTGATTTTTATGCCTATCTATCGAGGCGAGCCTAATACGTTAATTAAACGTCGAGAGAAGTTGCTTGGCTTCGTGCTAGGGGTGTATCGAATCGGAGATATGTTCGAAACAACGATCAAATACACCGGCGCTCAAGGCATTAATTTAACCTTGGTTGATAATACCGGAGTCTCCGCCGAGCAACTTTATTCCAGTTATACTAGCGAGCAATCTCTCAATACGACGCAGATTCAGTTCACTTACAATAAACCTTTGAGTCGATTCGGAGGCCGACAGTGGACATTAGTGACGACTCCGATGCTTGGCTATATTGCAGAGCGTAGAAGCTTATTGCCTTTTATTAGTTGTGCCTTCGGCATTTTATTCACACTGCTTTGTGGTGCTTATACCTTTGCCGTTATTCGACGTAGTTTTTTAATCAAGGTAGAAGTAGAACAGCGAACCCAAGAACTGAATGAAGCCAAATTGGAGCTAGAAGAATTATCCCATACCGATGAGTTGACCCAAATTGCCAATCGTCGCAAATTCGATGAGCAATTCGAAAAAGAATGGCACAGAGCCGTTAGAAGTAATACTTCACTTTCCCTGATCATGATCGATATTGATAACTTTAAACAGTTTAATGATCATTATGGACATTTGGCCGGAGATCAATGTTTGCGGGATGTGGCCAAGTCATTGCAGAGTGCCATGAGCCGCAACACAGACTTAGTCGCTAGGTATGGTGGTGAAGAGTTCGTTATTTTACTGCCAAATACCAATGAATCCGAACTCTTGGCCGATAAGTGTCGAATGATTATTGAAAAATTACACATTCCCCATGAGCCGTCGAGCGTCTCTGAATATGTGACCATCAGTCTTGGGGTGATCAGCGCAAATCCCACACAGAACAGCGACCCTTTGGCTTTCAGTGCGAAAGCAGATAAATTATTATATCTAGCCAAAGACTTAGGAAAAAATAGAGTATGCATCGAGGAGCCGTTAATCCTGCAGAAGGGGGATGTGATAGACTTTAAAGCACCGAAGAAGTAATAAACCTGTCGGTGTTGGATTCGCTCGCCAAGATTATACCATTCCGAGTAAGTATCTGATCATTCAGCGGGAGTTCAAAGCACTGTAGGCAAGGCGAATGTTTGAAGCTAATAGTTATTCTCGGCAACAAGCTCCTGCGTTGCTCTCGATAATTGCTCCTGCATCCATGCAGTCGTATATCGAAAACATTCAACGTAGCATAAAGGGCTTTGCCCTTTGCTTTAAACATCAGCCGCACTGCGTGAGGCTCTCAGTGTTTCCACTTCTGTGTTACATTGGCTTGAAAGGGAATAACCATTTCCTCATCAATGTGCCTTGAATTGAAAAAACTGAGAGTCTCTGAACTGACCAGATACTTATATGGAATGGTATTGTAAGGTTATCAAAAAATGGCATTGAAAAATTGCACACTCATTTTCACCGTTCTGTGTCTCTCCTTAGCGAGTACTTTTAGTGCTCAGGCACTGGATTGGCGTATCGCTTTTGGTGCCCACGATATTATAGTCGAACAAGCCGACTCACATACTGTAGGTGTTGGGGCGACGTTTGCACTGGCTCATCTCACACAGTCCAATATTTTATTGATCGGCTCTGTAGATGTTTTTGTCGATCATGATAAAGACAAGCTAGATCCCGATCATATTCCCATCTGGTTCAGTTCGAACTTTATGGTGAAGCGCGAGCTGTTTCGCCTGTCTCCTGACAGTGCATTTCAATGGGAAGTAGAGGCGAGTAGCAGGCGAAATACCGTTAGTTCAGTTGAGAAACAGCTAAAATTGTTTCCTGGTATTGGCTATG
The DNA here is from genome assembly GCF_000172075.1 of Shewanella benthica KT99. Taxonomy (GTDB): domain Bacteria; phylum Pseudomonadota; class Gammaproteobacteria; order Enterobacterales; family Shewanellaceae; genus Shewanella; species Shewanella benthica_A. The sequence continues at coordinate 110,708 of NZ_ABIC01000005.1, forward strand.
AGTATGATACCAAAAATTTCTTTGCCGCAGTTAAGGTGGGGGCGGGATACTACTCTTTGGAAATTGATGATGATGTGCCGAGAATGCGTGGATACGATCGAGGTGATTTTCAAAATCAGACCGGGGCTTATACGCTCGCAGCAGATACTCGATTCTCCTTGGGGTCGTCGTTCGAGCTATCGGCCAAGATTCAGCATTGGAATGATGGCAGTGAATGGCTGGAGAATCGTTATAGTGTCGCCCTGAATTATGATGCTAATACTTGGGTAGAGGACAGTGTGTTTGTGGTGAGTGTAGAGCATACCGAATACAATCTTGACCCCTATGCAAAAGTGGCTGTAGATGATGCTGATTATTTGCCGATCTTACCTTGGGATAAAGATACTTTAGTTAGAGTTTATATCGATATGCCCTGGGATTTTTAATAGCAGATATGAATATTTTGGCGTTTATCGCTCAGGCAGATATAGCGCTATATCAAGCCAAGAATGCCGGATGTAACCGGGTCTGTGTCTATGCCGAGAAAGATGAAGAGGGCATGGTCATAGATGCTCAAGGCTCACCCCTTCCCCGTCACTAAGTTAATCTGGTTGTTTTATCTTCTGCTCCACAGGCATACTGCCATGTGCTCTTCTGTTGATCTGTCTCTCTACCAAGCTTGATAAGATAAACATCAAGAGGTAGCCGGTACCTAGGGCTAATATCACCGCCACAACATTGTCAGTCACCTTGCTATAAATATAGTAGCTCACTATTAGTCCAAAAATGCCGCTGATTCTGATCATCAAGCTTTGGGTAAATAAGCCGTGGGCTTTAATAAAAGCTAGCTGATAGGCGTTAAGTATCATGAAGATGAAGAACATTGAAAAGTGCATTAGCACAGGTGCAGCCTGAGCGTATTCAGGCGGGAACACCCAAGCGACTATGTCATGGCTGAATAGGAGCATAGTAATGAAGAAGCCTGATCCGACTAAGGCGGCCAGCTTATAAATCCACTTTTTTATCTGTTTAATTTGCTGGATGTCAGAATTTCGTACACATACAGTGAGTTCAGGCAACACGAATCGATAGATAGGAAAAACGAACAGCAGTGTCAGATAGGTAATCACAGGCCTAACAACCACCTGAAAGTCTCCGAGCTCTTCGATGCTAAAGTGAGCGACTGTGAGTAGCACGGTAATGTAGATCATCAAGATGCTAGCCCCCGCCTCCAGGGATGCGGTAAAACTTTTTTTCACGAAGCTGACTAGGCTAGAGTCCATATTTACCGAGTCTAAAGGCGTCGTCGCTATCTGTTTTCGTCGGCTGATAAACATAAAGGCAGCCATGGCGAGAGAGGAGAGCATCATGGAAATGAATAGCGAGGCAATGGCGGCTTGGCCTAACAGATAGAAGCAGATAAAGAAGACTAAGATCTGGGTTAAGGGTTCCATCCAAGTCACCTTGTTGGAAATATTGTACATACGGTACATGGCTATCTGATTGGTAAAGTAGACCTTGAATCCCATGCCTAAGATGATACCGACCAAATGGAAGTACTCCACTGGGATATGTAACGTGTGCTTGATATAAGGTAAGACAACTCCCCAGGTGAGCAATACCATAGTGATCAGGCTATAACGAAAAATATTGGTTATATCTTTATCATTCTGTGTTTGCGAGTAGCTCACCACCATGGAGGAGCGAAAGCCAGTCATCAAGATCAGCGACAGTGAGATGATATCTATGCTGGTGTGATACAGAGCCAGATCTTCTTTGGCTACCCATTGGGCTAGCCAAATTTTAAAGCCGAAGCCGATAGTGATACTGACCAAGGTTGCCCAAAGCCCGGCGATAAAAGCTGACTTAACTCGTTCGATAGCTGTGGTTTGCATCATACTCCTGCCGATTGAGGGGAAAAGGAGAAAGCAAGTTTAACTATTCAATCGGCAGATGATTCTACCTCGATAATATGCGTCACCATAGTGCAGTTAAGTAAAGCTGTGACTTATATTCGTTGTTGGTCTCATGACGGGGATTATCTTGACCCGTCATAATTTACCCTAGGCTAGGATGTAAACTATCCTTCGAGTTATTTTCGGTATAACCTTCTAATTAGAATTCGCTATTTTTAGGTTCAGCCTTGTTATCAACGTCTTCCGATAGCCATTATCAATTAAAGATAGCCAGCTTTAATCTGTTTAATTTTATTGCGCCTCCCGATGCCTGCTATGAATTTGACAATATTTACACTCAGGAACAGTGGCAGAAGAAGCTAAACTGGATTGCTAAGTACCTTAATGAGCATCAGCCTGATGTGATAGCTTTCCAGGAGGTGTTTAGTCCAGATGAACTGGAGACTCTCACTAAAGCTTGCGGCCTGGACTATTTTAGCGTGCTGGACTCACCTCAGGTGATGGACGATTTTATTTATAGCAAGCCAGTCGTTGCATTGGCTTCTCGTTATCCGATCAAGGAAGCGGTTTCGGTTAGCGTCGATAAAGAGTGGGCGGCGCAGATGGGGCTAGTGAGTGAGTTTGAATTTAGTCGCAAACCGCTTAGGGCTACGGTTGACTTGCCTAAACTTGGCTTGTGTGATTGTTATGTGGTGCACTTTAAGTCTAAGCGCACCCTGTTCGATGCACAGGATATCAAGGCTAATTCCGCGACAAGCTCTTTTAGAAAAAGTTCTGCAGGTGCGGAACTCAATACCGGCCAATTACTGGCCATAGAGGCGCTGGGGCGTTGGGGCTCGAGTGTTCAGCGAGGCAGCGAAGCTGCGCTGCTTCGATATGCTATGGTCGAACGTCGAAGTCAGACACAAAATCCTATGATATTGATGGGGGATTTTAATGATATTTTGAGCGATGGCGTGCTTGCAGCACTAACCTCAGTCGATACCCGCATCAAGCCCCAAGCCGATATGAGTCAGGGGGCCATGGGGGATATAGCCCATCAGTTAGGATTTTATCGTTTACAAGATTCCTATGATCTATACCAAGCGAGTCAATATAGCTTATCGGAACAGGCCAGGCCTGCGACTCATTATTATTTTGCTCAAGGCTCGGTGCTGGATTACATCTTGCTCTCGAGTGAGTTTGATGCCAAAAATGATTTGAGTCTGGCTGAGGTCGGTCGCTATGAAACTTATGACCGCCATTTGATCAATCCCAGCTTTGAGCACGACAGCCAGAGCACCGATCATGCCCCCGTGATGATCACTATTGCTATCAGAGAGTGAGCAGGTGCTGCGGTTTCGTTATTATTTTGCTAAAGGATCGGTGCTGGATTACATCTTGCTCTCGAGTGAGTTTGATGCCAAAAATGATTTGAGTCTGGCTGAGGTCGGTCGCTATGAAACTTATGACCGCCATTTGATCAATCCCAGCTTTGAGCACGACAGCCAGAGCACCGATCATGCCCCCGTGATGATCACTCTTGCTATCAGAGAATGAGTAAGTGCTGCGGTTTTGTTGCTATTTTGATAACGTGCTTGAGATGTTTTTACTAATGGCCTAAAAGTGTTCAGTTTTATAGGCTAATGGAACCGACTCCTATGAAGCAAATCCCCTTTTTATCCTGTTCTGTCTCATTTTCTGTTGCGGCCTTCTGCGGTCTGCTATTCAGTGCTTCCATTTTAGCCGCCCCGGCGGCCAATGTGAAAACATCGGTTAATCGCACCGAATCGGCCAACCGAGTGCAGGAGAGCTTAGTCTTACCTTATCCCTTCAGTTCAGAGTCCATGGGGCTGAATATCGGTGTCGGTGGCATGCTCAATGGTTACTATCAAGATCAAATGACCATAGGCGGGACAATATTTGGCGGTGATGTCAGCCAGGCGGCCGGCGGCGGTGTCTGGAACTTCCTGCTGCCAAATACAGAGCGTTTTTATTTAAGTGTCTACGGCATGATGGGCTACTATCCTAAACAGCGCGCCTATGCCGGTGGCACTCGAGACTTTATTCCTGCGAATACACCACTTCCTGGGAGTAATGACTCGGACAATACTCAGTTTCTCGAAGCCGATGGCTCGTCGAATTGGTTCGATATCAAACTTGAGTATGCTCTCCCCATAGGAGCTACAGCCGATAAAGGCTCGGTGAAGTACCAGCTTAAAGATGGCCTGTTAATTTCTGAGCCTAGTGGGGGAGGGGATTGGAATCCCCTGGAACATGGGGCGACTATAATGGTATTGCGCCAGTTTAATCGTTACCAGAGTTTCGAATTCGAACAGGGGGAGTCCGATGGCTCCATCCACGCTATAGAGCTGGGGATCTTGCATGACAATACCGACTTCTCTATTAATCCCTCCAGAGGCAGTAGCCAATATTTCTCTATTTTCCATGATGCTGCCTGGCTCGATTCAGACAATCAGTGGACATTTTTAAACTTAGACATGAGCAAGTATTTCTCCTTCGGCGAGTCAGATTATGCTCATCAGAGAATTCTGGCGTTAAATTTCTGGAGCGGATACTCACCCTCCTGGGAACTGGAGTATGACGGTCTGGGTGGTAAGAGAGTGGTGAATAATGCCCCTTATAATGAGGCGGCAACCTTAGGCGGCTTCTATCGCATGCGTGGTTTCGATCAGAATCGTTTCCACGATAAGGCAGCCATCTACGGTTCTGCAGAGTATCGATATACCCTTAAATATAACCCCATCGAAGATGTGAATTGGCTCAAGTTTCTCAAGATTGATTGGTTTCAATTGGTGGGCTTTGTCGAGGCCGGCAGAGTGGGTGCGCAATATACTGCCAGTGAGCTGTTAACAGACCTTAAATATGACGCAGGTTTTTCTTTACGTTTTCTCGCTGCGGGCCTGGTCGTGAGGACTGATATTGCGGTTTCAGATGAGGGTAGCAACACTTGGGTGATGGTCGATCATCCGTTCTAACTCTTATAAGGATATTTAATGCAAGATAAGGACTCGAGTTAAATTGAGCAATCCAGTGGGTCCTGGCTGAACGTTAGTTCTTGGCTATGGCCCTTCTGCCTGAGCGAGAAGTTCAAGTTTGCCTCTAGAGTCGCCTTGAGTCTGACTCTGGCTTACCTCATTCCCATGGCTATGGGTTGGCCGCAGGCATCGACGGCCGCCACCACTGTGATGTTGATCGCTTCTGCTGTCGCCGCGAGTCTCTCGCCCTGGGGACCTATAGGGTGATTGGCACCTTGATTGGTGCCGTTATAGGCCTAATGCGGGTAGGACTCTTCGCTCAAGAGCGCATTCTCTACATGTTCGTGGTATCTGTTGTGGTCTCGGTCATCTTCTATTTCCGCAATGCCTATAAGAAAGACCCCAGCGTGTTTATGCTCACTGGGGTGATGGTGTTGATGATGTCCAACGGCGGTGATGCCAACGGCGCCTTCATCTATGGTGTTGACCGGGCCTTCATGACGGCATTCGGCGTGGTGGTGTTTACCTTGGTCAGTGTATTGCTATTTCCGGTCAAGACAGAGCAAAATCTCAGGGTATTGGTTCATGATTTGAATCGAATACAAGGGCAGCTTTTTCATCTTCTGACCCATCCTAAAGAGACGCAGGACCAAGCCGAACCCGCCGAGTCAATGCCCCAGGACTGCCCCGAAAAGTCGGCAGAGCAAACAGATGTGTCATCTTTGGTGAAGCAGCTCTTCGCAGCGCAAGGGGCCTTGGAGCAGAGGTACACTTCAATCAGCGCCGAGTGCAGCGATGTCTCGGCCTATAAGAAGGAGTGGGACCTGGCCCTGATCTATTATAAGCAGATCTCTGAGTTGCTAATTGTTGTCGCCGAGTCAGGCTCTCACAGTGTGAAACAGGGCACAGAGTTAAGGCTAGACGGCTTTATCACAGATTACGCTCAAACCGTCCAAAAGCTAGCGGCCCTTTTTATCGAGTCCGAGCAGGTCTGGGATGATAAAGAGCGCACATGTGAAATCATCGAGCACAGGGTGACCTTGGATGAAGAAGCGCTAAAAACCTACACTCATCTTGGCAGAGGCAAGGTGCTGACCTTTGCCTACTTGCTCAATCAGCGCCATGAAAAGTTGTCGCGGTTGACGGCGACCATCAGCAGCATCGACTCTGTGACCGGCAAGGTGGATTTCAGCGAGCGCTTCCCTAAGGCACTCTCTCAGTTTATCTGGTGGGATGCGGAGAATGCCAAGACGGCAGTAAAAGTGTTTGTCACCTACTGGATCGCGGGACTCATCTGGATCTACTTCAATCCTCCGGGGGCTACACCTTCGTGGTCTTCTCGGTGATCTACATGTCGCTGTTGTCTTTTTTGCCTGTGCACCCAGTGATGTTGCTGGTGCTGTTCACCTTCGGCTTCCTGTTTGCTGTGCCTGCCTATGTGTTCGTTCTGCCCGGGCTGACTTTAGGTGCCGAGCTTGGGGTCTTTATCTTCATCTATACCTTCGTCGGCTTCTACCTGTTCAAGGGGCCGGTTACCATATTTTTCCTTATGGGTTTGTTTGTGCTGGGTATAGATAACACCATGCATTATAACTTTGCCGTACTCCTCAGTGTCATGATGATATTTTATCTGGTGGTCTTGATGATCATCTTATCCTATTATTTTCCCTTCTCATCGCGCCCGGAGCATCTGTTTCTGGTGATGAGAAACCCAACGGTTTACAGCGGCTCAAGACCGATTGGCACCAGATGACCATGAACGTCACTGTGAAAAAGTTAACCCTATGGTCGGCAAAAATTAATAATAAGCAGTTTCAGCAAACGACGCCACAAGCTCTCGCGGCCTTTTCTGCTGCCTGTGAAATGCTCAACAATCATCTGAATATCTTTGTCTCTTCCCAAGGTAAGTTTGCAACCAATGAACTGGTGTTACAGGGGCGGCATTCCTTCAAGGATAAGGTGCTGCTGCCCATGACCAAGTCTCTGGCGGGGGGATATAAGCAGGAGGCATCAGCCAAGGTATTTTTGGGGTATGAGTTGGATTATGCAGCCACAGAGTTGCAGTTGGAAGATTACCTCAATGGTCTCGATCTGTCGCTGTATTCGGCGACCGACATCTCAGGTTTCTATATCTTCCTCAATTTGAAGAAGAATGTGTTCGATGCCATCAGTCAGTGTCAACGGACGTACGAGGATATCAGTTGGAACAATTTACGACAGAAGCGATTTTAGGAGAGTGGCAATGTTAAATAAGTACGTCAAAACCTGTCTGGTGATGATGCCATTGCTTGGGCTCTCGGCGTGTACCACATTGGGACCGGACTTTCAGACTCTTGAGGCGAAGAACTTGCCCGACAGCTGGAAAAATTCTGCCTCTGATTCTGAGAGTGATTCTGAGAGTGAGCTTAAACAGACAATGCAAGCATCGCCTCATACAATGATATTGCCGTGACTATCACATCGGAAGTGGCACGTAATTACATTAACTTCAGGACCTTTCAGGAGAGAATGTTGCTCTCCAGGCGAAATATTCAGATCCAGCAGCGAGTGGTACACATCACTCAGGTGCAGTATGACTCAGGCAATGTCACCGAGCTCGATGTGCAGCAGGCCAAGAGTCAGCTCTACACCACTAAGGCGGCACTGCCTTCACTTAAGTTGGGTATGATGCAGGCGAGAAATGCCCTCGCCGTGTTACTCGGTGTAATGCCTGGTGAGATAGTGCCCATGCTGGAGTCGGAGCAGCTCAAAGCTAAGATCGATGCCTACAATATCGAGTATGGCAGGGCAGATACCAAACGCACCATGACTGATGATAATACCGAATCTATCGTGCCGACTCCGCCCATGCTCGATGCCAGTATCGATGCTTCCCTGGTGATGAGACGCCCGGATCTTCAAGTCGCCGAGTTACTGGCCCGTGCCCAGAGTGCCAAGATCGGCTCGGCCGAGGCGGCCCTCTATCCCAGCTTTTCCCTGTTCGGCTCAATAGGGATCAACAGCAACACCCCCAGTGGCAGCAGTTTCAGTTTTAGCGACTCGCTGACGCTCTCCGCCGGCCCCTCATTTTCCTGGAATATTTTCCAATATGGCCGGATTAAGAACAATGTCCGCCTGGAGGATGCCCGCTGACAAGAGGCGCTCACCAACTACAACAAGAAGGTGTTGCTGGCGGTACAAGAGGTGGGTGGCGCTCAGCGCCTCCTACTCCCTGTATCGGGAGCAGAAGGCGCTGAGAATGAGTTCGGTTAATGCCTCGATTCGGGCGTTTAATATCTCCATGACCCAGTATGAGAATGGTCAGATAGGCTTCGAGCGACTGCTTAACTCGGTAGAGAAGATGACCCGCAGCGAAGACAGTTATGCCCAGATCAAGGGCAATGTGGCCAATCAAGTCGTGGCGCTCTATAAGTCCTTGGGCGGTGGCTGGCAGATAAATAATGGCAAGGCTTTTATCAGCGATAGCAATAGAGAGCTGATGAGGCCGAGAACCGATTGGGGAGATGTGTTAGATGAACCGCAATTATTACCAGTGCTGGGAAACCGGCCGACGGTTGCGGATATCCAACAGACGAGTTCTCAGCTTTCGATTAAAGGAGGGAATGAGTGATGGATCTCCCCCATGAACTCGCTGCGGGAGATATTTATTTCTCGCCCCTGTTACTGGTATTAGTGATGGCAACAATCGCCAGCTGGATTACGGTAGCCCTGTTAAATAAGACGAGGTTGTCGCGTTTCATTGCGTTTCCTTCGATTACCTTTATGGCGATAACCTTGTTCTACGTTATCGGCATAGATAGTTTCTTTTTACGCTTCTAAATGGACCTTCGAACAAGTGAATAAGATGAAAAAATTATCAATCATAGTCCTCAATGTCCTCATCATAGGCGGCGCACTGTTTCTGGGTTATCAGAAATACCAGGAGTACTTTAACAACCCCTGGACTCGCGATGGCCAGATTAGGGCCAATGTGATCAAGCTGGCTCCCCGGGTTTCCGGTCCTCTGGTGCAGGTTTATATCAAGGATAACCAGTTTGTGCATAAGGGAGATCTGCTGTTTAAGATTGATCCCAGTACCTATGAAGTCTCACTCTCCCAAGCCGAAGTCGGGCTGGAGCGGGCAAAGTTGAGCTCACAGGGTAAGAAGATTGAGTTCGATCGCCTGCAGGATATCAGGGCGAAAGATAAGGGAGCGGTTTCCCATAAAGATTTGATCCGCCGTGAGATAGCTTATGAAGAGTCCAAGCTTAAGATTAAGGCCTCCGAGCAGCAGTTGAAGGCGGTCAGAATGAATCTTGGCTTCACTAATATTTATGCTCCTGTAGAGGGTTATGTCTCTAACATAGACATCCAGATCGGTACCCAGGCGGTGATGAATCAGCCCCTTATCGCCCTAGTCGACAGTAATAGCTTCTGGGCCTTCGCCTATTTTCGTGAGAGTGAGTTAGCGCAGATCCATATAGGCAGCACTGCCATGGCGACCCTGATGGCACACCCAGATAAGCCTATCGAGGCCAAAGTGGAATCCATAGGTTGGGGCATAGCGCCTAAAAACGGTACCGTGGGCTATAACTTGCTGCCAAATGTGAATCCTGTGTTTCAGTGGATCCGCCTGGCACAACGTATTCCTGTGCGTATTACCTTAGACGAGCTTCCCGAGGGAGTAGAGTTGAGATTCGGCCTGTCGGCTTCGATCATGGTGCTCGGCGATGAATAAGAAAATCAATCAGGAAAATAACTTCTATTACATGACCTTCGCGCTCATTGGCTTACTGGTAACCTCATCTTTGGTAGAGGTGATGCCGAGCGGCATCTTAGAATATGTGCTCGAAGGGGTGATAGTGCTGACTTTCCTGGTCTGCATATTGAGTCTGCGTTTCGATCGCCGTTGGAAACGCTTCATGCAGATGTTGGCGCTATGCTGGGTGCTTGCATCAATACTCAGGCAAGCCTTAGGCATACAGGAGATAGATCTGCTGGTGTTACTGATCATGTTTGCTTTCTTCTGGGGAACATTTAGATCTATCTCCAGGCAGATCTTATTTACCGGCACAGTGGACAGCAATAAGGTGGTGGGGTCTGTGGCCCTGTTCCTCCTGATGGGCTTGATGTGGACCATTGCCTACCTTATGGTCATGGAGTTTGCGCCATATTCTTTTACCGGCATAAGCCAGATGTCCTAGGGGAAAAGCTTCTCTCAGCTGGCCTATTTTAGTTTCGTTACTTTAACCACATTAGGCTATGGGGATATCAGTCCCATCAGCCCATTTTCACAAGTCCTTGTCTACATGGAAGCGATTGCCGGTGTGTTTTATATGGCTATCGTGGTAGCGAGTTTAGTGAGTTCAAATCAGGGAAAACAACATGGATAATCTACAAGGAAATAATCGAGTGGCAAATCAGCAGAGTAAAATATTCGTCAATAACATGATGGAGTCGGCTATTCGCATCGGCTTGCTGTTTATGCTAATCGTATGGACGTATGACATTATCAGGCCCTTCGTTATTCCCGTGTTGTGGGGTGCCATCATAGCCGTGGCTCTGATGTCATTAACCCATAAATTGGAGAAAGCCTTCAAGGGCAGACGCGGACTGGCTGCGACTGCACTGGCTGTCATAGGAGTCGCGCTTCTGGTCATTCCATTTGTCCTAGTCTCAGGTTCAATATTCGATGGTGTCAGCCGTACCATAGAGGTGTTGCAGAGTGGCGATGTTCAGATCTCTGGCCCGACCCAGAGGGTGGCCGATATTCCTGTGATCGGTGACAAGCTTTATGAAATTTGGGCGCTGTTCTCCACTAACCTGGAGAAGGCAGTGCAGCATTTTCTGCCTGAGATAAAGACGGCCGTGGGCACCATAGCTGCGGTCATAGGTAGTAGCTTGGCGACTCTGATGATGTTTATCATCTCCTTGGCTATCGCGGCGGGTTTCATGTCTCATGCGGAGAAGATTTCCGATGCCGTTAGCATTATCGCAGTACGTGTAGCGGGTCAGAATGGCGAGCAGTGGATCACACTCACTGCCGCGACCATCTTCACTATATGGGTGCTGATTGCCGGCGTATCGGATAACTTCCTTAAGCCTCTGTTGATGGGACGCGGCGTGGATGTGCCTATGCCTGTTATCTTGATTGGTGCCATCGGCGGCATGCTGACGGCCTGAATTATAGGCTTGTTCCTCGGCGCAGTCGTGCTCGCCATCTGGTATGAGTTGTTTATAGCCTGGTTGAAGGCCGACAAGGAACAAGAGGCTGAACAAGCGCGAGTGCTTGAAGGTGAGAGCCCAGAGTCTAAGCTAGAAACTGTGACGAGTGAGGTTAAATAGCTAACGTTTTACTGGCTTAAGGGAGCCTAGCAGATTTTCTGTTTATAAAAGGGGAGAGGAGAGCATTGGCTCTCCTTTTTATGGGATTACTATCATTCGTGGCAGGTTTAAGTTAGCGCATAATCTATGCATGTGGGAGGCGGTTGTTGCATTTTACAATCAATCATCACCTTTATGAAACTTCTAGCTCATACCGTTGTAGAGTCGATTACGTTATCAAGCTGCTTGCCGCCGAAGCGTGAGATCAGGCTAAGGAGACTCATTGCACTAAGCAAGATGTGATCAATTTGGAGAAGGATTTTATTAGAGGTTATAACTAATAGAACTTAATCTCGTATTGTAATTTCGACAAGCTTATACCGATAGGTATTATTTTTTGTTTTACAGTAAAAACTAATTAAGCATGGCTCTGTATACTAATCTTCTCACTAATTTTGCCTACTTTCTCTGGCCAATGTGTTACCTGATTGATGAAGAACGATATATAGGCCTTATGATGACAATAATATAGTATATGTTTAACAATATGCTATGGATGTTTTACCTCTATTAAGATAACTTGTGTCGATTTAATTACTCGCAGCAATCAAGGGATCTAATGTCCTCAGAAAAAAACAAAATAATGCTCCTTAGCTTATTTCTCTTATTGGTAGGGAGCGGAGTTGGGATAGTTTTGTATGTTAATACTGATAAACCGGTTCAAGTTCAACAAGATAAAAGCTTAGTTCCGCTTATCATAGGTTCTTGGGTGAAGATCCCTGGTGTTTGCGATGGTAAAATCCATTACGATGAGCTAATAGAGATATTGTCGAAGGAGTCGCTCAGGGTTAAGGGGGAGATGATGAATATCGTCAATTTTTCAATATCTAGGACTTCGCCGCTTAAGATAAGTTGTGAGGCTGTGGGTGAGGGTGAGCTGTTCGCTCAAACTTCATTTATGGCCGATAAGTATTCTCGCTTTTATGTGGGCAAGATGGGTGACTACACCATTATGAAAAATGTCGCACCAACGGGAGAGTTGTGGTTTAAACTTGATACTCATTTTCAGCAGAAGCTGCAAGCGATGAGCGACATTAAAAACCATAGCAGGCTCTGATGTGAGGTTTTAGGTAAACCTTTCACTGGCATTTTTTTAGGATTGCACTAAATACAGGTATGAAAACTCAGATGTTAAAGGGCGTATTGATCCACTGGAATGATGACAAGGGATTTGGATTGATTAGGCCGGATGCGTCTCATGCCGATATGGCGACGTTACATGGTCCTGCCAGCGAGCAGGACATATCTATCCATATCTCGGTATTGAAACATATGAGCAGGCGCCCAAAAATTTGGGACACCATCTTCTTTCTGATAGAGACTAAACTCGACAGTAAACTCAATGCCATCCAGGCTCATATTGAGGGGGTCGAAGCCAATGCTGATGATGTGAAGGAGAGCAAACCCTATTTAGGTAATGGCAATAGTAAGATCCCTATCTCCTCATCGGCTGTCATAGCACGGCTATTAATCATAGCCGTGCTGCTTATCGGTGGCAGCTTGATTTATCAGATGTTCACTGACACCAATACCACAGAGGATGTACACAGAACACAGTGATCAACCGCTCTTTTTCTTCATCCGTCTGCGTTTGATCGAGTCCATGGTCGTTTCGCCGAACTGATATAGGCCCAGGCCGGAAATCACAAATATGGCGCCTATGACTAAGGCATCTGTGATGGTTTCGCCATTAAGCCGTGCCCCTAACGTCATGGCGAACACAGGTGTTATCAAGGTCACCAGAGAGACAGTGCTCGCCTTCAGATTCTGCAAAATATAGAAGTAAGCGATAAAGCCTATCAGGGAGCCAAATACCCCCAGATACAGGATCGACCAGAGTGATCTCTCCTGCCATGTGTCTATTGGTAGGGTGCCGTCGAATATCAGCCAAGCTAAGGCAAACATTGGTGTCGAAAATGCCAATGCACCCACAGTGCTAGCGATGGGATGAATATTGATTTTGATGGTCTTTATTAACACGCCACTGAGACTAAATAGAAACACCGCAGTCAAGATCAGCATCAGGCCAATCCAGCTATCCGAGCCCAGCGACAGCTTAGATGAACAAACTATCCCTAATCCGATAAAAGCCATGACTAGGGCTAATAGTTTCATGGGTCCAAATTTGGCTTCACCGAGGAGCCTCTGAGCCAGTAAGCTTGAAATTAGTGGCGACAGGCCGAAGATCAGCGACATGGTCCCCGACGCCAGATAACGAGCCGAAAAGTAGCTAAGTAACATGCCGCCAACTATGCCTATGGATGATACGCCATAAAGCTTTATCGCCGTTCTGCTCCATGGCATTCGAATACGGGTTATCAAGAGGATCAAACTTCCCAGTAACAAGGCGATCACCATTCTCAGCAACACAGCCATGGTCGGATGAACAGACTCGCTGCTCCAGACTATGCCCAGTGGCGTGGTAGACCAGATCAAAACCACAGATAAAAAGGCTGCGGGAACCAGTCTGGGTAATGTTGCCTGGACTTGCATTGTCATCTTGTACCTCGCTTACTGCTGGTATTAACAATTTGAAGCAAAACATGAGTCTTGGTCATCAAATTTGTGGTAAGCCGAGAAGAGAGCGGAGCATGGGGGAGTTATCTGCCGCATTGCTATCTTTTGCGGCTGGGTAATGGTGTAGACTAGCGCGCTATCTCCATCTCATCCGCGGGCTGATTCGGCCACACACAAGTCATCACACTGGGATTGGTATTCGTATTCGTGACTAGGAGTCATAACTGAATCGATACCAGTTTATCTTGATGACTTGTTTGAGATTGAATTAACAGCATGAACTAAACCCTGTTCCTAAACTTGAGGAATTAAGTGGACATTCATAGTGTATCTCTTGAGGTATACTGTCAATTATAAAATCTAAATTAATTTATGTTAATGCTGGTCGTTTTTTTGCTTGAATAATTTTATGTGAAATTTGAATTTTTATGGTTAACATTTGATGTGAATGATATTTGAATTTACCTCAGGTTTAAGATTGACGTCGGCGGTATTTATCCTTGTTCTTACGGCCGATGCGATAGAGCAGTCCACGACTGGCACGGCGAAAACTGGGGAACAGGTAGCCTAATGTAGAGAGTTTACCGCTAAACCAGGGCATGGCAATTTCGGTCTCTGTGCCTTTCGCTAACTTAACGACAGCTGCGGCGACTTGCTCTGGCGTGCTCATGGGCTGGGAATAGACAATATCTTCCACTTCATCTATCTCATCCATAATAAAACTGGTATCTATAGGACGGGTGACACCACGGCCACATTGATATTTTTATCCCTAAGCTCGTCGCTTAAGGCATAGGCGAAGGCTCTAAGCCCGGATTTAGTGCTGCTATAGGTCGCAGCGCCCTGTAGAGGCGCACGGCCAGCCAGCGAGCCCACCATGACGATGGCTTTAGGGCCTGACTTAGGCATTAGGGGCAGCACGAGTGCAGCCAGATACAGGGGCGATCTTAGATTCACATCCACCATGGCCGCTATCTGCTCCGGCGTTCTTTGACTAAATTCGCCTCTATGGTGCAGGGCCGCATTGTTCACTAAGACATGGATACCGCCAAATTCTTTCACCGCAGCCGCGACTAACTGTTTACACGCCTTAAGGTCGGCAATATCGGCCGTCAGGGTCAACACCTTGGCATTAGGGTATTGGCTTAACTCACTCTCTAACTCTTGTAACCCCGCTAATCCTCTAGCCACTAATACCAGATTAACCCCCTCAGGAAAGGCCTTAGCAAACCCATGCTGCGCCAACGCCCTTAGATGCCCCTGTGATCAGTACCGTCGGCGCCCCGGAAGCAGCAGTGAATGTGTTGTCTTCCGGTGTTGGGATCGCCCCTGAGTTAACCTTTGAATCAGCCATTGATCTACTTCCCTGAGTTTGTATTTAGCGCAATTATTTTAATGTGGCTTTCTTATACCAATCGATATTATTAACATCTGGCTTCCGTGTTGGCTAGCGGTTTAACATCATGACTCAATAACTTAGTTTCAGGCTTAATATTTATGGTTTTGATTCCTACAGCGGGATTTCGCCAAAGCGTCCGGCTCGATAATCATCGATCGCCTGCTGGATCTCCGCTTGTGTGTTCATTACAAAGGGCCCCATGTGCACGATATCCTCCTTGATACAGATAGAGGCCGACAAACTCATGTCTCTTGAGCTGTAACTCGGCAATAGCGTCAGGATTCAGCATGAGATCGGCTATTGCGGCTTCCCCTGCAAGCCCTTGTACCGGAGCACTAATTTCTGCTTGTCCGGCAAATGCCCAATCCCCCGCCAATGCTCGCAGTGTCGCGCCGGTATTATTGCTAACCTCAGGATTTACCGTTTCACTGGTGTCCTGATATCTCGCCGGGCGCATCTTATCCTTCGCTGGCATATTGAGCCAAATCTGAAACCCATGCAGGCCCTCATCGGCATCTCGGAATGGATGACTCCGCTGCCGGTACTCATCCATTGCACATCTTTAGCGCGAATGGCTTTCACATTTCCCAGCCGATCCTTGTGCTAAAATCCGCCTTTACGGATATAGGTAAATGTCTCGATACCCCGGTGAGGATGGGGTGGAAAACCGCCGATAAAGTCTTGTTCATCATCGGACTTTATCTCATCCATCATCAAGAATGGGTCGAACTTGGTATGATTGAAATCGGCTACCCGGCGAATATTCACGCCATCTCCATCCATCGCTGGCCTGGCTGAAAATTGACTCTGTACTTTCATGTTTTTTCTCCTGAACTGGGCTAAAACTTATCTCGTTAACAATGCTGTTGTATTAGCGATTACGATCAGCATACTCTTGAGATTATCGAATGAATATTGCGAAATATCGCATTAAACATTCTAAAAAATAGGAGTAAATATTGAACGGGAGACCTTCTTATGCAGATTGGGGTAAAGTAGAGGCAAGGGTTTAAAGAATACTTTTGTCTTGATGGCATGGGAATAACGATGAGCAGTGTGAAAATAGATCTGGGTTTGACCTTCGACAACAGCTACGCAGAAAACTTAGAAGGTTTTTATGCTTCCTGCCCGGGGGCAAAAGCGCCGAGTGCTGAGCTAGTGAAATTAAATACTTCATTGGCGAGTAGCATTGGCTTGAGTAATGCTAATCCAGCTCAATTAGCCGAGGTTTTTTCGGGTAGCCAGGCGCCAATAGGTGCCAGTCCACTGGCACAAGTTTATGCCGGGCATCAATTTGGCGGCTTTAGTCCGCAACTAGGTGATGGTCGGGCGCTACTGTTGGGAGAAGTGTTAGACAAAGACGGCAAACGTGTGGATATTCAACTCAAGGGCTCTGGCCGAACGCCATTTTCACGAGGTGGTGACGGTAAGGCGGTACTGGGCGCCGTTCTGCGGGAATATATACTCAGTGAAGCCATGTATGCCCTAAATATCCCCACCACCAGGGCATTAGCCGTAGTCACCACAGGTGAGCAAATCATGCGCACTCAACTCCTGCCTGGAGCCGTTCTCACTCGCGTCGCGTCCAGTCATATACGTGTCGGCACATTTCAGTTTTTTTCATCCCGCGGTGAGCAAGATAAGGTTAAGCAGCTGGCCGATTACGCCATTGAGCGTCACTATCCAGAGCTCAAAAGCAGCCAACAGCCATACCTGGACTTTCTGAGTGCGGTTTGCGACAAGCAAGCTGAGTTAGTCGCCCGCTGGTTGCTGGTCGGTTTCGTTCATGGTGTGATGAATACCGACAATATGACGATTAGCGGCGAGACCATAGATTATGGCCCCTGCGCCTTTATGGATGACTATGATCCCAAAGCTGTATTTAGCTCCATCGATAGAGATGGGCGTTATGCTTACAATAATCAGCCAGTCTTAGCACAGTGGAACCTGGCTAGATTAGCCGAAACCTTGTTGCCCTTGATAAGCGATGATGCAGAGGAAGCAGTAGCGAAAGCGACTGAAGCCGTCACCCAATTTTGGGATGTGTATCAAGGTTACTGGCTAGCAGGCATGCGGGGAAAACTGGGTATATCCATTGAAGAGGAAGGCGACTTAGCCCTTTGCGAGCAACTGCTTGAGTCTATGTCGGGGCAAGAGGTAGACTTTAGCCAGCTCTTCCGCCAACTCGCTAACGATCTTGAAACTAGCAGTCTCGAGAGTACCAGCTGCCAAAGCGACAAGCTATTCAATGATGCCGCTAAGTTTATCCAGTGGAAGAAGTTATGGATGGCGCGCCTCTGCCGAGACGATCAAGCAAGAGAAAAGCAGTTAAGCGAAACGCCATCCCAAGAAAAGCGCTCTCTGCCAGATCGCGTGGCCATGATGAATGCCGTTAACCCTGTGTATATCCCTAGAAATCATCAGGTTGAGCATGCCATAGAAGCGGCAGAGCAAAGAGCTGATTATCAGCCGTTTGAAAACTTGCTTAGGGTACTCGAGAACCCTTATACGCCGCAGGCTGGGGCCGAGGAATATGCCAAAGCGGCACCAGAGAGTTTTGGATCCTACACCACATTCTGTGGAACTTAAGGGGTAAGGATTTTTAGTAAGTTCTCTAGGGATTTGCTGTGCTAACTCAGGTTTTCGAACCTTGATTAGATTAGCCTCATGGGTGTCTTTTTTGCTTAAATTGGATACAATAAAGACATTGAAATTAGATCTGAGAGGGCTAAATGGAAAGAGCTAAAATTTTGATCATTGATGATGACCCTGTGTGTACCGGGGTATTACTGGCAATCCTAGGCGATGATTATCAAGTCACTACTGCCAACTCCGGCAGTGGTGGCATAGAGATCTTAAATTCAATGATCCCAGATCTCATCTTGCTGGATATCACTATGCCTGAGGTGAATGGCTACCAGGTGCTTAGGTTCCTAAAGGCGGACTCATCACGAGCCAATATACCTGTGGTTGTTATCAGCACCTTAGTAGATAGCTCGGATCGTGATTTTGCGCTGAAACTCGGTGCCAACGATTACGTCAACAAGCCTATTATGCCTGACGTGATACAGAAAATGGTCGACCAATACCTCCCTTACTGATCGACTCGGCACATTAACGAAAATTTGAGCCTATCGATTAATAGGTGTACTTAGCCTCTACATAATAGTAACCACCGTTGAAACCGAAGGGAGAGTTGGTGAGTGGATACACGAATATACCATTGAAGTTATTATCTTCCGGACGCTTGTCGGGATACACATCGAATAAGTTCTGCACCCCCGCGCTCAAAGCAAGACCGGCAGTTGCCTGATATCGCATGCTGATGTCTGTGGTCCATTTATCGCCATAGGTGACATCTGTGCTCGAGTAGCCAATGGTGTAAGAGCCAAAGTAGCTGAATCTTAGGTTAGTGGTGAAGTCATCGTACCTGTGAGTGAAACCAATATTGCCTTTATTATGTGGCGTGCCTTCGGTCATATTCACTTCTTCTTGGTGATCGAATAAGTCTTCTTGTTGACCACTTAAGATGCTCGGCAGATGTATATCCTGGACTTCTGTCTGGTTGTAGGAGAAGGATAGGTTGGTTTCCAAGTCACCCAAGCTGCCTAGGTCCAATTGTTGCGAGAGGACCAGATCGACTCCGCGAGTGCGACTATCGATGGCATTGAGGAAGAAACGCGCCGAGTCGGCATTGGTATCGGCGAGGATGGCGGCGATTTCCTCCGAACTGTCGCTATCGACCGAACCCGATAGAATGATGCGATCGTCTAAGTCGATTTGATACATGTCTAGGCTGGCGGTCAGCCCATAACTACTGGTGAAGACCAATCCTAGGCTATATGAGTGTGAAATTTCAGGCATTAGCGCCTCGACGCCCAAGCCTTTGGTGATTGGAGATAGGCTGTTAAATGTGCCCGATTCTCTCGGCACAAACTCGCCGGTGATCGGGTCTGGATCGAAGAAGGTCGATACGTTGGTGAAGTAAAGTTGCTGGACACTGGGAGCGCGAAAACCTGTGTCTGTACTGGCGCGGATTGCCAGCTGGTCGGTGATATCATAACGACCAGAAATCTTCCAACTGGTGTTGCCACCAAAGTCTGAATAGTGCTCATAGCGCAGCGCCATCGCCCAGTAAAAATCGTCACTGATCTGGTTTTCCAGTGACAAGTAGACACCGGTATTTTGGCGATTTATATCGATTTCAGATCCCTTGCTGAAACCACCGAAACCTTGGCTAGCACCGGCTTTATCTTGATAATCTCCCTTAATATATGACTCTTGCTGACCCGACTCGATTTGATATCTGCTGTCACGCCAAGAAATTCCCATCGCCACCAGTATGTCGGATTCATTGAGAAAATCGTAGTAGGTCGAGGCATCCAGGTTGAGGTTAGTCTCATAATTCGACAGGGTGCCGGCGTCGAAAGAGGTCGGGCTGGTCGGCCCAAGAGAGGCATTCAAGGTATTTACAACCCGATACTGAAAGGAGTTGCTACCATAGCCGGCAGAGGCATCCAGGCTCCATTGGCCCAAGTCAAACTCATATCCGGTCACTAACGAATAATCGATAATCTCCGGGCTGATCTGAGGTAAGAAGCCGTCAGGATAAGTTTCGATGATATTGCGTGAGTCCTTGGCGCGGCGATAGAAGGCTCCCGAGGTCGAATTGCGTGAACTTACCCCGCCGAAGGCATACAATTTGCTGTCGTCGCTGAATATTTGTGCGCCATTGAGAAACAGGCTGTAGTTATTATAATCACTGTCACCGACATGGTGATTTAGACGATCGAAGCTATCTTCGCGGGGATCTAGACTGCCATCTTGGAGCAAGGGATATTGTTGACGAGGGTCTAACCCAGCGCGATTGGTGCTATTTTTTTGGTGCGCCTCGAACGTCAAGTTAACAAACCCATCTTCGCTAAAGCTAATGCCCTGGTTAATGCCGACCCGGATCTGCTCGCCGTCGCCTTCATAAGTCTGGCCGGTCTGGAGCGATATGCTACCGCCCTGGGCACTGTCTTTCAATACCACGTTGATCACGCCGGCGATGGCATCCGAGCCATAGAGCGCGGCGGCGCCATCACGTAATATTTCGATGCGCTTAATTGCGGTCATCGGGATGGCGTTCAGATCCACATTCGATGAGCCCTTGCCTGTGGTACCGCCTAGGTGAACCAGGGCGGAGCCGTGACGGCGTTTACCATTGACCAATACCAAGGTCTGATCCGGCGACATGCCTCTCAGGCTCGCGGGTCGTACCGCATCTGAACCGTCCGTGATAGATGAAAATGGAAAGTTATAACTCGGTGCGGCAAATTGCAGTGCCTTGGCCGTTTCTGACATGCCCGTTGCTTCAAGCTGCTCCGCCGTGATGATATCTACCGGCACTGCGCTGTCTGTCGCCGTGCGCAATGCGATGCGTGAGCCGATCACCTGAATACGCTCAACTTTGGTGATCTCTGCGGCCGCCATGGCATGTGGAGCGACTAAGCTAGCGCCTATGGTTAAGATTGCAATTTTATTTTTCATGAAATGAAATCCATTTGTTACTTTAAGCTATATGATGTTGCGCGCAGGCTAACACCGTTACACTTGATACCCTTAGAATGAAACCTGCTGTTTCAGAGCCAAGAGTTATAGAGATTATCC
Organism: Shewanella benthica KT99; assembly: GCF_000172075.1. Lineage (GTDB taxonomy): Bacteria > Pseudomonadota > Gammaproteobacteria > Enterobacterales > Shewanellaceae > Shewanella > Shewanella benthica_A. The sequence goes on from NZ_ABIC01000005.1 coordinate 131,512, forward strand.
GCGCTCCGAGAGCTCAGGTGTTCGCTGGCAGTCGTACCGTCGGTGGCGATGCCGGTGATGATATTCAGCCCGTGCCGCCTGTGGGCAGTGAGCGTGCTGGTGGCGTTGATGTCATAGAAGGGTAAAAACAGCTCACTGCCCTGATAACCTTCGTGCTTTATCCTCTCTAAGAGTCGGTCCAACTCTTGCTCATTGGTACACTCAGCTTCCCAAAATGATTTATGAAAATGTATATTCACCGCAACTGTCCTCTGCTCGCTTAGCAAGATTAACCCGCTAAAAATTGGCGCTAGAATAGCCGACAAACAGCCCATCTGATATTCCAATTTGTAATTTTGTTTTTTACTACTATTCAATTTACGCAAAGAAAGGCCGGCGGTATAGTGGCATGAAATAATAATAATCTGCCCGAGCAGTAGGACCGGATAGCCATGTTAACTAGAGAACAAATTAAGCAATATCAAGAACAAGGCTTCGTGGTGTTAAATGAGATTATCGAACCGTCGATGCTCTCGCAACTGAAAGCGTCGGCGGCAAACATAGTAGAGCAATGGCGTGATGATCATGCCTCTCATACCTTTACCACCAAACACAATAATCGCAGCGGTGATGATCATTTTCTCGACTCGGCCGAGCAAATCCAATGTTTCTTCGAAGAGGAAGCGTTTGACGCCGAGGGCAAGCTAGTCCAGGAACGTGAGTTATGCATTAACAAAATTGGCCATGCCTTGCATGAGTTAGATCCCGTGTTTGAACAGTTTAGTCATCTCCCCTTATTGGGTGAGATCGCGGCAGATGTCGGCCTGCAACAGCCACAAATTCGTCAGTCGATGTACATCTTTAAGCAGCCCAGGATTGGCGGTGTAGTCAACTGGCATCAGGACGCGACCTTTTTTTACACCAGCCCGCAAAGTGTGGTGACGTTTTGGTTTGCGATTGAAGATGCGACCTTAGAGAACGGATGTTTGTGGGTTGAACGCGGTGGGCACCTCGGGCCGTTGCGGGAACGTTTCAATCTCGACGGTCGAACCACTAGCATGGTTAAATTAGACGATACGCCTTGGCCGACCGAGAAAACTAGTCAATCGGTGGAAGTAAAAGCTGGCAGTCTGGTGGTATTTCAGGGGCGTCTGCCACATTACAGCGCACCTAACCGCTCGAGTAAATCGCGTCAGGCATATACACTCCACGTCACCGATGGCAGCAGTGAATATGCCAAAGAAAATTGGTTACACCCTAAGGCACTCGCCTTACGTGGTTTTAATCGTTAAACCGCTATCGTGCAGCGTTCGCGGCTGAGAATCCTTGGGTGGTATTGATGATTTGCTCTTTGAGCCAACGATGGGCCTGGTCGGCATCACTGCGTTGGTGCCAAATAAGCGAATACACCACCTGTACAGACGATGCAGGCATGGGCAGATGGACCAGCGATTGCTTAGTCATGGCAAACTCAGCCCAAGTCGAGGTGGTGGTGAAAATCAGGTCCGATTGACTACACAGACTGGTTGCCGAATAAAAGTCGGGTACCTGCACTGCAATATTTCGCCGTAAACCTTGCTTGGATAGTGTCTGCTCAAATATAGGTGTACCGAGTTCCTTATCTCGCACATGAATATGGCGATAGTTAAGGTAAGCCTGTTGGTCCCACTCATGTGCCAAGGCCGGATGTCCCTTCCTGACGACACATGCCAAATTGTCACGATATAGTTCTTTTGCCTTGAGATGATGACCAAAATTGGGTGTTTGACCCACATCGTGGGGCAAGATCACAAAATCAAGTTGGCCTTGATTGAGTTGGTCCAGACTCATGGTGTCTTTAAACCAAGTATCTAAGCGCATGCCCGGCGCGCAACTCAATAGCTTATTGATAATGGGGGCAATAATAAATTCAAAGGCACTTTCTTGCATCGAGATCCGAAAACAGCCCTGATAATCCGTCAAATCAAATTGGCTCGGGGCAAATAAATCCTCCATTGTTAACAAGACGGCGCTGAGTTTTGGCTCGAGTTCCAATGCCAGTGGCGTCGGCATTAAACCGTGGGGAGTACGGTGAAACAGTGGGTCGTTAAACAAATGACGCAATTGGGACAAGTTTTTGCTAATCGAAGACTGGCTAAGATTGAGCCTGTCAGCCGTTGCCGAGGCACTACGCTCTTTAAGCAGAACTTTGAGTGTGACCAGTAAATTGATATTCACCCGGCTTCGTTGGGCTATATCCATAGCATCCTCTTCGTGCACAGTAATGATATTCTAATAAGTAAATATCATTCTAACTGTCTTTCATTTGTTGAACAAACAGTTGGATGCCCCGATCTTACGGATCGTGATTTTGCGCTGAACTCGCTGCTAACGATTACTTATAGATTTTCTGCATGAGTGGCTGAGTATTAGACTCGAGTCATACCTGCTTTAACTCTGCTTATATTTGGCTGCAAAAGTGAAGCCATAATACCGATAATAGCCCAGTAAGTTACTGCAGATAAATAGCAGTTCCATCAATACCGCGAAGACTTAATCGCCATAGATGATTAGCTCACAGTTCAAAACTCTCCCATACTGATGATCAAAATCGTGCATATTTTGAAGATAGCTAACAATTATAATAGCGTGATCTAGATCTTGTTTTTGGTCTGGATATACGGATTTAGGTGTATTAATATTCACGCAATCGTTTGCGCAACCGTTTGCGCGGTTATTTCACAGTTTTAAGTCGAACCGTGAGATGAGATCATTATAGCCGATTATTCGGTTCTTGCTGTGCCGCCGTGTAAGCAGCCAGCTATCCAATTAAGCAAAGAGAGACTCAGATGGCCAAATTATCCGTATTGGGCAGCATCAATGTAGATCACCTGATGCAAGTCGGCGCCGCGCCTAAGGGCGGGCAGACTATTCAAGCTAAACAGTACCAAATAGTGGCCGGAGGTAAAGGCGCGAATCAGGCTGTGGCCGCGGCCAAGTTGGGAGCGGACGTGGCTATGATTGCCTGTATCGGCATCGACGCCATAGGTGAGCAGATGAAACAAGGTCTCGTCGATGTCGGTATCGACACTAAGGGCATCACCACTATACCCGGTGAAAATACCGGAGTGGCGATGATCTACGTCGAGGACTCGGGTGAAAACCGTATCGGTATCTGGCCGGGTGCTAATGCTTGCCTGACTGAGACTGTGATGCTTGAGCACAAGGCCGCTATCCAAGACTCGGACCTACTCTTGCTACAGCTGGAAACCCCTGTCACTACCTTAGTCGCGGCGGCTAAGATAGCGAAAGCAGCCGGTACTCGAGTGGTGTTGAATCCGGCGCCCGCTAAGGCATTGCCAGAAAGCTTATTGCGTCATGTCGATATCATCACCCCCAACGAGACAGAAGCCGAGCAGTTAACTGGCGTGGCTATCAGGGAGTTATCGGATGCGGATATTGCGGCACGCAAGCTGTACAGCCAATTTGGTATCGAGACTGTGCTAATCACCTTAGGTAAGCGTGGTGTATGGTTGTCACACAAGGGCGAAGGTAAGCACATTGCCGGTTTCGTGATGCAGGCCATAGATACAACGGCTGCCGGGGACACCTTCAACGGCGGTTTCGTCTGCGGATTACTGGAAGGTCAATCTATGCTGGATGCGGTGCGTTTTGGCCAGGCCGCCGCGGCATTATCTGTGACTCGCATGGGGGCACAAAGCTCTATCCCGACTCGGGAAGCAACCTTGGAACGGTTAGCTCTAGGGTGAATGGTGTAAATTTTTGTTAGGAGTATTATCTATGACCCGCATACCTAGCATTTTGGCCAAGCCTGCGGGGTATTTCCTATGACCACCATACGTGACGTTGCCAAGCTGGCTGGTGTCTCTACGACCACAGTTTCCCATGTGCTCAACAAGACTCGGTTTGTCTCTGTCGAGGGTAAGGCCAAGGTCGAATCGGCTGTTGTTGAGCTCAACTACGTGCCCAACACAGTTGCTCGTAGTCTCAAAGGCGGCAGCAGTCGAGTCCTAGGCATGTTGATCACAGATGTGAATAATCCATTTTACGCAGATCTAATTCAGTGGGTGGATCAGGTAGCGTACCGCCTTGGTTATAACCTTATCTTGTGTAATACCCAGGGTAACATCGAGCGGGCCAAAGACTACATGGTCATGCTCAATCAGAGGCGGGTGGATGGCATGTTGATGGTGAGCTCAGATGCCCGTCAGTTACCCGTATCTTCCTATGGCACTATGCCCATGGTGATGATGGATTCCGGTCCTGAGCAAGCGGGCTATGATCGCATCTTGGATGACTCGGAGCAGGGTGGCTATATGGCGACTAGGCATCTGCTAGAGTCGGGTCATATGAACATTGGCATGTTGGCTGGGCCGCTGGATAAGTCCAATAGTCAGCACCGTATCGCCGGATATCACCGGGCAATGGCCGAAGCGAATGCCGAGGTGGATGAGCGCTGGGTCCAATCCGGTGAGTTTACCTACGAAGGTGGTGCAGAGGCCATGAGCAGGTTACTTGACCAGCCCAGTCCGGTGACGGCCATATTTGCCTGCAATGATCTTATGGTCATGGGCGCAATACGGGTGGCTGGCAAACTGGGGCTCATTATTCCACAAGATCTGTCTATTATCGGTTATGACGATATTCCTGGGGCTAAATATTTCAACCCACCATTGACGACTATCAGTCAGCCATTGGAACAGCTGGCGGAGCAGGCGATTGCCATGTTACTGGCACGAATAAAGACTCCCGAACGGGAAAGTCAACGTACCCTATTGCCACCTAGGTTAGTCATCCGGGATTCCGTCGCTGTGCGAAAACCTGTTGAAGAGTGAACTGGGTTTATTTAAAGGCTTGGAATGTTTAAGGCTTGGTTAAGCCTGTTTTTCATTGGCTCCATAAAGCTCATGGCTTTAGCGTCATTGACCAGTACAAATATCTGAGTCTCTACGCGTAACTGAGGATGACTATTCGCCTCACTGATACCAGCGCCTTGGCAAGTATGCGTTTGTTGTTACCTTGAATGGTTTCTATATCTCTTGTCTCGATGAAGATCACTAAGGCATCATAAATAACCAGATCCGGTCAGTGGAAATACAGAGTTATGATGTCATCTCTTTCCTGATATAAAGGTTGCCGTACCATCGTGTGGTGCACATCACTATCTATGATTAACACCTTATTGATATCCTCTCTTTTCTTTGTAAAGCGAATCGTAATTTCAGACTCTACCGCTTTATGGTCGGTTAACTCTGTGCCCGCAGCAGATAGCTGCTAGTCGACCACGGTTCAGCATTTCGACATAGGCTTCATCATGGTTCTGTTGATATCTTGCAGGGTTAAGGACTGAAGTGAGAAGAAGGTGATTTTTTGCTACCTTGCTATCGTTTTGTTTTTTTTAATCAACTATCGTGTCATACAAGTACTGATACTTCATAATAAAGAGCGATGATTTTAGTGTTTACTTATTCAGTTTGCCTCCACTTGGATTAGTCTCCTTTGTGTCTTCTATCAGGCTTATTTCCCCTTTGGTTTTTCTCACCGAAGGCACCAAACAGATCGTGTGTCATACCAAAATCGACACGGCGCTCCAGTTTTTCTCTTCTTCTGTCTTGGTAGTGTTTGTAGTGACATCGACATTCAAAGGCATCGCAATTGGATAGGGGCATAGATGGGGCATCTTTAGATAAAAAATGTATGCCTTGAAGATTTTTTACCGCACAACAAGCATAGTGGCTGAGTTCAATGGTGACATTGTGATACGGATGTATTGTCTGCCTATTTGTATCATGGTGTCCATCAGGCAGCACTTCATAGATATGACTGATAGGCTTAATGTGGGAAGGATATCTAATTTTATTGAGAAAACGAGGAGGAAAGCGCAAATAAATTACCACACTGATGATGGCAGTGACTAATAAGAGTGTGAATACAAGTTGGTTTATTGCCATATTGGCCTCCAATTGCAACTATGAGCCTACTTCGATAAAACAGCTTATTTGATAACAATATCCTTAATGATAGTGGATCTTAAAAGGAGTTTCCCATTGAATTCACTGAATTCGTGGCAAGCCATGCTTGTATTAAGCTAATTGATGATCGCATCAGTCAGCGGGCTGAAACGCAGCGAGCAATAGCCCTTAAATGCAAAAGATGGTAAGCGTGAAGTGAAATAAAAATATTAACAGCCCACAATTAGCGGACTGTTAAATATTTCGGGTTTAATTTACGGTACTTTTTGCATGCTTAGCTCAATGGTCGATTCAACCGCTGCAGCAATCTCATCTTCAGTAAACAACAATGGGCGGAACTGCTTTTTAGTCGAGTACAATAAGCTTTGGTCCACAAATGATGGGCTGAGGGCATTATTCGACTCTGAGTAAGTGAGGATACCTTTAGCCACTGGGCCCTGGTCGGTGAAACTGACCGCCATCATCCAACTGGAACCATAACGGATTTGATAGCCTTCAGCCGTTAAGCCTGATGCCAAAGGAGTGCCACTCACCGCATCCATCACGGGCGAGTATTTATGCTGCGGGATCAGCGTGTCATCACCAGATAAGCTGGTGGAGAATACGTTGAAGCCACCTTCGGCATTGTGGCTTCCTGGCCAAGGCAGTTTAGTGCCTGAGGCTGTGCCATCGGGTAATGATTTTTCAACAAACTGAACACTGCCGAGCGGTGCATCGACATCGAAACCTGCCGCTTCAACGTTAAGTGCAGCTAGTGCCAAGGCCTGAAGTGCACTACCATCTGCCACTAGGCTGTTAGGTGTAGTGGCGGCTTTCGTTGCATCAAATGGCACGGTCAACATACTCGATTGATCGAATTGATGGGCAAACTCACGAACTAATGCGCCGCCAATACTGGTATTATCTTGTTTGCCATTCCAGTCTTTCAAGGCATCACATGCTGCACTGACATCTTTCGATATCGTGTCGGTGACAAATACAGGTGTATCGGCTTGGGCTTCACACTGAGTAATTAAGTCGGTGAACACCAGCTCATTTAAATAGATGCGATTCGATAACATGGCGGCCTCGAGTTCCTCAATATTAAATTTACCATCATCACCGGCGGCATCTTCCATTAACTTAAGCCCCATACGAGTGCGCAGTGATAATTGACCACGCTCTGCTCCGTACATGGGTGAGTAATTTTCCAGTGGCTCGGCTAAGTTGGTTGACCAGAATGAGTTATTGGAGTTTTGCACAAAGTCACTGCGCTCAAGCTTGGGAGCGAACTCGTAAGGCATAGGTCCATCGAAGCTAAATACCGATGTATTGCCGGGTAAGATGGTAAAGCCAGCTTGCTCTCTAGCGGCAATAATACCGGGATGAGTTTTTAACAGGTGTATGGCGATACCCGATAAACCAGGCACGGTTGAGTCGTCGATATAGAAGGTATTACCCTCTTTATCGGCGTACATAGTATTGTTGAAAATCATCCCGCCATAGTTTTTAAAGGCTTGCTGGAACTCATCTTTATTACTTGCCGTATTCATTGCAAACCAATGGTCAATGGAATCTTTATTCGCCATGTTGGCATGAAGGCCTGACCATCGTCCCAGGGAAAGGGGGCCAGGCCTACAGGCGCTTCGATCATGGGGCCCTTAGGCGTAGTGTAAATATCTTTCTCGGCTATGAGCATGCCAGCTGGGCCACCATTAACTAAAATCTGTACCGTTTCCTTAGTAATGGGCATGGGCGTTTCGTCATACATATACTGCATGCGATCGCCGCTAACCAGTTCAAGGTTATACATAACAAAATGTTCAGCGGTTGAGAAGGCGTGGGTCCAGGCCAAGTCTTTATTGAAGCCGATATTAATGGTCCCAGGCATGCCCACTAGAGAGCCGCCCATCACATCAAGGTGACCGGGAATAGTCAGGTGAGACTGCCAGAAACGCAGGTTGCCAGTATGAGGAAAGTGGGGATTACCTAACACCATGCCTCTGCCGTTCTCGGTTTTATCTTTACCTAATCCCCAGCCGTTAGAGCCTAAATCACCTGGGTTGGCGTAAAAAATCAAATCGAGGAAGTTGGCAGCGCCAGGTAGCAGTGCGATTGACAATAGGTAGTTTGCAACATCGACACCGTCGATGGGTTTAACCCAAGGTTGGCCCGAACAAAAGGGGTCGCCTGTTTGTTCTCCGGCTTCTATGTCGGCTAAAAACCGGTTATAGCCTGCGCTAAATCCATCCATCAATGCCCGTGAATTATAACTGAATTGTGGATACTGGGCCTCGGCCATAGCTCTGATCTTCATCGCCTTATAAGCAAAGTCTGAGACCAAGTTACCGTTATCTTCAGTCGTGGGTAAGCCAGTTGTAAAATCGATTGAGGCGTGTGGGCCGAAGTACATAGAGCGTTCTGAGTTAGCCTTGATAAATCCATCGGCTAATACACATAAATTATCTTGTGCTTGGGCATAACCGCTACCAAACCCCAGACTTTCTAAGTTATCCGCTCGAATGTGAGGCACACCAAAGGTGGTACGACGGATTTGTGCCTTAAGCAGACCGTCAGGCGCGAAGACTTGTAAAGGAGGAGTGACTTCGGGAGTTGGCTTGACTGTTGGGGTTTTTGAATAGTCGCTATCGTTACCACAGCCCGCAAGAAAAACTGTTGAAGCAAGGCCAACAGTTAGCATGATCTTGTTTAATTCCATTGTAGATCCTAATTAATTGTTGTCTCATAAAGCCGCTTGTTTATGAGTGAGTCTTACCATCCATGTGCCTCAATTTTGAGCCATTAGCTTATCTTAGAAGCGCTAAACCGTCTGCGCCCAAACCAACATGTTCAAAATACAACAAAAACACCGCAACCATTTAAGCAATCATTTAAACGTTTGTCTACATTTTTACCGGGTATGTTAAGTTTGTTTAAATGCGTGAGCGGCTCTATTCAAAAATATTTATGAGTGGGGGGGGGGGGGGAGCTTACTTTTGTGGAGCAGCCATTTTTATTTTGTTTTATGGTCGCTGGCCTGCTAATGACTAATCGCTCCCAAATTTGGCTAACGATGTTGGCCGGATAAGAAAAGGTCAACAGATCTCTACCTTGTCTCATTTCTATGCAGAACAACTATAATTTGCATTAATAGGTTTGTTCTAATATGACGCTTGTATGTGTCGAATGACAGATAAAAAGAGTAGGTAGTGACAATGACAGTACTCAAGATCCAAAATGTGGGTAAAGGCTTAGGCTTGCAGTTACCACAAGATGTAGTAGAACGGCTCCATCTTGGTGCCGGAGACAGTATCTGTCTCGAGAAGATGGCACATGGCAGTTATCGCCTCGTCACTAAGGATGATGAATTAGCCGAACAAATGACACGGATTGAAGACTATATGCATGAAGAGGATGCGTGACGTTTCCCCTCATTGGTGATACCCGTTAGCACAGAGCTAGTTCATCAGTGAGTGCGATAGCTTGAGCCTTGATAACCTAAATAAAGCTCTATATATCCTTGATAATTAACGACTGGACCTGTTCTGTGTCACAGTAAGGCTATGAAAAGCTTGCCATAATCGAGGAGCTGGTGATATTGCCAAAAGCCTCGAGGAAGTCGCTATGTTGACAGGTTCAGTATTAGATCTTATCGCATTTATCTGTTTTGTGGTGAGCTGGATCGGCTACACCTACTTTGCCAAGTGGAAAGCGAAAAATACCAACTGTCTCGCTCGCTGCCTGCATCAGCACCGAATTCACTGGATGAATGAACTGATGCGCTATGAAATGCGGGTGGGTGAAGCTGCACTTATGGCAAACATCGAGCGAAATACCACCTTTTTTGCCTCCACTACTATGTTAATACTTGCCGGTGTGTTGACACTCTTTGCACAGGTAGAACGATTGGAGTCGGTGATCGTTTCTATCCCTTTCACTGCTACACCTAGCTATGCTTTGATCCAGATAAAATTGAGCCTACTTACCTTTATCTTCGTGATGGCCTTTTTCCAGTTCACCTGGTCGATGCGCCAATATGGTTTCGTGAATGTGATGATTGGTGCCACCCCACTGCGAGGACGTGAGACTAGTGATCATATGAAAAACTACGCAACTCAGATGGCGATTGTCCAAGATCAAGCTGCCCACTCCTACAACTATGGCATGCGTGCTTACTATTTTTCCATGGCGGTACTAAGCTGGTTTTTCCATCCGCTACTCTTTATTGCCTCTAGTCTACTGGTTGTCTACACCCTCTACGCCCGAGAGTTTAAATCTAAAGCCGTTGTGGCTATCACCTGTGGGATGATCATGTTGCAAAAAGAGGAGCAGGAGCGAAAAGAGAGGGATAGTCAGCCGCGATGATGACCTAGTTAGTCGCTTGAATGTCGAACACCAGATAGATGAATGGCGTGCGAGTGCTTTGATCAATAACCTATTGGGTGTGAAAATGATCAAAAATCCGTTGAGTCTCAATTTACTAAAGGCCAAGAAGATGGAGTAGAACGCATTGGTTTGAAAATGGCCAAAAATATTCTGCAATTACTTTTAAGAAAGGCAACGAAGTTTCAAGCCAGTACTAGCCTGAATACGTATAAGGTGGCCTAGGCTAGTGGTTAAATATTGTTTGTCTATCTAGCTGTTGAACCACAGTTATAGTCTAGAATACCTAAAGGAAACAATCTAGTTGAGCCATTTATATTTTAATAAATTTTACTAAATCCATATTGCTTAGTATTCAGTATTGATGTTAACAGTTTTCAAGATACTTAACAGAAGAATCCCCATGCCATAGCATTAATAATGATGTCGTTTTATGGTTTAATTAAAGAAGTATTGTAGTGGCAGAGGGGAAATGGTTATGTATAAGAATACTGGCTTGTTGCCCTGGGGAAAATATCCTCACGGATAAAAAATCTATCTATGATGTGGAAGGTAAAAACTATATAGAGATTAATGACGCTTCAGATGAGTCATCCAAAACACCTGCTGCTCGCTTTCACTCTTCCTCGTTAATTATGCTTTGTGCAGTATAATTGTTATTCGAGTAACGGCTATCGCCGCCGTTTTTCATGGGGTCCCACTGGTCAAGTAGTTCGGTCACTAGTAGGTATTTCTCTATAATTGTAGTTGATAATAATATAAAATCCGGATGCTAAATAAAATATTTTTTCAAAAAAAGACCTTTAGCCTAAGCTATTTAAAATAAAGGGCAATATAAATTTAACTATAAACAGCTAGACAGCTTGTATACAGATGGCTATGTTATGCCTATGTAAAAATAGGCGCAACAAGAATAAAACCAAAATTATCTGGTGGTTAACACCGCATAGAAAACAGAGCTTTGGCGGACACTTGCATCGGGAAAATGTTTCACGGAAATGTAACATTTTGATATCTATCAATGACAAAAGCCTATAAAAGCGTATGATCCCTAACATAAATTAACAGTTAAGTTGATTTTGAGCTTTCTACAGCTTTAGCAGTGAGTCGGGTACGGTGCTGCGGATCACCGAATACTTTACGCTGCGCTCACTTACAAAGCATACAAAGATTGAAAAATCGCAATGTGATAACGACACCATAACTATAATCACAGGAGCTAGTCTGCTTGAAATTATTGCTTTCTCGGAGTAAGAAAGCATAAGAATAACTATGGGTGTCTAGGTTATTCAATTTCCGCAGTTTTACACTGATAAAGAGGTGATATTTATAACTTTCTAACTAATTTTAATATTTTAATATTTTAATGGAGAAAAAATGATAATCACCATAATTGGAGCAGGCAATGCTGGTTCTGCTTGTGCGTTTATGGCTGCTGAAGCAGGACATAAAGTAAGACTATTGAAGACTTCGAATCGTATTACCCATGATGACCACTTTGAAGCTATGGTCAGAAATAAGGGAATATACTGCATCGATAACACCAAAAAAGGGCATTTTACTGATAGTGCCGATGATGCCGAAAAAACCTTTCAACCATTGGAATTGATTACCCGAGACCCTAAAGAAGCGATTGAGGGGGCGGATGTAGTTATGATTTTCATTCAAACCACATACCACCGGGCTTTGGCTGAAAGGATTGCAAAATATTTCCAGGACGATCAGTTGGTCATCTTGATACCTGGCTATGCAGGCAGTATCTTCTATAATCAATTTTGTGATAATAATCCGATATTTGCAGAAGGGGAATCTACCCCAAATGATGCTAGAGTGGTTGAATCTGGCACTGTGAAAGTTTTATTTAAAAATGTCAGAAATTCCCTGTCATTTTTCCCCGCCACAAGAACAGCAGAAGGAATGGCCATCGCATCCCGTTTATTCCCTGCCTACAACATTGAAATGAGCAGCGTTCGAAAACATATATTCGAATCGGCACTACATAACCCCAATATCATAGTTCACACAGTGGGGCAGTATGTAATGTATCCAATGCTTGAGTATTGTGCCAAGCATCATCCTGATGAAGTTCCATATATGTATAGGGATGCTCTTTCGACTAAAATGGCATGGCTAATGATAGAAAAATTGGACGCGGAAAAAATGGCGGTGTTAAGTGCGCTAGGATGTGAACCCATTCCTTATCTAGAAGCATGTTTATTCAGAAATGAACAAGATATGAATCAAGACCCTAGAGAAGTTTTTGAAAGCTATAAAATCTCATCACCTCCAGGACCTGACAGTTTCGACAATAGATACGTCACTGAGGATGTGCCTATGGGGTTGGTTTTATTATCATCACTAGGTGAAACATTAGGTATTAATACGCCTGAGTGTGATCGTTTGATCGAGATGAGTGGCGGTATTTTAGCGAGAGATTTTTATGCAGAAGGCAGAACATTAGCTTCTTTAGGGTTAGCTGAACTAACAAGGGAAGAGTTATTGCATTTTGTAGAAAGAAAAGAGTTGCGAGCGAAAATTTAGCCGTCCCAGTGTAAGCATTGAGCATTAGGTTGTATAATCTGGGGGGCTGAGTCTGAGGGCGCTGCATATTCCGGCGGTTGCGATCACTCACTCCCCCTATTTTTAGTCTAAGTGATCGAATTGTCCCAGTTGTCTTGTCGCGTTCAACATGCAAGTGCAGCGTTATTTATGGCTTATATTGTATTGCTCTTTATTGATTTCATTCAAAATTGAGACGGTATGGCGAAGCCCCACTTAGTCTCCTCTTCATTATAAGTCTCATATTGATTAGACTCATAACGGTATTTGATCTGCCAGGACCAGCGCTCGGTCACTCGGTACCCAAGTGATAGCCTGGCATAAGTTTCATAACGTTCACTGCCATCAATAGCCGCGCTGCCCTGCACAACCAATGTGTTGTACCACCTGTCACTCCAGAGTTTGAGCATTGTCGCACTGGCATTTGCGCTAATACTGTCACTACTCAAGTTATCTTTTACATTCAGGTAATTTGCCCCTAATTCAGTAAATACGGCGGTATCCATCCAACCATTAAATTCGCTAATAATGCCAACTTGATATTGATATTGGTAATGGTTAAAGTGGCCGCTTTTAGTATCCGTTTTCCCATGTTTAATTGCCGGAATACGCACTTGGATTCGAGTGTTTCGACTGGTTGCTCAGTGTTTGTTGTGACATGCTCTGAAACATAAACTGGCTCAAATTGTGAGAGACTATTTTAATCTTCACAGCCAAGAAGCAAGGCTAGTACAAAATAGGTGATTTTTTCAATTGTTTGTAATACTAACGTAGGAGGTTGTGTTTGTATCAATTGACGCTAAATTAGCAGCACATGAAACAGATGAAATGCTTGGAGTGGGGGGGGGATCTTGCTTAAGTAGCTGTTAGCTTAAAATAAGTACCAATAAAAAAACAGTAGCCAGCGAATGGCTTTGATCCCTATATCATTGGCTAAATGTAGTGGCGAGTCACTTTACGACTATAACGCTGCTCAAAATTAAAGGGACTCATTTTCATGGTGCGAAAAGCATCGACCCAGCTCACAATCATCGGCACTAACGTCCAGCTAAACATTAAGTACAAACTGCCCTTCAGGTATTGACCTAAATAGAACTTATGTAGGCCAAAACCGCCGAATATAAAGCTAAACCATATTGCGAGTTTTTGATTTTTAATATGAACGCATGGATTGACTCCAGCGAGGGCTTCTAATCCTTGAGCGGCATGACATTGGGGGCAGGTGACCAAATTAAGGTCGATCTTTGGGCTGCACTCTGTACATTGAGAGCATGGGTGAGCACTATTTTTCATTGCAAACTCCAGTTGTCACTCGTGAGTTAAAATTACTAATGACTCATTATGCGTACAAGTGTGCGCTGAAACATAGGTGCACAGTTCACAAAAATAAAATAAAGCTATGGCAGGCGGTGTGACCAAAGGCGCAAGCGAATATTATCGTGCTGCTGAATGTCGATAGCGACTTTTTGTTGATCAGAAGACAAGCTTGATCTAAAGTTCTATCAAAGTTTAAGACAGCATTGGTATCAGACTAAATAGCTTGCTGTGATTGAGGGCAAGTTGAGTCTTTGATCTTAATCATGGTGTAACAGGGTATGATTTGTTCATCATACTAGTCGAACATGATGCTGATAATGGAGGAGTAATAGTGACAGATGATAAGTTAATTCTAATCTTGAAAATCAGTATCACTGTCGGTATTTGTTTGATTTTACTTGGTATATACCTGCATAATTTCAACGAGACGATTGAAGCTATGGGCGTAACAGGTATCATGATTAGTGCTATGTGTGTGGCCTTTGGCATGGCATTGTCTTTACCAACCAAAATGTACCTGACCTTTATTCTGGTTACACGGGAAACTGAGAAGCATCAGTAATAAATAAAACCTAGCTTTATTGTGAGCCTGAGCTTAGCTATGATCATTGCCCCAGTGATCATCATGGATGCTTTTTCAGCTAAAACCGAACAAAGCATTTTGGTTAGCTTTGCCCGTCAGTATGATGTTGCTGACGTGGGGTAAGGACTGGCAAGTTGATGCAAGTCAGCTGTCTTTTCTGCTTGCTGCAGTACTTCTTTCTATTCACTTCGTGCTGAATAAGAAAATCAGCAGCCAACTTACTCCGTTAGTTTCAATATGTTTGCAGCTATTTGTGGTCGGTATTGTGGGGGCTGTACTCAGTAAAGATGGAAACCGCCGCTTTAATCATGATTCTAGAGCCAATCATGGACCATGATGTTGAGTGTCACTATGTTGGATGAGACGCTGAAATTACAAAAGGCACTGGGCGGTGGTGTGATTTTCCTGTCGCTGTTTCTCTATATTAAGCTTTCCAAGCGATATGCTTTAACTGATAAGTGACTTTGCTACCAAAGAGTCGTTATTTTATCGCTGGCGGAGTTCTGCAATGAGCAACATAGTGTTTAGCTGGCAGGGGAGTTTCGTTCGTTGCAAAATATAGTCATGACTCCCTTCATTCTGGTTTTGCCGCCATAAGAAACTGTGTTTCATCGTTAACTGCGATATAAACAGCTTATGGTACTAGCAGAATATAGAAAAATTACCGATAAGCTGATTTTCACTATTAATGATCTTACCTTGGCAGGTTTCATCACAATAGGATAATTCAATATTCCTATTATCTATATTACCTTTCATTAAAATATGACGTAATAGTACATCACCATTTAACTGATGGATTAATGCGTTCCAAGAAATCTCATTCTTAAAAATATTGAAGTTTACTGTCATTGATTACCTTGTTGTTTATTGGGGGAGGGAGCTGCTGGTTGGCTTACTTGGTGTTGAACCAATATTGATACCAAAATCGTGTCTGATCTGCTGCGCATGATATTTTTTGTCTTGCTTTTTTATAATCCGGATCAATGCACTAGAAGTTAAACTTAACATTTGCCTTAAGCTGTAAATATTTAATGTTTATTTATAATGATATAACGAAGAAAGTGAGTAACGTAACGATATATACAAGCAAGCAGATGATTGAAATGTTAATATTTTTGCAGATACGGTATAAATGTTGATTAAAATAGAATTGAAAATTGCTTTAAATATGACGTAAATGGTCCTAAACCATTTACGTCGACTTACAAAGTTAAAGCGCAACTACGTTAGCTGCTTGAAGGCCTTTTTGACCTTGCTCTACTTCGAAAGATACTTTCTGGCCTTCAGCTAAAGTCTTGAAGCCGTCAGAAGTGATTGAACGGAAGTGAACGAATACGTCAGCGCCGCCATTGTCTTGAGTAATGAAACCAAAACCTTTCTCTTCGTTAAACCATTTTACTAGACCAGTTGTTGAATTAGACATGATGTGTCCCTTATAGTTAAATTCATAAAATATATCGCAGTATGCGATGTGCTGAAATTGAATTATTGAATGTGACGATGAAGATAAGGGAAACTGAGGATAACAACAATAACGAAGAAATCTAAGGTTTACTTTTTACTTATTTTATCACTAATAACTCTAAACAGCTGAGCGAGGCAAATAATACCTTATAATCAAAAATTGTACAGCGTTATTTTTCATTTTTTCATTTTGAGTACCGAAAAAGTAATTAACAGTGCTGGCCAAGATGGCATCTAAATGATGGGGTGAGTTTTGTAATATATTCTCATCACAAAGAATGATAAAAGAGCGCCTCATTATAATTTTGATTACAATCAATCTCTTACCATTATATTTGTTTTTTATACAATATCGAGACTGTGCCACTCATGTTCGATAGCGGTCTACTTTTTATATTGTTTGGGGTTTCTCATGTTGGGATGGTAATGAGCGAACTTGTTATGACCGACTCGTCTGGAGAGGTTTAAACCGAAACACACTAAGAGTTTCGGTTTAGCCCATCGGGTGTGCTTATTTATAGGTTGAGATTAACTTGATCAGTCTTTAGTATCCGCATCCCAGTAATTGGTTAGACGCTTGGCATAGCTCTCATCGACTGCCCGGACCAAGACCTTGTTGTTTTCCGGATAGACCACTACGTCGTGCTTATCTCGGTTGCCTATGACCAGGAATACGAACTCTTTGTCTGAGTCATTTCTTAGGGTGTGAGCTATGCCTGTATCGGCATTGAAGCAGATATAGTCACCTTTTTTAAAGGGATGAGGCTCGCCATCGATGAGCAAAATATTGAATATCTTCTGCGGTTAATTATCGTTTGAGTATGGAAGGAACTGACGATCTAAGCGTGTGGGGGACGAGCTGGTTGTAGATGGAACCGGTGTTTTTTTGATAATGAAATGAAAAGAGACGCCATAAGCGTCCCTTTTTCGATGATGGGATTGATGTTCATCCGAGGCCTAGAATCTCACATCCCTCTTCGGGACTTGATTAATCCGTGTAGTTAAACAGGGACTTAACCGTATGTAAAGTCCTGCTTATCTCGTCTATATTAGCCGGTGTAATGAAGATAGTATCATCACCGGCAATGGTGCCAAGAATTCCCTCTGGCTTACCTATAGAGTCCAATAAACGTGCAATTAGCTGGGCCGCTCCCGGACTCGTCCTGACGACTATCATGGCTTGGTTATGGTCAACATCCAGTACCAGGTTCTTTAGCGGGCTTCCCGCCGTGGGAACACCCAGTTCAGCGGGTAAGCAGTAAACCATCTCCTGCTTGGCATTGCGGGTTCGCACCGCGCCAAACTTGCTTAGCATTCTGGAGACTTTCGACTGATTGATGTTGCTGTAGCCTTCGGCTTGAAGGGCGATAACAATTTCACTCTGGGAGCCAAAACGCTCCTCTTTCAAAATTAACTTAAAGGTCTTAACAAGTTCGTCTTGATTTTTATTTGCTTGCATAGTTTTTGTGTTCTTTTATTCAAAAATCTTCTCTATTTTGAATATTTCAGGCTTTTTGTCAACAAATACCCGAGTAAATTGAATAAAAATGCAAGTTATCAAGGGGTGAGATTTGTTATCTCGTCTAAATGTAGCCAGACTTGGACTAAGTTGAGAGCTGAAGTCGATCTGTTTAGCTCGGATAGTGCAGGTTAATGCCTGTATGGCTCACCAGCTTAGAAGATTTCTCGATGGCAATTAAAAATAAAATCTAATCAAGACTAAGGGATAATTGAAATTTATTCATTATTCCAGTAATGTTGCGCCATCTGGAAAGATAGATCTATATCACAAATACCCAAGAATTGACGGAGATAACTATGAAAGTTGCTGTACTTGGTGCCGCTGGTGGTATTGGCCAGGCTCTTGCCCTATTACTCAAAACGCAATTGCCAGCCGGTTCAAAACTATCCCTTTATGATATTGCTCCTGTAACACCTGGTGTCGCGGTCGATTTAAGCCATATCCCGACAGCAGTCGAAGTTAAAGGCTTTGCTGGTCAAGATCCATCTGCTGCGCTGGAAGGTGCCGATGTGGTGCTTATTTCTGCTGGTGTTGCACGTAAGCCGGGCATGGATCGTTCAGATCTGTTTAACATCAACGCCGGTATCGTGAGAAACCTGATGGAGAAATGTGCCGCAACTTGTCCAAAAGCTTTGATTGGTATTATTACTAACCCAGTCAACACCACAGTCGCTATCGCCGCTGAAGTGTTAAAAGCTGCCGGTGTTTATGACAAGAACCGTCTATTCGGTATAACAACACTAGACGTTATTCGTTCTGAGACCTTTATCGCCGAAGCGAAAGGACTAAACGTTGCCGATGTTAAAGTAAGCGTTATCGGTGGCCACAGTGGTGTGACGATTCTGCCACTACTGTCTCAGGTAGAAGGCGTAAGCTTTACCGATGAAGAAGTTGCCGCAATGACGACTCGTATCCAGAATGCGGGTACCGAAGTGGTTGAAGCTAAAGCCGGTGGCGGCAGCGCGACACTCTCTATGGGCCAGGCTGCATGTCGTTTCGGTTTATCTTTGGTTCGCGGTCTTCAAGGTGACGATAATGTTGTTGAGTGTGCCTATGTCGATGGTGGCAGTGAGCATGCAGAATTCTTCGCTCAGCCAGTTCTACTGGGTAAGAATGGCGTCGAAAAAGTACTGGCTTACGGTGACGTGAGTGAGTTCGAAGCTAATGCCCGTGATGCTATGCTAGATACATTAAAAGCAGATATCACCTTAGGCGTCGAATTTGTTAAGTAAACTTTGGCGTTAAGCCTAATAAAAAAGGCGCCCTAGGGCGCCTTTTTTGATCTCTCATCTCATCTCATCTTAGCTAAGATGATTGAGGTGCAGATGTTCTAAAACAGTGTTTTAGAACAAAAAGAATATTATACCAAACTACATCTTTACCTATATGCAAGGTTAACTCTCGGTAATCGATTCTAGTGGTTTCTCTCTACCGCAATTTTAGCCAGAGATATAAGGGCTTGCTTGTATTCGCTATCAGGAATGCAAGCTAACGCTGCTACGGCCTTATCAGACTCTTCTAAGGCTCTGTCATGGGTATATTTCAATGCGCCACAGTTGTTCAGTGCTACGAGGATCTCTTCGATGTTTTGTGTACCATCACCGAGCTCGACGGCCTTACGTATTAATGCTTGTTCTTTCTCGGTACCATGAGCTATCGCATAGATTAGCGGCAGCGTAGGTTTCCCCTCCGCTAAGTCATCGCCTATATTCTTACCTAACTCTTCGGTATTGGCCGTGTAGTCGAGTAGATCATCGGTTAACTGGAATGCGGTGCCTAAGTATTTACCGTAATCTGCTAGTGCAGTCTGTATTTCTATCGGGCTGTCGGCGAGTACGCCGGCGAGTCGAGTCGCGGCTTCAAACAGTTTGGCCGTCTTACAATAGATGACCCGCATATAGCTTTCTTCACTGGTATCTGGGTCGTTACAGTTCATTAACTGCAGTACTTCACCTTCGGCCAGTACGTTGGTTGCGTCGGCAAGCATCTTTAATACCTTCATGCTGCCTAATTCGGTCATCATCTGGAATGAACGAGTGTAAAGAAAGTCGCCGACTAACACGCTGGCACTGTTACCAAATAGGGCATTGGCCGTGTCTCTTCCTCTACGCAGCATGGATTCGTCAACGACATCATCATGGAGAAGCGATGCCGTATGGATAAACTCAACGATAGCGGCTAGCTTAAGATGAGCCACTCCTTGGTAGTCGATCGCACGAGCAGCCAATATGGAGAGTAATGGGCGCATACGTTTACCGCCGCCATTAATAATGTAGAAGCCTAACTGATTGATCAGGGCAACATCAGATTCAAGTTGTGCATATATAAGCTTATTGACGTCTTGCATGTCGCTATCAGCTAACTGACGGATGGCGTTCAAATCCATAAAGAGGCTCTGGTTTGTGGGGCTGAAAAGTATTTGTCGGCCCAAAATTAATGCTTAATGTTATAATCATGGGATTCTACCTAAAAAAGCGCCGTAAAACAGCACTTGAGGTGAATTGTACGGGTAATTCCGATCTTTTTTTATTCTTTAGTGATTAGGGCTTGTCAGCTTACGCTTCTTAGCGTAAAATCCGCCACCATTGTCATTAAAGCTTTTATAACACCCCAGCCTCAACTAAATGAGCCGGCGTGTTAGAATACCGGAGTAAAATAGCTATGTACGCTGTTTTTCAAAGTGGTGGTAAGCAGCATCGTGTTGCTGAAGGCCATACATTACGTCTAGAAAAATTAGAAGTCGCTACAGGCGATACTGTTGAGTTTGACCAAGTTCTCTTGGTTGCCGACGGTGAGACTGTACACATTGGTGCACCTTTAGTCGAAGGTGGAAAGGTTGTTGCTGAAGTTATCAGCCACGGCCGTCACGATAAAGTTACTATCGTGAAGTTCCGTCGTCGTAAGCATCACGACAAAAAAATGGGCCACCGTCAGTGGTTTACCGAAGTTAAAATTACAGCTATCAACGCTTAATTAGGAGTCTAACTCATGGCACATAAAAAAGCTGGCGGTTCTACTCGTAACGGCCGCGATTCAGAAAGCAAACGTCTTGGTGTAAAGCGTTTCGGTGGTGAGTCAGTTCTTGCTGGCAACATCATCGTTCGTCAACGTGGTACTAAATTCCACGCTGGTGTTAACGTAGGTATGGGTCGTGACCATACTCTATTCGCTTTGACTGACGGTAAAGTTAAGTTCGAAATTAAAGGTCCTAAGAGCCGTAAGTTCATTAGCATCGAAGGCTAATCTTTAG